>JAZTXK010000052.1:0-113260 GCA_045636385.1 Eubacteriales bacterium
TAAAACATACAGGAGGCTTAAAAATGAGCACCACACTTAAAGTTTGCACCTTTAATCTCCGCGTTATTGCCGAGGTTGACGGCAACAACATTTTCCACAACCGTAAGGGCAGAATTCTTGACACGATCAAGGAAAACGCTCCCGACATCATCGGTTTCCAGGAAGCTGCTTCCGTGATGAAGAAATGGCTCGGCGATGAACTTGCTCCCCTCGGCTATACCGTAGTCGGTTGCGGCAGAGGCAAGGATTACCGCGGTGAAGCAACTTGCATCGCATTCAAGCGCGATGACTTTGAGCTGATCGCACTCGAGACCCGCTGGCTCTCGGCAACACCCCTCGTTCCCGGCTCGCGCTACGCGGCTGACCAGAGCGGATGCCCCCGCGTTTATACCGCCGCTACTCTCAAGCATAAGGATTCGGATGAGATCTTCATCTTCCTCAACACCCACCTCGACCACAAGGGCAGCGAGGCAAGAAAGCTCGGCGCGCTTGACGTTGTCAGATACCTTTCCGAAAAGCATCTTCCCTGCATCATCACGGGTGATATGAACGCGCATCCCAATACCCCCGAGATCGAGGCTTTCACCGCATACGAGATCAACGGCAAGCCCGTTATCGACGCGACCGCATCCCTCGGCGGCACCTTCCACGGCTTCGGCAGATACACTGCAGAAAAGGCACCGAAGATCGACTACATCTTCACCGATCTCCCCTGCGATATCTCCAAGTCCTACATAGTAACCGACACCCCCGCAGACGGTCTTTATATTTCCGACCATAACCCCGTTTGTGCGTTTGTAGAGTTGGCTTAACAATTCTTACGCCACCGAAAGGAGGACAAAAATGAGAAAGTTTTTCGCATTGATCGCCCTTCTTCTCTTACCGTGTTTGCTTTTATCCTGCTTTAGCGGTACGGATGAACCGGTTGTAACCGTCGGAGATTCATCCGAATCCTCTGTTACCGAAACGCCCGAAACCACCGCCGAAGGTAAACTGAACTCTGATAGAACACTTCCTTTGCTCGACACACTTTCCGATTATCTTACTGTCGAGGGATATACCGGCACTACCGAAGATGTTCTTAAATCTATCGTATCTCAATACAGCTATCAAGGAACTCCAATTTCAAAATTGGGTGACGGGGCAGTATACGATGGCACCGACAACAGCGGAGGAACACAGGTTTCACATCAATATTTCGGTTACCACTGGCATTACAGTTACCCCGAAAATGGAGAAAGTGTCCGTTACAATAATTTCTACACGCGAGTTCCGCTTGACGGCTTGACACTCCCTTTCGGAATAACCTTTGACGATACGTTTTCCGACGTATTGAAAAAGCTCGGACTTAAATTTGATCCCGGAAGTGAAGGTACCCCAAAATCGGAGGTAGCTCTTCTGACAAGCGAGGAATCCGCTCTCGTGTTTTACAGTCACAGTTACGTTGACAATGCGGTGCATTTAGAATACTCCTTGAGGTTCACCGATATCTACCATTGGGAGCGGTGGGACGGAGCAAAATTTCCTTACGAACGTGAGCTGACGCTCGACTTCGACGATTCGGGCAAGCTTCGCAGAGTTTATATGGAAATTTCATCTTAACAAAAATAAAACGCTGTTGCGCGCAACAGCGTTTTATTTTTTGGTTTTCACTGTGTAAACGGTGATAAATGAAACGAATATCGCAATTCCAAGCGTAAGGCTCACGGCATACGCCCATTTTTCGTCGGGCATAGGCAGTATTTTAGCCCATAGATAATTTGCGGCGTTAAATGCTATGTGGAAGGAAATGCAGGGTACGATAGACTTGCATCTGAAATACATCCATGTCAGTACAACACCCGATATAAACGCATACGCACACCACAGTAGATCGCCGTGCATAACGGCAAAGATAAGCGATGCAATAGGTATGGCGATCCATTTCGGTGCAAAGCGCGATATTCTGTCACCGATAAGTCCGCGGAATACGGTTTCCTCGAGTATCGGAACAAGGAATACCGTGCTGAACATAAGCGCATTTGAAGGCTCTTCGTATTTAGCTGATGCATCAATATATGACTCTACGATTTCTTCGGGGATCGGAAGAAGTGGCAGAAGTCCGCTATATGCGAGATTCAGTCCCGCACCGGCAAAAAATGCGAACAAAATCAAAGCTAAAGACGCTTTATTCAGTCCTCCGTGCGAAAGCATTTCGGGGAGTGTCCTTTTATCCTCAAATATCCTCGCGCAGATGAGAACGAGTCCCCAAAGCGCAAGTACCGTCGCCGCACAATCAACGCCCTCGGGCAAAACCGTAGCAACTATGCTGATAAACAAATACGCGCCAAACCATCCGAAAACGGCGGCAAGCGAGATCAGCTTTTCATTCTTCATCGGGAACTCCTTTCGATAATTCTGAAACAGGTTGGCTTGCAAGCAAGCCAACCTGAAGCTTTATATTTTAGTCGATGAACTTGAGCGCGTCAATGCCCATGGAAGGCATCATTCTCGTTACGAGAATACGGTATCTCATATATGCGTGGTAGTAAAGTCCCTCTGCGAAGAGCTCGGGGGATACGTTGATCTCCTCGGGAGTGATTGCGCATCCTGCGGTCTTCATAAGCGCGAGAAGCTCGTCGTTCTCGGGAAGAACGTCCCAGATGATCTCGCGGATCTGCTGCCACTTAGCCTTGAGGTCTGCGGGATCGATCTTGTCCATAATGCTCGGGTTGTTGAGCTTTTCAACCTCGGGGATCTGTTCAGCAGAGAAGTGCTTGTAGATCTCGTTCCAATTGAGAACGTCCTTGGTGGGGTTGATCTCTTCTACGCGGTCTGCGAGATTGCGGTAGATCTTGTTGATGATGAGGGTCGCAACGCCGACCTTCTTGCCGTGGAACTCGGGCCAGATGCCGCGAGCGAGCTTATAGCACTCCCAATAGTGGGAAACAACGTGCTCTGCGCCCGATGCGGGTCTGGAGGAAAGGGCAAGCTTCATTGCAAGTCCGGAAAGAACGAGTGCTTCCATAATTGCGCCCGCTGCCTCTTCGTCGCTGCCGGTAACCTTGTCCGCAAGAGCAACCATCTTCTTAACCGCGGTCATGGTAAGCTCTGCGATTGCGGGGCAGTAATACTCGCCGGTGAGAAGGTTGGAAATGCGCCAATCTGCAATTCCTATGTACTTTGCTACCATGTCGCCGAAGCCGGCAGCCTTGAGCTCGGTGGGAGCGTTTGCAAGGATCTTGGTGTCAGCAAGGATGACCATAGGCTGACGAACGAACCACGAAACCTTGAAGTTGTTTTCGATGATGGGAGCGGTATCGGATGCGAAGCCGTCCATAGAGGGAGCGGTTGCGAAGATACAGAACTTCTTGTCCTTTTCAAAGGAAGCAACGCGGCAGATGTCGTTGAGCGAGCCGGTGCCGCAGGAGATAACGCCGTCAACGTCATCGAGAAGAGCCTCGACCTCGCGCACCTGCTCGATGCGGGCGTACATCATATTCTTATAGATAAGCTTCTTTACGTTAAAGCCCGAAGCCTCGAGAGAATCGCAAAGTCCTTCAGCATTCGCAACGCCGAGAGTGTTCTCGTCCGCAACGAGAAGAATGTTGGTGGGGAAGCCCGCGTCAAGCAGGATCTTGCCCGTGTCCTTCGTCAGACCGCTGTAAATTTCAACGACCTTGGTGTCGAAGGTGTGCTCTCTGCCGCAGGGGCAATTTTCGAGTGATTTGAGAAGATTTTTAAGATCCATTGTTCTACCTCTTGGAAAATAATGATTATCTATATAATTATATACCCAAAAATAAAAAAAGTCAAGAAAATATATATAAATTTTCTTGACTATTCGGCAATTATGCGGTATAATTTCAGTAGAAGAACCACGAGTCGGTCGCAAGTGCGGCCGGGCCCTCATATTCGCCGTACTTGTAATGAAGCGCACCGCCCGTCGGATCAAAGCCGCCGACGGCATCAGCCGCCGCACGAAGCGCACGCGAGGAAGGTTCAGCCTCGCTTATATCTATCCCCGCGTCTGCTATTACCGCGCCGAGGCTCGAGGGATACGCCTCGGAGGTCAGCCTGTTGAGCAATACCGCGCCGAGCGAGACCATCACGGTATAGCTTTCGCCGCAAGCCGCGTTCTCAATAGCGTAGGCGAGCAGACGAAGCTCCTTCTCTTCCGCGCGGGCGGCGGGCGTAAGTGCCGTTGCCAGCACGAAAAAGATCGCGGCAAAACAAATCATTTTAATTTTCATAATATCACCTCACACTATATTTTAGCCGACTTTTTGGGTCGTCTTTCAGGAAAAAAATGCATTATGACGTAATTGTAACCGCCGATATCCGGCAACAGCACGCAAACCACGCCCCCACCGATATGCCCTCGGAAATCAAAAATCTTTTCCGAGAGCTGCTCAAATCAAGCACACGAATAACCTCGGAGGGCACTCTGCGTTCACGAAAAAACGGAAGAATAGAGCTTTCATATAAGGACGAAGGACATCAGATAACGATCTCGTTTATGAAAAGTGAGCCGTCGCTCATTGCGCTTACGCGCGGAGAAACGCTTTTTGAGAATGCCGTGACGATCTACCTTGAGGAAGGTCAGCGTCACAGATCTATCTCCTACGATATGCGCGGCGAGCGGATCGAGATCACTGTCGTGGCACAAAAGGTAGATAACCGTCTGCTCAAATCGGGAAAGCTTATACTCAATTATTCCGTCTACGTCTGCGGTGTCTGCGCCGAGATCAACGAAATTAATATCAGTATCGTCCGCGATACCGAAAATTAAAAAACAAAAATATTTATATACGGAGGTTCCGAAATGGATTACTCAAAGAAAACAGAACTCAGAATCATGTCGCATAACATCTGGTGCGGTCCCGTTTACAACCGCGACCTTCACATGCGCGATATATATTTCCGCTATCTGCCCGACGTTCTCGGACTTCAGGAGATGACTCCCAAGCTTTACCAGTCCCGCATCATCGAGCTTCTCGAGCCCGAATACGAGCTTCTCACCCACAAGGAAGCCGAGGGCTTTACAGACAACACTCCCCTTCTCATCCGCAAGGGTATGTTTGACGTCATCGACCACGGCTGGCATCTCTTCAAGGGTCTCAACAACAGCAAGACCAAGAGCCTTGCGTGGGCTGTTCTCCGCCGCAAGAGCGACGGAATGGAATTCGGCGCTATCTCGACCCACTTCTGGTGGCAGGGTGGTCCCGAGTCCGACCTCGCGCGCGTTGGCGACGTTGACCAGATGATGACCTACGTCAACTATATGAAGTACAAATATAACGTACCCGTCGTTGCAATGGGCGACTGGAACTGCCGTATCGGCTCGCTTCCCTACCGCCGCGCATACGAATGGGGCGGCCTCGACACCCGCGTTTGCGCAACCGAATTCTCGCACCTCACCGGAACACACCATCCTTATGCGGTTTATAACGAAGCAACAGGCGAATACGAGGGCGGTCCCGCACCCAAGGGCTCACAGCTTACCTCGATCGACCACATTTTCCTCTTCGGTCATGAGGGCTTTGACGTCAAGGAATACCGCGTAGTCCTTGAGCAGGATGCGCTCGACGTTTCCGACCATTGCCCGATCTATATCGACTGCAACCTCAAGGCACTTGCAACTCTCCCCGAGAAACCCACCACCCAGTTCATCCCCAAGGAAGAAACCAAATAAAATATGTCTGAACAAAACAACGCAAATCAGGAAGAAAAAAGGCACTTAACGAGTGCCGAACGCCAAAAGCTCTATCAGGAAAAGGCAACACAGAGGCGTATTGAAGAATACAAAAAGCGCAAGCGTGCGAAGCTTTTGAAGATCTGTATGATCGTGATAGCGGCGCTCGCGATAGTCGGCGGAGTAGTTGCTTGCATACTTCTCGAAAAGAACGTATGGAAGCCCGCGCGCATCTATCAAAGCGCGGAAGACCTCTCTGCCGCCGAAGAATTTCTCTCCGCTTACGAGGTCTATATGAGTCTCGGTGACTACAAGGACGCATCTGAAAAAGCCTCCGAATGTATCACCAAGAACGCGCAGAAGCTCGCGGGGCGTAATGACGTTATCATCGGAACCACCGCGTCGATGCCCTGGTTCAAGATCGACGAAAACGGCGCGATCAGATTTGACGAAAAGAAATACAAGGGTGCTGATGAGCTCGTCATTCCCGACGTATTCGACAATCAGCTCGTTATGGCTGTTGCCGACAAGGGATTTTTCTACGCTCCTTTTGAGAGCATAATCCTCCCGCCCTCGATCAAGCGCATCGAAGCGCAGGGCTTCTTTGCCTGCTCCGCGCTCAAATCGATCACCCTTCCCGATGAGATCGAGTTTATCGGCGAAAAGGCATTTGAGGATTGCACCGCGCTTGAGAGCATCACTCTCTCCGCAAAGCTCAAAGAAATCGGATCGGCAGCCTTCCGTAACTGCAACGTGCTGACCGAGCTCGTCTTCCCCGAGGGATTTGAAACCATCGGCGCGCGCTCGATAGCATCCTGCGAAAAACTCGAAAGTATCACTCTCCCGTCCACTCTTTCCTCAATCGGAAATAAGGCATTCGAGGGATGCGATGCTCTCACCACCGTGATATACAACGGCACAAAAGACAATTTGACAGCTCTCTGCTCCGGATACGAAAATGAATTTATTCTTAAAGTAAAGGAACTGATCTGCAAGCAATGAAGCACACCGCATCGCACAAGCACATCAAACTCATCTGTATCAGCGCAATGCTCGCCGCGCTCACATTTGCGGCTACGTTCTTAATAAAGATCCCTCTCGCAGTCGGATACGTGCATATCGGCGACGGAATAGTATTCCTCGCGTCCGCGCTTCTCCCCGCGCCCTACGCTATGATCGCAACCGCGGTTGGAGTCGGACTTGCCGATCTCTGCTCGGGCTACGTTATCTATATCCCGATAACCGCCCTGATACGTGTTCTGACGGTTCTTTGCTTCTCCCGCAAGCGCGATATGCTGTCGTTGCGAAACATCATCGGCATCGCGGGCGGAATACTTATCTGCGCTGTCGGATATTGGGCGTTCGAGGCTATCTTCGTATATGAAAATGCCGCGGCGGCTCTCGCGGGAATCCCCTTCAATCTCGCTCAAAGCGCGGTCGGTGCGGTTCTTTACGTCGTTGTCGCAAAAACGGCAGGAAAATGGCTTAAAAAGGCAGTAAAATAATGAAAATTCTTGTTATCGGAGACGTTGTCGGGCAGGTGGGAGTCAACCATTTGCGCGCAAATCTCAGAAATATCAAAAACCGTCTCGGCGCAGACCTCGTTATCGTCAACGGCGAGAACGCCGCCGAGATCCACGGCATCGGTCAGAACGATGCGGAGGATATATTCTACGCGGGAGCGGACGTCATCACGACGGGCAACCACGCCTTCGGAAGATACGATATCTATTCCTATTTCGACGACGAAAAGTATATTCTCCGCCCCGCAAATTTCCCCGGAAGCGCACCGGGACACGGACATTGCATCATCAATGCCGCCGGTCAGCGTGTGCTTGTGATGAATCTTCAGGGCAACGTATCGATGAAGGTATCGCTTGCAAACCCCTTTGAGGTTGCCGATTCGATACTGAAGCGTGAGGCAGGAAACTACGACATAGCAGTTCTCGACTTCCACGCAGAAGCCACCAGCGAAAAGCTTGCTATGGGTTATTATCTCGACGGACGTGCATCCGTTGTTTTTGGCACTCATACTCACGTCGCAACGGCGGACGAGCAGATCTTGCCGCGCGGCACGGGCTATATAACCGATATCGGAATGACGGGTCCCGATATAAGCATACTCGGCGTTGCGACGGATTGCATCATTAAGGGCTTCACCACCGCTATGCCTCAACGCTATCGCGTAGCTGAAGGCAAAGTCACCGCCCACGGCGCACTCTTTACCCTCTCGGGCGATAAATGCACGAAGGTTGAGAGAATAGTTTTCTGAATTAAATACCGCAAAGGACGGAAAATTTCGATTTTCCGTCCTCTTTTTTTCAAAAACCTATTGACAAACGTGTTATGACTGTGTATAATGTATATATACAGTTGTAACGGAGGTGATTGCGTGATAGTTCTTATCGACACAAAAAGCGGAGAACCGATCTACAATCAGATTTATTCCCAGATAAAAAGCCAAATAATCAGCGGGGAGCTCAAAGAAAACGATATGCTCCCATCCATACGGGGTCTTGCCAAGGACCTGCGCATCAGCTTTATCACCACCAAGCACGCCTACGAAGAGCTTGAAAAAGAGGGGTTCATATACACTCTACCCGGAAAGGGTTGCTATGTTGCCCCGAAAAACACCGAAATCTTGCGCGAAGAAAATCTCAAAAGAATCGAAAAACACATTGAAGATATCGCCTCGCTCGCTTCTTCCTGCAATCTGAGCCGCTCCGATATCATCGAAATGATAACGTTCATTATGGAGGAAAAAGAATGAATGCACTTGAAATAAGAAATCTGACCAAATCATTTAAGGATTTTCGTCTTGATAACCTCAACCTCACTCTGCCGAGCGGTTGCATTATGGGACTCATCGGCGAAAACGGCGCGGGCAAGAGCACGACCATCAAGCTGATACTCGATATCATCCATAAGGACGGCGGAAGCATCAAAATCCTCGGCAAGGACAACGAAAAAGATATCAGGCTGACCAAGGAAGATATCGGCGTAGTTATGGACGAAATCGGTCTTCCCGAATGCCTTACTGCAACGCAGGTGGGCAATATTATGAAAAACACCTTCAAAAAATGGAATCAGGACGAATACAACCGCCTTTTGTCCAAATTCTCACTGCCCGTGGGCAAGCAGTTCAAGGATTTTTCCCGCGGTATGAAGATGAAGCTCGGTATCGCGATCGCTATGTCGCACGGAGCGAAGCTGCTCCTGCTTGACGAAGCAACGAGCGGACTTGATCCCGTCGTCCGCGACGAGGTCGTAGAAATGTTCTATGATTTCACAAGGGATGAAGACCACTCGATCCTCATATCCTCCCACATCGTCAGCGACCTTGAAAAGCTTTGCGATTACATCGCGTTTTTGCACAAAGGTCAGCTTCTTCTCTGCGAGGAAAAGGACGTACTGCTTTCAAAATACGGAATCGTTCATTGCACGCCCGAAACACTCTCCGCTCTTGCTTCAGGATCAATCAAATATACTAAAGTGACGCCATACGGCATCGAGGCAATCATTCTTCGCGAGAGTGTTCCCGAGGATATCAAGATCAGCCCGATAACGATCGAGGAGCTCTTTCTGTTTATGGTAAAGGAGGCAAAATAAATGAAGGGACTTATTATCAAAGATCTTTATATGACAGCAAAATATTGCCGAACCAATATTATCATCTCATTAATATTCTTGTTGTTTTCCCTTGTCAACCCTGACAATCTGTTTTTTGCCTTTTATCCTGCTATGCTTAGTGGAATCATACCCACCAATCTGCTTGCTTACGATGAGCGTAGTCATTGGCTTCAGTATAGCGAAACCCTGCCTTACTCACGCGCACAAATTGTAAACAGCAAATACATCATAGGACTTATAGCACAGGGTGCAACCCTGATAATTGCCGGAGCTGCTCACGCGGCAGTTATGATTTCAGCGGACACATTCGAGATAAGCACATTCGGTATTTTTATGCTGCTTCTGATATCCATGTCACTATTTTCGTCATCCATCAACCTTCCTTTTATGTTCAAATACGGCGTTGAAAAGGGTCGTCTGGCTTATTATATTATGATCGGAATAGTCTGCGGCGGAACAGCTGTATCTTCGCAATTGCTTATAGTAGATGTTCAGGAAAGAACCGACCTTTTGGTAGCATTACCCATCGTCTGTCTTATCAGCATTGCAATATTCGCCCTCTCGTGGTATCTTGCAATTGTGTTTTATAAAAAAAGAGAATTATAATATAAGAAATGCAGATCCCGAAACCGAAGGATCTGCATTTTCTTTATTTAAATATTCTGCTCGCGTGCTTTTGGAGCGAGAGGTAAAGCGGGATTCCGAAGCCGAAGACCGAAATGATCTCTCCGATTCCGACAGTCAAAAAGATCAGAGGGAGTGCCTCGGGCGCGCTGTAAACGAGCTTGACCACAAAGGGGATCACGATCATATTTGCGAGTGCATAGGGCACGGGGGCGATGTAGGGGTGCTTTTTCAGTGCTCTGCATCCGAGCATTCCGATAAGGCTTGCAAGTGAGCCGAACACGATATCCCAGAGGGCGCATCCCGTGAGCAGGTTTGCCATAAAGCATCCGAGTGCTACGCCCGGTACTGCCGCGGGGGTGAAGATCGCGAGGATGCAAAGTGCTTCGGAAAGTCTGAGCTGGATCGCTCCGCTGCTCATTCCGACAGCCGCGCAGAGGTAGGTAAGGATAACGTAAATTGCCGCGATTAGTGCCGCCTCGCAAAGGTGGCGGATGTGTTTTCTGTTTTTTTGCATTTTGCTTTTTCTCCGTAGTTTTGTTTTAGGTGAGGATGGTTTCGAACTCACCGCGCAATATTATAACACAAAGTGCGTTTTTTGTCAAGTTTTTTCGCAAAAGGTATTGCAAAAAGAGAGAAAAAGGTATATAATAATACCATTGTGAACAGAGTAGGAAAACCTGCGTTAAAATACACACGGACGGGGAGTTGCCGTGTGGGATAGAGTATTCGCTCAGGTCGACCGCATCCCGCTGTTGCCACGGGAAATATTTTTGTTTCCTCCCGCCGCACAGAGTAAACTGTTTGCGAGGGGAGGTTTTTATTATGTCTAAAAAACAAAAAAACGGACTTCGCAACGTAAAAGTCCTTACGACCGCCGCAATGCTCGGCGCGCTGAGCGTTGTCATCGGCATCTTTTGCAAGAATTTTCTCAACTTCGGAAACGGACTTTTCCGTGTGACGTTTGAAAACTTTCCGATCATTATGTCGGGCATCATTTTCGGCCCCGCGGTCGGTGCAACTGTCGGAATAGTTTCGGATATGGTCAGCTATTTTCTGTCAACGCAGAGCTTCGCCATCTCACCGATAGTTACCCTCGGCGCGGCACTTATCGGTGCAGTCAGCGGTATCGTTTCCAATTATATTATAAAAAAACGGGGAACCGTGAGAGTAATTATTTCGGTCCTCGCGGCGCACGTGATAGGTTCGCTGATCGTCAAGACCTTTGGCATTTACGCGTACTACAATATGTCGTACGGTATGCTGCTCCTCTACCGAATACCGACTTATGCGGTAATCATTGCAATCGAAAGCTTCTTCCTTTGCCTTATCTTCAGGCACAAGGCATTTACGAAATACACGAGGTAACAAAATGAATTACACCGAAGCACTTGAATATATCCACTCGATCTGCTGGACCTTCACCAAGCCCGGACTTGAGCGCATCTCCGCGCTTTGCGAAAAGCTCGGCAATCCGCAGGACGAACTCAAATTCATCCACGTTGCGGGAACTAACGGCAAGGGCTCTTTCTGCTCGATGCTCGATTCGGTACTCCGCGCGGTGGGCTACAAGACCGGACTTTTCACCTCGCCCTACATCAAGGTATTTAACGAAAGAATGCAGTTCTGCGGCGAGAACATCTCCGACGAAGACCTTGCAGAGATTACGGAATACGTTAAGCCTCTTGCAGACTCGATGGAGGATAAACCGACCGAGTTTGAGCTTATCACCGCGATCGGATTTGAATATTTCAAGAGAAAGAAATGCGACGTCGTCATTCTCGAAGCGGGAATGGGCGGCAGACTCGATTCGACGAATATCATAAAGTCTTCCCTTCTCTCGGTCATCACGGGAATCTCGCTCGACCACACCGCCTTCCTCGGCGACACGGTCGAAAAGATCGCGGCTGAAAAGGCGGGCATCATAAAAGAAAACGGTGCCGTACTCTTCGGCGGCAATTCAAAATCCGTTGAAGAAGTCATAAAAGCAAAAGCCGCAGAGATGAACGCGGATTACCACTTTGCCGACAAATCGGGGCTTGAAATAGTATCATCCGATCTTTCGGGCAGTACGTTCAATTATCTTGGATTTAAGGAAGTAAAGCTCCCCCTGCTCGGTCTGTATCAGCCCTCGAACGCCGCAAACGTTCTCTGCGCCCTTGAAATACTCAAAGCCAAGGGATTTACCGTTTCCGAAAAAGCCGTCCGTGACGGACTTCTTGCGGCTCGCTGGCCCGCGCGTTTTGAGATCATCTCGCGCGATCCGCTTATCATATTCGACGGCGCGCACAATCCCGAGGGCATCGAGACTGCTGTCCAAAGCATCAAGAGATATTTCGGCGACCAAAAGGTCTGCATCCTGACGGGCGTTATGAAGGATAAGGATTACAATTACATCTCAGGCAAATTCGCCGAGATCTCCGACCGCGCGTTTACAATAACTCCGCAGAATCCCCGCGCGCTTCCCGCCGAGGAGTACGCGAAGGTTCTTGAAGGTGTTGGGATCACCGCTACTTCCTATTCTTCCGTCGCGGATGCACTTGAAGACGCAAAGAAATATGCAAAAGAAACAGACTCCGCTCTTCTCTGCCTCGGCTCGCTCTATATGTATTGCGAGGTCATTGAAACTCTATAAAAACAAACTCCGTTGCCATTTGGCAACGGAGTTTTTGTATTGATTATTTGAAGTAAACGCAAGCAAAGAGCCAGCCGTTGAAGGGCATAACTACGATCTCTTCTTCCTTGAAGATATAGTTGGGAGAGGTCTTGTCATACCATCCGTCATCAGCGAGATTCTTGAGTATATAGTAAAGATCTTCGTCGAGAGGATATACGTTGTATTTTGTATCAGCAGCGGCTGCATAAGCCTCGATGATCTCGTTATAGCGCTCTTTTCTCAGGAACTCACCGTTCTCATCGTAGATGTAAATTCCGAGATTGGTCGTTCCGACTATTGCAGTCAGAGCTTCCTGATAGCTCGACTTCGAACCGATACGAACGTAAAGCACGGGGCCGTCTACGCTCTCGAGATGGTAGTAGCCGTCCTTCTCATTGAAGAAGACGGGGATCTCAGTAGCGGTGGCATCAAAGGGAGTCCAAACCGCAAGATCCATACCTACTATATATCCCTCGGGAGTTTCGATCTTCTCGAATGTCGCATCGGGCTTGTAGGGAACCCACTCAAGCTCGTGGATAGTGATCTCAACGTCCGCGAACTTTTCAATGGTAAGAGTACATTCATCAACCGCAGCAGAGGTCGACTGAAGACCGAGAACCAGAGTATTTCCTACCTGAGTTTTAAGCACCTCTACCGTCATAGATCCGTCAGCTTCCATTTTTCCTGTGTTATTGGGATAAACGAAGAAGCTGCCGCCGTAGTAGCCTACCTCAACCTTATCGGAATCGGTATATACCTTATAAACCGCGCCCTCGGAAGGAGTAAAGAGGAAATATCTCATCTCGCCCTTTGCAACGGGTACTCTTACGCTTCCGATAGAAACTCGGTAGATACCGTTCGTTTCATCGGGATAAATATACTCGGCATTAGATGCGTAAGGAACGAGCTTGGCTTCCGCCGCAGGAGCAGCTGCAGTCAATTTGCTTACGCCGGTAGAAACGTAATAGGAATCAACGCCGGAAAGTTCGAATTCGTATTCGCCCGACTCAAGCTTTGCAACCGCCTTACCATCCTTATCGGTGGTTACCTTTGCGACCTCGGCACCCGATTTGGTGAATATTACCTCGATGCCGGAAAGAGCACTACCCTTACCGTCTACAACCTCAACGGTATATTCGATCTTGGGGATCTCTACCTTCGGGATAGTTTCGGTCTTGAGAGTGGTCTTGCATACTGTGCATTCGATATGCTTGGAGCCTTCTGCGGCAGTGGTCGCCGCTTTATCAATGATCCAATCGCTTTCCGTGTGCGCCTTGGTAGGTACAGTTTCCTGAGCTTTAATAACGGAATTACATACGGAACAGTGCCTTCCTTCGGTAAGTCCCTCTGCGGTGCACGTTGCCTCCTTGGCGGCATCAATGACCTCGGTATGTCCCTTGGCGGGGATCTTATCCTGAGCCTTTGTTACTGCGTTACAAACCGAGCAATGCTTAGCCTCGGTAAGACCCGACTCGGTGCAGGTAGCCGCTTTGGCGACGTCGGTCACCTCGGAATGTCCCTTGGCGGGAACCTTCTGCTGTGCTTCAATAACCGCGTTACATACCGAGCAGTGCTTGCCCGCGGTAATTCCCTCCGCGGTACAGGTTGCCGACTTTGCGGCATCGATAACCTCGGTGTGTCCCTTGGCGGAAATGATTTCAGTATCTACGGTTTCGCCGCATTTTGTGCAAGTGCGATGGCGCAGACCGGTTTCGATACAAGTGGGATCCTTGTCAACGATCCACGATCCGGGAGTATGAGGTGTTGCGGGAATAGCTTCAGTTTTGATGGTTGCCTTGCAAACCGAGCATTCAAGATGCTTGGAGCCGTCCGTTGTGGCGGTAGCTTCCTTATCAATGATCCACGCGCCGTCGGTATGGCCCTTGGCGGGTATGGATTCGGTCTTAACGGTATTCTTGCAGACCTCACATTCAACGTGCTTCGAGCCCG
This sequence comes from Eubacteriales bacterium, assembly GCA_045636385.1. Lineage (GTDB taxonomy): Bacteria > Bacillota > Clostridia > Oscillospirales > CAG-272 > CAG-390. Next base: position 14,535 of record JAZTXK010000052.1, read on the forward strand.
CATCGGTGCAGGTTGCATCCTTATCGGTGATCCACGAGCTCTCTCTGTGCGCTACTTTTGCGACATTCTGGATCTCCTTCTCACCGCAGGTGCAGGTTCTTTCCTGCGAGCCTTCCTCGCTACAGCTTGCAGCCTTTACGATGCTCCACGCGCCGAAGGAATGAATATGAGGTGCTTCGGTTTCGGGAGCAGCAGTTGTTACCTCTTCTGCAGTCGTTTCGGGCGCAGTTGTAACCTCTTCCGCAGTTGTTTCGGGCGCAGAGGTGGTTTCATCCGCAGGCTCGGTGGGTGCATCGGTAACCGAAGGAGCGAGAGTTGTTTCGGGTGCGGCGGTAGTCTCTTCTCCCGCTTTATCGCAGGAGGAGAGAGCCATCGCCAAAGATAGCACAAGAACGATAAATATCGTCAGAAGCTTAAAGTTTTTCATAATTTTCACCTGAATTTAGGGATTGGTGGGCACTCCGATATACTGATAATAGTAGCAAACCTTTGTCCAGGAGTGATCAACGTCATCGAAGGTATATTTGTTCATAAGGGACTGAAGGATCTCGGCAAGTCTTGCATCAACAGCGACACAACCGCTTCTCTCGGGATGCTCGGGGTTATCAACAGCCTGAGCTGCGTATTCCTTGATAACGGAGGAATAATCCTCTCCGCCGCCGTGGTAAATACCTGCCACTACCTCGTCAACCTTATATTCAGCATAATACTGATCGTAGAACTCGCCCCATTCGAGCTTGAGCTGTTCATTCATCTTGTCTCCGTAGAGGAGCTGGAAATAAAGAATGTAAAGATCGTTTTCGGTATACTTGAAGTTAAAGCCGTTTCTGCCGACCATCTCAATGATAGATGCGCTGAAAATGGGAGTGTATCCGGTGAAATCGGCATAAATGATGGAGCCGATGCTGCCGTCCTCGCGGAGCTCGTGATAGTATCCGTCATCACCGAGGATAACGTTGATACCGCCCGCGATGGTCTCGCCGATAGCAACGCCGTCACTTTCGATAAAGGTGAAGTAACCGGGGGAAGCAAGAGTGAAGTGATCGTATTTCTCACCAAGATACTCGATCTTGAAGGTAAGAGTACCGGTCTGATATACGTCGTAATAAGCGATGTCGATATAGTATTCCTTACCCGCCTCGAAGTAAACTACCATCGAGCAGTTGTTGGGATCGGTATACATACGCTCGCCGCCCTCGTAGGTGTAGTACTCGGTTCTGTCGGGCTCGAAGGTAAATACCCAAGCGTCAACGAGGAACTCGCTATCGGAGGTGATGCGGTAAGCACCCGACTTATCGGGAACGAACTTATTGAGAAGTCCGCGGGGCATAATGGGTCTGTCATAGGTAACAACATTGTCCTTGCCCATCTCTGCGATGAAAGCGGAATGATCGGAAAGACCGCGGATGGGGTCCTCGAGCTGCTCTACACCGCCGTAAACGTCATAATAGCAGCACATCTGGAGCCACTGCTTATCGTTCTCTACCTCAAGACCGCAAGCGAATGCTACCTTCTTAAGAAGCTCTGCGAGAGTCTTGTCAACGGTACAAACGCCGTTGATCGTTGCATTGGAAGAATAGTTAAAGAATCTTACGATATCATCGTAATAGTTAACGCCGTCGATAACGACCTGACCGTTATATGCAAGATCGTAAACGGAAACCTCGGAGAAAGGAGTATTGTAGCCCATAAGGTTTGCAAGAAGGAGGGGACCGTCAACGGTTCCTACATGATAATAACCGTCCTTCTCGTTGAAAACTACGTCAACGTAGTTTGCATAGCCGTAACCGTCAGCGAGGAGCTCGGTAGCGCAGTTACGGGGAATGTAGCTTGCAACGTCGATATCCTTCGCGTCGCAGATCTCGAAATTGGTTACGTAGATGCTGTCCTCGCCGATGTCATCGGAGTTGTCCTTGATATAAGCAAGGGCGATGGTGTACTTGCCGTCCTTGATAGCAACGTAAGGATAGCAGGTCTGCCAATCGGTGCTCTCGCCCGAGATCTGATAGATCTGAACGTCGTCGATAATGATGTAGAGCATATCAGCGCCGCGCTCGGAGGATGCGAAGTAATCAAACTTTACAGCCTGACCCGCCTTAAGCTCAACGTCAACGTATATCAGAGAGCTGGTGGAGGTAGCCTCCTGGTTGGTATTTACAAGGCACTTCTTGCCGTTCTTCTCGGTAAGGGTGAAGTCCCAGATAGTATCCTGATACTCTTCTCCGGTCTCCGCGCGGTAGGTGATGCCTGCGCCGTTCTTGCCGTTTACAGCCGCAGCAACCTCTTCGGGAGCGGGCATATCGGTATCGGGCTTGGGAATCTCAACGAAGGAGTGGAGCGAGGGCTCAAGACGCTGAGTGTAGTTCTCGGACTTGAAGTGCTCGAAAGCGGCGATAAAGGGAGCCTCTGAAATGATCGCGCCCTCTTCGATAACGGTAATGGTGCCGTAGCGGTCAACGACTACCGAGGTAGGATAAGCCGCAACGCCAAAGGCTTCAACGAGTCCGGTATCGTTCAGCTTCGCCATGGGGAAAGCAAGGCTGTTTGCCGACTTGTAGGTCTGGATGGAGCTTTCGGAATCGCTCGCGTAGGGGTTGAGCGCGATAACCGCGATATCGTCAGAATACTGCTGATATACGCTGTTCATATAGGGGAACTCCTCCTGACACCAGGAGCAGTTGATATACCAGAAGTTGATAAGCACAGCCTTCTTGGTCTTGAGAGTTTCCGCAAGATTGAAGGTCTCGCCGTCTGTGGTCTTTACGGTGAAATCGTGCATAATGTCACCGAGCTTAAACTTGGTGCCCGCAAGGTTGCCCTCGGGAATAAGCTCAGCGGAAAGAGTGATCTTGGTCTCGCTGCCGGAGAGCGGATAGCTGTCGGCAATATTGTAACCTGCAGGAACCTCGGTAAGTACAGCGTGATACGTGGTAATATCCGCGGGGAGGCTGAAGGATGCAACACCGTTTTCATCAGTCTTTGCGTAACCGTTCATAACCGAAAGGGTAGCGTCGGAATAGATAAGAATTGTAATGTCCTTGAGCTTGAGTCCGCCTTCGCTGACGACCTCAACCGTGTAGGGCATCTTGGTGGCATCGGTAGCAGACGTCGTATTGCTCGGAGCGTCGGTGGTCACACCGGGAGCCGAGGTGGTCGAGTCGGGAGTACCCGCGGTCGTCTCTTCGCCTGTGCCGGGGTTGCAAGCCGTAAGACAAAGTCCGATGAGCATGAGCATTGCCAAAAGTGCTGACAATGCGCGTGTTGTGGGGATCTTGATTCTTTTCATTTTGTTCTCCTTGGGTTTGATTGTGAGCGGTAAAGATCTATTTATCAAAAAGAAAGAGTTAAGCGTTATCACTTTCCGCAAAAATACATACGCAATATTTTATCATAATTTTTATTATTAGTCAAGTACAATTTACATATTATATAATACCAAAAAAAGAATATCTGCGAATTGCACAAAAAATTTACACATCGTCTTCAAAATGCTAACAGCTTTCTTGACAAAAAGGTCTCTCTGTGCTATAATATTGGCATCATTTTATTAAATGAAAGGCACAAAAATGAAAAACGAAACCTCAAAAATTTCACTACGCTGGCTCTACATCGCGCTCTGCACGGTCTGTCTCGCCTTCGCGGGCATCATCTACGCATGGTCGATACTCAAGGTACCGCTTGCCGCCGAATTCGGCTGGAGCAATACCGAGCTTGCGCTCAACTTCACCCTGACGATGTGCACCTTCTGCATCGGCGGATTCCTCGGAAGCCGCATCTCGAAGCTGATCGGCGCAAATCTTTCGCTTCTCGCTGCGGGAATCCTCGCGGGCGGCGGATTCGTCATCGCATCATTTATGAAAGGCGATATCACAACGCTTTATATCTCCTACGCTATCCTCGCGGGACTCGGCATCGGAATTGCTTATAACGTCATTATCGCATCGGTCAACGTTTGGTTTCCCGACAAGCGCGGCTTCTGCTCGGGCTGTCTGCTCATGGGATTCGGTATGACCTCGCTCGTTTTCGGCTCGATCCTCGACGCGCTTTTCGCAAACGAGGCTATCGGCTGGCGCAAGACCTTCCTCTTCTTCGGCATCATTATGGCGGCTATGATCTGCACGGCGGGAATCGTTATCCGCAAGCCCGCGGCTGACGTCGTTTTCCCCGAGGGTAAAAAGAAGGCGGCAAAGAAAAAGGAGAGCTTCGAGGTCCGTGATATGTCCCCGCTTCAGATGCTCTCGCGCCCCTCTTTTTGGATCAGCTTTGTTTATATGACCTGCCTCGTTGCGGTCGGTAACTCGGTAATCAGCTTTGCCAAGGACCTCGCACTCTCGACCGGCGCGGGCGCGGCACTTGCGACCACTCTCGTCGGCGTGCTGTCATTCTGTAACGGTCTCGGCAGAATTCTGACCGGCGCACTCTTTGACGCCGCAGGCAGAAGATTCACTATGATCGCGGCAAACGTCCTCTCGATCGTCGCTGCGGGAACGACGCTTCTCTCGGTCGTTATCGATTCTCTTCCCCTCTGCATCGTCGGGCTCTGCCTCGTCGGACTCGCTTACGGCGCCTGCCCCACAGTCGGTTCGGCGTTCGCTTCATCCTTCTACGGTCAGAAATACTTCGCAACGAATTACAGTATCGTAAACTTCAACCTCTTCGCCGCATCCTTCATCGCAACCGCCTGCGCGAGCCTCCGCGCATCCTCCGGCGGATTTGTCGCACCCTTCGTGCTCCTCCTCTCCCTCGCGTGCGGCGCGTTGGTGCTGAATATTTGTGTAAAACGTCCATAATATACATCCCCCATCCGTAGTTTCGGATGGGGGATTATCTATCAATAATCTAATCGAGCGTTATTTATTCCTATTATCATATTTTTCTTTGACTTGTGCCAGTTTTTCATAATCAGTCGAATCAACCGCACTTCGCCAAATAATCTCTGCATCGTATGTATAAGCAGTGTAAACTGTTTCAGTATACATATGCAAAAAGTGAATATTTTCTGCCTCATATGTATCACGTTCGGATACTATTAAGACGAAATCGTTATATTTTATACACGATATTACATCCCCCAATTCACCTATTTCTTTACCGTTATAACCGGAAACAAAGTCATCGACTCGCCAACTGCCCGAAGGCATTAAACGAAACTCGGGATACGGTATATCGCCTTCATACGTTTCACTTTCAAGCAATACATAATCATCGCTGTATCTTTGTCTTAAAATATCGTATCCGGAACTTGCATAATCGCGCAGATACATTGTCAAACCGTCTTCACCGTATTCAGCATAATAAAGTCTATCGTGCTCCAAACCGCCAAATTTGAGATTATGCACAAGATTTCCGCTTTCGTCCAACTTCAAAAAATATCTATCCATTTTTTGATAACTTCCGCCTATCAGCAAATATCCGTCATCCACCTCAAAAAAGAATTCAAATTCACCGCATTTAGTCAACAATGGCGTATCGAATATCGCTCTGCCTTTTTCGTTAAACTTTATTGCTCGCGCCTTAACTTCGCATTCCACCGACTCACCGGGTTCAGGAATTACATAATAAGTATTGTACGGGATTACCATTAAATAGTTTCCGTCAGATAAAGCATGTACTCGTACTCTACCTACAAAAAAATCGGTTCCGTCTTTCGGTTTAAATTTATAATTTATCTTATGCAACAAATTTCCGTATAGATCGTAAACCTCAATGTCATACTTTTCGTCAGCGGACGCTTTTATAATTTTATCGCCGCTCACATATATACCCTTAAAAAGATTTTGATTTACGATTTCGACGAATTCCTCCGGTACCTCACCGATATGTTCAATAAGATCACGGTCGGAATAGTCAATGTCGGGTATTGGCGTGCCGCCTGCATCTGTAAAATAGCTGTATATCTGAGGCGCATTTGCCACAAAAACAGATGCAATACTCAAAAGTAATAGACACGCCGTCGCGGCAGCGAACTGTCTGAAGCGGTACATACGCGCTCTCGGCGGGAGCTTGGCACCGGGTGCGGTGTCGAATATTTCGTATTCCTCGGTCACCTCGGCGATAAAACGCTCGTCGATGTAGTCGAGTGCGTTGAGTAATCTTTTGTCATCAATGATCGGTAATTCTCTCATATCGTTATTCCCTCCTTTTCAAGCATTGCGCGGAGCTTGTCGCGCTGGCGTTTAAGTAATGATTTGATGCGGCTTTCCGAATATCCCGTGCGAAGGGCGATGCGCGAGATATCCTCGTCGAACCAATAGCGAAGTATGAATATCTTGCGGTCAGCTTTGGGCTGTGAATCGAGAAACTCGTTGATGATCTCCCCCGCACGGCTCGATTCGTAATCATCCGCAAGCGTTCTGCCGTCGGTGACGCCCTGCAGGAATTCCTCGCCGACCGTCTGCACCCGCCCGCCGCGCTTCCAGGCGTTTTCCTTGCGCGATCGCTCAAGCGCAAGCGTGCGCACGATCTTCGCGAGAAACGCCGAAAGGCTCTTCGGCCGCTCGGGCGGTATCTTGTTCCAAAGCGCGAGGAAAGCATCGTTGACGCATTCCTCCCTGTCCTCCTGATTTGCAAGGAGGTTTCGCACGACCGAATGGCAAAACGCGCGGTACTTCTCCTCTGCCGCCCGAATCGCATCCTCGTCGCGCTCCCAGAACATTTCTATCAATTTTTCGTCTGTCATTTCAGTCCTCCTTTCAAGGAGTTTTTTGTCCCTTCACTTATATAGTTGCAATCCGCAAAATTCCGTTGCATAGTTTGGAAAAAATTTAATAAAAAAATCCGCAAGGCGGATTTTTACCTTCACGTTCCGCAAAGCGGAACATATCACTCGGCGAAGCCGAATATCACTGCGAAGCAATATCACTCGCGCGAAGCGCGAATATCACGCGAGCGAAGCGAGCATCTTTGATGGGATTCTGAACCCGCATTTGCGCGTTTTGTGCTGTGCAGACTCTTTTCTTGATGCTACGCGCAAATTATACGAGTTGCAGAGCAACTCGTAGTGGGTTCGAATTATGCAATTAGTCACCCCATAACGAAAGAACGGAACTGCAAGCGGGGGTGAATGATGGGATTCTGAACCCATGCGTGCGCGTAAATGCCTACTAATTTTGATATACCTACCACGCGCACGCTAAACAAGTTGCAGAGCAACTTGTAGTGGGTTCGAATCGTAAACACAGCGTTCACCCCATAACGAAAGAACGGAACTGCAAAGCAGTTCCGTTCTTTCGTTATGGGGTGAATGATGGGATTCGAACCCACGGCCTTCAGGGCCACAACCTGACGCTCTAACCAACTGAGCTACACCCACCGTATATGGCGCGCCTTGAGGGACTCGAACCCCCGGCCTACTGCTTAGAAGGCAGTTGCTCTATCCGGCTGAGCTAAAGGCGCATCATATCGGGGTACGAATGAATGTCCGAGAACATTCATTCTGTCCCTATGGAGCGGGTGATGGGAATCGAACCCACGCGACCAGCTTGGAAGGCTGGAATTCTACCATTGAACTACACCCGCGTATTTCGGTCTTTCTCAAAACCGCCCTAATATAATACCACAAAATGAAGCATTTGTCAATAGGTTTTCTGAAAAAAACCGAGATTTTTTCGAATTTTTTTGATTATTTTTGAAATTCCCGCCGTCTTTCCTCGAAAAGGTCGTAATACGCACGGATATTCTCAAGCTCGCTCCAATGCTTTTCACCCGCGGGGTCACCGTCGAGGTCATAAATCTTTGCGCCGCGCATGGAAAGAAGGAATGGCGAATGCGTGGAAATAACAAGCTGACAGCCGTAAAAGCGCACCGCTTCCTCAAGAAACTGCGCGAGCTCGCGCTGGAGCTTTGCAGAAAGGCTGTTCTCCGGCTCGTCGAGCAAATAGAGGGCATTTGAATCTATCTTGTTTGTAAAATACGCGAACGCGCTCTCTCCGTTCGAATGCATTCTGTATTCCGTACCGCGCAATCTGTCGGCAACATACTGCGATTTCGTGCCTTTGCGGATCTCGTTTCGCTTGCGGAGCTCTTCGTAATCGTCAAGAGACTTCATCTGCCAGCCCGAATGTGTAAGCTCGCCTTTGATTGATTCGTACTCTGCAACGATATCATCACGGCGGCGGTCGATGCCCTCGTTTATCGAGCGGATGTCGAGAAGATAATCAAAAACTCCGTCGCTCGTGATTATCGCGCTTCCGTCGGGGAGATAAGGCGTGCCGTAACTGAAGCGGTAATCACATAATTTTATATAATCCTCGATGATTGGGGAATTATTAAAGGGCGCGGTTCGTTCGATCTTCAATTTTTCAGCGATCACGTTGAGCAAGGTCGATTTGCCCGAGCCGTTTCCGCCGTAGAATATCGTTATAGGCTCGAATTCGATCTTCGAAAGTCTCTTGTGCGGAAAGATGCCGAAAGGGTACTGATTCGAGGCATAGCACTGCATATCAAGCTTAGTAAGCTTCCCAGGTTGGCTAGGGAGCAGATATTCAAGCTCATCCGCATCTGTCGGCAGGGTAAATGATTTCAGATATTGCATCGCACTTCTCCTTCAAGATCATATTGACTTAATTATACCATATTACATAGAAAAAGTCATCACAATTTTAAAAAAATCTTCTTTTCTCTTGCTAAAATAATATTTTTATGATAAAATATAATAAATATCACTTTAATGAGGACTAAAATGCTCTCAAAATTACTGCCATACAGAATTTTTGATAAATTCGACGACATAGCGCCCGAATATCTTTCATCCCTCGGCGTGCGTTTTCTTTTCAGCGACGTTGATAACACTCTCGCGCCGTATGAGGTGCCCGAGCCCGACGAGCGTATCCGCGCGTGGCTCGATTCGATGAAGGATGCGGGCATCACCGTCGTTCTTGTATCCAACAATCACGGCGACCGCATTGAGCTTTTCAACCGCACTCTCGGTCTTGATGCTTATGCCGATTGCAAGAAGCCGGGCAAGAAACGTCTTGGAGAAATTATGAAAAGTCACGGCGCAACTGCCGATAACAGCGCGTTTCTCGGCGACCAGATATTCACCGACGTACTTTCTGCGCGAAATCTCGGCATAAAAATCGCACTGCTCGTACCGCCGATCAAGGACAAGCTGACGCTCTTTTTCCGCTTCAAGCGGTTGATGGAAAAGCCGATCATCCGCAGATATTATAAGATTCACGGAGGCGATAAAAAATGATAACTGCAAAATTCGGTCCCGCAGGCAACTGCGATGCCTTTTACGCCTCGGGCAGAAAGGCGACCGTTGAGGCTCCCGCGTGGCTTCGTCAGATCGGACTTGATGCATACGAATTTCAAGCGGGCAACGGACTCCGCGTTTCGAATGCAACGCTGACCGCTATCGGAAATCAGGCAAAGGAACACGGCATTGCGATGTCGCTCCACACGCCGTATTTCATCTCCCTTTCGGGCGTTGACCCCGAAAAGAGGCTCAAAAGTATAACTTATATAAAAGATTCGCTTCACGCCGCTTCTCTGCTCGGCGCGGATATAATCGTCATCCACACGGGAAGCGCGGCAAAGATCTCGCGCGAGGAAGCGCTCTCGCTTGCCGCAGACACGCTTTATAAAACTCTTGAAGAAATCGGTGACCAGCCGATCAAGCTCGGTCTTGAAACAATGGGCAAGATCAATCAGCTCGGTACGCTTGAGGAAGTCATCGCACTATGCAAGATCGATCCGATATTCTGTCCCGTTGTTGACTGGGGGCATCTCAACGCGCGCGCTGTGGGCGGTCAGTTTCCCGATTCGGATGCATACCGCAGAGTCTTCCACACTATCGGTGAGGCTTTGGGCGACAGCTATGCACAGAATCTCCACTGCCATTTTTCGAAGATCGAATACACCTCCGCGGGCGAGAAGCGCCATCTGACCTTCGAGGATACGCTCTACGGTCCGCACTTTGAACCGCTCGCCGAAGTCATCGCTCGCGATTCACTCTCGCCGCGCATCATCTGCGAGTCCGCGGGAACGCAGGCGGATGACGCGCTCTTTATGAAAAACACTCTGAAAAATTTAATTTAACTTATATACGGAAGGAAAAATGAAAATGTCCAAACTCCAGAAACTCCGCTCCGCTATGGCGGAAAAAGGCTTTGACGCCGTTATCATCACATCCGAGGTAAATCAGAGATACATCACGGGCTTTAATTTCCAGGACGGTCTTGTTCTCGTGACCGCGACCCGCGCAGTTCTCATTACAGACTTCCGCTACATCGAGGCAGCAAAGGCATCGAAGGCGGCGGGTATATTTGAAATCATCACACCCGACAAGCGCCACTCCGCAGTTGTTGCAGAGATCGTCAAGGATTGCGGCGGCAAGGTTGCCGCAGTTGAGGAAGCAAAGATCTCGCTTTCGGGCTACGAGGCATTCAAGGCAGCTCTCGAGGGCTGCGAGGTCAAGGGCGGCGCATCCGCTATCATCGACGGCCTTCGTGAGTTCAAGGATGCCGACGAGATCGCATCCACCGCAAAGGCTCAGGATATTGCGGACGCGGCATTCAAGCACATCATTGAATTCATCCGTCCCGACATGACCGAGATCGACGTTGCTCTCGAGCTTGAATTCTTCATGCGCGCACACGGTGCGGAATCGACCGCTTTCGACACCATCGCGGTATCGGGCAAGGCTTCCTCTCTCCCCCACGGCGAGCCGAGAAACGTTCAGCTTGAGAAGGGCTTCCTCACAATGGACTACGGAGCAAAGATCGACGGCTACTGCTCGGATATGACCCGTACCATCGTCATCGGCAAGGCTGACGACGAGATGAAGCGTCTTTACAACACCGTTCTTGAAGCACAGCTTGCAGCGCTTGCAGCCGCAAAGCCGGGCGCGCTCTGCCGCGAGATGGACAAGATCGCGCGCGACATTATTGACAACGCGGGTTATTCGGGAACCTTCGGTCACTCCCTCGGCCACGGTGTCGGAATGTATATCCACGAGGCACCCGGACTTTCGCAGAAGGTTATGCCCGCCGACCGCAAGCTCACTCCCGGTCATATCGTTACTTTCGAGCCCGGAATCTACATCGAGGGCAAGTACGGATGCCGCATCGAGGATATGGTTGCCGTTCTTGAGGACGGAATTCTCAATTTCACCCATTCCCCCAAGGAACTCATTGAGATTTATTAAATCCGCCGCTTAAATGCACTTTTTGGGCACTTAAGCCAAAGATAAACTAAAAATTTACCCCACTCTACCGGCAGTAGAGTGGGGTATTTTCATATTCTACCTCGATTTTTGAGCAGTAGGTTGCTTCTACCGACCTTTTGGAATATAATATTGGCATAACCAAACGCGAGGTAAACAAATGAGCAACGCAGAAGCAAAAAAACTACTCCCCAACTACACACTCGGCGAAGAGCTTTGGAATTCGATCAGCCACGGACTCGGTGCGCTATTCGGCATCTTCGCTCTGATAACAACGCTTATCAAGGCAGACGGCGTGCGTGAGACCGTCGCTTGCGCGATATACGGCGCGTCGCTGATACTTCTCTATACCGTATCCTGCGTCTATCACTCACTCGCACCGAACGTCGGAAAGCGCGTGATGCAGATACTTGACCATTGCACGATATATCTCCTGATCGCGGGAACGTACACCCCCGCGGCACTTATAGGAGTTTACAAAGCCGAACCGAAAACGGCTTGGGTGGTATTCGTACTCGTATGGACTCTCCTCGTTCCCGCCGTTACACTCACCGCCGTTAATATGGAAAAATTCAAGGTCTTTTCAATGATCTGCTATATCGGAATGGGATGGTGTATCGCGATCGACTTCTCCTCCGCCGTTGAGGGTATGGGTGCGGCAGGATTCGGATTTATGCTTGCGGGCGGCATCGCATACACCATCGGAGCAATATTCTACGGACTCGGCAAAAAGCGCAGATATATCCACTCGGTATTTCACATTTTCGTCGTCATCGGAAGCGTGCTTCAATATATCAGTATAATTGAATATTGTATGTAAAAAGATGGCTCAAAAAGAGCCATCTTTTTTAGTTTAATATTTATAAAACAGTATCATTCCTTCGCGCTTGCAGAGCTTGATCTTAACACCTTCGCGAAGTTCATGCGGATAGTACGTTCTGCCGTCCGACGTTTCGTATACCGCGCCGTCTTCGACGCAGGGCAGTTTTAGCGTAAAGATATCATCTTCCGCATCCGCATTTCTGATGATCTGCACAAATCCGCGGCGTTTCTCGGCATCGTCAAACTGCATTGCGTACCAATCCTCGGTCGAGCCATTACATTCGGTTATCGGATAATAATCGCCTTCAAGCTCGATCTCGGCGGCTTTGCGCCAAATAGATTGCATTTCGAGCGCGACCGTATAATCCTGTGCATCGTAGCGGATCATATCGGTCATAGAGGGCGTGAACGCGTTGTGGTAAGCAAAGACATCGGGATCGTGCTCCTTGCCGTTATAGGTGCCGCTTTCCTCGTCGAACCAATTCATATTGTGCGCGCGGAAGTAGGGGATCCACTCGAACATCTCGTGGTGCTGCTTCTGCTTGATGGGATGGTCGCCGTAGCCGACATCGGTGTAATGCAGAGTGATCGCGCGGCGCATCGTTTCGAGGTCGTTTCTACGTCCGCCCGAAGCGCAGGAGTCGATTATAAGTCCGGGATTTCGGAGCACGAGCTCATCCCAATATGCGAGGTAACCCATCGCGTGGCGGTTTTCAAGGAAGCCGATGCGGTCGGGCGCCTCGTTTGCTTTCCAGATCGGAAGCGGATCGAAATTGAAATCCTGGCGGTATATCTTCACGCCCGAAGCCTTTATGATCGAGTCAACTCGGTCGGTGATCCACGCTCTCGCCTCGGGATTACCGAGGTCGAAAAGTTTATTGTCACTTCCATCAACGGAAAGAAGATATTCGGGATGCTCGCGGTCGATCTCCTCATCCTTACGAACTCTTTCGGGCTCGAACCAAAGAAGGAAATCTATACCGTTTTCCTTGCAAGCATTTCCAATCGGTGCAAGTCCGCGCGGGAAACGAGCTTCGTCCACACGCCAAGTGCCTATACGCGGCCAATTATAGTCGCAAGGATACCATCCCGCATCAACCCACCATACGTCGGGCTTCATGCCCTTTCTTAAATACTCCGAAAGCGCGTGAAGCTGATTTTCCTCCGTTGCGCCCGTAAATTCGGGCTTGCCCTCTGCACGGAAATAATGCAGGCAGAGCTTGGGCGGCATCATCGCACCGTTATCCTTGGGCAGAATATGCGCGAAATAGAATCTTCGCCAGATATTGATGCCTCGGTATTCACTACCCGCGCCGTAAGCCATCAGGGTGAGCCTGGGCGAGGTGAAGGATTCACCCGCAGAAAGACGCGTATGGCATCTTTCCTGCCCGCAGAGGAAGGATACGCCGCGCTCCGTGGGTGCGATCTCGGCGATCCACTTTGCGGGAAATCCGATAGCGGCACGGAGCTCAACACCTTCACCGCGCATTGTCATATAGGGGAAAGCACCCTGACAGGACGTTCCCGAATACGGTGTAAGAGTTATCTTTTCATCAACGTTCTTTTCAAAGAAGCTATATCCGTCGCGCTTGCAGGTATCGCCGTTGCCGTATTTCAGCGTGCTTTTTCCGCACGCGATCTCGCCGCCGACACGAAGCTCGGAGATTATGGGAGTATCCTTCTTACCGTTATTTGTAAGCGTAACTCTCCACTCGGTCACGGGGAAATCGCGATATTCGGTATACTCCGCGCGGACGGTAAGTCCCGATCTGTTTTTGCCTTCGATAACGGTTCGCGCGATATTCGAATCTATAAACTCGCGGCTGACCTTGGGCGAGAATTCCTCGGGAATTCCTTTGATCACACGTCTGCCGAGCTTGAAGGAAAGCGGAACCTCCTCGGGCGATGTGTATTTAAGTATCATCGGGATATAGGACATATTTACAGTATTCATTATCTTCTCTTCCCGAAAAACGCACAGAACAGGTCTGTGCGTTTTTCATTTTATTTGATCTCTTTGAGTGTCGCAAGACTTATCAGACGAACCTCGTTCATCAAATAGATCTCGGGATCGTAATTCTTGATGACATATACGTTTACCTCGTAAGCGTATTTGCTCGTGGGAGTAAACTTATTCATATTTGTTGAGGTAACTACAAGTATCTCGGGCTTAACGGCATCGTAAAACTTGATCGTCGCGTTTCTCGCGCGGTAGCTGTCGCGGTTATGAGCGTGGTGCGGCGTTGTTACGATATCGGAATTGAGATATGCCGCGCCGTAGCGGTCTACCATATTGTCAAGAACGATATTCGTCGAGTCGCCCGTGAGCATACAGGTGTTGCCCTCGGGAGTAACGGCTCTCACAACCGTGCTCATAGAGTTTCCGTCGCCCGCATCCTTCTCTGCATCGGCACGCTCAAAGCCTATGACGAGCGGAATAAAGTCGGACATTGATGCAAGTATCTCAATATCCATACCGGGGAAACGGTAGATCTGACCCGTCAGGCATTTATACACGGGAATCTTTCCGCCGCCGAGGGTGAAAATCGCATCCTCTGTGCTCGTCATCTGTCCCGCGCTTATGCACTGCGTCTGCTCCTTGGTATTGCAGAAATTATAGATAAAGGATTCGATCTTTATCGCTTTTTCGTTTTTATATTTTGAAACGAAGGATTGGAATGCGCCCGTGTGGTCGCCGTGGAAATGTGAGAACATCCACGCGCGGACGGTCACGTTTTTCGGATCGGGAGCATATTTCAGAAGGGTTTCGTAGATATGCGTTGCCTGATAGACGTTCTTGTTTCCGCCGTCGTATACCATAAACGTGCCGTCTGCAAAGCGAATAATGCAGCCCTGCGCATCTCCCGAAACCTTACCTTCTTCATTATACGTGGAAAGAACAATAAAAGCGGGGTCGCAGATATTTTTATACTCTACCTCATCAAGAGACGGAAGAAGCGCATTTTCGGCGATTATAACGCGGGTTTCGCCCGTGTTTTCGCAGTAGTAATAGTAGAGCATTTCCTCTTCCTTGGTATAAGTGGAATAGGAATTGCCCGCTATTTCGTTTTCGCTGTAAAGAGAATATCCCTCGCCCGCGAGAACCTTTTCGTAGCTCTCGTACATTTCAGCATCGGTATCGTAGATCGTAACCTGATAATAGCGGTCGCCGAGCTCCGAAATATCCTCGATCTTACCGCCCGGATACCCGGGTACGTTTCTGAACTTGCGGTAATCGCGGTTACTGCTGTCGCAGACACTCCAGAAACCCGAGGGGAGCACACACTTGCCCTCCTTGGTTTCCTTATCTACCCAATGCAGAAAATTCTCAAAGGCATCGTTGAAGCCCTCGCGCTCGTGACCCGTAACGACGATCTTGTTGCCGAGTGCCATACAGATCGCGGTATTATAAGGGATCTCCGAAATCGCAACGTCAAATTCCTCGAGATCAACAAAACTGAGGAGTATCTCCTTAGCCGAAGGATCAGCATTTTCACCGTCGACGTTCTTCGATCTAACGATCTCGGGCTTGACTCCGCACTTTTCTTCGATAAGGCTTTGAAGCTTACGCGCGGCATTGAATTCGTCATCTGTGTCATCGGAAGGATAAACTATACGGTATTCGCAGACGCCGGGGGAAAAAAGGACTATGCCTTCCTCAATCAGCTCCGCTGTCGTATCGGGATTGGGCGGTGCGGTAGTTTCTTCCGCACCACCGCCGTCGCAGGACACGAGCAGAACGCAGAGCAAAAACGTGAGCAGCATAAATAGAGCGCGTTTTTTCATCATTTTCAGTTCATTTTAACCTTATCAAAGGACATATCGATATCCTTCTTTGACCATCCAAGGCCGAGGTAATCGTTATCCTCCCAAGCAGCCCTTGCCTTATCAAGCGCTTCGGGGAGAGGCTTCCACGCTACTGCGCGGGGCGGATGGTCTGCGGGATCGTCGCCTTCCTTGAGGAAAGGAGTCCAGGTATCGTTTTCATACTTCTTGCGATCCTCCTCGTCATCCCACTTGGGCATATCGAAGGGCTGTCCGCCCGAAAGCACGGACTTCCAAGCAAGGATTCCGACAGCTGACATAGCGCAGGCACGGTAAACGTTAAGATAAGGCTGTTCGTTCTTGCGGATAGCCTCGCCGAAATAATACTGTACCCAGAAATCTCCGCCGCCGTGGCCTGCCGCAGATGCGAGCTCGCCGAAATCGGGCCAATCGGGGGCGTAGGAGCGGTATGCGGGCTGACCCATACGGCTGACGTCCGAATGGTAAACGACCACGTTACCCGTAGATCTCTCGACCTCGGCAGAGCCGTGTGTGCCGTAAAGACGTGCAATACCCGAATGAGTTCTGAACGCGCCCTGAAGCGTGCGTACAACCGCGCCGTTATCCATCTGACAGACGATAACTCCGCCCGAATCCTGCTGACGGTATTCGTATTCGCGGTAGCTCTGATCCTTGATCTGCGGAACGAAGCCGTTAACGCGAACGGGCATAGTTCCCGTTATATACATCATCTGCGCGATCGCGTGAGTGCAATAATAAGTTGAAGGGATCTGATTGCGCCAATGGTATTCACCGGGCGCGTATTTATAGGTGGTGGAGTTAGACATGGGGTGGCAGTATTCAGCCTCGCCGTAAAGCATCTCTCCGAGCTCGCCCGATTCGTAAAGGCGCTTGATCTCAAGGCGCTGCTTTGTAAAGGGATAGTTTTCCGCGATCATATATATCTTGCCGGTCTCTTCTACCGCGCGGCAAAGCGCAACACCCTCTGCGAGAGTGGACATTGCGGTGCACTCGGAAAGAACGTGCTTGCCCGCGCGCAGAGCCTTGATGGCAAATTCTGCGTGCTCATTAAAATAGTTTGCAAGAACAACCGCATCGATATCCGACTTGAGCATTTCATCGTAATCTGTGAAGGTCATAAGAGTGCCGTCGGTATCATACTGAGATTTGATAACCTCTAGCTTCTCGGGTCTGCGGTCGCAAACCGCCGCAAGCTTAAGCCCCGTGCAGGATACAGGCTTCATAAAGGTTTTTCCTCTGCCGGTTCCCACAACACCTATTCTGATTTTAGTCTCCATAATAAGGTCCTCCTTAATATTGTAATACATAATAATATTACTACATTTTAGAAAGATTGTCAAGTATTTTGTTATCAAAACAATAAAGTTATATATTGCATAAACGATATTAATATGTTATAATAGTAAAAAAGCCTGCATTTCGCAGGCGGATATCAAGGAGGAAGTCTTTATGAAAAGCAGAATAACATTATTATGCGCTATGTTGTTTGCCGCACTTTTGCTCTTATCGTCTTGTAGCAGCGGCGGCATTAATATAACCGAATCCACAAAAGCACCCGCAGAAGAAACGCCTTCTCCTGATACAGACGCGGCAGAGTCCGCGCCCGAGCTTCATTCCGAGCATTTCTACGTAAACTCCGCCTGCACCGAATGCGGTGCATCCGAGGGGCTTCGCTATAAGCTCAACGGCGACGGAACAGCATCGATCTTCAATGCCAAAGGATGCAACTCGGAAATAATAGTCATCGCCTCGGCATACGAGGGCTGTCCCGTGACCGAGATCTCAAACGGTGCTTTCAAGCAGCACACGACCATGCGTGCCGTTGTCATACCCGAGACGGTAACCGTAATCGGAAGCGATGCCTTCAATACCGCGGGATTCCTTGAGAGCGTGAAGATCCTCGGTGACGTCACCTATATCGGCAACAACGCTTTCCACGATTGCAGGAGTCTTCGCGATATTGAGCTCCCCGACAGCGTCGAATTTTTGGGCACTTACGCCTTCGCCTTCTGCCCGGAGCTGACTGAATTCAAGATTCCGACTTCCCTGACGGAGCTGCCGAGCTCAGCCTTTTATCTCTGCTATTCGCTCAAGCGAGTGACGATGCATCAGGGCGTCAAGAAGATCGGCGCTATGTGCTTTTCTTCCTGCGATGCTCTGACCGAGATCGTAAATTTTCCCGACAACCTCGAAGCTATCGAGCATGACGCCTTCCCCGACTGCGCACCCATACGAACCGAATACGGAGGCTGCATTTATATCGGTAGCCCGAAGAATCCCTATCAGGCGGTTGAGAGCATGTCTCGTCCGGCTTCCCACGCCGTCGAGCTTCATCCCGACACGAAGATAATCATGCCCCTCGCTTTTTGGAACTCCGCTCTCGAATCGGTCACTATTACCGACAATATCAGCTATATCGGAGGAGGCGCGTTTCTTGATTGCCGCAGACTTGAGAGTGTCACCATGACCGACAGCGTTACCTATCTCGGTTCCAGAGCCTTTGAGGATTGCTGGGAGCTCACCTCTATAACTCTGTCGAATAACATAAAGGATATCCTCTCCGAGAGCTTCCGCGGATGCAAGAAGCTCACCGCCATTCGTCTCCCCTCAGCTACCGAGACTATCGGCGACCTCGCATTTGAAGAATGCTCAAGACTTACCGAGGTATACATTCCGGGAACATTGAAGGAGCTTTCTTTCCAAGGATTTTATTACGGAGCTTCTATGACGGTATATTTCGGCGGAACCGAAGCGGAATGGCGCGCGCTTTGCGGCGTATCCTCTCAGTTTGATAATTCGAAGATAATCACCTCGGATTCCGTCATCGGAGGCTGAAAAGCCAATAGATAACTCCGTAAAGCGTTCCCGCCGCAGTGCCGTAGAGCAGCACGGGACCCGCGACCGTGAATATTCCCGCGCCGAGACCGAGGACGAAGCCCTCGCTTTTCGAGTCGATGGCGGCAGAGACGACGGAGTTTGCAAAGCCCGTGATCGGTACGAGCGTCCCCGCGCCCGCGACCTTTGCGATATTGTCGAAAACACCGAGTGCGGTTAATATCGCCGCGGCGGCAACGAGGATGACCGCTGTCAGAAGGCTCGCGTCCTCCTTTACCATTCCAAGGCTTTTCCACAAGGTAGTCAATCCCTGCGCCGCCGCGCAGATAAGTCCGCCTATGAGAAAAGCGCGCAGAGTATCCGCGACGACGGGGGATTTCGGCGCGTGCGCATCGGCGTATTTTGGGTATTCCTTCTTTCCGATATTCATTTTTTACTCCTTTTTTGACCAAAAGTATTTACAAGAGACGATAAATAGGTTATAATATTAATAATGTAATTTTTATGGGGGATGGAACGATGTCAAATTCCTGGAATGAATTTTGTGACGGTGCGGGCAGATTTCTCGACAAGCTGGCGGGCGAAGCTGTAAGGCTGACCGATGCCGCAGGTATGCAGATAAGACTTGAGAATATCAGAAGCCGACTTGAAAAGGAATACGCCACACTCGGCAAGCTGACCTATGCCAAACTGAACGGCGGAAGCGACAACGCCGAGCAGATCGAGGCATCTCTTTCTCGTATAGCCGAGCTTCGCAAGGATGAAAAAGAGATCGAGCGCGATATCGAGGAAGCAAAAGCCGAGAAGGAAGCGCAGAAGGAAGCCGATAGAGCGGCTAAAAAGGCAAAATAATATTATTCAGAGGCTGAGACGCTGATTTTGCGATCTCAGCCTTTGATATTGAAAGGAAAATTTTCGCCAAGGCAAAAATTCAAGATTTATATAAAAGCGTATCAATGCCTTTATAAAATCCGTTTTTTCGGGGGCGTTGCCTCCAAAAAACACCTTTCAGGCAAGCAGGGCGAGCCCGCGCGCCGAGGGGAGCCGTCAAAATTCTCAATTTTGGCGGCGGCGATAAGCGCGCGGATTTTCAATTGTAAAACGCAGTTTTACAATTGGCAATTTAGAGGTAAGTCTTGAACTTCTCTACTGCTCTTTCCTCGAAGTCAAGTGCTTCCTTGGCGAGAGTGAGGACCTCGCCCGAGATGCCGACCTCCTCGGCTTCGCCGATGTCGCGGTAAAGCTCGGTGACGCCCATTGTAAGTCCTTGGATCATCATTTCGGCAAGATGCTCGCTTGTGGAATCGCTTGCGGTGTTCATCACCATACCAATCTTTGCGCCGGCTTTGGTGAACATATTTTCTTCCTTGGGAGTGATTCCCGCCTCCATCATCACCTTCGAGACGCGCGAGGCAAGTCCCTCGAAGCCGTCGATGGTCTTGGTCATCTCGGCACGGAGATCGGAATCCTTAACTCTGCCGAGAATGTCAGTGGTTGAAGTAGTACCCATTTTGAGATTTTTGTAGAGATCGTCGAGAAGCTGTGCCCTCGTGATCTTGGTTTTAAGCTGAGGCATTTTTGCGCTCCTTTTGTTTTTGATTGAACTCTGCGGTCAATCTTTATTGTTTCCGTGAACGAAAAAAATATGCAAATAAAAAAACTGCCGCGAGGGCAGTTTTTTTATTTATTCACTCAATTTCAGCTTTCTTACATCACTTCCGCTGAAAACAAGCGGACGGAATTCGCCGAGGATTCGGCTGGTGATTCTGTCCCAATAGCGTTCGTTGAGCTCTTTCTGATTGAGATTGGTGCTGACGACGGTGGGAAGTCCGAGGCTTATGCGGTTATTGAGCACGTTATAGACCGTGCTGACCGTAAACTGATTCGAAACCTCCGAGCCGAGGTCGTCGATGATGAGAAGCTCGCAGTCGTAGTAGCGGTCGAGGTTGATTCCGCTTTCGCTTCCCGCTGAGTTGCCGAAGCGGTGCTTCTCAAAATCAGCGATCATACCGATCGCGCCCGTGTAGATGACGTCAAAGCCGCGGTCAATAAGCGTTTTTGCAAGTGCAGTCGAAAGATGCGTCTTTCCGAGTCCCGTACCGCCGAGAAGAAGAAGATTCTGCGCCTTTTCGGTCTCAAAAGTGTTCGCATATTCAACTATCGTCTTGAAAACGTAGTTCATATTTTCATAAGAGCGCGCGTTTGCCTTGTAGTAATCAAGACGGAAATTATCGAATCTCTGCTCGCCCATAAGTCTTGCGATGCCCGAGCTTTCGTAGCCCGCAAGGCGGAGACGGCGCTTCATGCACTCGCAAATCTCCTCGCCCGCGTAGCCCGTGTCGTGGCAGATATCGCACTCATAGCGCGGTTCGGAATAATCCGCAGGATAGCCGTATGCGGCAAGGAGAATATCTCTTTCCTTATTCAGTCTTTCGGCGTCCGCTTTGACCTTTTCAAAGCTTTCGTTACTCTTTCCGGTCACCGCATTGAGCAGGCGCACGCTTATAGCAGAAAGCGCTTTATCAAGGTCAAACAGACCGTCAATCTGTCCCCAAAGCTCGCGGCGGCGCGCATCTGCCTCAACCTCGGCTTTTTTATATTTTTCCTTGTATTCCTCGCGGATTTTGCGGAAATTTTCTATATTATATCCCATTTCTGCGCCTCGTTACTTTCTTTTCTTTTTGACTTCCGCATCGGGTATCTCGGGAGCCGCACCCGAATCTCCATAGCTTCGGCGAAGCGCCGCCTCGAAGAAGTCGGTTGAATCAAAGCTCTTGCCCGCCATGGGCTCGCCCTTGGCCTTCGCATCGGCTTCAAGCTGTGCCTTGATATCATCCTCGGTCTTGAGCTCGCTTGCGTACCAATTCTGGAGAATTCCGTTTGCATAATTTAACGTAGGCTCCTTGATGGTATTCACGGTTATTTCGTATGCAAGCTTAATTATATCCATACCATAACCAAAGGTTACGGTCCAATCATCGATAAATTTCTTTTCCTTTGCGCTCAGCGCACGCGTCATATTCATACCGAAAAGCGCGCGTATCTGAATCTCGATATCGTGCTTTTCCTGCGCGCGGCGAAGATGCTCGTCGAGGGTATCCTTATCGGTAATGCCGTCGTCGTAGAGAGCAACGGCGGTGGTTTCAAGATAACGAACTGTATTCTTACCGATCTTCGCGCAATGCTCGCAGAGTGCGATTATGTAATCGGGCGCAAAGCCGAGGTAATCGCGCAGAGCGATAAGCTTCGCGATCTCGCCGACTCGGAGGATCTTACCGAGCGCGCGCTCACATTCGTCGATCATCAGCGCAATGTCGCGGTCGCTTTCAACCATACCCGCGATCTCGGTGCTCGAGTAGCTCGGAAGCTCGCCGAGGTCTGCGCGTTTGCCCTGCTTGGTGCTCTTTGCCTTCGGCTTTTCGGTTTCTGCAGCGGGAGCGACAGCCTTGGTGCCGTCGATCTTTTCCTCGCATACAGATATAATTCCCGCACCGCGCCAGAAAGCTATCGCACGCTCGACGGTTTCGGCGGTGACGCCGCACCTCTGCGCGATGCTCTCGCTGTCAGCGGTAATATCCGCAAGGAGCGCGACGAGAATGCAAATATCGGTCTTTTTCGCCGAGCCGATCACGTCCGAAACCGACGCGGGAAGAACGATCACGCCGTTTCCGTAATTGACGCGGAGCTTGTTATTTTCATTATTCATTATACACTACTCCGTTTAATCGTCAGCGGCAGATGCGTTGAGGTAGGTATCGGCAATTCTGCCCGCCTTGAGCTCGTAATAACCCTGCGCCGCGACCATAACTCCGTTGTCGCCGCAAAGCGAGATGGGAGGAAGAATAAGCTCTGCGCCCGCCTTACGGCAAGCCTCGCCGACAGCGGCGCGGAGATGCGAATTCGCCGCAACACCGCCCGACATAACAAGCTGCTTTGCGCCCGACATCTTGATCGCCGCGGGGATCTTCTTTGCTATCGCGGAGCAAACGGTTTCGGTATAGAGTGCCGCAAATGCGGGACGGTCAACCTCTGCCTTCTGCTGTGCGAGTTTATTGAGATAATTCAGCGCGGCTGTTTTAAGTCCGCTGAAGGAAAAATCAAGATTATCGCCCGTCAGCGCGGGGGTGGGGAGCTTGAGATCAAGCTTTCTTCCGCAAGCGATGCCCTCGTGCGCGAGCTTGTCCATAGCCGCACCCGCGGGGTACTGAAGCCCTATAACTCGTCCGATCTTATCGAACGCCTCACCCGCAGCGTCATCGCGTGTGCCGCCAAGCTCGACGTATTCGGTATAGGACTTAACGAGATAAAAGGATGTATGACCACCCGACACAACAAGGGAAAGATAAGGGGGCTCCGGGGGAGTTTCGGTAAGATACGCCGCCGCGGTGTGCGCGTGGATATGGTTTACCGAAAGGAGCGGCAGCTTATTTGCAAAAGCAAAAGCCTTCGCAAAATTTACTCCGACGAGAAGCGCGCCGATAAGGCCGGGATGTGTCGTGACCGCGACTCCGTCAAGATCGGACACCTCTACTTTCGCCTCGGCAAGCGCGCGCTCAACGACGTTCGAGATCGCCTCGATATGCGCGCGTCCCGCGATCTCGGGGACTACTCCGCCGTAAAGACGGTGTGTATCTATCTGCGACGCAACGATATTCGAGAGCGCAACGAGCCGTCCGCCCTCTCCGACGTCACCTACAACTGCGGCACTCGTTTCGTCGCAGGATGTTTCTATTCCTAAAATTAACATAAGTTTCGCCTTTATACAAGTGTTTTTTTCATAACAACCGCATCCTCCAAGGGGAAACGGTAATAATTTTTCCGCAAGCCGACGGCTACAAAACCGAGCTTTTCATAAAGCGTCCGTGCGGGAGTGTTCGACACGCGCACCTCAAGGTAAACGTCCGTCACTTCGTGCTCCGAAAGGAACTCCTCCATCTTGCCGATAAGTGCCTCGGCGCAGCCACGTCGGCGGAAATCGGGATGCGTTGCCACGTTGACGATACTTGCCTCGTCGAACACGTACTCGCATCCGCCGTATGCGGCAAGTCTGCCGCTTTCCTTCTCGATCACGGCAACCGCGTGCGTTATCGGGGCTGTGCACATATAGAGCAGAGCCTCCTCGCTCCACGGCTCGGAAAAGCAAAGTCTTTCGATCTCTGCCGCCTCGGGGATATGCGCCTCGGTCAGCGTAACGATATCAAAATCCTTCATCAGGGTTCTTCGTCTTCACCGTGGTAAAGGTTATATTCGCTGAAGAGCAGACCCATATCAACGTATTTGCCGTTCATTCTGTCGTGAACGTAAACGCCGTCCTCGTCCGCAACGAGAACCACGCTGTAATAAAATTCGGGATACTTTTCCGAAACGAACTTAAGGGTGTAGTTCGAGCCGGGCATAACGGTCGAATACGAAGGAGTTTCGGGGTCGGTCAGTCTTTGCATGATCTGATCAACGACCGCCTGATCCTTGATCTCATAGAGCGAATAAGGAACGGCAGCCTCAACGCAGATAAATGCGCCGTTGGGGTCAAAGCCGGTAACGTCGGGAAGCTCTTCACCCGTAGCGCAAAGAAGCTCGCCGAGAGTGGGGCAATAGAGCCATTCGGTAGCATCAAAGCCCTTGATGGCAAAATACTCAACCGTGAAATCGTTATACTTCCATTTGGTGTATGCATCGGTTTCGTATTCCTTCGGCTGATAGCAGGGGTCGAGGATGTAAGCGTATTCCACGCCGGTCTTTTTGTGGGTGAGTCCCGCGCCCGTCATAATCATCTTATCGCCGCAGGAAACGAGCGAAAGAGAGAGGCAGATGAGCGCCATAGCAAAACAAATGATTCTTCTTATGCTTTTCATGATTTTCTCCTGATCAATATCCAAATTTACCCGCCAGCGAATCGTCGTCCTCGATCCAATCGCTTACGTTGATTACGCGGAAATTCTCCGCATCGTCGCGAACGACGAGGCGCTCAATACCCGCGTTGATCGCGAGCTTCTTGCACATCATACAGCTCGTTGTACCTGACATTACCGCGCCGTCGACGGGCGAGGTGCATACCATATAAAGAGTCGAGCCGAGCATCTGCTCACGGGGTGCGGCGATGATAGCATTCGCCTCGGCGTGAACCGAACGGCACATCTCGTATCGCTCGCCTCTCGGAATTCCGAGCTTCTCGCGGAAGCAGTAGCCGAGATCGTCGCAATTCTTGCGTCCGCGGGGTGCGCCGTTATAGCCTGTCGCGATAATGCTGTCATTTTTAACGATGATCGCACCGAAGCGGCGGCGAAGGCAGGTGCTTCTCTCGCTGACGGTCTGCGCGATATCAAGATAATAATTTTCCTTTGAAATTCTGCTTGACATTTATTTATCCTCACATTTTACTTACAATATCGGTTAAAAATTCCTTGAAGCGTTCACCAAGCTCGGGATGAGCGAGCGCGGCGGTCACGTTTGCCTCGAGGAAGCCGAGCTTAGAGCCGAGGTCAAATCGTTTGCCTTCAAAATCAAGCGCGGTAACGCCCTCTCTGCGCGCAAGCGTTGCGATAGCATCGGTAAGCTGGATCTCGCCGCCCGCGCCGGGAGGCGTTGTGTCGATTATATCGAAGATTTCGGGAGTGACGAGCACTCTGCCGAGGATGGCGTAATTCGAAAATATCTCCGCCTCGGTTTTGGGCTTCTCGATCATATCGTCCACGAAAAACTCGGTCTCACTTCCTTCAATGGGGTGTGTTTTGAGCGAGCAATATTTCTTGACGAGCTCGGTGGGCACTTCCTTGACGCCGCATACCGATCTGCCGTATTTTTCATAGCTTTCGATCATCTGCGCAACTACTGGCTTTTCCGATAAAATAATATCGTCGCCGTAAAGGATAGCAAAGGGTTCGTCACCTACGAAGCCGCGCGCACATCCGATAGCGTGGCCGAGGCCGCGCGTGATCTTCTGGCGGAGGAAGTAGACGCGCACTCCGAGCGGCTCGGCGTCTTCGCGAATCCTTTCGATCTCTCCTTCCCTGCCCTTGGCGGTAAAATAGGATTCGTATTCAGGGGAATAGTCAAAATAATCCTCTATCGAGCCCTTGTTTCTTCCCGTGATAATAAGAACGTCGGTAATACCCGATCTCGCAGCTTCCTCGACGAGATATGAGATTGCCGGGCGGTCAACTATCGGTAAAGCCTCCTTCGGCACAGCGCGAGCGATCGGAAGCATACGCGTTCCAAGCCCCGCTGCCGGTATAACGGCTTTACGAACTTTATTTATCTGCATGGTAAAATCCTCGCATTATAGTACAGTTATAATAATTATAATATAAACTTAGCAATAAATCAAGACCTTTTTGTTAAAAGGAAAAAATAATGTCAAAAAATCGCCGCCCCTTTTCGGAGCGGCGGAAGTTTTACTCATAGATAAACTTAGTCTTTGCGAAGAAATACTCGTTGGGGCTGACAAGAAGTCCTTCCTTGCCTGAGATCGTGATATTCTTTACCGTGACGTTTTCGGGAGCGTAGAAGGGATATTTCGGCGCGTACTTATCGCTTGTGCAATTCGGGTTCAGGTTAGCGAAAATGTATGCCTTCTTCGCATTTTCAACGGTAAGTCCGTCGATTGTTACGGTAGTTCCGACGTAGCAGGGGTAACCGAAATCGTGCTCACCCTTGTTGCTGCCCTTGAAAACGTATACGTCGGATTGCGTTATCGGAGCAAGCGTGCAGTTGCGGACTATGATATCTCCCTCCCAGGTGCTTCCGTAATCGCTTCTCAGATCGATTATCTTGCTGGTAAAGAAGGTGGAGTTTTCGATCAGAAGAGTTCCGTATCCGATAACACTCGCACCCGCGTGACCGATAACGGAATTCTTTATCGTCGCATTTGCAACGCCCTTGTGCGCGTCAAAGCGTGAGAGGACACAGCTGTCATAAACAAAATTCTTGCAATAGTTGGTGCCCGAAACGCCCCAGTACTTGCTGTCATTTATATCGTTTGCCTGAGTGCAGTTGATGAAGGATACCGAGATAGCGTTTGCCATTCCGATATCGTAGGAGCCCATTGCGGTTGTGGGGCTCTGATAGGTCTTGTGACCTGTGAAAACGCAGTTTTTGACGGTTACGTAAGCGCAATTATTGACCGAAAGGAAGCCGTTATAGGGTGCGCCGGTCGCGCCTTCACCCGTAATATAGTGCTTCATACCGTTGAGAACGGTATTGGAACGGTTGATCTTGAGTCCGCGAGCGTAGTATGTGTACTCGGACGGTGCCTTATTTGCAATAGTGGTGAAAACACCGCCGCTGATGTAGCGGGTTTCTTCATCAATCGGAAGAACCGAGATTAAAGTAATATTATCGAAATCCCACATAAGGGGCGCGTCCATATCTATATTACCGTTTTTGTCAACTACAACGCTGTCGCGCTTGGTCTGACCGTTGTCGGCGTTTCCGCCGTAACGGACGTAGTGGGTGGTCTTATCGTCGTAGAACGTGACGATCGAGCTCTGCGGGAAGGTCACGCCAAGGTTGGTCATATCGCGGTCGAGAGTTTTGATGGTATCAATAGTATAAGCAAGATCGGTTCTTTCGAGAAGGGTGAATATCCAGTTACCTCTCTTATCGGGAGTGACCTCGGAATCGTCTATGGTGAACTGTGCGTTGCCCCATTCAACGTCGGTGTTGATAATTACCGATCTGCCGACCGAAGCAATATAATATTTCGCGCCGTAATCGGCAAAGACCTTATAGCCCTTTTCGTTCGCCTTAGCGTGAACGTCATAAAGCTGCTCACGGCAGCAGACACTGTCCGACTGCGTTACGCCGTAGTCGCTGTAAAAGATAGTCTTTTCAAGGTCGCGCGAATACGCGGTATTCGCGGGGAGATCGAAAGAGCCGATAGAGTACGCGATATTCTCGTACCAGAAGCAAACAACAGCCTTTTTCATAGCTTCAAGATTCTCGGCACGGAGGACGAGATTTCCGCCCTCGACAGCAGCAGTAACCGTGTGTGCCTTTGCTCCATCGGCGGTAAGAATAATCTTCTTCTCTCCTCCGTCGGCAAGCTCTGCGCCGCATTTTTCTTTTACAAGCTCTTTTACGTAGCCGGCAGGCTCCTCAAATCCCGCATCGCAGGTAACGGAGAATTCTTTAATATCAATTCCGCCGATCTTCAGTTCGGAAAGGAAAAGACCTTGGCTTTCGATGTGTAAATAATTTTCAGGCATGGTTGCGTTGCCTCCTTTGATGTCAAGAACGTTATTTATAAAGTAATCAGCGGCATCGGTGAGAGCAGTATCATTGTTAGCCGCAATGAGAATTTTGTTGCCGTAGTGCTTGATAACGAAGCCGTCCATTCCGAGTGCGGAAAGATCAATACCTTCAAGCGCTTCTTCGGGAAAATATCTGGAAATACCGAAGAGTATCTCTTTCTTCTCTCCCGTCTTGTCACCCCAATCCGAGATATCCGACTCGATTCCGCTGTTATTGATGTAGTTATGGAGCTTAAGCGCGGCACGAATGGTGGTCTGAGACGCCACCTCGGGGCGGATGATCGGATAAAGCAATTTTCCGTCCTTGATGATGTCGAAGGTCTCGACCGTCTCCACGATCGGTTCGGTTACTGTGGGTTCGGTTTCGGTCGGTTCGATAGTTGTTTCATCCGACTGACCGGTCCGGCAGGAGGCAAGCGCCGTCAGGGTACAAATAATCAAAAGTAACGCTATTAATCTGCGAAGTATTGGGAACATTCAAAAGCCCCTCCCCTTAAAGTGATAAGATAATTTTATCACATCAGCGGTCAAAAGTCAATAAAAATTTGCCGATACCCGCAGGCATCGGCAAATTTATTAAGACTCAAGCTGTTTTCCCAAAAAAGCGGCGGCGGTCTGAACGAGCTTGACCTCAATGTTCTTCTCATGCTCGGGCATTCTGGGCGCGGGCGACTCGATCGAATCGAGCGAAACCACGCATCCGAGAATATCGCCCTCCGCGATTATAGGCATCGCGCAACGGATATAATGCGAGCAGTTGTCGTTGATCGGCTCGAATTTGGTGTCGCCCTCGCGGTAAAGATAGAGCTGACGGCTCTCGATAATGACCTCGAGCTCGGGAGCGATATGCTTGTCGGCGTACTCCTTCTTCGGCGCACCCGAAACGGCAATCACCGCATCGCGGTCGCAGATAAGAACGTTTATCTCGCCCGTCTTATGAAGCGTCTCCGCATACTGCGCCGCAAAGGAGTTCAGCTCTCCGATGGGAGAATATTTCTTGAAAATAACCTCCCCTTCTCTGTCAGTATAAATCTCAAGCGGGTCCCCCTCGCGGATGCGCATAGTCCTTCTTATTTCTTTAGGGATAACGACGCGTCCGAGATCGTCAATCCTTCTAACAATTCCTGTGGCTTTCATTTATATAAAATCTCCTTGTATTTACAGATTTGTGATGTTAGTATCTGCAATACAAGGAGATTTATACTTTATTATTTGATTATGTTTCAGATGAGAGCATTCAGATCCGCACAGTCATAGCCGTGAGCATCTGCGACATTCTTATTGGTCAGCTTACCGAGATAGCAGTTGACACCGGTCTTGACGCCTTCGTTCTCGCAAGCCTTTTCAAAGCCGAGATTTGCAATCATAAGTCCGTAACGCATTGTCGTATTCGTCAATGCGATGGTAGACGTACGCGGTACTGCGCCGGGCATATTACCAACGCAATAGTGTACGATTCCTTCTTCAACGTAGATAGGATGATCGTGTGTAGTAACGTGAGAGGATTCACAGCAGCCGCCCTGGTCGATTGCAATATCAACTATTACAGCACCCTTCTTCATAATCTTAAGGTGCTCGCGTCTTACGAGCTTAGGAGTTGCGGCACCGGGAATCAGTACCGATCCGATCACAAGATCAGCCTCGGAAAGAGCCTTGCGGATATTCGCCTCGGAGCTATAAAGAGTAGTAACCGACGCGCCAAAAATATCCTCAAGATAAGCAAGTCTGTTTGCATTGATATCGAGAATGGTTACCTGCGCGTCAATACCAACTGCAGCCTTTGCCGCGTAAGTACCTGCAACACCGCCGCCAACGATGACGATCTTGCCGCGCTCTACACCGGGAACTCCGCCGAGCAGGATTCCGCGACCGCCGAATCCCTTTTCCAGATACTTCGCGCCCTCCTGAACGGAAAGTCGACCCGCGATCTGGCTCATAGGACGAAGGCAAGGAAGATTGCCGTTCTCGTCGCGAATGGTTTCGTATGCTACAGCCTTTACCTTCTTCTCGAGAAGCGCATCAACAAGCCCCTTGTTGGGAGCAAGGTGAAGATAAGTATAAAGGATCTGTCCCTCGCGGAGATACTGATACTCCTCCTCCTCGGGCTCCTTGACCTTTACGATCATATCGCATTTAGCATATACTTCCGCGGGAGTGGAAAGGATAGTCGCTCCGCAAGCGATATATTCTTCATCGGAGAAGTTTGCGCCCTCTCCGGCATGAGTTTCAACAAATACTTCGTGTCCACAGCTAACGTAAGCCTGAACGTTATCGGGGGTCAAGCCCACACGGTATTCATGATTCTTGAGTTCTTTGGTAGTTCCGATTCTCATTTTGTACCTCTTTTATATCTAACAATATTGGATTGGTTGAAATATCACAATGTCAATCATTTGCATCAAAATCTATATAACGGCACATCAGCGTTTTTAGATGATAAATATTTTAGCACATTTTTTTCAAAATGTCAATGTTTTTTTAGCGCAACGATCAAGTTTTTTATGCAAGAAATGTCTTAAATCACCTGACAAAAGCATTGCAGAGGCTACTGCACGGCGGCAAGGCCTTCCTCACGGTTTTTCGGGAATATTTCATTCAGAAAAAATCTCCTTGATCTACAGATTTACGCTGTCGGAATCTGCAAAGCAAGGAGACCTATACTGTTTTAATTCACTTTTATATGCGCATCAAGCATCGAAAACGAGCCCTTTGATCATTCTCCGATACCCCGATATTCTCGCTTGACCTTCTCGTAGCTCGCAACATCCCCGATATCAAAGCGATTGCCGGGCATTTGCATTGCATGGACGGGGACTTGCTCTGACAGCCAAGCCATGTAGCTTCCGGGAGCATCGGTACCGCAACCGTTTGCGATGCCTACAGCAACCAATCTTGCATCTTCTTTGGTAAAATAATAGAAGGGCGGACAGCACCAATGTGTTGCGGGGGTTTGGGATTTTTCGGTCATATTCAATATTCTGTCATTTTCATCAATCGTAACGACACCGCATTTGAGCAGTCTTTTGTCATCGGGCTCATAGTATCGCATAATGCAAGAGGTCTGCTTTTCCTTGGCGTATTTTATGAACTTCGTCAAGCTGAAATCAAGCACGTTGTCTCCGGCGATCACAAGCATATCGTCGCAAAGACCGAGCTTATCGATCGCGTATTGAATATCCTTTACCGCGCCGAGACGCGTTTCGTTGCTGACCGTACCGTCGTCAACAACGGTTATTCTCTGCTCTTTGCTTTTCGCCCAAGCTTCAAAATGATGCGCGTATTTGTGATTTGAAATAACAACGTATTCATCCACCTCGCCGAGTGTATCAACGTCATCAACGAGCCAATCAAGTATAGTCTTTCCCTTGACCTCAAGCAAGGGCTTTGGAAAATTTTCGGTCAATGGGTATAGGCGGGTCGCATAGCCTGCCGCCAAAATCAAGCATTTCATAATTTTACTCCGTCTGCGCTCTCACAAATGTGCACGGAATACTTTCCTTCAAGATGCGGGAACGCTTTGAGATATTCTCTTGTAACCTTTTCGATGATACTTTTCTCATATGCGGGGTCAATGATGGCAAGGCAACAGCCCTTGAAGCCCGCGCCGGAGAAGCGTCCGCCGTAAATACCTTCTGTCTGCGTCATTATTTCATAAAGCTTTATCAATTCAGGCGAGCCCGTCTCCCAGCTGTGTATCGAGCTGTACCCACTTTCAAAGCATAATCTGCCATAGGTCTCAATGTCACCTCTGCGCCAAGCCTCGACGCCTTGCTCCACACGCTCAAATTCCCCATAGCAATGCTCTGCGCGTTTTCGCCAATTTTCGGGCAGACGGTCCTTATATTGCAAAAACACTTCCTTTGGCACCTCACGCAAATGGGTTTCGGAAAATTTACCGTATTCCATCCCCGCATAAGCCTTAAGCGCATAGGCAGCACTTTTGCATTCGTCTACTCGCATATTGAACGCGGAGCTTGCAAGGCTTCGCTCAAGTCCGCTGAAAAATATAGCGAATTTATACGGCTTCAAACGTGGCGATTGCGGAATAAGCTCATAGCTGCCGTCCATTGTGTCGAGATAAAGCAGATGATCCTTACGGCAATACACCTCGCAGGATTGGTCGAGCTTTCCGCAAGCAACGCCAACGTATTTGTTTTCCGCTTCCTGCGCTATCTCTATCATTTCCTTGGTAGAAAGAGAAATGCCGTTGAGCTTGCAAAGCGCGGACAAAAACGTAATTATCACCGCGGCTGACGAAGAAAGTCCGCCGATCGGCAGCTCCCCGTCGATCACCGCGCAAAGTCCAATATTCAGATTATATCTCGAGTAAAGAGATATCGTTGCGCCGCGGAGAGGATCAGCCCAATCGCCCTCGGGGGTATCTGGAGTCGATGCAACGTGCCACTGCGCGCGTTTATCGAATTGCAGAGATTGAACCTCTATAACGCCGTTGCGCTTCGGACCGTATACTATATGGATACCTTTATTAATAGCAAATCCCGTGATCTTACCGAGCTGATGATCCGTATGAGCTCCGATCGGGCAAACGCGATAAGGCGTAAACGCTCGGAACGGAGGCTCTTTTTTATATGTGTTTTCAAAAAATTCGTATGCTGTCATGCTGTCGTCTTTCTTTGATCGATTTTAACCCTTATTATGAAAGGCTTGAATTTGTAATCATACGTTGGTTGTCACGCCCTCGCCCGAAAGGCTATCTTACCGTTCAAACCTTGTAGTAATCTTTATACCAACGGGCAAAGGCTCTCAAGCCCTCTCGCAAGCTTGTAGCGGGCTTAAATCCGAAGTCGCTCTCAAGCGGTGTAACGTCTGCGTAAGTTGCGGGAACGTCTCCCGGCTGCATGGGAACAAGCTTACTGTGCGCAGAAATATCAAAATCGCGGGGCAATACATCAGCCGCTATCAGCTCCTCGGCGAGAATACTGACGAAGTCAAGCAGGTTTTCGGGCGAGTTGTTGCCGATATTGTATACGGCGTAAGGCGGGATCGGGAGACCGTCCTCGCCCGTTTTCTTTTCGGGCGGAGCTTGCATCACGCGCATCACGCCTTCAACTATATCGTCAACGTAAGTAAAGTCGCGCTGACAGTTTCCGTAATTAAAAATCTCTATAGTTTCACCGCGAAGGAGCTTGTTTGTAAATCCGAAATACGCCATATCGGGGCGTCCCGCGGGGCCGTATACGGTAAAGAAGCGCAATCCCGTTGACGGAATATTATAGAGCTTAGAATAAGCGTGTGCAAAAAGCTCATTCGACTTCTTGGTCGCAGCGTAGAGGCTGACGGGGTTGTCAACCTTATCGTCGGTCGAATAGGGGATCTTCTTATTGCTTCCGTAAACGCTCGAGCTTGAGGCATATACCAGATGCTTTACCGGATAATGGCGACAAGCCTCGAGAATATTATAAAAGCCAATGACGTTTGATTCAATGTAGACGTCGGGATGATCGATAGAGTATCTCACTCCCGCCTGAGCCGCAAGATTCACTACAATATCAAATCGGTATTCTTCAAAAAGAGACTCCAGCAACGCCTTGTCCGCTATATTACCTCGCACAAAGCGCCAATCCACGCAAGAGCTATTCCGCGCGGCTTCTTCGATCCGAGCCAGACGATGCTCCTTGAGAGATACGTCATAGTAGTCATTCACGTTATCAAGACCGACAACGGTCACAGGATCACCTTGCTTTATCAAGGATAACACCAGATTAGCGCCAATGAATCCGGCAGAGCCGGTGATGAGGATATTCTTTACCTCTGATAAACCATTTTTATATAACATAAGTAAGTCCTTTTTTAATCAATACGTGCACACTTCGGAAAAGCATTGCGATTTTTATTAATTCTTGCTTTTCCTTTTGAAGAAATGAATAACAAGCTTAACAGCCGACATTTCGAGCAATACCGCTTCCAAAGCCAATATCGCGATTGCAATTACAGAATAAATTACGGAGAAAACGATCCAATCCATCCAGGAATTAACCGTCACAGCCATTTTAACTGAAATCAATCCGAACGCGAGTACGTTGGCAAAGGATATAATTACGCGGAATATGGAGCGGCACCAGGATGCATCTAAAATATGCCTTGACGAATAAACCACGGTATCTATACATCTCCATCCCAAAGCAAGCGCCGTTCCTATCAAAACGCCCTCCTTGCCCACGAGCAGCGTAAAGATCAGGCTGAAGATCAGGCTGAATCCTGCCTCCAATAAAGCTCTGACTCTCGTTTCCTTGAAATGCCCCACCACGTTTATCAAAGCCGTACCGGGCAATTTGATTATATAGAAAAATGAAGACACGACAAAAATCAAGGCGAACGTCGGATAAATATAATTAATATCCGCCCCTCTCGTATACAGTGATACAAAAGGCACGAGCATCGCCGCGGTCACCATCAGGACGAAGGTAACGAAATAAAAAAATACAAACTCGACTGCATTATAGATTCGCTTCAATTCGTCTTTTTGATTCAATGCGTATTTTTTACCTAAGAACGGATTGATCGCCGTACATAGATTTGAGCAAATGTTTCGTATGCCATAAAGCACGATATTGTATACAGAATAGATACTCGCCGCCTTCAGGTCTATCAACAGCGTTAAAATTGCCGCCTGACTTCCTGTCACGACCAATCCCGCAAGCTGATGGATCATCGCGTCCTTTCGCTTCGCAATAGCCGTAGGCATCAGGGGCGCGTTTTTATAATCGGAATATTGCGGGTAAGATCTGTTAATATACGTTGTTAAGAGAAAGCCGCGGAGAACGTATACGAATGAGATCGCGAACTGAACCAAAATGATCCCCGCATCCAGATGCAACATCAGTACGGCAAGACCAAGGCTTAACAGCAGACTTGCCGCCTGAACGATCGAACAAACGTAGACCTTCTGATGCGCGTACAGCAACGCCCTGCACCTGCCGATAGCGAAAAATTCCGATGCGCCCGAAAGGCTCATTACAATGAGCAGCAGCATAACCGTGAAATACGGAATTTCGGAATCTATGGCAAAGGGATATACTACCGCTACGATCAGAGTTATCATCAAGAACAGCCAACCGTAACGATTAAACATACCGTTAGCAGAGCGTAGCATTCCCTTTACGGCAAGATCATCCTCGTTTGCGACGGGTTGGTAGAGCGCTTGAGTAACCGCCGTAGCGATTCCCGCGCCGACAAGGCTGATATATGAAATTATCGTTTTGGTCGTCGATACCAAGCCGTTGATATCCGAGCCGAATTTTGCAATAATCAATCCGGGCAAAATAAGGTTGGATAAAATATTGATGATCTGAGGCAGAGTGCTTGATATTACGTTCTTAAATACCTTTTTCAAAAATCAACACCTCGTCATTACACAGACTCTGTTTCTCCGTTATAGATCGCCGCATATCGCTTACTGATCGAATCATTGCTGAATTCTGACAGCTTTTCCATATCAAGAGACTTTCCGGTTCCGTTTTTAATATCGGCAACGATACGCTCCGCCCACTTTTCGGCGCCGTCGGAAAGATTCATAAAATGCAGCAAGCCAACGTCAGCCTCCTTCGGTATCACTTCTGAAGCATAACATTCTATCTGCATCGCTTGCGCTTCAATCAAAACTATCCCAAAGCCCTCAAAGCGCGACGGAAAGATCATATACTTGGATTTTTCATAGTAGCTCGGAATATCCGCCACGTCGCCGGGAACCATTTCGACCTGATCTTCTATGCCAAGTCTTTTGATAATTTCTTGGAGCCTTTCTACCTCAAAGGCTTCTCCGTATCCGATTAGATAAAGATGTGCGGTGGGAAATTCTTTGCAAATTTCAGCAAAGGATTCAAGCACAAAATCTTGATTTTTGGAGTAAGTAAATCTGCCAACGTGAACAAAGTTCAGGTTTTCGGGAAGATCTCCCCTGCGCGTATACTTGTTGAGATCGACACAGTTGGGGATAAGAACGAATTCGTTCTCTCCGAAGAGCAATTTTCCTGCCTCCGCCGCGCACGCTACTCTGAGAGTGGCGTATTTATTCAGTAGACGGAGCGCGTTCTTTTTCAATAGCGATTCTATCCGCGAGCGTTTTCTGCCGTCGATTCCAACGTGCGCGTGGGAAATTCTCACGGGAACTCCCGCGTGCTTGGCAGCCAACAAGCAGGGCCAGGCGTCGTGCTGATTATGGCAATGAATAACGTCGTACTCCCCTTGCTTGCAAATTCTGCGGACACCGAAATACAGCTTCAACGGGCGCAGCAAAAGCTCAAAATAATCGCGTTTGCCTTTTTTGGGATAACAATGAATACGATGAAGATCGCCGTATTTTTCAAACTCCTCTTCCCTTTGACCTATGCGATTAAACACCACGCAATCAAAATTCACTTCATTGTGTAAGGATTCCACAATAGAAAAAATCACAGAGCCCACACCGCCGGGAGTCAAGCCTCCCGAGGAAACATGCAACACACGCTTCATCAGTTTCACCAACCTTAAAATTAGTTATTTACAGATTGAGTCCCGATTTCATTTTTATGAAAAACATCGGGAATAGCCGGGATCAACAACAATAGCAAAACGCCCTCATGAGGCGAGGTGAATCCCGGATTGAAGATCAGAAAAATAAAATAAACCACAGCAACGGGAACCGCTATCTGCTGCATATTTATCTTACTCCACTGCTTCTTGAGCAGCTTATAATATCCAAAGAAAAATGCGCTGTAAAACATCAAGGCAAAAATACCGTATCGCGCAAGATCATCAAGGAACTGCGAGTGATAACCTATGCCATTCTGGTAATTAACATAGGTATATTCAGGGCCAATGCCGAGGGGATGCTTCAAAAATGTATTAAAAGAGGAATAATACAGCTTAAATCTTGATGATGAGCCGCCCGTTAGTGATCCGCGTGACAAGGACAGTGAGAGGGAACGCAAACGGTCGGATATAGTGGTATTATTAATATTTTCGGATATATACATCAGCAAGTCAGACCAAGGGATTACAATAATTATCAAACAACATAAAATAATTAATATCACTCGGCTGTGCAGCGAATTATTAGCGAGATATCCAAGCGCAAGAGCAACAAAAAATACAATTAACGAAATAGTGAACGAGGCGGAGAGCAAGCTGATAAATATGAGCGCCAAAGCTGAAATCGCAAAAATTTTGAACTTCTTCTGAAAGATACAGGAAAGCAAAATAGGCACACAAATAACCAATCCTTGAAAAAAGGCAATGCCTCCGATATTCAATAAGCTGATCGCCAGATCCTCCTCGATATCGTTAGCCGAGTAAGTGAGTATGCGCGCCGCTCTCGGGTTGACTATTACTCCCACCAGTGAAGTGACGGACGTGATCAACAGCAATATCAGTCCCAAGGTCACCAAACGCTTTTGCGCTTTCGGATACATTGACGTCAGATAATATACGATCAAGGCTCCCCAGAAAGTAAAGCTTACGCGGATATGGCGCTCCGCGGTTGATACATCCAAAAGAACGAGAATAAAAAATACCAATAAATAAGCTAAAACGGGAAAAAGCGGATTATATTGAAAGCTGATTGTTTGATGCGTTATAATGTAATCAAAAATACACAAGCCGCATCCTATCGCGAATAATGCAAAAAACAGTTTATTATACATGTCCGAACGAAAAACTGTTCTTGATATGGGTAGATAATACCATACAAAATATACCCAGAAAAACGGCTCGAAAAGCTTTATTTTTGAAAAGCTGAAATTCTTAATATTATTCATTTGTAACACTTTGTGAAAATTCTTTCAAAAACTGATAGAATCTTGATTTCAGACTATCGGTTTGATATTTTTGCGACTCCGCATAATTTTCCTTTGCCATCTGCAGAGCCTTCTCCGTGGTATGGTTTTTGAGGAAAAATGCCAGCTTATCAGCTATACGGTGATTATTTTTACACACAAAAGACGCATCGATAAGCTCCGGGATTCCTCCGGTTTTCGTTCCGTAGCAAGGCACTCCTCTGCTCATCGCCTCGATCATAGCGCGAGGCAATCCCTCCTGCAAGCTCGGCTGAATGTATACGTCAAGCGTATCAAACCAAGAAAACATCTCATCATGTATAATGCTTCCCTTGAATACTACCTGATCGGATACCCCCAACCTTTCGGCTAACTTCTTAAGCTTTTCATTACTTCCGCCGCCTGCGAGCTGATATTCAAAGTTAGTCAAGCCTTGCCGTTTAAGCTTTGCAAGCGCTTTAATAACAAAGCGCTGACCCTTAAACTTAACGTTGACCGCCGCAGCAGTGCCGATAACGATCTTGTCGTCGGGTGATTTTGAAGATATTTTATCAAGGCGATGATTCAGGATATCCTTTTCGGGCGCATCTTGGAGAGCAACGTCCGAAACGCCTATAGATTTTCCCTTCGTGGGGTAGCGTCTTTGCAGGAATTCATTCGTTACGTACTGCACGTAAGGGGCGTTTTTCGTAGTTATCCGACGTATCATAAACATAGCGGGAGCGACCAATTTACCCAACAAGCTATGATTCCAATACGAATCCCACGCGCAATTTACGACCTCGACCATATAAGGCTTCCCGAGTCTGCGAGCCGTTCCCGTTCCGCGCCAACCGCGACATATGACAGCGTCGCAATCACTCAAAGCTTTATTCAAGTGCTTATTTTCTTTGCCAAAGTGCAACACGCGCTTGAGCGGATGCTCGTCTCGCACACACCTGAATTCAATGCGTTCATTATTACATTGCACCAGCTTCCCCTTCGGAGACTCCGAGACCTCTTTGTATCTGCCGACTACTACCATTTCGTCAAAAACAGAAAGGTACCGCTCTGTAAGCGCATCGACGGATAAACTGGTTGCGTAGAAATTTCCGTTATATTTTACAAATCTGGCGTCAAATACAAATCCTAATTTCATAGCTTACTCTCTATTTTTTATTTTTTACCGGCAATATAGCTCCTGCACTATAGAACAGCTTGCAAACCAGGTGCAGGAGGAGCGCGGAAAGAATAATCGAGCCGGTAACGATCATCCAGTTCAGAGGGAATACCGCTATCCCTCTTAACGCGTCAATCAATACATACTGTACAACGTAGATCTCCAACGTAATGCCCGCAACAAATGAAATGCAGTTGCGTATCCAAACAGGCATTTTTTCCAATTTACCGTCCAACCCGGAAAACAATCTGAGTAAGCAGTATAAAAGCCCGAAGATCAAGATTTGGTTAATAATTTGAAACTCTGATAATACTTCTGATTTTGAGAAAACGATTTTTGAAACAAAATAAACGCCCAGCGATAATACAGTGAGCCATACCCAACGCCAAGAAAATTTATTACGGAAAATATGATCCTCTTTCTTAAAATACGCTCCTAACAGCATACTTTCAAAGAACAGGAAACGAATAAAAGGCTCGCGAACTGTATCAATATGATAGTAGGATTTATCATAAATCAAAAGGTATACGGCAACCATAGCTCCGGCTACTATCAGCATCATCTGAGGTATCCGTTTGCGAGTCCAATCCAAGCTACATACTATGTAAAAAGGAATATACAAAAGTATGATTGAAGCAACAAAATGATAATCGGTAGGATAAACAAAGTAATATAAAAACGAATGATCTTCAAACGAAAAGCAACCTAAAATCAAAAATACCACCGATATTATCCAAACCGGAACGTAAACACGAATAATACGCTTAAAATACCATTTATGAAAAGGAACCTTTATATTATACAAGCAATATCCCGAAACAGCAAAGAACAACACGTCACCAATGAGTCCCCCGTTGGCAATCAGATCGGTGGGATATATACCTGTATAATGGGCATTAGTTATCAAGCATGCGGCTAACGCTCGTAAAAACGTCACATAAAAAATCATGTGTTTATCCATCCTTTCGTTTTCGCACCTTGTGTTAAAATGTTTTTTCTATAGTATCCACCGCTTTGGATACTGCACAAAAAACATTTTAACACATCCGATTGCCCATCGTGATGGGCAATCGGATGTGTAGTTAAATTCTATCGACAGTAACAGTAAATTACGGATCAATAAACCATCTTACCGTCAGCGTCGAAGTAGAAGGTCTTTGCGGGAACGACAGTTCCATCGGAGAAGGTAAGTCCGTTGGTAGTCTTTACATAATGCTTCTTATCCTTTACGATCTGTCCCTTCTCGCCTACGTAGTAATATGCGCCGTCCTGATATACAAGACCCTTATACGCTACGGGCTGACCGTTCTGATAGTATACGCCATCAACGATACCGTTGTATACCTGCATTCTGCCCTCAGCATCAAAGATATACGTTCTGTTAAGTACGGGAGTACCATCGGGGAATGTAAGTCCATTGGTGGTCTTTACGTAATAGCTTCTGTTAGCCATTACCTTACCGCCGTCGATTACATAGTAGTATTCGCCGTCCTGACATACGAGTCCCTTATATGCAACAGCGCGGCTGTTTTCGTAGTATACGCCGTCTACAACGCCATTGAGGATGATCAGCTTGCCTTCTGCGTCAAAGCTATACGTTCTGTTGAGAACGGGAGAGCCGTCGGGGAATGCGAGACCGTTGGTGGTCTTGACATATGCGGACCTGTCCTTGATGATCTTACCGTTGTCGCTTACATAGTAATATGCACCGTCCTGATATACAAGGCCCTTATACGCTACGGGCTGACCGTTCTGGTAGTATACGCCGTCAACGATGCCGTTGTATACCTGCATTCTACCCTCAGCATCAAAGATATAAGCCTTGTTAAGAACGGGAGAACCGTCAGAGAACGTAAGTCCGTTGGTGTTATTTACGTAATAGCTTCTGTTAGCCATTACCTTACCGCCATCGATTATGTAGTAGTATTCGCCGTCCAGACATACAAGTCCCTTATAAGCGATCGCGCGGCTGTTTTCGTAGTATACGCCGTCAACGACACCGTTGAGGATGATCAGCTTACCTTCTGCATCGAAATTGTAATTTCT
Organism: Eubacteriales bacterium; assembly: GCA_045636385.1. Classification (GTDB taxonomy): domain Bacteria; phylum Bacillota; class Clostridia; order Oscillospirales; family CAG-272; genus CAG-390. The sequence goes on from JAZTXK010000052.1 coordinate 55,392, forward strand.
ATTGAGAACAGGGTTGCCATCCGGGAAATTCAGGCCGTTGGTTTTGTTGATATATGCGGTCTTGTTCTTTACTATCTTACCTGCATCAGATACATAGTAGTAGCTGCCGTCCTGATATACAAGACCCTTATACGCTATGGGAGCACCGTTTTCGTAATATACGCCGTCGACGATTCCGTTGTGAACGATCATCTTACCTTCTGCATCAAAGAAGAAGGTCTTGCTCGGAACCGGAGTTCCGTCAGGGAAGGTTACTCCGTTTGTGGTCTTTACGTAGCAGGACTTGTTCATTGCTGCATAGTAAACGTGCTCAAAGCCTTCGCCGAACTGGAAGTAGTAGTAAGCGCCATCTACTTCAACAAGTCCCATAACGCCTACGCCGTTTTCACCAATGTAATACAGCTCGTCATTATACTCGAACAGACCAACGTAATCGTAAGGATTAGCCTGAGTAGTCTTACCGCCGTCTTCGCCAAAGTCGTACCATACGGGGTCGGTGTCGGGGTTATTCTTAATGTAGCGGATTCCGGTATACATATAGGAATCTCTGCCGAAATAATAGTGCTTGCCTTCGATAACAGCCCATTCACGTCTGTAATAGCCGGGGCCGTAGCTGTATCTAGTGCCGGTCGAGTTGACTACCCAAGTACCGTCGGTGATACCGTTTTCATCAAAGGTATATTCAACGCCGCTTATGGTCTTCTTACCGATAACGAGCTTATAATCGCTTCCTGCATAGCAATACTTTCCATCGCCGGCATCCTGCCAGCCGGTCTTGAGCTCGTTGTTAACGTAATAGTAGAAATCGCCGTTTACCTCAAAGATACCGGTGCCGGGATTGAATACTACAGCACAGCCGCAGCCTTCGCCGAGACATACAAGCTCGCCGTAGTAAAGCTCATATTCGTGTTTTACCTTGGGAATGATAGTTCCCCAATCAACGACGGAGCTGCAAGTATCGCAATAGGTTCTGTTCGCATAACCCGCCTCAGTAGAGGTCGCGTTCTTATTGAGAACCTTAAGCTCTGCATCGTGGATGTGATAGGGAGAGGAAATGGTCGTAAGCTCTGTTGCCACGTTGATGGATCCGGAGAAGAGATCCTTGTCGTTGATCAAGCCGTAAACAGCTTCAACTTCAATGTTTACAACGGGCTTGTTACCCATATCAGCGGGTGCGTAAGCGGTATTGTTTACGTAGTTGTAACGGTCGAAGGTCCATACGCGAACGGGAATGCTTACAAGAGTGTTATTAAGATTCTTGCCTGCCGCGCCCTCTCTCTCAACGGTTACGGTGAGGAGCTCGGAGATCTCGTTATAGCTGAAAGCTACTTTGAAGCCTTCGGCTACAATCGAACCCTCGGTCTCCCAAGTATTCGAGTTATTGAGCTTGAGGACTGCTACAAGCTTATTGATGTTTGCAAGATCGGCAACGTTGATATCAACGTAGTAGACAGACTGAGCCTTGGCGGGCATATAAGAATCGTTGTGACCGCTGAGTCCGGCTACGGGAACACCCGAAACGCTAAAGGTTCTGGTTAATTTTGCGGGGTTACCGAGCTCGTCTTTAACCTCAAACGCAACGGTATGAGTGCCCGCGCCGAGAGCTACGTCGCTCTTGGTGTAGAGAGAATTGCCGTTGATATAAGCCTCAACAGCCACGCCGTCAACGGTGATCTTACCCGAAGTAAGGTCGAGCGCCGCATTATCGGAAACGGTTGCGGAGAATGCTACGTTATTACCGTCGATAACCGTACCGTTTTCAATAGCAAAGGCGGTATCCGTGGTAGAATAAGTAGGATTGGTGATAGTGGGAAGAACTCTGTCGTCAACAGCGGAGCTGTAGTCAAGAGTAATATCGTCAATATAGAAGGTAACGATATCCGCAGTATCGGGCTTTACGTAAGTACGGATAAAGGAAGGAGAACGGGTACCGGTTTCATCGGTAGCAATAGGAGTACAGAGATAATCGTACTTGGAAATATCGATTGTTGCATATACCCATCTGGATTCGGGAATATCCGCGTTGCTTGCGGAGTTCAGGTTCGTCTGCTTGCCGGTTGCGGCAGAGGTGAACATAAAGTGATCCTGCTTGCAGGTATAAGAGCCGTCGGGATTTTTAACGTAGAGCTGGGACTGGAAAGCAAGGCCCTTGCCTGCTGCGGGGAATGCGTTTTCAGGGATGTAGAGCCACATGCCGAGAGTGGTTGCCTTCAAGCCGTTAGCAACGTCACGGAGAACTATTGTCTCACCCACGTTAAAGAGCACGTTATAAGACCAGTTTGCAAACGAAGCATCGCTGTTATCGAGTCTCCACGCAAGAGAGAAATTACCGTTTCTTACCTCGCCACCGTTAGCGATGGAGGAAATGAAAGTCTCGCTGCTCAGATATTCGTTAAACTGACCCGCGAGAGGCTCGGCACCGACGAGAGTATTGTTAACGCCGTTGTCCTGAGACCACTTCTTAGCTTCCTCAAAGCCAACAAAGCCCGCTCTGTCGCCGTTTTCAAAGTCGAAGATGATCTCGGAGCCCTTACCGAATTCGATCGCGTAAGTCAGAGATATTTCGCCGTAGGTAATAGTCGCGGTAACGCCTTCAATAGAGGTATCGGAGGTAGCGGTAAAGCTAAAGCCGTCAAGAGTACCTGCATCACCGTTGGAAAGCGATATGGAGACCGCATTGCGATCAACATATACGTTTGCTTCACCCGTCATCGCAACGATGGGGAAGTTGATGGTGCGGATCTTGTCCGCGGTAGAATAAGGAATAACGGTAGAAGTTGCGGAGAGCGCAAAGACCTCAGGGTCAGCCACGGTGATAGTCTTGGATCCGACTACCTTACCGCCGGAAAGAACCTGAATATCAACAACGCCTTGAGTGCCGTTAGAAACGAATCTGCCGTTTTCTATAGTACCGAACGAAGCATCCGAAAGTGCCCAGGTTGCATCCACGGGCATATTCATAGCGTATCCGTGAGTATCAATAGCTTCAGCGCCGAAATTATAAACGGTGCCGGGAGCAAAAATGTCGTAATCGGTCTCGACGTTTACAACGTCAAGAATACCCGTGGGAGCGACGTTGGAAGCAACGAAGATACCGTGCGCGGTAGGACGCTGTGCGCCGTCACAGGGAACCGAACGCATCTCGAAATTCTCTTCACCAACGCGCTTGGAAATAAAGGTGGAGGATCCGCCTCCGTCGCAGTTTGCAGCCCACTGGCAGCCGAGAGCAAGCATGATCTCGCCTTCTTCGAAGGAGGAAAGACCAACAGAGTTGTTCGCGCCACGGCCGTCATTCATAACGATAACGAGAGTTCCGTCCTCTTTGACGCCAACCATAGAACGAGCCGCGTCGTCGCTTCCGCGCTTTTCAGTTGCGTTTACAAGCTTGCCTTCTTTAACAACCATACCAAAGGATACGCCTACTGCATGAAGAAGAGTACCGTCAGCAAGATAACCCTCGAGCTCTGCCTTGTTGAACGCCTTTACTTCGCAGGAGACCTCACCGGTCACACTGTCCTTGAAAACATAAAGAATCGAGGAGGTGGGATTGAGAACGGCGCCGCCGGTAGCTACGTTTTCTCCGAAATTACCAATGCTTTCACCGTTGTAAACAAGAACGCGGGGAGAATATGTACTGTAATACAGGTCAGTATTCATACCGCCTACGATGTTGTATCCGAGATTAGACTCATAATACTTCGCCATCTCGGTCAGTTCCTGATGTGACCAGTTAGCTTCATTATCGGGATCCTTTGCCAGCTGATCGATTTGATAGTATCCGGGAACGATGGATACATCGGGGTTGGACGGGTCGACCTCGATGATATGGAGGACCTGTCTTCTGTTGCCTGCTGCATTATTGAGTACCATTTCGGACTCATATGCCGCACCGGGAACGAGAACGTAATCTTTTTTCGAAATTACGTTGTAGTAGCCGTTATAGCCAAGTTTACCGTCTTCATAAATTACTTTTCCGTCCGAGTCAGCAGCCAAAGCTGTCATGGGGAACGCACAAAGCATCATTACGATAGCAAGAGCGCAAGCTACTAAGCGTGTGGTTGTTTTAGTCATAACCTTGTTTCCTTTCCTAAAACAAAATTGTATATCGTCACCGTTGTTCGGTGCAATATTTAATAATTAATTATTCTTCTCCGGAAGCACGAAACGGCCGCCGAGCTCGTAATCAAAGGAATCGGGAGTAAAGCGCATATATCCGCTCCAGGGGAAGAACGTGATCTCTCCGAAATAGATCTTTCCGTCGATGCAATAGAAATCAGTACGGGCAAAAGGAAAATCAGCGGATAAGATCTCGGCGTACCTGAGCATTTCTTCAAGCTGCTCGGGCTTCGCGTAATTTGCCGCCGCCGAGGATTCGCCTATGACCACGTCCTGCTTATTCCACTCCGTATCATATACCACATGGCAATAATCCGAAGTATATCTGCCGTCAACGCAAATAATATAGGCGGGCTTTCCGTTAAAGCATAATATCTTATAGTCACGAAGCGCGCCGTTGACGTTCGAAGCGTCCTTGAGCAGTCTTTCAGCAATTATTACGGGAGATTTATCGGACTTATAGACCCACTCTCTGCCCGCGGACGAACCGCTCTGAGCGTAAAAATCTCTGAATCTCTGCTTGACGTTCTCGATGAACATCAGAGATTTGTCATAAACGAGGAGATTTGTGCTGCTGCCGTTGCTCAGCTTAAGAACGAATTCATCGGGAAGGCTGTCAAAGGCTATCTCGTCGGGGCTCGGAAACACGGCGTAAAGATCGTTCAGGATATGTTCAAGTCCCTTTGATTTTATATATTCGCGAACCTCGTACTTGTCCGCACACCGTTGCATTGCGGGATCTCGGTAATAGAGCTTATACCATTGCATCTTTTCCGTAAATCTCTCGGGAGATTTAAGGTTGAGAGCTCTGCCCTGCTTTATCCGATACTGAAGCTTCAGCATCGGGGCATCGGGGATAAATTTCAACGCCTGCAGTATTCTGAATCTCAGCTTTTTACTCTTAAATATTTTCTTATAAAAATCCATAAAGTCACCCGTTTTGTTTGATAGAGTTATTATTTACCAATCAGCGTTGCCACTGTGTCAATATAGCGCTCAACTACAATATTGCGGTCGAATTCTCGCGCTACCTTTTCTCTTCCCTTCAGACCCATCTCACGTTTTTGCTCATACGAAAGAGCCAAAAAGCGTTCGATCTTATCTATCAGATCTTCGCTATCGCATTTGTTTACGATAAAACCGTTTACGCCGTCATCTATCGCCTCGCGACAGCCGGGATGATCCGTCGATATAATCGGTCTGCCCGACGACGCGCCCTCAAGCAGCACATTTGACATACCCTCGGGGTAGTATGTGGGATGCACCACGCAGTGAACGTCCTTCAGCACCACGCGAACGTCGTTTAATAAGCCGTGATAAATTATGACGCCTTCATCGTGGAGCTCTTTCATAAGAGATTCGTAATATTCGTCGCCGAATCCGCAAACGTGAAAGCGCGTATTTGGATATTTCATTCTGATCTTGCGCGCGGCGTCAATATATTGGTCTATACCCTTCTCCTTGCGTATACGCGAGATGAAGACAAAATCCACGGTATCCTCGGGAGGATAATCCAAAACCGAAAACTTGGTAAGATTAACGCCGGATCCCGGAAGCAGCTCGTATTTACCGCGAGCGATTCCCCTCTCCTCAAAGAAAGCCATATTATCCGCATTCTGAAAAAAGACCTTGGATATCTTTGAAAATCCAACCTTATAAAGCGCAAGTGCCATCTTTTGCAAAGCGCCTTTACCAACAAGGGCGGTACCCAATCCGGTAATATTGGCAACGTACGGAACCTTCAGGCTTGCCGCCGCCATTCCACCGTACACATTGGGCTTGATAGTATATGTCAGAACCATATCGGCTTTCGTTTTCTTGATAAGCCTGCGATATTCCATCATTAAAATAATATCCTTGATCGGATCGGTAGAATCCTTTTCCATCTTGATGGGAATTACCGTCGCGCCCACGGCTTCGATTTCGGCAAGCCGATCGCCCTCGGGAACCGAAACGATGACGTTATATCCCGCAGAAACGAGACCCGCGACCACCTCAAGGCGGAAGTTTACAACAGTAGTCTGCTTATTAACTAAAATTAAAACCGTCTTTTTTTCTAATGTCATAGCAATGCCACTTTCAATACAAAATTATTTCGATTCAGATTTCCGAAGATTGTTTATTATAACCGACCACAGTCGCTCCGCATTTCCTTCGCCTACGAAGCTGTTATGCGGCGTTATGATCACGTTCTTCAAATCCCACAGCCGAGATCCGATATCCAGAGGCTCCTCTTCAAAAACGTCAAGGATCGCGGTAATGTCATCGCGCTCCGAAAGTACCTCGGTCAGAGCGGCGGTGTCAATAACCGCACCTCTTGAAATATTTACGATAACAGCTCCGCTCGGAAGCGCTTCCAGCATAGATTTATTTATAATACCTCGAGTTCCCTTGGTTAAAGGCAGGGTAAGCACGGTAATATCCGATGCAGATATCTCGTCATATAAAAAATTGACCGGCAGAACCGAATTAAAGCCGTTTTGAAGCATAGGAACGGCGTCGATTCCGTTCACATCGCAGCCCATCGCAGCAAATCTGAGAGCGCACTCGCTTCCGACGCTGCCGCAACCGACAATACATACGCGCTTTCCGAAAAGCTCCCGCAATCCGCGGTGCTTATCCCATCGATGCGACGCTTGCGCAGATCTGAAATGATCGGTCTGCTTATAAACAGACAAAACGGAGGACAGCGCGAATTCCGCCATAGGAACACTGTAAACGCCTCTTGCATTTTTGATCACGATATCATGCGACAGAGCATAGTCCATAGGAACTCTGTCAAATCCCGCGCTGGTCAGCTGAATATACCTGAGATTTACGAACCTCTCTATCGGATGATGCAGAAAAAGTCCGTTGCAAATCACGCCATCAACGGATTCGTAATCGCAAGGAAGCTCTTCGCTTTCATTCTGCATAAAGACCACGCTGTGTCCGAGCTCTTCAATTTCGCAAAGCTGATATTCCGTATAACGCCAAGCACCTGTAATCAGTAATTTCATTTGATCTCTCCATCGCCTACTGGCGATCAATTTTTATTGCATACGCTTTACAATGTCAGATACAGCGGAACGAACCTGTATTGTATTTTCCTCAAAAAACGAAGTACTTTGTTCAAAGCAAAAGGCCTCGTAATCCCGAACCTTTTCCAGCTCTGACGAAAATCTTTCGAAGAACTTTGCCCTGTCATCGCCGAAATAATCGGAGCAAAAGCTTCTTGAAAGTATAGCGCAGGTGCTGTCCATGCGATAATGCTCGGCGATAACTCTCTCCGCCTTCAAAAGACCTTTACCGAGAGAAGCTATTCCGCCGAAGCCGCAAGGCAAGCCCTTTTGCTTGAATTTCAAGCAAAGCGATTCGACGGTACCGTCCGCAAGGAGCTCAAACATAAATTTTTTACCGTATCCGAGGCTGAGATCGTTCAATCCGACAAACACCTCATCTATCCCGCAAAGCGACAGTATGTCATCGATCGCCTCCACGGACTCGGGAGTTTCGAACAAAAGAATCGTTTTCACTCTGCCGTCCACCAAGCTCAAAAAGCTTTCGACCTCGTCCGCAGTCTTAAAATACGGCAGCATGATAATATCCGCGCCGGCAGCTATTATTTCATCTATCTCTTCTCTTGAAGACGCGTATTCCTCGGTCTTTCCGTGAATGGGATTGCAGCGAACCATAAGCCGCGATCTCGTAAGAACGGCGCGCAGGCGTTTGATATCGTCAACGGTATGGCGGTTCTGAACCGTGTTCATCCCGCCCTGACGGTCGCTCTTACCTATGTATTCCATATCAACAAAGATACGGTCGACTCCGCAAGCCTCTGCCATCAAAGCTATATCAGTATCGTTTGTGATATACATCAACTTCAAAGACATAAGTACCTCACTCGCCTTTTTTGCCGTCTTTCTTTACAGTAGGTCCGTCGCTGACGTTATCAGCGTTACTTAATACCTTAAAAAATGTCAAAAAGAGTATTTTTATATCCAAAAACAAGGAAACGTTATCAACGTACCAAACGTTCAATCTGATGCGTTCATTCCATTCAACCGTCTTTCGTCCGTTCACCTGAGCCCAGCCCGTGATTCCGGGACGGATATCGAACATGCGCCTCTGCTCCTCGGTATATTTATCAAACGTCCAGGGATGATAAGTAAGAGGAGGTCTGGGACCGACAAAGCTCATATCACCGCGAATAATATTAAAAAACTGCGGAAGCTCATCAAGACTTGATGCGCGGAGGAATTTACCCACGCGGGTGACTCTCGAGTCGCCCTTTCCGGAATAAACGCCGCTTCCCGTGTGCTCTGCATTTACGCACATACTTCTGAACTTGTATATATGAAAAACCTTACCGTTCAATCCAACGCGCTCTTGCTTAAAAATCGCGTTACCCGGTGAATCAAGCTTTATTATAATGGCTATAATAAGCATCGGAAGCGCCGTAATAATAATCGCGATTCCCGATAAAACGATATCAATTAATCTCTTTATAAAACGTTTATACATATCAAATCAAAAACTCCTGAACACTTGATCAACTGTCGGGTTACCGAAAAGGGGATGCCATCAATATTCATCAAAAATCATATTTCCGTTATCAGAAGATACGTCAATAAGGACAGCCAAACTACCCCAATTATATACTATTATAATTATAACACATAATATACCATTTTTCAACAAAAAAAGCAAAAATCAATAAAACTTTATTTTATGACTATGTGTTATCCGAACACCGACATCTGCATCTTTTACATATAAAATCTCATTTCACGCACACGTGAAACCCAAGCAAAAAGGTCTGCCCCGAGAAGAGGCAGACCTTAAAAATTATTATGAGACGGTTGGGTTAAAATGAGTTATCCATCCCACGCGAAGCGTGTCAGCTAACCCAATATTCTCTCTTATCCTTCGCGTCGTAAACGCCCATAGCCGTCAGGAAGAAATTAACGTAAGCCTCCGCGCCGTGAGTGATCGCCTTTGCGGAAAGGCTCGTTCCGTCAAGCACGAAGAAGGTCTCGCCTACCTCAAAATTGGTAGCCTGAATGCCGTACTTCGTCGCTTGTCTCTGCTCACAACCGCCCGTGTTGGTCAAGGCGGCGTGACCTATGCGATAATCGCCATCGGCAAGCGCGGTAGCGCTCGGATAGGTGGCAATATTCGCAAGCAGATACTCGTTCTGCGCCTTGATGCCGTTCTCCCAAGTCTTGCCGTACTTCTTGTGCCAAGCCTTACCCATCTTGTCGATGACGCGGAAAGCCATATTGCACATATACTTCGTAGCCGACGAACCCCAAAGGAAGCCTACGCCCCAAGTCTTATCACGGTCGAAGGAATGGCAAGTGAGGAAGTACGCAGCGTCGGTATTGCTCTTGAGGATGTTGTCGAGATACTGCGATTCCACCTCGGAAAGCGCGGTCTCACCCGTGTAGTGAATCGTACCTTCTCCCGAAACCGAGAAGCCAACCTCAAAGTTTCGGTGTATCTCAACGCCGTTTGCGTTTGCCGAGTGACCGACCGTAGCGTAATCACCCGAAATACTGTAAGGATTGAGAACGGGAACGACGATAAAATGAACGCTTCGGCGAAGCTCTGCAAGCTCGCTGTTCGCGGTGATCTCGGAAAGAGCGTGGAACATTCCGTAAATGCCGTTCCATTCTCTGTGAATACCCGTCACGACGATGAACTTCGGCTTCCTCTCGCTCCATTCAAATCCGCTCTGATGTCTCGGCTCACGTTCCTTGAAATCGTATCTGTAAACGTGCGTTACGCCATCGGAAGATAAGCCGAGATCGGTCTTTGTAATGAAATCAGGGTGTTCTGCCATAAGAGCATCATATTTCGCATACACCTCCGCAACCGTCTTGTCGGACGATGTAAGTGCCGCCTTTTCGCTCTTGATCTCCCAAACGGGTGTCCTATCGTATATGGGACTATTCCATTCTCTCATCCAAGAAATCGCGTCAAGACCGCCCGTATCGACCGCCCCCTTCTTCAAGGCTTCAATGTCCGCGGAGTTCTGCACGGTTGCCGCTTCAAGGTCAACGATCCTATCCTCGTAGTCAGCGGGGACGAAAGCATGTCCCGTGCTCGCCCAACCGTTGCCAAAGCCACCCTCGCTCCACTTGATCTCCTCGTCAACCGTGATGATCGTCTCGCTCATATCGCCCGCAGTTACACGGATGTATGCGGTGTAGTCATTGTTGGCAAGCGTTACGCTATAAACGCCGTCCTCATCGGGAGTGGCGTATATCGCGCTCTCATAAGTGATCGAATTACCCGCCGTAAAATCGCTTTTGTAATAAAGAATATATACCGATTTCGTACCCTTCGGCATATTCTTGAAGCGCAAGGTCTGACCCTTTGCTCCGTCGGGCATCGGGATATATCCCGTTATACAGTTGCCCTCGACCTGTTCTTCGACCTTGCTTGAATTGATACGCCAGCCTTCTTTATAGCCCTTGCCGCCCTCATAAGGCGTTCCGTCCGTGTCAACGGCGGTCTCAAGTAAGTTAGTGAACAAGGGCTGAGGCTCGCCAGACGTCAGCATATAAGCGTAGATAAAGCCGTCGGGCAGAACGTACATCTTGTTCTGATCTCCGTTTGCTTCGAGCCATTCAAGAGACTCTGCAAATTCGGGAGCAAGCTGTCCGCGCTTCGCAAGCTCGGAGGCGATAAACGATTTCATCTCTTCCCTATCCGACTCGTTAAAGTAATCGACGCCCTTTATCGGAGTATATCCATCCTCACCGTCAAAATCTCCGCGCGCTTTAGCCGAAGCAAGTGCCATTTCCACAGTTTCGGAAATCTTCTCGTTGCTGACGCCATTCCGTAAGGCATCCTCAAGCCCCGTGATTGCGGATATGGGATGCTGATCTGCAATATCGCGGTCTTTCATAAGAGCGTGAGAGGAGATCGTTTCCGACGTTATTACTCGGATATTCTCAAGAGATGCATTGATAGCAGGCATTTCTCTGATTTTTGCCGTGATATTTTCCATCACAGCACCTCCCTTGAAAGCGTCGGAGCGACTTCTATAATGCCAAGGTCAACGCCAACGACGTTTCCGTTGCCGTATTTACAGCGAACGTTCACTCTGACTCTGTTAGGAAGTCCGAACGTTTCCTCCTGAGTCAGCGGCACGAGAAAGAGCGACTCCTCCTCGTCGTATTTGATCTCATCGCAAGCCAGCGTTTTGCGGATAGCATTACCGATACATACCTCAACGTCCAAAAAGCTCTCCGCAGTCGCGACACCTCGATCGGTATCGATCTTTATCGGCAAGCTGTAAGAGTCGCCCTTCATCATCGGCATCCACCTCCAACCGGCTTCAAGCCCTTGAGATAAATATTGATCCTTTTGATACTTTGAATAATAAATCTTTTCATAAAAAATCCTTTCGTTTTATATTTGTCCGAACGCCTAGCCATCCGATCGCCCGACACGACCAAATTTTTGTCCGGATATTATCTGTTTTGAGACTGATTACATAAACATTATATCTCAATCCAGCCCAAAAGTCAAGAACATTTGTTCTATTTTTATACAAATCTCCCTTGTTAACAATGGAACCGCTCTAAAACATATTGAGTATAGTTGAACGTCAACAATAATGTAAATCAGATTAAAACTTACCAAAAAGCGCGAACCGTTTCGTCATTCGAAAACGGTTCGCGTTTGTTTATATGTTTTTAAATCCAAGAGCCATCCTTCATCTGCAGAACGGTGTCGGCTTGTTCTGCGACGGAGGGGTCGTGGGTGACTATGATGACGGTGCAGGCGTCGTCGTGGGCGAGGGAGCAGAGGATCTTGACTATGTTTGCGGTGTTTGTAGAATCGAGATTACCCGTCGGCTCGTCGGCGAGGATGATCTTGCATCCCTGTGCGAGAGTACGCGCGATCGCAACTCTCTGCTGTTCGCCGTCTGAGAGGTGGGCGGGCAAGAGGTTGTCGTAGTTTGCTGAAAGCTCGACCCTCTCGCGAACTTTTATAGTTATATCAATATAGGTAGCATTATACTTTTAGTATATCGGCAAAATTCAATCTACAGGATTTACATACCGCGTCTTCGGCAGAAACCGTGTGTCCGCACACGGGGCATTTGAATTCCTTCCCCTCGGTTATCGGGAACTTGAGCGGATATTTCAATCCGCGTACGAAAAAGACTCTGTCGCCCTCGTCGTAGTGCAAGCCGTCCATAATATAACTTTTTATTTTGTAAGATACCGTGAACTTCTCGCCGCTATCTTTTTCGAAAGTCACCGAGCGAACGTTTTCAACGTCAAAACGATTGCTCATGTAAGCCTTTCTCAACTCGTCGTAAAGAGCATTGTCGGTCGCGAGCGAAACGCTTGCGTAAAAGCTTTTTGAGAGCAATATCTTGTGCGCTGAAAACGGAAAAAACGGAATAATACAAAGAAGGAGGATGAGATAATTGCTGAGATCCGCAAATGAACGCTCGGTCGAAATTACAAAAACAAGAAATGCGGCAATTACAAGCGCAATCCACACCGCTGTCAGGACAAGGGTCCTGTAATACCTTTTATTGCCGAGAGCAATAAAACGCGCTTCGATCTTCTGATCAAGCTTATTTTTCATTTTCATTCTCCTTCGCTTTTGTTAAAATCATAAAAACGCTTCTTTTCATTCATACAGCCTTCAAGATATTTTGTGTGACGAATGATCTCTTTTTTGAGCTTTTTGTAAAGTAACAGGCAATATATGCAGAAATATAAGCAATATATGAGCAAAAATACGCCGATATCTACCATTTCGGCGTTACCGTTTAGCATAACGGCTTCGAATTTGCCAAGCGGCTCAAGATAAAACAGAGTATACAAATGATAGGTCGCCGGAGAGGTGATAACGCCGCATTGCGTTATTGATAGCGGTATCAGACCGATCACGAAGCGCGCTATCTCCCCAACGCCGACCCATTTTATCATCTTGCGAATCCAAACACGAGGGCTGTCGGCAAGCGAAAAATGCTTCGGTACAAAATGCCTTATGTACTGAAATATGAGTAAAACGGGGATCACGGCGCAGATAGGAATGTAAATAAATATCGACTGCAAAATAAGATACATCGAGCTTGCCGCGAGCTTCGAGATAAAATAATAAATGCAGGAAACAAGATAATAAGCCATAAAGTTCGCGAGTATCACAATAAATGCATATTTCAGCACATCATAAAGCTCGACTTCTTTTTGGGCATAAAAATCTCTTTCATTTACAAGGTCTTTTTGTGCCATCCGAAACCTCACTTAACGCTATCGTAATCCATTCTGATTTTGACTTCATTCTTTTTCTTAACTTCGTTTTCTTTCCAAAGCTGTTTGAAAATCAGGAACAAAACGGCGATGGTGATAGCGAAATAGATTAAATAGATCAAGAAGAAAAGCGCATTGTCGGTAAATGAATATCCAGACTTGCGTATTACTTCAAGGCGCTTTTCCGGCATAAGATAAAACCAATCATATACAAGATTTGCGGGCATAGCAAAAAATCCGTCAAAAAATCGATAACCGAACATGCTTCCGGGTTTGGTAGGTAGAGTTGCCAAGATAAATCTGATTATCTCGCCCGGCAAAACCAATAAACAAAAGTTTTTGAATATCACCTTGATGCTGTCTGCGTTTTCTATATCGGAAACAAAAATATCAGGCAGTTTGCTTCTGAAATATAAAAATGTAACGAGGCAGGTGACTCCAATTCCAATGATGGCAAAAATTACGGCAAAAAGTCTGTAATTTTTGATGATAATATTGCGATCGTTAGATTTCGACAAGATTGACATAATCAAAATAATCGCAACCGAGCCCAGGAGGTTGGCTCCTAACATAGTGACGAAATAAACGATCTTGTCACGCGCAGTTATTTTATTTTTCATCGTTCTTGCATAATATGTTTATATCCACGCGCCGTCCTTCATCTGGAGGACGGTGTCGGCTTGCTCGGCGACTGCGGGGTCGTGGGTGACTATGATGACGGTGCAGCCGTCGTCGTGGGCGAGGGAGCAGAGTATCTTGACTATGTTGGCGGTGTTGGTGGAGTCAAGGTTGCCCGTCGGCTCGTCGGCGAGGATGATCTTGCAGCCCTGCGCAAGAGTGCGTGCGATCGCCACACGCTGCTGCTCGCCGCCCGAGAGGTGTGCGGGAAGACGCTTGTCGTACGCGGGTGAAAGCTCAACGCGCTCGCGCATCTTGACTGCAAGCGCCACCGCGTCCTTTTTCGAGGTCTTCTTGAGATCGAGCGGGTACATAATATTCTCCTGCACGGTCAGAAGCGGAAAGAGATTGTAATTCTGATAGATAACGCTGACAGAATCGCGGCGGAGACGGTTTCTGTTCCACTCCTTTGTGGACTTGCCGTCGATGATGATCTCGCCCTCGGAGGGCACGTCGAGTCCCGCCATCAGCGAGAGCAAGGTGGTCTTGCCCGAGCCCGACTTGCCGACGATGGCGTAGCACTTGCCGGGTTCAAAATCATAAGATACACCGTCCACCGCGCGAACGGTCTGATACTTTCCTCTGTAACTGTAAGATACGTTTTTAAGCGAAATACTCATTATTCATCCTCCTTAATGGTTGTGAGAAGTTTTTTACTCATAAATATTGCAAGTGCAAGACTGAGGGCGACGAAGTATGTGACAGCGAATATCGCAAGGTTATTTATCGGATTCCACTTATAATATGCACCGCCGATGGCTATGCCGAGAATGATACATATCATTTGCTCGAGAATGAAGCCGAAGTAAAGTCTGAAATTCGATTCACCGACCGTTCGCATCAGCAGAATATCCTTCTTGCGTCGGCGGATCATAAGGAATCCGATAAGGAATCCCGAAATAACCGAGAGAGCAACGACGATCAGCGTGATGGTGCGGTTGAATTTGATGCTGTCTTCAAGTATGGCTGTCAGATCAAACAAAGCATCATCGTTAATATCGAGAGCATGCTCATAGAATTCACTATACACAACATTCGCATAGAATCCCCAATGAAGCTTTTCGGTAAGCGAAGCAGGCTCGAGAAAGCAGAGCTTTGCTTTTTCGCGGAATTCCTCAAGACGGGTGTTGTCAGCAAGCGTTGCGCTCAGCGACCAAATGATAGGCATTGTGTCAATTTCCTCAACTATCTTTGTAACGATCGGAAGCGGGCAGTAAATACTCAACGCGTCTCCGCCGGTATAAGTTCCGGCAATCTTGAGTGTGCATTGATATTCGGCTCTCTCACCACCCTGTACGAGTTCTCCGTTTATGTAGGTAGATGTCACAGGGCCCAAGAACACAAGATCTGACTTGCCGTTACCGTTATCATAATCCTCAGCCTTTGACTCGGGAATTAGGCAAACCAAGTCTTCACCTTCGAATATACTTTCGTCATATCCCTCTTTCCACGTGATCACACAGCCATAGTCCGGCAAAAGCTGTTTATCGCTGGAAAGCGAGGGCATACCATACAAAAGAGGATTCTTAAATTTGTTTCCGTTGACAGTGTCTATCAGCACTTGCATCTTTACCTGAACATCTTTTACATATTCCGCCAATGATAATTCAGCAGAAGGTTTCGAGGGCTTTATCCGCCTTGCCTCATTAATATCTTTCGCGGCAGATACATCATAGAACTTTATGGGTTCTTCCTTGGTAAATAAATCATAAACCCATTCATCGACCGCAAAAAGACCGTCATTAGCTATTAAAGGATCAGCGACAGTTATAGTGATCGGCACAGATTTCCAAGTTTCTTCATAATGGTTCAATTCCGCTTCGTTAGTCGCTTGCAGTGCGCAAATAATTGCCGAAACCACAACTGCGAAAAGCACAACTGCAATAGCGCGAACGGGCGAGCGTCTTATTTGATTTATGGTAAGCTTTATCGCTCTGATTCCGCACATTCGGAAAAGCAGAATATATATAATCGGTATCACAATCAGCAGGACTGCGACAATTGCAAAAATTTTAATTAATAAAATCGCTGTGCGGTTAAAGCTTTCTATTTCTTCACATTCTTCGCGTGCGGCAGCAAAGTCTAACCCCTCGACGCCGCTTATATCCAGTTCTGCATAACCCGCGGATAACGTTGAGCTATGCGAACGGTTTACTATTGTCAGTTCATCATAAGATTGTGACGGATCGTCCGAGAGATTCGAATAGAGAACGCTTGCTTTTTCACGGAATTCATCAAAAAGCAGATTGTCCGCGATCGTTGCGCTTATCAAATCGGGAAGAAAGTCTAAACCCAAATTTTCATACACCTGTTCTATAATAGAAAGCGGGCAGTAACAGCTTACTTCGTCGCCTGCGGTATATGTGCCGACTATTTTAAGCGTACATGAGTATGTCGTCGACTCTCTGACAATGTTGCCATCTTCCAATTTTAACACACTATTGAAGAAATAGAGCAAAGCCTCACCGCTTCCGTTGTCGTAAGCATCAAGCTTGCTTTCGGGAACAAGGCAAACGAGCTCTTCGCCCCCGAAAACGCTTTCGTTATATCCCTCGAACCACGTAACCTTACTTCCGTTTTCGGGAAGAAGCTGTTCGTCGGATGAAAGCGACGTAATGCCGATCAGCTCCGGGGTCACGCTCGCGGTTAGATCCTTGGCAATCTCGTCATTTATCAATAGGATGCTTTCAGACATTCTGATCCGCACGTCTTTCAGATATTCAGACAAAGAAATCTGTGTTGCTTCATGGTTTTCGGATGATGTATCCTGAATTTCCACAGGATTTTTTCCGGTAAACAGATCAATCGTCCAACTCGGAATAGCAGACGTTTTACCGTCCTCCGACTCAACAGGATTCGCCGTCACTGTGATAGGTTTGGAGCGGTATTCTTCATACAAGCGGTTTAAATTTTTATTGTTGTTCACGCAAATAACAGCGAGAGTTATAGACGCAATCACTAACAACGCGACAATGATAATTCGTATCAGTTTCAGAATTTTAATTGCTTTAGACATTATTTCTTTACTTCCTTTCGTGTAACTTTCTATCCTTCGCCATCAGCAAGGAAACAAAAACTGATGTCAGCAGTACGCAGACGAATTGAACGGCGGCGATCATTATCATAAGGGGTGCATCGACCTCGAAGGTGATCTGCGCTTCGGTCTCCGCGGCGGCATAAAGTGCTTGGCTGACCGCCTGCCAGGATGTGATGCTGAGCACGCAACCGATCAGCGTGCCGGGCAGGAGGATGCAGAGGTTACTGCCGAGCAGATACCGTATTCTCCGCCCGCGCTCCGTGCCGAGGGAATACATTATTGAAACGTTCTTCTTTTGTTGCAGCGGAAAAAGGATGAAATATAGCGCCGCGAGGATGACCGTGGACGAAATACCAACCGCCAAGGCTTGCTTTGCCACCTCGTCATATGCAAAGAGATTTTGAGATATTATCTCATAGCCCTGATCGTAATAGACGAAAAGTCCGTCGAAGCCCGCAAGGGCAACCTCTTTTTGAAGCTCATTGATAGTACCGTTTTTGAGGACGTAGGTGCGGAACATTCCCTGATCGCTGTAATCCATACTGCCCGTGACGGAGGATTGGGGTACGAAGACGGTGTTCGGCGTGAATGAATAAATATCGCCCTGGGTATACGTCCACTCCGAGCTGTCGCGGTAGAGTCCGACTACCTTATAGGTTTCGGTTTCGGTCAGAGATGTTGTTGAGGTGTAGAAATAGGGCGAGGGCTCGATGATGCCTATTCCCTCGTTGAGATACCATTGATACTCAACGCTCCAATCGTAGATGTAATAATTCAGATCAATCGTATCGCCGACCGTAATGCCGTTCTTCGCCGCAAGGGATTCGCTGATGACGCAGACGTTTGCGCCGCTTTCAAGCTCTTTTGATGTGAAATCTCTGCCCTCGACGATACGCGCGTCCTCGCGGGCAAAGTCGGTGATATATCCGAGCTTCTGAACGCCGATGACGGGGAAAGAGTGCTCGTTGATCTCGATATTCTCGATCTGCTCGCGCCATTTTGCGCCGTCATACGATTTGAGAAAGGCTTCCGCGCCATTCGGCACGTGAGCAATGGACGGGTGCGAATAACGCTCCACGTATTCCTCAACCGAGCAGATCACAGTCTCGCCGTTTTCGCCGATATAGGTCTTTTCGGTGATATTGGCGGGCGTTTTCGTGCCGGCGAGGCTGACGTGATATACGTTTTCGTTGTAGATAAGCTCATCTCCCACCAAACAGCTGACGTAATCGTTGCCGTATTTCCAAACGCGGTCGATGTAATAATAGGAGTAGACGAGATATTTCTCTCCAAGCTTCAAATCAAGAGCATCAAAAGCTTCAAAGCTTTCGACGTGCAGATTGACCTGCAGCTCGCGCCCGGTCGGGTCATCGAAGCCTTCGTGAAGCGCGATGACGGAGGTGATGTTGCCTTTGAGCTGAGATCTGTATTCGGTTTCGTAGACGGCGTATGTCTGATCATCGGAGATCTCGATGAAATTCTCTTCCGCAAAGGGCTCGCCTATCTCGGTCAGCACGATCTCAAAGATCGCGCAACAATAGGGCGTACCGTGCGGACGCGACCACGCGCCGGTGGGGTTCTTTTTCGCTACCGATTCCTCATAGGAATGATCTGTAAAAAAGTCTACCGTGAGCGAGGGAATGTAAGCCGACGCCAAGCCGGGCGAGGCGACCTCTTTTACAAGCTCGGGGTATTTCTCGGGCAACGCCTCGAGGAATTTGACTACCTTTTCGGGGAACTGTCTTGTCACCTGAGTTTGAGTCTTGTCGCCGAACTGCAGAGTGATGTTTGACTGATTGCGGAACTTTTCCGTCATCAGCGCGACCGTGGTGAAGTTGTCCTCAATCGACTTGAGCGTGTTGTTGGCTACATAAGCCTGACCGATTCCGACGCTCAGGAATGCGGTCATAGAAACAACGAGCAGTATTCCGAGTGCCGAAACGATCGGACGGCGGATAGCATTTTTGATAGATAACATTTTTGCCTCCAGTAATGGGTTGTTTTCGACAATAAAGGAGAATCATTCATCCTCCTTGACGGTAGTGAGAAGTTTTTTGCTCATAAAGATCACAAGTGCGAGGCTGAGGGCGACGAAGTAGGTAATGGCGAATATAGCAAGATTATTTATCGGGTTCCACATATAGTACGCGCCGCCGATTGCTATGCCGAGTATTATGCAGATCATTTGCTCCAGTACGAAGCCGAAATATACTCTCGCGTTCGATTCACCAACCATGCGCATCAGCATAATATCGCGCTTACGGCGGCGTACCATAAGGAATCCGACGAGGAATCCCGAAATAGTGGACAGAATTACAACAAACACCGTAACCGTGCGGTTGAATTTTATGCTGTCTTCAAGGATGGCCGCGAGGTCGAACAGATTATTATCGTCTATGTCAATCGCATAGGCATAAGATTTCTCAGTATATTTCGTCGATAATCCAACATCTATCATCACACCCCAAGAAGTTTTCTTCCCATCCGGCACAGGCTCCAAGAAGCATAAGCTCATTTTTTCGCGGAATTCATCAAGACGTCTATTATCTTTTAGTGTTGCGCTCAGCGAGCGGACTATTATAATTTCCTCAAGCTCATCATATACCTGCTTAACTATAGAATACGGGCAATAAATGCTTTTTCCGTCGCCTTGGGTGTATGTTCCGACAATTTTAAGCGTGCAATTATATTCGGTTTTCGGCATGTCTATAACAATATGACCGTCTTCCCACACAATTTCGCCGTTTTCATCTAAGCGAACGACAGGTTTTTGTGATCTGCCGGAGAAATATAAATCAACCTTGCCATCATTGTTGTAACTCTCAATCATTCCATCGGGAACGATACAAAGCAGATCATCGTCCGCAAAAATACTTTCGTCATATCCGTCGAACCAAGTGATCTCACATCCGTATTCCGGCAATAGCTGCTTGTCGCAAGGAATAGAGGTAATTCCGTACAACATAGTTGTTCCCGAAGCACTGGTATAATTTTTGCCGTTAATAGTATTTATCGTTTGCTTTACTAAAATCTGAATGTCTTTTACGTATTCAGCCAACGATAATTCAACAGGAACTTCGTTGCGAAAGAATTCATACTTAACATCATTATATTCATCAAAATTAGATGCATCATAAATTTTGATGGGTTCTTCTCTTTCGAACAAGTCAAGAACCCAAGACTTGATTAGGAGTTTACCGTCATTTACACCCGAAGGATCTGTGACAGTTAGAGTAATCGGAACTGATTGCCACATCTCTTCATAATTCCGAAGTTCAGCCTCATTCGATTTTTGTAGGGCACAAATGATCATAGAAATAATAGCGGCAAATAGCAGCACCGCAATAGCGGGAATAGGAGCGCGTTTCAAACGCTTTATCGTTCTTGAAAACATCTGTCATTTCCTTTCGTATATGAGATAAAATTTTTTAATCTTACCAACCGATTTAATTGTATCAAAAAGGCTCTCTAATGTCAATATTATAGCGTAACTACGGCATTTTCAGCGTAACTACGTCATTGGGGGTGTAAATAGGGCAGCGGGGAGCCGAAGCTCCCCGCTGTTGTTGTTATTTTTCTATTTCCGCAACGAAATTAAACCAACCTTCATTATAATCGTAGGTATATTCCGCGCCGAGGGTGTCGAGGGTGTAGCAGACGCTCATCAGTCCAAATCCGTGGCTGAGAGAGTCGTTTTTCGACGTCGCGATCTTGCCGTTCTCAATCTTCACGGGATTTGAGGTATTTCGGATAGAAATATAAAGTCCTTCATCGTAAAGAATACTGCAAAAGATCTCGCGGTAGCCGTCGATGCGGCGGCATGCCTCGATGGCGTTGTCCCAAAGGTTCGTCAGCACCACGACGAGCGAATCCGACGGTATATCGATCTCCGAAAGATCGTTCACCTGAACCTGCACGCCTATATCATTTTCGCGTGCCATCTGGTATTTTTGGTTGAGAATAACGTCCACGACGGGATGGCGCGAGTTGACGCCCATTACGTGCATCGAGCGGTTCTTTTTGAGCTTGTCGAGATAATCCTGCGCCGCGCCGATCTCATTTTGCTTCAATAAATCGCCAAGCACCTGCAGATGATGCTCGAATTCGTGCGTGCTCTTTCTCTGCAAGCGATAGTTCTGCTCGAGCGCATTCATGCTTTCCTTTTGCAGCTCCATATGCTGTTTGAGCAGAAGCGCGTCGCTGTCGGCTTCTCCGCGACCGTTGAACTTTGCCGCCCGAAAAATCGGTACCAAAGCGATCGGAAGCAAATTCCCCGCCGTAAGGATGAGGTAATAAACGATCCCTTCAGTATCGGCTGCAAAATACAAAAACGCGCTGTCTATAATAAACGGAATCGCAAACACGGCGGCAAGCAAGCCGAGTCCGCGTCCGCCCGCGCCGTATTCGCCGTATATGACGATAAGAAGGATGGACGCCATTAAGAGATATACGACGTATCCGTAAATTCCGGGAAAGTCAAAAAATCCAAAGACCGTCGTTATCAGCCAGGCAAACACGTGCAGGCTGAAATTTTCGGTGCCGCGCAGCTTCGGTTCAAGAAAGGAGGAGAAAAGCAGCCAAGTATAGCATATCTGCAAAGCCGCAAAGATGGGAATAAATAAAAACCGCATTATCTGAATCCCTTCCACAGCAGATATTTTTGTTTTTGCGCGGAATAATTGCGTTCGCTCGCGGGGAGAGACGTGCCGTCGGTCAAGATACACTCGCGGCTGCGGTATTTCTGAATATAGCGCATATTCACAAGATAGCTGTTGTGAATACGCAGAAATCCGCATTTCTCGAGCTGTTCTTCGAGGCTTGAAAGTGAAGCGTACAGAGTGTGCGTGCTGTCCTTCGTATGAACGATAACCTCGTGATTGAGAACCTCCAGATAGGAGATATCGTCAAGGGGAAATTCAAGATTTGCGTCCCCGTCGGATATATTCAAAAACTCCCGCTCATCCGCCATTTGCTCGATCGCTTGCATAATATAGCGTTCAAGCACGTCGTTTCTATCGCGTTTGAGTATGTATCGGAACGCCTGAACCTCGTATCCCGCGGGGGCGTAGTCGATAAAGTTGGTAACAAAGAAAACGATCGCTTTCTTGTTTACCCCGCGCAGTTTACGTGCGATATCGATGCCGTTGTAGCCCTCGCCCTCAAAGTCAATATCGAGAAACGCCATATCGCAGGATGAAAGAAGATCGGCGGGAATATCGTCAACGGTCCCAAATGCAGAAAGCTCGGCTTTCATACAGAGCTTTGAAAAAGCGGATTCGATCTCACCGCAGAAAGTTTTCAAAAATTCAGGATCGTCATCACACAGAACAACTTTGATACTGTTCTGCCCGATCGCAGTCCTGCGGATACCCCATTCTGTCATTGCCATACGCTCACCTCCCGTTTGCGTCGTAATCGTGTTAAATATATTATAACACAAAAATGAGGAATTGTCTATAAGTAAACTTACAAATCATTACTCTGCCCGGCGAGCCGATGAAGAATATTCGTGGATTTCATTGCCGGAATCGCTTGCGATCCAAAAAGTTAAAATATTATGTGTAGATTCCAAGTAGGTTTTATGATACAATGTCAACATCATCTTATTGCAACAAGATTCAAAAAGTATATTTTGGAGTTTGATAATATGAAAAAAATCATGTTCGTCTGCCACGGCAATATATGCCGCAGTCCGATGGCGGAATTTATTTTCAAGAAAATGGTCGCCGAGCGCGGACTTGAGGCGGAATTTCTGATCAGATCGTCGGCTACAAGTGCCGAAGAAATTATAAACGGCGTAGGCAAACCTGTCTATCCCGCCGCACGCGCAGAGCTTGAAAAACACGGTATCTCACCCGACGGTAAGCAGGCAGTTCAGCTTCAAGGCTCGGACTACGGGAAGTACGACCTCTTCATCGGTATGGATTCGGCAAACATCCGCAATATGCACATCATTCTCGGCGGCGATCCCGATGGCAAGATCCGCAAGATGATGGACTACACCTCCCGCCCCGGTGACGTTGCCGACCCTTGGTACGTCGGACACTTTGACGTCACCTATCGCGATATCCTTGAGGCTTGCGAAGGGCTTCTTAAAACTTTGTTATGATAATCCAACGTACTCGTCTGCAAGCTTACGACGGCGACCGCGCGGCGCAATACGATCTTGCAAAATACTGCGAGGAAACAGGCGACGTCGAGCAGGCGATCTTTTGGTACAGAACAGCCGCGCAAAACGGTCACGCTCACGCCCTCGAAAAATGCAAGGGGCTCGGCATCGATCTTCACCCTCCCAAGCCCCCGCGCGAAGACCTGCAATGTCGAATTTATCCCGTCGGATATCTCCAAAAATATATGTTCACCGCCATTTGCACAAACCTCGGCGGAAAGTGGATCCTTTCAATGCACGAGGAGCGCGACACCTGGGAAACTCAGGGCGGGCATATCGAGGCGGGCGAAACTCCGCTCGAATGCGCACGCCGTGAGCTTTTTGAGGAAAGTGGGATCCGTGACGCGGACGTCTATCCCCTTTGCGACTATTGGGGATTCGATTCAAACGGCTGCGCAAACGGAATGGTTTTCCTTGCCGTAGCCAAGTCCCTCGGCGAGCTTCCCGAAAGTGAAATGAAGGCGGTTGAGGCATTCGATGTCCTCCCCGATAATCTTACTTATCCGCAGGTTACACCGCGTTTTTTCAAAGAAGCCGAAGATCTTCTTCGCACGTTATAAAGGAGAACGATTATGGAATTCAGAAAAATTTTTGACACGATCCCCGAGGAGTTTGACAAATACCGCCCGCGATATTCCCTCGAGCTTTTTGCCGCGTTGATCGAATATGCGGAGATCGGCGAGGGCAAATCGGTTCTTGAGCTCGGACCGGGCACAGGTCAGGCTACCGATCCCATCCTCTCCACGGGATGCGACTATAACGCAATCGAGCTCGGCGAGCATCTTTATGAAAAAATGAAGCAGAAATACGGTCACTATCCGAATTTCAGCATTGTAAACTCCGACTTTATCACGCACGATTTCGGAGATCAAAAATTTGATATGATCTACTCAGCCGCGACTATCCAATGGATCCCCGAGGAGATCGCGTTCTCCAAGACCTTCGATCTGTTGAAGCCCGGCGGAACGCTTGCAATGATCCTGATGCGCGGAGATTACAAAACACCTAACGAGGCTCTTTACACCGAAATTCAAAAGGTCTATTCCGCATACTACAAACCCGAAACCGAGTACACGCACGGCTCTTTCAAATACACAAACGCGCCGAATTACGGCTACGTAGATTTTGAAAAACGTGAGTTTTACGGCACGCGCGAGTTCTCCGCGGACGAATACGTCGCCTACTGCGGCACTCATTGCGATCACCTTGTGATCCCCGAGCCGTACAAGACAAAGTTTTTCGACGGTCTCCGCACAACCGTTGCGGCGGCAGGAAATAAGGTCGTGTTCAACGACACATACATTTTGTATCTGGCTAAAAAGCCGATTTAAAAAGGAAAAAGAAATGAGCAAAGATATGTGCGCCGTCTGCGGCGACGGGATTCTCAATATCCGCGTGGGCGCGATCATTATGAAGGACGGCAAAATTCTGATGGTGGGCAACGGGGGCGCGGACTATCTCTATTCGGTCGGCGGCAGGCTGAAATTCGGCGAGACGGCAGAAGAAGCTGTCATTCGTGAAGTATATGAAGAAACCGGCGTAAAAATGGAGATCGACCGCCTCGGCTTCATCCACGAAAATTACTTCATCGGCGATTCGCCCGCAAAGCTCGGAAAGTTGATCTACGAAATATCGTTTTACTTTTATATGAAAGCTCCGAATGATTTCGCCCCCGTTTGCGACAGCTTCACCGAGGACGAAAGCAAGGAATTTCTCAAATGGGTCGCGCCCGACGAGGATATAAAAATGTTCCCGACTTTCTATAAAACAGAACTTAAAAATCCCACAAATACGGTAAAGCATTTTGTCACGGACGGAAGATAATATGAATTACGACAATGATTTTTGGTCAGCAATTGACAAGCTCCTATCCTCGGGCAAAATCGTGATCGACAGACCGAAGGGAAGCGCTCACCCGCGCTATCCTCATATCGTATACGAGCTTGATTACGGTTATATTGACAACACCGAGTCAATGGACGGCGGCGGAATCGACGTCTGGCGCGGATCTTTGACCGACGAAAAGTGCGATGCGATCATCTGCACCGTCGATCTGTGGAAACGCGATTCCGAGATCAAGCTTCTCATAGGCTGCACCGAGGAAGAAAAGGCGATCGCTTATGCTTTTCATAACCGATCGGAGTTTATGAAAGGGATTATGATACAAAGATGAAGCCGAAAGAATACATAGAATTCTTAAACAAGATCGAAAAACTCAAATGCAACACGCGGCATTCGTGGACCTCGAGCGGACGGCACGAAAGTGTTGCAGAGCATTCGTGGCGACTCGCGGTAATGGTCATGCTCTGCGCCGACGAATATACCGACATTGACATAAACAAGGTAATAAAAATGTGCCTTATCCACGATTTCGGCGAGGCGGTCACGGGCGACATTCCCGCTTTCAACAAAACCTCCGAGCACGAAAAAGAAGAGGATTCGGCTGTCAAAACAATGCTTTCTTCCCTGCCCTCCCCGATGCGTGAAGAATTCTCCGAGCTTTTTGACGAAATAAACGCACTCGCAACACCCGAGGCAAAGCTCTTCAAGTCGCTTGACAATCTTGAGGCGCTCGTCTCGCACAACGAAGCCGATATTTCGACGTGGATCCCGCTTGAATATGAGGAAAATCTCCGCTACGGTCAGAAAAACTGCGAATGGTCGGAGTGGACGCGTAAATTGAGGGAAGAGGTAAAGAAAGATTCGTTGAGAAAGATTGAGAACAATATAGAACAACTTATCTTAATCAAACCCTCTGCCGAATACGCAGATCAAATAAAAGAATACCGTGGGGAGTTTCTTGACACTGGCGACTCGATGGACGGAACCGGTTCTCTGCGCAGATTTGAAGACCCGCTCGGTTTCATACAAAAATGCAAGGAATACGAATCTCCCGAAACTCTGCCCGCAGATCGTGTCTTGGCAACACAATTTATGCTTGTCCAAAAAAGTGACGGCAAAGTACTCGGTATGATTCAAGTAAGGCATTATTTCAACGATTATCTTGAAAAATTTGGTGGGCACATAGGTTATTCTGTAAGACCGAGTGAAAGGCGCAAGGGATATGCAAAACAAATGCTGAAAATGGCGCTTCCTTTCTGCCGCGAGATCGGGCTTGATAAGGTGCTGATTACCTGTATTGATGGCAACATCGGGAGCGAAAATACCATTCTCGCAAACGGTGGTGTTTATGAATCCACGGTACACGAGCCGGATAGAAATGTTGATTTGAAAAGGTTTTGGATAACACTATGAGAGAAATAACCACAACACGCCTGACCCTCGGTGCAATACGCGAATGCGACTTCGACGCGCTGATGGCGATATTCAAAAGTGACGTGGTCAAGGCGACCTATATGGTTCCCGATCTGCCCACGCGCGAGGATGAGATGAAGCTCTTCTCTGCCCTCCGCGCACTTTCCGAGAGGGAGGACAGATACGTTTTCGGCATCTTCCTCGGCGACAGGCTGATAGGAATGCTCAATGACACCGAGATAAACGGTGTCAATATCGAAATGGGCTACGCTCTGCATCCCGATTATCACAATCAAGGCTTCGCAACCGAGGCGTTCGGTGCGGTGATCAAGCATCTGTTCTCGAAAGGCTTCGAGGTGATCCTTGCGGGCGCATTCGAGGAAAACACCGCAAGCATGCGCGTTATGGAAAAGTGCGGTATGAAGCGCACCAAAATGACCGCCGAGATCGAGTACCGCGGGATAACGCACAAGTGCGTTTATTATTCGATCAAAAAGTAACCTATATTTTGACCTCGCATATTATGTAATGATATTACAATATGCGAGGTCAGTATGTATCACAAAAGCAACAATATCAATATAAACGCGATTCTGCGCGGTCTGCCCGATGCGGTGGCAACGGTTCGCGGCGGCGCGGAATACCCGGATATAAGCGGAAGCGTCAAGTTTTATCAGACCGCGCGGGGTGTGCTTACTCTTGCGGAGATCTTCAACCTTCCCATTACGACAGAGAAATGCGCTAACAATATTTTCGCATTCCACATTCACTCGGGCGCGTCCTGCACGGGCAACGCCGAGGATGAATTTGCCGACGCGGGCACGCATTATAATCCCACGGATTGCCCGCATCCCTACCACGCGGGCGATATGCCGCCTCTCTTCTCCGCGGACGGCACGGCTTTTCTCGCCTTTCTCTCAGACCGATTCACGGCGGACGAGATCGTCGGCAAGACCGTCATAATCCACGATAAGCCCGACGATTTCACCACCCAGCCCTCGGGCAATGCGGGAAAGAAGATCGCCTGCGGAGAGATTATGGGAGTGAGAAGATAGCAACAAAGGATAGCCCGGAATCGGGCTATCCTGTTTTATTAAAGTATTATAAATAAAGCAATAAGCATCCCCGTCGGTATGACGAGATAGGTCTTTTTCAAAAATCGCGAAAGCATACAGATCGCAGCCGAAAAGATCACGGATACCGTACATCCGACAGCGTATTTTGAAGCCATAGCGCACCATATTGGCATTGAAAACGTCGTTTCCATAATGCTCGCAAGCGAAAACGATGCCTTCGGAAGCGGAAAATAGCGTAACAGAAAGATCATATCTATCCCCGAAAACACCGCACATACAACTGAGGAAACGATAGCGGCAAAAATGAGCTTGGTTTTGTGTAAGGTTTCCATTCCGCTTGCAGTGGTCTGCGCAATACGGTAAAATCCCGTTTTGTACTCGTTTTCATATATTCCGCAGAAAAAGAGCAGCAGGAAAATATACAGTATAATATCGGAGCCGCTGTTGAAAAAGTTTATCCATCCCGTGTCGTAAATGATCTTTGCGTCAATTCCCTTATCGGCGGCGTCATCTATGCGGGCGCATTGAAGCAACAGCTTTGAGTATGCGAACTGCTCTGCCGACGCAATTGAATGCTCATCAAGGTAGGCTCGATACTCCTCGCCCGTTATCAGACCGCTCACGGCGGCGTTTCTCATTGAATCGAATTTTGACAGCACTTCCCTGCATTCGGCGAGCTTACCCGAAATCAGCGTGCGTTTTTCTTCGGTCAAATCACCGCTCAACTCATAGCACCGTTCACGGTAGTAATCCTCGGCAGGGTCGCGTCCGCGATCATTTGCATAGCAAAATGCGAGCTTTATACATATCATAACCGCGCAAAGGATGATGAGCTGCGATTTTACAAAGGTTTTCTTTGCCTCAGAAAAGAGCAGACTCCTTCTGCGTGGCTTTATGCGCGGTAGCAGTGAAACAATACGCTCCTTCGCCTTTCCGATAAATCCGAGGAGCTTTCTATCGATCCCCTCCATACGGGAGCTTGCCAAACCTCTGAAAAACAAGAAGTAAAAAAGAAACGCGGAAAGCAGACAGGCGGTTATGAGAACGGTAAACAGGATCACCGTTAAGTCTATCGATCGGTCGAAAAAATTGATCGACCGATAGCGCTCGAATACAGGGTCTGTCAGCGCAGCGGAATAATAATTCAAGAGATTCGACATTGCGCCCACCGAAAGTATATAACCCGCCCCGATCGAACCGAGCGAAAGCGTGATCGACGCGAGATAGCTCCTTGTAACCACTGCGCAGAGTGCGGCAAAAAGTGAGAGACAAAAGAGATTAAACGTTTTTATCGCGAGCGACGTAACCAGATACTCTATCACCGAGATCCCATAAGGGCAATACGCGAAACACTCGACTGAGCATAGCGGAGCGGTCGGCGAGGACAAACCGAACCGCAAGGCGATGCCCAAGAGGCTTGAAAGCATCAGCAATATGCAAATGATGATGGATGAGCACGCCAAGACCGATATCTTTGCCGTAATGCTTCGCCGTCCGCGCGACATCATATAAAGCAGCTTTTCTGTTCCGTTATCGAACTCCGACATTGATACAAGCACGCCCGAAAGGACTGCGGCAACGAGCATAAGAAGATCGTCGGCTTTATTATCGAAGAACTCATTCCATCCACAAACCTTTTCGGGTCGCATGTCGCTCTCGAGCAGCTCGGAATAGTGCTTTATCACGTCGCGCTGATAACGGGTCATATAGTGCTCGGCATCCGACAAAGCCTCGTACTCAAGCAGATTTCGCTCGGCTACGCGGATGACGTACCCGATATTATCCTCATACCTCGTGATATATTCATCATTTGTTGGCGAATAGAGATTTCCGAAAAGGCAGAAAAGGAAATTGAGTATCAACAGTGCGGCGCAGAGATACTTGAATCCGACCGAGCGTATGAGCTTTTGGGATTCAAATCGAAAAAGCTTCATATCACATCACCAAAAAAAGAGAGATACTGTGCCTCAAGCGCACCGCCAAGCTCAGCAAGCGTAGCAACGCCTTTTTTCATAAAGATGACCTCGTCAGCGAGCTTTTCAACGTCCGAAACGATATGAGTCGCCCATATGACCGTCCTATTCGCAGAGATTTCCGAAATAAACTCGCGCAGAGAGACGCGCTGTTTCGGGTCGAGACCCGCCGTCGGCTCGTCGAGAATAAGTATCTCGGGGTCGCCGAGAATAGCCGTACAAAGTGAAAGCCTCTGCTTCATTCCGCCCGAAAGCGCGGATATTTTTCTGTCGGGAACGTCGGAAAGCTCAACGCGCTCGAGGAGATAATCAATCTCGCCCTCTCTCTCGGGTGGAAGCTTTTTAAGCTCCGCGATATAGAGCAAGAATTCCTTGACGGCAAAATTCGGATACATAGCGGGATATTGCGGCATATATCCGACCTTTGAGCGATAGGCAAGTCCGCTTTTTCCAATCGCCTCGCCACAGTAAAGGACCTCTCCACCGCTCGGCTTGAGCAGTCCCGCAAGGATATTCATCAAGGTTGTCTTACCGCTTCCGTTAGGTCCTAAAAGGGCGTAGATACCGTGACAGAGTGACAGAGAAACTTCACGCAGAGCCTCAACCTTACCGTATTTTTTCGATATATTTTTGATCTCAATTACGTTTTTCAATTTCCGCCACCTTGACCTCTCCGCTTACAATGTTGATAAGCAAATATACATTATCATCACGCGCGATAATACCGTTTTCATCGGGTTCTGTGTAGTGGTAGGCTTCAACCGCTATCCAATCTCCGACGCCGTCACGAATGAGCATAGTAGAATGCCACATAATTTCACATCCCATTCCATCGAGATCGCAGAGCAAACGCTCGTTCGAGCCGTCGGGATCGCAGATGTAATATTTTCCGCCGCAACGGTCGTAATACTCTTTCGGCTCATCGGAATCCTCATAGAGATATAACCCGAGGTATTTCGATTCGCCGTGCTTTGCATACACGATCTTACCGCCGTAAATGACAGGCACCGACGCAATCTCATCAGAGATCAATATCTCTTCTCCGCTGACCGTATTAACGGCTGTGAGTTTAAAACAATATGCATTTGTGTCCTTATAAACACCGTTAGTCTCAAATCTGTAATAATAATCTCCGCTGATTTTTTCGATCTTATCGGTTTTATCACCGTCTTTGCGGTTTTGGTATTCCCGATCTGTGGAATAATAACTGTCGTCTCCCAACACGTGCCAATAAAGCCTGCCGTCCTTTTCTGTCACAAACTGATGAGACTGCTTTGTAGGCTCCTCGGTGAGCGTCTCAATTGCTCCGCTTGAAAGATCAAATCGGCAAAGATCGTATGTATTTCGCATATTTTGATCCAAGTACGCGATATTAAAATACAACTCCGAGCCGTTCAGAGCCATATCGCGAAGACTTCCCTCCTCGGGCTCGTAAACAACTTCAAACATACCGGTCTCCATGTCAAAGCGGCAAAGTCTTTCCTTATATTCGCCCCAGCCGCTGCCGTCCTTCAGATAATAAATGTATTTTCCGAAAGTCTCAACGCTCGATCCATCGACGCTGTAGAAGGGACAGCCTGAGGTATTATGAAAGCAGAGCGGATCGGGACACACGGGCACCACGCTTGCCGAATAGGGACTGATGCGGTAAAGAACACCGCCCAGCATTGTATAGAGATAGTTATCAACATATTCATCGCCGATTGCCTCACTTACATCCCCGCCGATCAGAGATCCGTTATCCTTGCAGGATACGGAGCAGAACAGCATAGCTGCTGTCAAAAGCATTAAACACAGGTTTTTCATACCGTTTTTTCCTTTCTTAACCGTATTCATACTATAAGACCGAAAAAAACGCTCAAGGTTTCACAAAATTAAAAAATTTTTCTATAAAAAAGAAAAAGGCTGCAAGCACGACTTGCATCCCTTTTTCTATATTATGGGTTTACGCGAGTTTGTTGAGGGCGAGTGTGAACTGGCTCTTCTTGTGTGCAGCAGCATTCTTGTGAATGATACCGCGAGCAGCAGCCTGGTCAACACACTTTACTGCAACCTTGTATGCCTCGGTAGCAGCAGCCTTATCACCCGACTCAACAGCAGCATAGAACTTCTTGATGATAGTCTTCATCTTGGTGTTCGCAATCTTGTTCTTAAGAGTCTTCTTCTCGATAACAAGAATACGCTTCTTTGCGGACTTAATGTTTGCCATTAGATTCACCTCCCTGTTTTTGTGTATTCGCTACGCCTGAGAGGTTACGCCACGAATACTTCACATTTGAATATTATACCACAAAATCTTCCGAATTGCAATAGGTTTTTCAAAAATATTTTGCATTTTTTGAAGTTTTTTCGTTTTTTATTTTACCTTCATAGCCGCGATGCGCTCGGGGTCGGGCGTGACGTAGGCTGTGTAATTCGTATGGTAAATTACGAGACCGGGTTTGCCCCCCGCGGGCTTCTTGATATGCTTTGCGAAAGCGTAATCGACGGGGATATTGTTGCCCTCTGCGGTCGAATTGAACGCTGCGATCTCTGCCGCCTCGGTCATGTCGAGTGCGGGCGGCTCCTCGCCGTCGGTCTTCATCAAAACGTGTGAACCGGGCACGCCCTTTGCGTGGAACCAGTAGTCGTCCTTCTCCGCGGTCTTGAAGGTGATATCCTCGTTTTGCAGATTGTTTCTGCCGCAGAGGACCTCGTAACCGTTCGTGGTGATGTATTTGAGAGGCGTGCTCTTGATCGACTTTGCGGGTGCCGCGCCCTTTTTCTGTTTGAGATAACCGCCTTTTTCAAGCTCGAGGCGTATTCCCGCAAGGTCTGCGCCCGTCTCGGCACGCGAGAGCGCGTCTCGGACGGTGTAAAGATAGTCCGCCTCGGAGTTCGCAAGCTCAAGCTGACGGGTCAGCTCGCGGCGCGCGGTGTTGCATTTATTGTACTTTTTATATAGTTTCTGCGCGTTTTCGGACGGAGAAAGACGAGTATCGAGCTTGATCGTGCGCTCGGGGAAAGAACCGTCCTCGTTCATTTCGGAATAATCGGTAAGTCTTACCTCGCCGTCACCCTTTTTGAGGCGGTAGATATTTGCAACGATCAAGTCGGCATCGCGCTTGAAATCCTCGCCCTGCTCGCACTCAACAAGCTCGGCATTCTGCGCCTCGATCTTGCGGAGAACGCGCGAGATCGCGGACGAAACGGTATGCTTGAGGTCGGAGGCGCGGTCGGTGACGAGTGCCGCACGGTCGCGCTCACCGAAATAGGTGTCGAGCAGCTTTGCAAAGCTTTCGTAGGTGCGCTGTGACTCCGCCGAATAATGCGTCAGCGGGAGGAATGAATACTCCGCGGGGCGGTTGCCGTCAAACACGGCAGAGGGAACGAATCTGCCCTCTCTGACGTCCGCAAACACGCTTGAAAATACCTGCCAGAGGCGGAAAGGATCAATGCTACCACAATCCGCCGCCGTGTCTCCGGCAGCACGGAAGACGATCTCGCGCGCAACAACGGGTGCAACGCCGAAATAGCTCTGATTGATAAACTTCGCGGCGGACTGATCCCACGGTGCGGCGGTAAGGCGCGAAATAAAGCCTTCCATGTTTTCGGTCAGAGGATCGCACTTCCCTTCCTGCGCGGGGGGCATTTCGTAGCGCATACCGGGCAGGATCTGACGAAGTCTTGAGGTTGTGAAATCAACTGTACGAAGGGCGGTTATAATTCTTCCGTCCTCGTTTGCGAAGATAAGGTTCGAATTTTTGCCCATGATCTCGGCGATCAGGAGCTTTTTGCAATCGAATCCCATCTCGTCACGCGTGCCGAATTCAAAAACGGCGACACGCTCAAAGCCCTCCTGACGAACGTCGGTCAGGAACGCACCGCCGAGATGCTTTCGCAGAAGCATACAGAGCGACGGTGGGACGGCGGGATTATCGCGCATATTTTCCGTGAAAGAAACACGCGGGTCGGATGCTCCGCAACGGAAAAGAAGCTTCTTTCCGCCCTCGCGTCCGCGCATCTGGAGAACGATCTCGTCGGCGCGCGGCTGATATACCTTTTCTATTCTTCCGCCGATCGCGGAAGTTCTGATCTCGGCAAGAACAGCCGAGAGGAAGCCTGCATCAAATGCCATAAATTATCCTATCCAAGCGGAAACGGTTCCGCTTACAAACAAACTTGAAATTAAACCGAGGACTATTCCGAGCCACTGAAGGCGCGTCAGCTTTTCCTTGAAAAGAAGCGTCGCCGCAAGAAGCGTGAGAATAAGTCCGCCCGTGTTGACTATCGGGAAGAAGACCGCCGAGGGCATCGCGCCCGCGAGGTAGAGATTTGCCGTGTGCGGCACTGCAAATGTCGCACCGCTGATGAGTGCAAACGAGATCTGCTTTGCATCGGGATTGAAGCGTGCCTCACCCGCCTTTTTACGCTCGTAAAGCCAGATCAGCGCGGAAACCACGGTCATAAACGCGAACGCGGAAACTAGAAACGCCGTGCTTTGCCCCTTATATTCTGTGCTCTGATGTATCTTCTGCATCACGCCGACAAAACCGTTCGTCAGGCAGGACGCAAGCGCGACGAAAAGCCATTTAAGAGACGACTTGCGGGAGCCGTTGCTTTTGTCAGTCGAAAAGATAATGCAGAGCACCATAACGCCCATTCCGAAATATTGGAAAAGGTCAATGCTTTCTCCAAAGAAAAGACCGCTGACAGCCGCGATAAGGCTCGCGAGCGACACGATTACACTCGTATATGAGAACGGACCGATCTCAAGCGCCCACATATAAGTGTAGCTCTGAGCGAGCACGAGAATACCGAAAAGGATTCCGAGCACAGCAGAAAAGAGCGAAAAATCGGTTATCGCAGCAAAAGGATCGGCAGCCGTCGGATCTATCGAAAAGATGACGATAAACACAAGACACGCCGCGCTCATGCAGGTGTTGTAGAACCAATTACTCTCCCTGCCCGCGGGTGCTGTTCTGTTATAAAGCTTTTTGGTGACCGTCATTGCCACGTTGAATATCAGAGAAACAACGAGCAAAATGCCGGTTGGAATTAAAAGTAACATCGGTCACTACCTCAAAAATCAATCAATTTTAACAAAAATATTCTCTCTTGCCGACCTTCTCGCGGCAAGGCAGAGCTTTGCCGAAAGGATACCGTATGAGAGGGGTGCGGGCGACTTTGCGCCGCCGAGCATTTTGACGTAGGAATCGATCATTTTAAGATCTCCTCCGCCGTGAGAATGCTTGCAAAACTCGGTCATATCGATATGCTCGTTTTTGTTTTCGTTATGGTAGAAAATATCTATGCAATTTGAATTGAACTCAAATTCAAGCGTTGCGTTATAGCCTATGATACGCAGACCTCGTCTGCCTGCTGCCTTGCGCGCAACGAAATTCTGACTGTAAACGGCGTGCATACCGTCCGCGTACTGCACTATTATAGAAGCGCTGTCGTGGTTACCCGTATCAATGGCAAAAGAGCAGTATTCACCGATCTGATACCTGTCGCCGTAGGAAGCGACGTTTATATCGCTCTCGGGGCACTCGGCGCGCTTTTCGCAATCCTTGCATTTGAGCCCTGCGGGCATATCGCCAAGGAAGATATTCTTCGTTTCGGTCGCGCTGATCATAACGGGGTGCGGCTCACCGAGAATGAATTGAATCAGATCAAGATCGTGCGTGGATTTCTGCAAAAACAGTCCGCCCGTTTCCTGATCGTCACGATACCATTTATGGTAATATCCTCTCGCATAAGGCACGTTATTGATTCCCTGAACCTGGCTTATCTTGCCGAGGACGCCTGTGTCGATAATCTCCTTTGCTCTGACGGCAAGGGGTGCGACGCGGAGCGGGAAGGAGATGAGCGTTTTCTCATCCATAGTGTCAAGAATACCTTCAAGCGCGGCGAGATCCTCGTCCGTCGTTGAAACAGGCTTTTCGAGAAGCACGGGAATCCCGTAGCGGGCATTGATGAGAGCCATTTTTGTATGGAGCGAGCAACGGGTACCAATGATAACTCCGTCGAGCTTTTCGTTTTCGTACATCTCTGCGGGATCGCGATAGATTCGGGCATCGGTCGCGCCGCAGACCTCAAGCTGTGCGCGAAGCTCATCCTCGGGACGAACGTCAACTATAGCTACGAGGCGGCACTTGTCGTTACCCTCGACCTCGCTATAAGGCATAATGCTCTTCTCCCAGATTCCACGGGCGCGCGAGCCGAAGCCGATAATGCCGATGTTATATATCTTTGACATAAGGCATCCTCAAAAGATCGGCGTCGAAAGGTCCTCGACTATTTCATCGAGACAGTATTTGCACTTAATGACGGGCTCGCGATCACGCCACTTGCCGTTTGTGAAATCGGGGATATCGACGGGCGCGCCGTTTTGCTTGATAGATTCTGCGGAAAGACAACCGATTGAGAGCCAAGCGGCGGTATCGTAAGCATCAATAGGCGTATCCGTTCCGTTTTTAACGCTTTCGACAAAGGCGCGGGAAACGAGCCAATCCATTCCACCATGACCGCCGCGAGTGCCCATAGCTTCGTACTCACGGTGAAGCGGGTGATCGTATTTCTCGAAGAATTCCGCCTCGTTATCCTGAATTTTTTCGGGAGTGACGCCGTGCAGATAGACAACGCGGCGATCCTCCATTGACATACCCTTCGTGCCGCGCACCGAGATGTTGCGCGAATAATGCGAACGCGGGAGGGTGGTATCGAGAGTCAGAAGGATGGTTTCGCCGTTTGCGCAGGTGATGATCGTATTAACGATATCGCCCTGTGCATACTCCATCGTTGCATACTTGCTGTCTGCGCCGAATCTCTGCTCGGCATATTCGTTCAGCGCAACGCTCTTCGTTGCTACGGAATTAAGGCGCACCATACGGTTTCCGCGGTTGATCGAAAGGAATTTCGAGATCGGGCCAAGCTCGTGCGTCGGGTAGTTCTCGCGATTCTCATTGATGTAATGCGGAAGTCTGTAATGAGGGGGATTTTCGGTATCTATATTCTTGAACAGATCCTCGTCGGGGAGATAATGCTGGTAACCGCCCGTGCAATGAACGATCTCGCCGAAAAGCCCTTGCTTGATCATATTCAAAAGCATCATCTCGCGGCGGCCGTAGCAGCAGTTTTCAAGCATCATAACGGGCACGCCGGTCTTTTCATAGGTTTCCACAAGCTCAAAGCACTCGTCAAGCGTATCGGCGCATCCGACCTCGATCGCGGTATATTTGCCCGCGAGCATCGACTCCTTTGCGATCGCGATACGACCGCTCCATCCTGTCATAATAACTACAGCATCGATCTCGGGATCGGCAAGAATTTCGCGATAATCCGTAGTCGAAGCGGGTGTGTATCCGCCTTTTTCGAGAACAAGCTGCTTGCCCATCTCGATGCGTTCCTCGGATAGATCACATATGGTCTTGACGTTAACGTCATTCATCTGCGAAAAGCACGCCTTCAGCATTCCGCGTCCTCGGCGACCAAGACCTATATAACCTACGTTGATTTTTTCTTTCATAAGAGCACTTCCTTTCCGTATAAAGAAGAATTGCTTATATTATAACATATATTATTAATTTGTTCAATACGAAAGACGTTTTTTCCTTAAAAAACGGATACTCTTGACCGAAAAGATCTTGAGTATCCGTTTAATTCATTGAATGATATTAACCAAACATTACCTGATCGACTTCGTCGAGCGAGGGGAATGCGTAGTCGGGCTTTTCAGCTACGGTTGCAGCCTCAACGTCCTCGGGAGTGGTCTCGCCGGAGTAAACGAGAACTGCGGTTACGCCGTGCTTCTTGCCGAGAGCGATGTCGGTGTAAAGTCTGTCGCCGAAGATGCACATCTTGTCAACAGAAACGCCGGTAGCCTCGCTGATCATCTCAACGGTCTCCTTGTAGGGCTTGCCGAAGTAGGTGGGGGTCTTGCCGGTGGACGCGGTTACGAAAGCTGCGATTGCGCCGCTGTCGGGAATGAAGCCGGTCTCGGTGGGGCAGTTGAAATCGGGGTGAGTGGAAAGATACTCTGCACCGCCGCGAACAAGACGGCACGCGTCGTCCATCTTCTTGTAGGTCATAGTGGTGTCAAAGCTGGTAACAACGATATCAGCACGCTCCTCGTCGCCGGTGAGCATATTGATGCCCGCGTCCTTGAAGCTTTCAACAAGCTCGTCGGTACCTACGAGATATACGCTCTTACCGTCGCGATGGCGGCGGAGGAACTCGATGGTTACGTCACCAGAGGTCATGATCTCCTCGCGTGTGGGAGAGAAGCCGAGCTTCGAGAGCTTCTGTACGTAGAAATCAGAGGTATGAGACGCGTTATTTGTGAAGAAAAGAACGCGCTTGCCCGCTGCACGAAGGTTGTTGATGAAGCGGATAGCGAAGGGGAAAACGTTGTAGCCAAGGTAGATGGTTCCGTCCATATCAAAGATATAGAGTTCTTTTTCATTGAGAATTGCGGTATCGGGATTCTTGAATGCCATTTTTCTTCTCCGTTTTATAAGTATTTTCTTAAATATTATATCACAGACTTGATTTTTTTGCAAGAGTTTGATATAATATCAGTATGAATAAATATAAAATTTTTCCGTGAGGACAAAATTAATGGCAGATTACATAATCAAACCCGATAATAAAAAGACCGTCGTGGGCATCGACGTCGGCGGAAGCACGACAAAGATCGTCGGCTTTGCACCCGGAGGAAAGCTTCTCTCCCCCATGCTCGTTCAGGCGACCGATCCCGTAACCTCGATCTACGGCGCGTTCGGAAAGTTCACGCTTGAGAACGGTCTGACTCTCGACGAGATCGACCGCATTATGATGACGGGCGCGGGAAGCTCCGCGATCAAATCTGAGATATATAACCGCGAATGCAAAACGGTATCCGAATTTTCAAGCACCGGCATCGGCGGACTTTATCTTTCGGGACTCGACGAGGCTATCGTTGTCAGCCTCGGCACAGGCACGGCACTCATTCACGCCAAGCGCACGGAGGGCGGCACGCAGACCGATTATCTCGGCGGCACGGGAGTTGGCGGAGGCACCATTCTCGGACTTTCGCGCAAAATGCTCGGCATAGGATCGATCGAGCATCTTGAGCAGATCGCGGAGGGCGGTGATCTCGGTCTGATCGACCTTCGCATTAAGGATATCTCAAAATCGGGCACCTTCAAGGGCGTAAACGAAAACCTCACCGCATCAAATTTCGGTAAGCTATCCGACCTTGCGGGAAAGAAGGATATCGCGCTCGGAATCTTCAATATGGTTGCGGAAACCGTCGTTATGATGTCAATCTTCGCGGCTCGCTCCTACGGTCTCAAGGATATCGTTATGTGCGGTAACCTGACCTCGATCAAGCCCGTTTGCGACACTTTCGCAAGCCTTGCTCCCACATTCGGAGTCAACTTCATCGTTCCCGAAATGTCGCAGTACGGTACCGTTATCGGCGCGGCGCTTCAGTAAAGGAGAAACCAAATGAAAGCTGTTGTACTTTACGGTCCCAAAAACGTAGCCGTAGGCGACCTTCCTCTCGCAGAGCTTAAGCCGGGCGAGGTTCGCGTTAAAGTCGCATATTGCGGCATCTGCGGAAGCGACCATCACAAGGTAGAAGGAAAAAAGAATACCAGAAAGGTAACCTATCCCGTCGCGCTCGGACACGAGATGTCGGGCATTGTAGACTCGGTTGGCGAGGGTGTGACCGAATTCAAGGCGGGCGACCGCGTGACCGTTGACCCGAACTGGGGATGCGGTAAATGCGAATTCTGCAAGGATGGAAAGAAATCCTACTGCAAAAACAGCCGCGGAGTCGTTAAGGGTATGGCGGAATATATCAACGCTCCCGTTGAAAACGTTTATCACCTTCCCGAAAAGCTCTCGCTTCGCGATGCAGCACTCGCAGAGCCTCTTGCTTGCTGTCTGCGCGGCGCGGATCTTCTCGGTGTGCGTCACGGCGAGCGCGTTGCACTCGTAGGACTCGGCGCGATCGGAACGATAATGATCCAGCTTATCAAGTCCGCGGGCGCGGGCGAGATCGTCGTTATCGAATACGACGAAACAAAGGAAGCGCTTGCAAAAGAGCTTGGCGCGGACGTTTTCATCTGCTCGAAGGATGAGGAAAAGATCGCGGAATACGCCGAAAAGAATAATGTTGACAAGGTCATCGAATGTGTCGGAAATACCGGCGCACAGCTCTCTGCCCTTGCGGTTGCGGGACGCGGCGCAACGGTCGTAATGTTCGGCGTTGCAGATTCCGCAAAGACCACGCCCATCTCGCTTTACGATGCCTTCATCAAAGAGCTGACGATCAAGACCTCGTACGTCAACCCCTACACTACCGCGCGTGCAGTCCGCCTGCTCGCTTCGGGTATGCTTGATACGTCGAAGATCATATACCGCGAGCTGACTATGGAAGAAGCCGCAGAGGAATTTATGAATCCGAAGCTTTCGAAATTCGGAAAGTTGCTTGTAAAAATAGACTAAAAAAGAACGGAGTGCCGCGGCACCCCTTATTTTTTATTTAACTATCATCATAACTGCGGTCAAGATCGCAAGGAAGCCGAAATTGAACGCCGAGAAGGTAAGAATATATTTGAGAGTCTTACCGGGATTGTGGCTGGTGTATTCCTTGAAAGTGATAAGGCTCGCAAGCGATGCGATGAGGGTTCCCGTGCCGCCGATATTGACACCGACGAGAAGGTCGGCATAGTTTTCGGTGAACTGCGAGAGAAGGATTGCGGAGGGTACGTTACTGATGAACTGGCAGGAAAGTGTGCTTACAAGAAGCGTATTCTTGTCGAGCAGCCAGGAAAGGAAATCGCGTACGATCTCTATTCTCGCCATATTTCCCGCAAAGATGAAGAAGAATACGAATGTGAAAAGCAGTCCGTAATCTACCATAGCGAGCGACTTGCGATCGGCAACGATCAGCACGGGAGGGATAACGATAAGACCGATCCAATAAGGAATTCCTCTGAAAACGATCGCGATCGAGAGTGCGAAAAGTGCAAGATAGAGAATGGTTTTCTTGGGATTGAGTTCGATCTTCTCATCCGCTATCTCCATCGGCTCGTTCTTGACGAAGACAAGACAGCAAAGAGTAATAAGAGCCACAGCGAGCGCAAAGGGCAGTGCCATTATCGACATAAACTCGCCCGTGGGAATATTGAAGAAGGAATAGAGATAAAGGTTCTGCGGATTTCCGAAGGGCGTCAGCATTCCGCCGAGGTTTGCGGCGATATTCTGCATAATAAATGTAAACGCCATATATTTTTCCTTGCCCGTCGAGGAAAGGACGAAGTATCCGAGCGGGAGAAAGGTCAGCAGCGCCATATCGTTCGCGATCAGCATAGATCCGATAAAGGTTATGTAAACGAGCGCGAGAATGCTGATCTTCGCGGTCTTGAAGCACTGAACGATCTTGCGCGCGAGCATATAGAAGAAATTGATATTCTTCAAGGCGCAAACGACGGCAAGAACGCAGAAAAGGCAGGTTAGAGTCTTGAAATCAAGATAACCCGCGTATTCGGCGTCGGGTGGAACGATAACGGACGTTATGACCGCCGCACAGAACGCGATAAGCACAACGGCGTTCTTTTTTATAAAAGGAATTATATCAATATGGGGCAGATGATGGCGGTGAGGAGCGCGATTTACATGAGATGAAGTCATTTTTCTTCTCCGTTTTCACAAATTTTTGCTCACCCCTCATCGGGGTGAGCAAAACACAAGCGATATTATAACACTTACGGGATTAAAAATCAAGAACAAATTGTTATATTTTAATATATTTTTCCATTCTCGAGTATCCAGTCGCGCCAGAGCTTATAGCATTTTCCGTAAAGGTGAATTCCGTCACCCGAATAATCAGGACTCATAGCACCGTCAGCGCCGTCGAATATCTCCTCAAATCCGAGATAGAATATCTTTTTGTTATCCGCAAGAGCGGAAAGGCGGCGGTTGAGCTCATCGATGCGCGTGTTGGAGAAGGTAGTGGGATTTGCATCCGACTTCTTCTTGGTAACGTGCATATTGGACTGAATTATTATCTTCGCGTCGGGCTGGTACTGTCTGATATAATCTATAACCTTCGTATAATTCGACACAATAGAAGTATATGAATATCCGATCTCATTGATGCCGAGAAGGATATAAATTTTTCCGAATTTCTTTTTCGAGAGCAGCTCGGAAAGATTATATGACGAAGTATCGTTCGTCTCCGAGACCTTATTATCGAAGACGTTATAGACGTTCATCGAGGTGCGCGCGAAATATGTAGCACCCGGAATGCGGGCGTAAAGATAGAATCCGACTGTTCTCGAGTCGCCGAGGAAAAGGGCATCCGAGAAATAGTCCTCGTCGTTCGGCGCGACCGTGGTATTCGGCGAGGTCGTGACCGCGGGACGTGTCGTTTCGGGTGTCTTTGTGGTTTCAGGCTTTTTGGTGGTATCGGGAGCCTTCGTAGTTTCGGGCTTTTTGGTAGTATCCGGAGCCTTCGTCGTATCCGGCTGCTTCGTAGTGGCGGGATCCGACGTCGTATCCTCGCGGGTGGTCTCGGGCTCGGTTGCCGATTCGGGCGCGAGAGTGGTTTCGGGAAGCGTCAGAGCCTCGTCGGTCGTTTCCGCGGGATAAGTTATATCGGGAATGATAAAGGTCGGCTCATCCCCCGTTCCCTCCGAAGGTTCGGATTTTTCCGGATCACCCTCGGGAAGCGTCATACCGTCGCGGAAAAAGAACATAACGGTTTCTATCGGATTCGCGCTCTCTGCAGATATGATCAGTCCACAGAAAATCACGACCAAAATGCTTGCGATAAGACAGATAAGCAGAATGCCTCTGTCAGGATTAGCTTTTTTCAAATGCGTAACCTTTCCGGTCAATAAACCATAGGATTTGCGCCCTCACAGAAGATAAGGTAGACCGAAAGCCAGAAAAGAACCAGCATAACCGTTACCGTGAGGGGCTTGTTATTTTTGAATCTTTCGTAGATCCTGCGCGGCAGGGGCGTAAGAAATACAATTCCGATCGCCGCAAATATTCCCGTGTCCTTGAGGATCACGCACCAATCTTTCGGATTGACGTAGTCGGGAGCTTCGCCGAAGACGGGAAAAAGTCTGCCTATATACGCGCCGAGATCGGCAAGTGTGGTGATATTCGTGTTGAAGATCACCCACGAGAAAAGTATTACAATAGGAAGATAGATATGCGAGAGCAGGGCGTTTTCGGTAACAGCCTTCAGCGCGCCTATTCTTTCAAGAAGGATAAACGCGAAAAGGAAGCCTGCCCAAAGCATAAAGTTTATACCGTTGCCGTCAAAGCAGAGCGCGTGCCATATTCCCGTGCAGAACCACACGACGAAAAGGTTGAATATGGTTCTTGCCTTTCCGCATCTGTTGCCGCCGAGCGGGAAATAAATATTTTCCTTGAACCATTCACCGAGGGTGATATGCCAGCGACGCCAGAATTCGCTGACCGAGCGCGACATATAGGGATGAAGGAAGTTATCGGGAGTTTCGTAGCCGAGCATCCTGCCGATACCGCGCGACATAAGCGAATAGCCGTAGAATTCAAAATAAAGATACAGCGGATACGCGATAAATCCGAGCCACGCAAGCGGGGTCGAGATAGAATTGATGCCTATGCTGTTGATGCCGTAAAGGCCCGCTGTCCATACTCTGATTATTCGGTCGGCAAGAAGGATCTTAAGCGACAAGCCGATAATAAATTCATAAAGTCCGCCGTTGATGCTTGATAGATCGACGACGCCCTCATCACGGCTCTTTTTGAAGTCGGCGTAGGTCTGGATAGGTCCGCTGATCACCTGCGGGAAAAGCGTAAGATACGCGCCGATCGAAAGGAAGGAGGCTTCAGGCTTGATCTTGCCGTCGTAAACCTGACGGAGGTATGACATGTTCTTGAACATATAGAAGCTGAATCCTATCGGCGCGGCGATGGCAAGCCCCTCGGGGAGCGATTTTGCGAAGGCGTCCGTGATAATCGAAACGATCTTCGGCGAAAGGAGCGCCGCGGCATTTATTGCCGTACAAAGCCCAAATGCAAGCTTTCCCGCCCTTCCCTTCAATATACCGATAAAGAGTCCCGCCATATAGTTAAATACCACGGCGGCGATCAGAATAGCGACCGAAAGATAATCCCCGCCCGAGGCGAGAAAATAAAAAAGCATACTTCCGCCAAAGAGCACGAGATCGCGAAGCTTTTTACCGCACACAGCATAAAGCAGGACAAAGCAAGGCAAAAATACGAATATAAAACTCGGGCTGTAAAAAGTCATGCGAACCTCCTTGACAAAAATTTCTCAATTTAAATTATACCATATAATTCGACAAAAAGCAACAAATAAAAAAAATAATTTACAACAAAAACGGAGCCGTTTTCGACTCCGTTTCGTAATATCAATTTCTACCGTAATAGAGATAGGAAAGATATGCAACGTAAGATTTCTCCGCGCTGAAGAACGATGCGCTTTCACTCTCGAGCGAAAGTTGAACGTCCGAGGCGGTGAGCTTGACTGAAAGTACGGGATCGCCGTAAAGTCCGCTCAAGCGATAAGTAATCATAGTTCTCTTCTGAACGTCGCCGCCAAAAACGGGAGAATCCGCGATCATATATTCGCTGACCGCGCACTCGCCGTCAAGAAGAACTCCGTTGACGGTAACGACCGCATCCTTGGGCGCGTTTATGAAAATCTCGTTTGAAGGGCTTGCGGTCAAAATGATTTTCGAGAGCTTCCAATCTCCCGCCTCATCCTTTGAAAGAGCGAATCTTGCGAACTCCGCGCCGTCAGCTGTCACGGAATAAGTAATAAGATCGGACGCTGCGCCGTATTCGGTAAACGC
Organism: Eubacteriales bacterium; assembly: GCA_045636385.1. Taxonomy (GTDB): domain Bacteria; phylum Bacillota; class Clostridia; order Oscillospirales; family CAG-272; genus CAG-390. Next base: position 99,811 of record JAZTXK010000052.1, read on the forward strand.
AAGCGCTTTTCCATAGGTCAGATCGTAATAATATTCACTCGCGGAACCGCGCACGTCGTATTTCGATTCAACGTCGTCGTAGGACGAGAACGCCTTCGGATCAGCGTTGAGGAAATACTCGGTGAAGATTTTCTCAGCTGTGTTCTCAGGGCGGGATCTCTCATAGCTTTCAAGTCTGTTCGCAACGGCGGAAAGATAAAACGCCCATACTATATAGGTCACGGCAAAAATACCGAGCCAGACGCAGGTAAATATAAATCTACCTCGTGCCTTATTCTTTTTCATCAGCCGCCCACCTCCGAGTTATTGATGATTCTATCCACCTCTTCAGCGGGAAGAACGGTATAGGGAATCCATCTCGTCGCATCCGACGCAGCGGCGTCGGTGACGAGCTTGTTGCGGTAATCGTCGCTCGGCCCATTTGCGATCGTGTAAAGGAGCGACCACATAAGAGTTGCCGCGAGCAAAATGACCAGCAGAATCGATATCAGCACGCGGACCACTATAACGCCGGCGGACGTGCCGCTGTTTTCCGCGCTTCTTCTGTATTTTGACGAATCCGAATCAAACGGATCGTCTATTCTCTTTTTATATTCACTTACACTCATATCAATATCACCTTTATTTCTTTTCGATAAGCTCACAAAGCTTGTCCGAAAGACGGCAGAAATCGGCAACCGAAAGGCGCTCGCCTCTGATATTAGCGTCAAAGCCGCACTCGATTATCGCATCGGTAATATCCGCCTTTGATATTTCGCCGAAGCCTGCGGCAAGAGCGTTCGGGAGAGTCTTTCTTCTCTGCTCGAAAGCCGCGCGCATGGTACGGAAGAAGATCTTCTCATCCTTCGGCTTGCAGGGGCGGTCGCGGTAAAGATCAATACGAACGACAGCCGAATCGACCTTGGGAGGCGGCAGGAACTTGCCCGCGGGAACCTTGAGAAGTTTCTTGCAAGTGCCGAAATAATTGAGATAAGCCGTTACCGAGCCGTAATTAGGTGTACCGGGCAGAGCGCAAAGTCTGTCGGCAACCTCGGACTGGATCATAACCGTGATACTGTCGAAGGGCAGACGCGAATCGAGGAGCTCGAGAAGTATCGGTGTGGTGATATAATAAGGCAGATTTGCACAAACCGAAACTCCGCCCTGCTCAAAAGCATCGCCGAGGAGCTCGGGAATATCTGTCTTCATAACGTCGGCGTTGATAAGCTTGATATTCTTATGCTCGCCAAGTGTATATTTGAGAAGCGGGATAAGTCCGCGGTCGATCTCGAGAGCAACGACGTTTTCATAAATAAGCGCGAGCTCGTGAGTGAGTGAGCCGCAACCCGCACCGATCTCGAGAACGGTCTTGGTGTTGGGACCGCCGCAGGATTCGGCGATTTCGGCAACGACCTCGCGGTCGGTAAGGAAGTTCTGTCCGAACTCCTTGCGGAAGGTCAGACCGAACATTGCCATAGTGTCTTTTATTGTTCTGATGTCACAAAGATTCATTGTTATCCTCTGTTATTCGGTATATGTGATGTGTCAAGAATGAGCGCGGCGTTCGGATTGAAATCCTTACCCGTGCAAACGGCGGGGAGAGTGATGAATTCTCTGCCGATGTCGATGCTGTAAGCACCGGGGTGGTAGTGTCCGCAGATGATAAATTCAACCTTATTCTTGCCCTCGTTGCAGATTATATCAAGCACCTCGTCCGCGTTATTGACGATATGGCGCTCTTCAACGCCGATATCAAGGCATTGGTGGCAAAGTATCCAGAATCGGCTGTCAGCGGGAGAATTCGCAAGAATCTCGCGGAGCGCGTCGATCTGATCAGCAGGAATATTGGTATCCTTCCAATTAATGCGCTCGCCGTCGGAGCCGTAGCGCGTACCGTCGGATTTGTAATTCGCGTCAAGGAAAATGAGGTTAACGTCACCCGCGCGGCAAACGAAGGGCGGACGGACAAAATCCGTAATGCGATAAAAAACGTCGTCGCCGAAATTGCGGAAATCATGGTTGCCCTGCATAACGAGAACGGGGATCGAGCTGTCGCGGATGACCTTCGCCACACGCGCAAGATGCTCCATATCGTCGGCGCGGCTGGCGCTGCCGTTTATAACGTCGCCAAGGCAGATGGCAAGGTCAACTCCCTTGTCCTCGAAATCCTTGAGCAGTTTTTGCAATTTACCGAGAGAACGCGACGGAAATCTGTTACCGTTCGTTATCTCCTCCCGACCGCAGTGAAGGTCGGAAAAAAATCCAATTATCATTTTAACTCTCCCTTTTGAGGAATAGATGTAGTCATACATAATATATAATACTATATAATTGAGAAATAGTCAAGAGGAAATGAGTAAAAAATATTGATAAAAATCAAATAAAAAACTCAAAAAGGTCTTGAAAAAGCAATTCAAATGTGATATAATATTAAAGTCGCTGGTGTAGCACAGCCGGTAGTGCAGCTGATTCGTAATCAGCAGGTCGCAGGTTCGAATCCCGTCACCAGCTCCAAAAGATAAAGGGTAGCCTTCGGCTACCCTTTATCTTTTGGAGCTGATAACTGTAAAGATGAAGAACCTCTTGCTGTTGCTCCGCAACAGCAATCTTCTGCGCGCTATCGCAGCATTCTATTCTTCCACCCAATTATGCGCGCAGATGTAGGTTCAGAATCCCGTCACCGGCTCTACGAAAACCCTCCTTTGGTCTACCAAAACAAGAGAATTTTTCATACTTTCATACGAAAAAACCGAATGTTAAGAAAACGGGCGGAATTTCCATTGCAAATTGGTAGAAAAATTCACATTGAATTGCTATAATTAAGTGCGAACGGAGGTGATCAAATGAGTTTGGGAAATCAAATTCACACATTAAGAAAAAAGAATAATATATCACAAGAACAGCTCGCGGAGAAAGTTGGCGTTGCTCGTCAGACAATTTCAAAGTGGGAATTGGGTGAAACTGCACCGGATATCAAGCAAGCACAACTGCTTGCCGAAAGCTTTAACGTCAGTTTGGATGAGTTGCTCGGCAATGATATAAAGAAACCCGCTGATATTACTCAACAATGCCAAAAGAATAAAAATATCGTTTGGAAAAAAAACGTTGCCGTAATTGGCGCGATAATCTGTCTGTGTTTGGTGATCGCAGGCGTATTCGGCATCGTTAAGCGTTTACATATTTTGTATCCGCAAGGTGTTAAAGCTTCTGTTATTATCACCGTAAAAGAGCCGATCCTAATCGGAGAAAGTGACGCAGAAACGATCGTATTTCGAGAGATCGGTAAACCTGCTATAATGTGCCGATTGCCCGAAGGCTTCTCATCCGTTACGGAAACGTCCGGGCTATATACTGACGAAAAAGGAAATTATATTAAATTCAATGCTGATTATGCGGATAATGTTATAAATCCTCTTTTGGGGACGGTTTATTATTCGTATTATGAAAGTCACGGATATCATTCATACATAGATATGGCAAGACTGGCTATGTATTATGATCAGCCAAGGCTCGGAATTCTTTCTTCCAATGAGGAGTTGCATCTCGCGGGCGGATCGCAGATGATACGACAACACTTGTGTGCCGGACAAAATGCAGACTATCACGAAATAAGCGGAGAATTAACTGCTGATGGAAATGAAATACTGATCTGCGGCTTTGCGCTGCACTTTGATGATCTCGCTTGGCTCGTAACCTTGATGGATCACGAGGATAATTATTACTTTATAACGATAAAGGATCCGAATGGCATCGGAAAATCTATTGATACGGTAGGAGAATTTTTAAGCACCATTTACGCAGGCAACGCAGATCAACGCTCCGGCATTTTGGACACCGTCGCAAGACAAGCCGCGCGTAATGCCTTTAAAGAATACATTGCAATGTGCGTTGCAGACGGTAGAAATCATTATGGATATTACGTTTTTCAAGCTAACAATTCACGATTCATTGCTTTTTTTGCTGACGGTTCAGAGGCAGGCGTTTACTACAGCGCCGAAGATGCCCTTAAAGCAATGATAGACGATCCTGACCCCAATAAGCTGTCTTCCACAAGTGTTGACGATCTGTGGATATATATAACAGATCCTCAATAAAACGCATATTAAAATTTATATTTTCAGCTTACATTTTACTGCACCTTGAAATAAGGCAGAATCATAGTCCTTAACATTCTAATACAAATCCCCTATATGATAACAAGCAACCCCGTTCCCAAGGTTGCTTGTTTTTATATTTACGCATTAACGTGCTTAAACTGCGCCCCATAAAGTTCAGCATAAAAGCCGTTCTTTTCGATCAGCTCGTCGTGTCTTCCCTGCTCCACGATCTTGCCGTCACGCATAACGAGGATGCAATCGGCGTTCTTGATCGTATTGAGTCGGTGGGCGACGATGAAGGAGGTTCTGCCCTCCATCAGCTCGGCAAAAGCGCGGTTGATCTTGATCTCGGTGCGAAGGTCTATCGAGGAGGTTGCCTCGTCGAGAATCAGCATCGGAGGCAGACAAAGCATTACGCGGGCGATGCAGAGGAGCTGCTTCTGTCCCTGCGAAAGTCTTCCGCCGTCCTCGCCGAGGGGAGTGTCATATCCCTGCGGCAGACGCTTGATGAAGGAGTGCGCGTGAGCAGCCTTTGCCGCCGCGACGACCTCTTCGTCGGTCGCGTCGGGGCGTCCCATTGCGATATTCTCGCGGATAGTGCCCGAGGAAAGCCACGTGTCCTGAAGCACCATACCGAAAGAGGAGCGCAAACTGCGGCGGGTGACCTTTGAGATATCCTTGCCGTCAACCTCGATCGTACCGCCCGTCGGCTCATAGAATCTCATAAAGAGGTTGACGAGCGTAGTCTTTCCGCAACCGGTGGGACCGACAATGGCGATTCTCTGACCCGGCTTTGCCCAGAAATTCATATTTTCCATAAAAGGCTTGTCGGTGTAGCTGAACGCAAGTGAATGCGCCTCAAGTCTGCCCGAAAGGCTTTCTGCGGAGAGCTCTGCGGCGTCCTCTGCATCGGGAGCCATTTCCTCGGCATCAAGAAGCTCGAAGATGCGGAGCGCACTTGCAAGCGAGGATTGGAGCTCGGTTACAACGCCCGAAAGCTCGTTGAAGGGCTTGGCGTAGTTGGATGCGTACATAAGAAGGGTCGAAATGCCGCCGGGGGTGATGGTGCTTCCCGAAGTGATCGAAAGAAGCGCAGAAACGAGAGCGACACCGAAATAAACGAGGTTATTTACAAATCTCGTCGCGGGATTGGTGATCGAGGAATAGAAGACGGCATTGGTCGTCACCTTGCGGTAACGCTCGTTGATCTCGTCAAATGCCGCAAGGCTTGCCTTCTGATGCGAGAACGCCGTGATAACGTCTCTGCCGCCAACGGCTTCGTCGATCAGCGCGGTCTGCTCGGCGGAGGTTGCACTTCTCTTCTTGAAGAGCGAGAAGGTACGCGATGCGATAAAGCCCGCAACGAACATCGACATAGGTGTAAGGATCGCAACGATCAGCGCGACCTTCCAGTCGATGATTATCATAAATACAAGCGTAACAACGATACCGAGCACGCTCGAATAAAGCTGGATAAGTCCCGTCAAGAGACCTTCCGAAAGGCGGTCTGTGTCGGCGATGATTCGCGAGAGGATATCGCCCGAGGGATTGCTGTCGAAATAGGACACGGGAAGCTTCTGGAGCTTGCGCACCGCCTCGGCGCGGATATCGCGGACGATCATAGTGCCCGCGCGGGTCGCTATCAGGCGTACGAACCAATCAAGGATCGCGCCCGCAACCGTCAGCGCGAGAATAACGGGGAGGATCTTTGCGATACCGTCGAAATCTACCTTGCCCTCACCTATAATAAGGTCGATACCGTTACCGACAAGAACGGGGATATAGTGCGACATAATTGTCGAGACTGCCGCAAAAATAAATGCAATTATAAAGAGGGGAATGAATCTCTTCGCAAATCCGAGCAGACGGCGAATGACGTACTTCTGCTCCGACTTTGTAAGCTTGGAGGCTTTTTTATTCTTTGCCATCAGTTTTCACCTCCGTACTGTGTTTCATAGGTTTCGCGGTAAACAGAGCAAGATGCAAGAAGATCATCGTGCTTTCCGATACCAGCAGCCGCGCCGTCATCGAGAACGACGATGCTGTCGCAGTCCTTGACCGCTGAAGGTCTTTGCGAGATAATGACCGTCGCGGGAGTTTCCTCGAGCTTTGCTATATTGCTTCTGACAAGCAGGTCGGTCGCGTAGTCGAGAGCCGAGAAGCTGTCGTCGAGGATGAGTATTTTAGGCTTGCGGATAAGTGCGCGCGCGATAGCAAGTCGCTGACGCTGACCGCCCGAGAAGTTCGCGCCTCTTGCCTCAACGCGTGCCTCGATGCCGCCCTCTTTTGCGAGAACGAAATCAAGTGCGCCCGCGGCTTCGAGTGCCGCGCGGATATCATCGTCCGATGCGTTCGGGTTGCCCCAACGCATATTTTCGGCAACAGTACCCGCGAAAAGATGCGAGGACTGCGGAACGACCGCGATCAACTTACGCAGATCCATAACGGGATAGTCCTTTACGTTTCTGCCGAAAACGAGAACTTCGCCGTCGGTGACGTCATAAAATCTCGGAATAAGATCGACGAGCGTGGTCTTACCCGAACCCGTACCGCCAAGAACGCCGAGGCGTTTGCCTGCACCGAGCGTGAAGCTGATATCCGAAAGCGAATCTTCCTTGCTGAGTCTGTAACGGAAGGAAGCCGAACGGAACTCGATAGCAGGAGCGGAGGTGTCGATCTCGACCTCCTCGTGTTCCTCGTCGCTTTCGATAGGCATAGCGAGAACAGAGCTGATTCTCTTTGCGCAAGCGCCCGCCTTGGTCAGCGTTACGATAAGGTTTGCAAGCTTGACAAGCTCAACGAGGATCTGCGACATATAGTTATAAAGCGCAATGATCTGTCCCTGAGTAAGTCTGCCCGAATCAACGGCGAGTCCGCCGTTTTTGACGATCATAATGATCGCAAGGTTTACGATAACGTAGGTCAGGGGATTGAGAAGCGAGGAGACTCTGCCCGCAAAGATGGTTTCCTTTGCCTGCGAGGTATTGGCAGAATCAAAAGCCTCTACCTGCTCGTCCTGATGGTTAAAGGCGCGGATGACGCGCACACCGCGAAGGTTATCGCGCGTGTGGCGGGTGAGCTTATCAAGCTTCGACTGCACCTTTGCAAACATCGGAATGCCGAGAAGGATGATCGCGAAAACAACCACAGCAAGCGCGGGAACTGCAAGCGCGAAGATGATCGACATCTCGGGGTCGGTGATGTAAGCCATAACGACCGCACCGAAAACGATGAAGGGCGAGCGCAGAAGCAGACGCAGACCGAGGTTGATACCGTTCTGCAGACGGTCAACGTCGGCGGTCAGACGTGTCAGCAGAGCCGACGCGCCCGCTTTGTCCGAGGACTCGCGCGAAAGGTAAAGCGTGTGCTTGAAGAGATCGCGGCGAAGGGCGCAGGAGAATCCGACAGATGCCTGCGCGGAAAAATACTGCGACGTCAGCGACAGCACCATGCCGACGGTCGCCGACAGCACCATAAGTCCGCACATACGCCAGACGATCGCGGGATCGCCGCCCTCGCCGACACCGTGGTCGATGATCTCGGCAACGAGAAGCGGAACGAGCAGCTCAAGCAGTGCTTCAATAAGCTTCATAAAGGGCGCAACGACCGTTTGCGGTCTGTACCCCTTCGTGTACTTCCATAACTGTTTCATTTTTTCACTCTCTTAAAATGATATTTTACAAATAAATATTATAACATATTTACCGCATTTTTTCAATAGCAAAAGGGAATTTCTGCATAATTACCTTTTCCTATTGACATTTTCCGCCGATTGATATAAAATATAGTCATAAAAGCAATTGGAGGAAGATTATGAAATATAAGATAATCAGAACCATATCCGCAATACTGTCGCTTTTGATGCTTGCGGGATGCACACCCGCCGTTCCCGACGACACCACGGCAATCGAAGCAGACATCACACCCGAGCCGACGGAAGCTGTTGAAACAACAACGGAAGTCACAACCGAAGAAGAAACCACCGAGGAGGTTACAAAGGATCCAATGGAAGGAATGACCAACCCCTACACTCCCCTCAATTACGAGGATATCAAAGCCATCTGGCTCTCACAATTTGACTTAAACAGCGTCTACTGCTCGGGCAGCTCGCAGAATCCTGAAACCACATATCGCAAATATCTTGATAAGATACTCGACAACGTCGTGGCAAACGGCTTTAATACCGTCATCGTTCAGGTGCGCCCAAATGCCGACAGTATGTATCCCTCGGAATATTATCCGATCTCAAAATACGTTGTCGGAAGCTACGGCAAGGATGCGAAATACGATCCCTTTGCCATTATGATCGAGGAGGCGCACGAAAGAAAGCTCTCGGTTCAGGCGTGGATAAACCCGATGCGTGCGATGACCACCGATGAAATCGCCAAGGTATCGAACGATTACCTTATCAAGCAATGGTACAATGATAAGGAAACAAAGGGCAAATACGTTGTTGCCAACGGCTCAAATTACTACCTCAATCCCGCTTACGAAGAAGTGCGCACACTCATCATAAACGGCGCGCGCGAAATTCTTCTCAAATATGAGGTAGACGGTCTGCACATGGACGACTACTTCTACCCCACCACCGATGCCTCATTTGATTCCGCGGCTTACAGAGAGTACAAAAAGAACGGCGGCACAAAAGCCGTCGAAGGATTCCGCAAGGAAAATCTCAACCTGCTCGTTTCGGGACTCTGGCAGGCAACAAAGGCTATCAACCCCGATATGATCTTCGGCATCAGCCCCGCGGGCAACATCAACAACGTCCGCCGCGACGGCGCAGACGTTGACACCTGGTGCGCAACCGAGGGCTACATAGATTACATCTGCCCGCAGGTCTACTTCGGACTTGAACACCAGACCTACGATTTCGTCACGGTCTGCAAGACCTTCAGCGACATCATCAAGACCGACAAGGTCAAGCTCATAATCGGTATGACCCTCGGAAAGGCAAAATCGGGCACCGACAACTACGCCGGCACCGGCAAAAATGAGTGGGCGCAGAACAAGGATATCCTCAAGCGTTGCCTCGAGCACACCGAAAGTCTTGATAAATGCATCGGCGTGGCTTATTTCTGCTATCAGTATTTCTACTCCCCCACATCGGGCGCGGAGGTTAAGGAGACAAAGACCGAACGCGATAACTTTATACCTGTACTCAAAGAAATCAGCTGGAAATAACGCACCTTACATAATTTCAGCACAAATTCCGTAGGGACAGCACGTTTTCATTGATTGAACGCAGAAAACAAAATAGAATGACGTAGCACAATAAAAGGACAAAGGATTTTCAAGCTCTTTGTCCTTTTTATTATTTATTTCAGAGCTATGAAAGCCTCAAATATTGGCAAACAGTATCACCGTAGCACAAATTTATTGCATTGGATAAATATAGCACAATATATTATTGAATAAAATCGAAGTTTCGTTGACAAAGATATTGATTTGTGATATACTAAATATAAATAACAAAAGCACTCAAACGGAAGGGGGCTTTTTAGTGAAGAAAAAGAATTTTTACGAATCAGAAGAAAGAGATTACCGCGCCGATATATTGGATATCATACGGAGCGGGAAGGAAGACGACGAAATAAGGCTTTTGCTTGAGGACTATCACGATAACGATATCGCGTCCGTCCTTGAAGAGCTGACAGCCGAAGAAAAAGACAAACTTTTGCGCATACTCGGTAACGAAGGTATGTCCGAGGTCGTAACCTTCCTTGAAGACGCGAGTGATTATCTTTCAACGCTCGACGCCGACCTCGCGGCTGATATCATCGAGCAAATGGACGCCGACGAGGCACTCGAGGCGCTTGAAGACCTTGATGATGACGTAAAGCTCGAGGTCCTCGGACTTATCGAGGACGAGATAAAGGAAGATATAGAGCTCCTTGATTCCTACGGCGACGACGAGTTCGGCAGTATGATGAGCACCAATTATATTGCCGTCCGTCGGGATATCAGCATAAAGCAGGCTATGAGAATACTGATCGCCGAAGCCGCCGAAAATGACAATATACACACCATTTTCGCATCAAAAGAAGATGGCAGCTTTTACGGCGCCATCGACCTCAAGGAGCTCATCATCGCAAGAAGCGACACCTCGCTCGAAGACCTGATATACACAAGCTTTCCTTACGTTTACGATACCGACAGCATATCCGAGAATATCGAGCATCTGCGCGGCTACTCGGAAGATTTGATACCCGTCATTTCATCCAAGGACAACAGTCTCTTGGGCGTTATCACCTCTATGGATATCGTTGAAATAGTTGACAAGGAGTTTGGTGACGATTACGCGAAGCTTGCAGCTCTCAGCTCCGAGGAGGAACGGGACGAGGGACTTTTTGCGAGTATGAAAAAGCGAGTCCCCTGGCTTATCATCCTGCTGTTTTTAGGACTCGGAGTTTCCGCTGTAGTGGGACTTTTTGAAAGCGTGGTCGAGGAGCTTCCGATGATCGTTGCCTTTCAATCGCTCATCCTCGGAATGGCGGGAAACGTGGGAACTCAATCCCTTGCGGTCACCGTACGCGCACTCGGCGGAGGAGATACGCTCGGCGTAAAAAAGCAGCTTTTGATAATAGGTAAGGAAACGCGAGTCGCGCTTCTCAACGGTCTCGCGCTCGGTCTTTTCTCCTTTGCAATAGTCGGCGGCTACCTTGTATTGCTCGGTGGTCACGAGCCCACCGTAGCCTTCACCACCGCAGGCTGCGTCGGCGCGGCTCTGTGGTTTGCCATGACGATATCGGGCTTCACGGGCGCGGCGATCCCTATGTGCTTCTACCGCCTCGGAATAGACCCCGCCGTTGCATCCGGTCCTCTGATCACGACCGTGAACGACCTCGTGGCAGTCGTAAGCTACTACGGCCTTGCGTGGGCGTTGCTGCTCAATTTCGGAAGATAAGAGGAACGTCAAAACGAGCTGATTCATTATACCAATGGATCAGCTCGTTATTATTTTCGCTCTAATACAACCTTAAAGATTTTCATTGATACGGACTCGTAATTTTGTGTAGTGCGAACATAGCACGTCCGTCGCTTCCCCTCATCCGTCAGCCCCAAGGGCTGCCACCTTCCCCACCGGGGAAGGTTTATATAGCAAGTGCTAACATCAGATACCGAGACTTTGTTTGTACAAATTCTTTCTGTTTGCTTCAGAGTTGATCGTAACTATATTCAGATAAGCAAGTGAGATTATCAATTCTTCCTCGTGGAGCTTATTTTGCACTTTCAAAATATTCAAATACGCTTTTAAAATATGTAAAAGAGGCTGATTCTCATTAATGAAGCAGCCTCTTTTGTTATATAATCAATTAGTCGAGCTTAAGAGTTCTGATCTCCTCAAGTGCCTTGAGCATAAACTCGTCAACACTTACAGCGCCGAGATCTACGCCGCCGCGGTTACGTACTGCAACCTTGCCCTCTGCAGCTTCCTTCTCGCCAACTACGAGCATATAAGGAACCTTTTCGAGCTGTGCCTGACGGATCTTGTAGCCGATCTTCTCGTTTCTCGCGTCAACCTCGGTGCGGATGCCCGCAACCTCGAGCTTTTCGCGTACAGCCTTTGCATACTCCTCATGCTCAACGCCGATGGGGAGAACGCGAACCTGCTCGGGAGCCATCCAGAGAGGAAGTGCGCCCGCGAACTTCTCGAGAACGAGAGCGAGTGTACGCTCGTAGCAACCGAGAGAGGTTCTGTGGATGATGTAAGGAGTTACGCGCTGGTCGTTGGAGTCGGTATATTCCATACCGAACTTCTTCGCGAGAAGCATATCGATCTGAATGGTGATAAGAGTATCTTCCTTACCGTGTACGTTCTTGATCTGAATATCGAGCTTAGGACCGTAGAATGCCGCCTCGTCGATACCGATCTTATAATCAAGTCCGATATTGTCGAGGATGGTCTTCATTACAGACTGTGCCTATTCCCACTGCTCTGCTGTGCCCTCGTACTTATCGGTACGCGCGGGATCCCACTGCGAGAAGCGGAAGGAGCAGTCCTCTCTGAGTCCGAGCGCATCAAGCATATAGAGCGCGAGGTCAAGACAGCCCTTGAATTCCTTCTCAAGCTGATCGGGAGTAAGGATAAGGTGACCCTCGGAAATGGTGAACTGACGGACACGGATAAGTCCGTGCATCTCGCCGCTCTCCTCGTTTCTGAAGAGCGTAGAGGTCTCGCCGAGTCTCATAGGAAGATCGCGGTAGGAGCGCTTCTTGTTGAGGAATACCTGATACTGGAAGGGACAGGTCATAGGACGGAGTGCAAAGCATTCCTTGGTCTCGTCGTCGGGATCGCCGAGGATGAACATTCCGTCACGGTAGTGATCCCAGTGGCCCGAGATCTTGTAGAGGTCGGACTTTGCCATAAGGGGAGTCTTGGTGAGAAGGTATCCGCGTCTTCTCTCTTCGTCCTCAACGAATCTCTGGAGGATCTGGATGGTACGCGCGCCCTTGGGAAGCATAATGGGAAGACCCTGACCGATAGAGTCAACGGTGGTGAAATATTCAAGCTCGCGGCCGATCTTGTTGTGGTCGCGCTTCTTTGCCTCTTCAACTGCGGTGAGGTACGCGTTCATCTCTTCCTTGGAGGGATATGCGATACCGTAAACACGCTGAAGCATCTTGTTGTTCTGGTCGCCCTTCCAATATGCGCCGGTGCACTGAGTAAGCTTTACGGCTCTTACAGCGGCGGTCGAGAAGAGGTGAGGACCCGCACAGAGGTCAACGAACTCGCCCTGACGGTAGAAGCTGATGACCGCATCATCGGGAAGCTCCTCGATGAGCTGAACCTTGTAGGGCTCTTCCTTTTCGGTCATAAGAGCGATAGCCTCTTCGCGAGGGAGCTCAAAGCGCTCGATGCGGAGGTTTTCGCGCATGATCTTCTTCATTTCGGACTCGATAGCCTTGAGGATATCCTGAGTGAAGGAGATCTCGCTGTCGAAGTCGTAGTAGTAGCCGTTGTCAACTGCGGGACCGATGGTGAGCTTGGTCTCGGGGTAAAGTCTCTTTACAGCCTGAGCAAGGATATGGGATGCGGTGTGGCGGTAAACCTTCTTGCCCTCTTCGTCAGCGAAGGTGAGAAGAATGATCTCGTCGCCTTCCTTAACGGGCGCGGACATAGCCGAAACAACGCCGTTAACCTTTGCCGCGATATGCTCGCGAGCCGCAACGCCCGCCGCCGAAGCAGCCTCAAAAACGGTCGTTGCATTTTCTACCGAATAATCGATAGCATTGATTCTTACGTTCATTTTATTTCTCCTGTAAAATTAATTTTCTGTATTTAGCAAGGCGGGGAGAAAAGTGCAGAGTGCAGAATGCAGAGTGCAGAGTTAAGGAAAATTTCCTCGCAGGCTCGGAAATAATTATAATAA
>JAZTXK010000053.1:0-8146 GCA_045636385.1 Eubacteriales bacterium
AGAACGACATGCCTACGATCGGACTTAGGTTGCGCTTCTCGGATGGGACGTTGCGGTTAACCTCCGCGTACTCGTTGCAGCGCTCTTCCTTGTTGCTGCCGTTATGCAGTTTATTGGACTTGCTCTCGTTTACAACCTTGACAAGAAGACTCTTGCAAAGATGAACGCAGAGCTCGAGGCAAGCAGAAGCGCAGAATAATTTAATGATAATTCGGTGTCCGCCCGAAGGAGCCGGACGCCGAATTTAACTTAATTTTATTGTTAAGTTCATATTTTTAGAGTATAATTTTGTGTAATAAATTTTTAGGAGAAACACAGTGAGAAACATTGTAAATCTTAATTCGGATTGGCTGTTCGTCAAGGATACGACCGACATATCTCTCCGCAATGGCGAGAAGATCAGCCTTCCCCATACCTGGAACGCCGAAGACGGCTTTGACGGCGGCAACGATTATTTCAGAGGCTCCTGTCTCTATTTTAAGACTCTCGAGAAGTCCGCGCTTCCCGAGGCTGACCTTTATTATCTCGAATTCCGCGGCGCAAATTCCTCGGCTGACGTCTACGTCGGCGGCAAGAAGCTTGCGCACCACGACGGCGGATACTCCACCTGGAGAGTAAACATCACAGGGGAGATCACGGATAAGACCGAGATCGCCGTTATCGTTGATAACTCCGCAAACGACAGAGTTTACCCCCAGATGGCGGACTTTACCTTCTACGGCGGTCTTTACCGTAACGTAAGCCTCATTTGCGTTAACAAGGCGCACTTCGACCTTGATTATTACGGCGCGCCCGGCATCAAGATCACTCCCGCAGTCGAGGGCAAGAACGCGAAGGTTGAGGTTGAGGTATTCGTAAAAGATATCCTACCCTCGCAGAAGATCGTTTATACCCTCTATGATAAGGAAGAAAACGAGCTTCAGAAGATCGAATCGACCGAGACCAAGGTAAGCTTTGATATCAAGAACGTTCATCTCTGGAACGGACGCAAGGATCCCTATCTCTATTGCTGTGAGGCGGAGATCGTCGAGGGTGACTGCGTAATCGACAACGTCTGCAGCCGCTTCGGTTGCCGTACCTTTAAGATCGATCCCGAAAACGGCTTCATCCTCAACGGTGAGGAATATCCCCTGCGCGGCGTATCGCGCCATCAGGACAGATGGGGCGTGGGCAACGCGCTTCTCCCCGAGCATCATACCGAGGATATCGATCTTATTTGCGAGGTCGGCGCAACCACTATTCGTCTCGCTCACTATCAGCACGATCAGTATTTCTACGATCTCTGCGACGAGCGCGGTCTCGTTATCTGGGCGGAGATCCCCTATATCTCGAAGCATATGCCCGGCGGACGCGAGAATACGATCTCGCAGATGAAGGAGCTCGTTTCGCAGAACTATAACCATCCCTCGATCGTAGTCTGGGGACTTTCCAACGAGATCGGTATCGGCGGCGCGGACGAGGATCTTCTTGAGAATCACCGCATCCTCAACGATATGGTTCACGAGATGGATAAGACCCGTCTTACCACCGTCGCGGCTGTTTCGATGTGCAAGATGGACGATCCCTATCTGCAGATTCCCGACGTTGTTTCCTACAACCACTATTTCGGCTGGTACGGCGGCGACACCACGATGAACGGCCCTTGGTTCGATAAGTTCCACGCTATGAACCCCACCATCCCGATCGGATGCTCCGAGTACGGATGCGAGGCGCTCAACTGGCATACCTCGGATCCCAAGCAGGGCGACTACACTGAGGAATATCAGTCTTACTACCACGAGGAGCTGATCAAGCAGCTCTT
This sequence comes from Eubacteriales bacterium, assembly GCA_045636385.1. Taxonomy (GTDB): domain Bacteria; phylum Bacillota; class Clostridia; order Oscillospirales; family CAG-272; genus CAG-390. Next base: position 1,802 of record JAZTXK010000053.1, read on the forward strand.
TACCCGCAAGTATATGTGGGCAACCCACGTCTGGAACATGTTCGATTTCGGCGCAGACGCGCGTGCGGAGGGCGGCGAGAACGGACAGAACCACAAGGGCCTTGTCACAATGGACAGAAAGTACAAGAAGGACGCCTTCTTTGCTTACAAGGCGTGGCTTGTTTCCCCCGAGGTCGATCCCTTCGTTCATCTCTGCTCGAAGCGATATATCGACCGCGTTGAGGACGTAACGAAGGTCACCGTATACTCAAACCTCCCCGAGGTTGAGCTCTTCGTAAACGGCAAGAGTATCGGCAAGAAGACGGCTCCCGATCATTTCTTCTACTTTGACGTGAAGAACGAGGGCGAATCCACCATCGTTGCCAAGGCGGGCGAGCTTACCGACGAGGGCAAGATCCGCAAGGTCAGCGAGATGAATATGGATTACGTTCTTCGCGAGGTCGGTGCGGTTCTCAACTGGTTCGACGTTGTTGAGATCGAGGGCAGATTCTCGATCAACGACAAGATCTCGGATATTATGCAGTCGAAGCGCGGCAAGCTCTGGTTCATCCGTCTCGGACTTAATCTCAAAAAGAAGATGGACGCCAAGAAGAAGGGCCGTAAGGGCGAGAAGAAGTCGGGCGGCTTTGACGTCGATCTCAAGGGCGGCGCTATGAGCGGTATCATGGATATGCTCGGCGGCTTCAGCGTTCTCCGACTCTCCTCGATGATGGGAATGATGGATATCTCCTTCACCAAGGAAGAGCTTCTTAAGATGAATAAGCAGCTTAATAAGATCAAGAAGCCCAAAACGAAATAAACAGAATCAGCAGGGAAGTTTTTAAAAATTCTAAAGAAACTTTTTTCAAAAAGTTTCTTTAGCCGACCTCCGCAGAGGTCGGAACACTCCCCGTGCCACAAACCGGCGGCGCCCCTGCCGACGGTTTGGAATAATCAAAGCCTCCCGCGCGGGAGGCTTTGATTATTCACCTTTTCTAAAATCTCCGCAGATATTGACAATTCCTCATATATATGCTATAATAGATTTAACACAATTCATTTCGGAGGTGTATCATGAAGTACAAGAAGTGGTGGATGCCCGCGGTGTTTATGGTTGTTTCGGCGGTATTCCTTGTGATCGGGCTTATTCTTTCTGTGGTGCTTGGCGAGGACAATTCGATGACGAATCACATCTATTTTCTTATCGGTATGGGTATATGGTTCTTCCTTGCGATTCCCGCGCTTTCATTGATATATGCCAGACGGGTGCTCGCCGATGACAGGGAGAGAATCTTGCTGACGCTCTATAATTCCGTTATGATTGTTCTGCCCGTAGCTGCGTTGCTGTTTGCCGGTGTGAACAAAGACCTGCTGATCAGCCTCTTGCTGTTTTTTATATGGACTGAGATGTGGGCACTGCTTGGACTTGCCGGAAAGGGTGAGAAAAAGGCTGACGTATGGTATGTTCCGGTGTTTCTCGGAGTAGCTACATTGGTTATCAATATGTATCTAGGCTTTTTCTTTTCGGGAACTTTGATTGTTGCGATCCTCTCCTGCGTTATTTGTCCTATAGCGATAGCGATCTACGCGAGGGTATGCGTCCGTGACCGCGGCAGTAAGATATTCTTTACCATGTATGTCTCGCTTGCGATTCTTGTTTCGATTTTTGGTCAATACGTCTATTCGATTATAGACGGAAAGATCGTGCTCGACGATCCTCTTTGGGACAGTGTTTGGCTGATACTTTCCGCGCTCGGCACATTTATACTATACGAGCTTGCCGCCCTCCTTGGCGCGGGTGTTAAGATCAAGCTGCCGAAGAGGAAGAAAAAGGTTCTCGGAGAAGAGAAAACCGAAGAAATTGAAGATAATAAAGAAGATTGACAGAAAAGCACTCCATCCGTTTGGATGGAGTGCTTTTCTGTCCGAGCAGTCGGCGGGGCGCCGCCTGCTCGAAGCGCATATTGCGAGGCGCTGCCTCGCGCTCCGCAAAAGAAACTTTTTGAAAAAAGTTTCTTTTGAATCTTCAAAAACTTTTGGGCTTTTTGTTTGGGTGGTTATTTATCGTTCCAGATCGGGTTTCCGAGTGCGAGGCGGAGACCGCGGTTGATGTCGAAGACCTCTGTGCGGTAGAAGGAAGCGTTGGGGTCGCAATCGACGGAGATGGTAACGCCTTCCTCACAGGAGAATTCAATGCTTTCGACAACGCCCGCATCGGTAATGAGGTCGAGGCGGTAGGAGTGCTCGGGATTTTTTACGCTCTTGTGGAAGTCGCAAGCGGAAACCGTGAGGCGCTGTCCTTCAAAATTGAGATGACCGCCCATTCTTGTATCGCCGACGCACATCTTGATGCCCACGGGACCGCAAACGAAATCGCCCTCTCGCAGATGCTGAATGTAGGATACGTTCTTGCGCTCTGCCGAATAGATGGTGGTCAGGGCTGTATCGGTGCAGCAGGCGTGCTTGTCGCCGCCCGCACAGCAGTAAAGTCGCTTGCCAAGCGCGAGGATGTCGCAATAGAGCTTGTAGTTATTTTCGGTATGCTTCGAATCAAGTGATTTATAAGTTACCTCGATGCCCGTGTAGTCGCGGAACCAATAGTCGAGAGGGTTCTCCGAGAGCATTTTCTGCTTCGGGTGCGGATGAACGAAGAATCCGCCGAGCGAGAGCACCTTTTCAACGATCTCGGTGAAGCGCTCGCGGGTGAACTTCGGGTAGATGAAGTGACCCTCCGCGCCGCCCTCAAACTGATATTCGGGGAAGGCATGAAGTAGCTCCTCGGTCGATTTCGGACCGGGGAAGATCATATTGTAATGCATCGAATTGAGCTCACAGACGGTGTCGCTGATAGCCGTTCCGGGTTCTGTTCCGCCGATAAATACGCCGTCCTCCCATTCGGGGAGATACATATGGCGCACCTGCTTGTGGTCGAGTATTGCGGCAAAATCCAAGCCGAGCGCCTCCATCGCGCCCTTCCAGTGGTCAAGGTTGCGCTTGCCGTCGGCAGTTCCGCCGGTCGCGGCGTGGTCGTGAAGCTCACCGTAAAATGCCCGTCTGCCCTCATAAAGCGCGGCAAGGTGGGCGATCTCTTTTTCTGTTGCGTACATTATTTGAGTCCTCCCGAAGGATATTATTTTTTTAATTATAGCATAATACGTTATCGTTGTCAAGTGTATTGACAAAAGGGATAAATAATGATATAATTAAACTAATTATAAACAAAGGAGAATTCAGATATGACTTCAAAGCTTATACTGAAAATTACTTCCGCCGCGCTTGTTATCGTTATGCTGCTTTCGGCTTTCGTTGCCTGCGCTGAAACGAACGGCGGAGAAAACGTAACTACAGAGAACGCCGAGACCGAAATTCCCTCGGCGACCGAGGCTGTCGAAACACAGCCCGAGGAGACCGTAGTCGGCGACGACGTTCCCGAACTCAATTTCGGCGACGAGGAAATCGTCATTCTTGGGCGCAACCGCGACTGGTTTGCCGACGAGATCGTTGTAGCGGACGAAAACGGCACTATCGTTAACGATGCTGTCTATAAGAGAAATTTGCTCGTTAGCGATCGTCTTGGCATTAATCTCGTTTTTCAGGGAGTTGGGTCAACTAACAGCACCGATAACTATGCGGTTCGCGATGCGCTTAGCAAATATATCGAGTCGGGCGCAGAGGATGTAGACCTTGTTTCAAACGCGGCTTACGTTGCTGCTTCCACTCAGGCAGATGGACTTTACCTCAATCTTACCAACGTCGAAAACCTTGATCTTTCAAAGCCTTATTGGTCGCAGGGTCTTAACACGGCAATGGAGGTTGGCGGCGCGCAGTATCTTTGCTCGGGAGCTGTCTTCCTTTCCTACTACCGCTTCATTTTCGTAACCTTCTTCAATGTTGATACGTTCAGCAACGCAGGTATCGAGCCTCTTTATGATACCGTTGAGCGTGGTGAATGGACTCTTGAAAAGCAGTTCGTTATTGCTGAACAGCTCTACAGAGATAACAACGGTAACGGTGAGTCTGACGAGGGCGACTTCTTTGGCTTTATGGGTAACCACGATATGATCGGTGTTGACGGTTATTGGGCATCCTTCGAGCTCCCGATTCTCACTAAGGACGAAGACGGATACTACAAGTACGATCTCGATCTTGAGCGCACCGGAAAGGCTGTTGAGCTTATCAATGATTTCTTCTGGAACAACAAGGGCGTTATGCGCGTTACCTATAAGTCCGGCGACACCGAGCAGGACGACATTGCACAGAGCTTTGCAAATGAAGAAGCTGCAATGGTAACTCTTCGTCTTATCGAATGCGAAAACGATCTTGTGGGTATGAATAACTACGGTATCGTTCCGCTTCCCAAGCTCGATCAGAATCAGCAGCTCAACCGCGCGGCTATTCACGATTCCTTCTCTGCATTTTCTATTCCTAATTTCAATTTCAGCAATGAAGAGCTTTCGATGCTCGGAGCGGTTCTTGAGGTAATGGCTTCGCAGAGCTTCAAGACCATCACTCCCGCATACTACGAGCAGGCACTCAAGGGCAGATACATAAACGACCCTCAGTCGGTCCGTATGCTTGATGAGATTACCCAGAACGTATGGATCGAGGCGGGTATTCTTAACTGTAATGCGATCGAGGCTCCCCACAAGACCTTCAGAGATGCCATTAAGAATAAATATTTCAACGCAAACTCGCTCTTCTCGCAGAAGGCGAAGATAACCCAGAGAAAGGTCAATGACCTTAACGCAAGCCTCGAAAAGCTGCTTGGCTGATAATTATAAAACCTCCGCAGGACTTCGGTCCGGCGGAGGTTTTTATGATGTTTTTTGGATATCGGAAATCGGTGTCGGCAAAAAGAAGAAAATCAGCTAATGCCGAACAATTCACCGTTTACCGTGATATAAATATCGCATACGTTGTATGTTCCGTCATTATCAACCACACATACCTTCATCAAAGCGTCAGCTCCGCTGATATTGACCTTCATAGTCAATTCACAGAACGGCATGGCGTAATAACTGTGTGAATGTTTGCTCTTGAAATCTGTATATTCAACAATATCAATACCCGCTTGAAAGTCTAAACCGGATTCATTTTCCAGTTCTTCAAATCCCTTAATAATATTGTTTTCGTGGAAATAGGATATTGGCTCTATTTCCTCATAATTTTCTTTTTCGAGAAGTTCCAAATAATCTTCAACAAAGGGTTTTACATCCTCTTCCTTGATGTAGGTACACGAAGGCAGTGAAATAATGAAAGAGATTAAACAAATAATAGAAAGAATTTTTTCATTTTGCAATACCTTTCTGTTGCTTGTGGAAATTGCGATTGAATGATATGCGGATAGTTTTAAATCATTGATGCATCCTGCTTTTCAAGGTCTTGCAGCTTGCAATAAGCATTCTTCGAATTCTACCGCAGAGGTTTCTATGTCCCTTAAAAGTGTTTTCATCTATGGTGCTGGTATTGTAAAGCAATTGAAGCCAGCCTTCGGTTTCACTACATTCTTTGAGTGCGATTTCGAATTTTGAAAGCATATCGGCCATACTTTGACCGTAATTTGCTTCGCGAACGTTAGCGTAAACGCTGCTTGAACTTTTGCGAAGCTGAAATAAAGTGTTTGATGACCCTTTTAAGTGTTGGCACATTAACTCTATCTCCGTTGCCAACTGTTCAGAATAAATCAGCAAATAATTTTTCGACATATGATCGCATCCCTTTATTTAGGAGTATTATATCATATTTTTTCGCAAAAATCAATGGCGAAGCCATTGTATATCATCAATTCCGAAGGAATTGCATATTATCCGCAACTTGTTGCGGTATATCATCACGCGCAGCGTGTATATCATCCGCCGCAAGGTGGTATATCATCAAGCCGCGGAAAATGCACCTTCGGTGATGATATACGCCTACGGCGATGATATACACGCTGCGCGTGATGATATGCCAAGCCTGCGGCTTGGATAAAAAAATTCCGAGAACTTCGTTCTCGGAATTTTTTGGCAGCGGCGCAAGGATTCAGAACCTGTATTTGCGCGCATAATTGGGTAGGAAAGTAATATGCTGCGGTAGCGCGCAAATGATTGCTGTTGCGGGGCAACAGCAAGAGGTTCTTCATCTATGGACGGTGTGAAAAAAGAACAACCACCCGGTGGGTGGTTGTTCTTTTTTGGCAGCGGCGCAAGGATTCGAACCTAGGAAATGACGGAGTCAGAGTCCGTTGCCTTACCGCTTGGCGACGCCGCAATTATTCACAACGCATATTATATCATAATGGTGGTTATTTGTCAATATATTTTTCGAAAAATCTCTTTTTCTTTTTCTTTCACATATCGTATACTTGACAGTTTTCTTCTTTTGTGA
>JAZTXK010000054.1:0-18796 GCA_045636385.1 Eubacteriales bacterium
TGCGTGATATAAGATTGAACAATGTTTGTCAGCTTTTAGAGAAAAGTGATTCCAATATAAACGATATCGCCAGAAACTCCGGATTTATCAATATTCCGTCTTTTTACAAGAATTTTGAATCAAAAATGAATATGACTCCGAATGAATACAGACAATCAACTCTTAACTCTGAAACTTATGTGGATGAATATATTAAATTACTAAAAGGAGAAAAAGTAATGGGGATTTTGAATGATATTTCTGAAAATCTTCAAAAGGGTAAATCTAAAATAGTAAAGCAGCTTGTTGGGCAGGCACTTGACGAGGGAGTAAAGCCTGACGATATTCTCAGCGAAGGCTTGCTGAGAGGTATGAGCATTATCGGTGAGAAGTTCAAAAACAACGAGGTATTTGTTCCCGAGGTTCTCGTTGCCGCAAGAGCAATGAATATGGGTGCTCAAATTCTGAAGCCTTATCTGGCTGAATCGGGAATAAAGGCGGTCGGCAAGGTTTGCATAGGTACAGTTCAGGGAGACCTTCACGATATAGGAAAGAATCTTGTAAAAATGATGCTTGAAGGCAAGGGTCTTGAGGTGATTGATCTGGGAACGGACGTAGCTGCTGAGACTTTTATTCAAACCGCTATCGAGCAGAATTGCCGTGTGATTTGTTGTTCAGCACTCCTCACTACTACTATGCCGGTTATGGCTGAAGTAGTGAAATTGGCTGAAGAAAAAGGTATACGAGATAAGGTGAAGATTATGGTAGGCGGCGCGCCTGTTTCGCAGGAATATTGCGACAAGATAGGAGCCGACCGCTATACAGTTGACGCAGCCAGCGCAGCTGATGCTGCTGTAGAGTTTTGTAAGATTTAAGTTTAAGATTTAAGAATAGAGGTCAATTTATGACTAATTACAATATGAGAAAATGGGTAGATTCGCTAAAAGGTACAGATCAAAAGAAGTCCATACCCATTTTGTCCTTCCCGTGTGTGAATCTTTTAGGTGTTACAGTCCGCGAGCTCATTTCGGACAGCGCGCTTCAAGCTAAAGGAATGAAGGCGGTAGCCGACAGGACGGATGCCGCGGCTTCTGTCAGCTTTATGGATCTATCGGTTGAGGCAGAATGCTTTGGAGCCGAGGTTGCAGTATCAAATGACGAAGTTCCTACGGTCAAGGGAAGAATAATAAACGATATGGATGAGGCTGAAGCACTTCAGATACCCGAGGTGGGAAGCGGAAGGACTCAGCTATATATTGATGCGATAGAAAAAGCATGTAAAGAGATAACGGATCGCCCCGTGCTCGCAGGTATGATCGGTCCATTCTCTCTTGCCGCCAGACTGCTTGACGTTTCCGAGATAATGATGGATTGCTATGATGATCCCGACATGGTACATACCGTACTTGAAAAGGTCACGTCGTTTCTGATCCAATACGCCAAGGCGTACAAAGCGGCAGGGGCGAACGGTATAGTAATGGCTGAGCCGGTTGCGGGACTTCTTTCTCCCACACTCGAAGAGGAATTTGCCTCGCCTTACGTCAAGAAAATAGTCGATGCCGTTCAGAGCGATGAGTTCATTATAATTTATCATAATTGCGGAAACAACGTACCGCTGATGCTCCCCTCGATTATGACCACGGGATGCGCGGCTTATCATTTCGGAAACGCGGTGGATCTTGAGAAAGATATCATTGATAAAGTACCCGGCGACGTTATTATTATGGGAAATATTGATCCCGCAGGTATACTTCGAATGGGAACTCCCGACAGAGTAAGAGAGGAAACGCTGGCATTATTGAATAAATGCTCAAAATACCCTAACTTCGTTTTGTCGTCGGGTTGCGATATCCCTCCAATGACACCGTGGGAAAATATTGACGCATTTTTTGCGGCTCAGAATGAGTATTATGAAAACAGAGGAGAACACAGCAATGATTAAAGTATCATTAAAGGATCGCGATATATTGCGCGAGCTTGCCGCGCGGAAGGCTCAGCTTGCTAACTGCGCCCGCAACGACGAGATCCTTGCAATGTGGGATAAACAAGCGAAGGGGTTACGCGACACACCGACGGTAAGACTTTTGTTCTCGAACTTCCCGGGCGAGGTCATCGATCCCCGTATGCGTTGCGAGGGCAAGGAAGCCCGAAAGCTGGAGCGTCAGCTTTTATCCTCTATGGTCGGCAGAGAGCTTTTTGACGATGATACTCCCGTGTCGGACAGATTTGACGCAAACGTGTTTGTAAAAGGCTCGCCCTTCGGCGCACAGCCTGTTATTACCCGAGCAAAGGACTCAATAGGATTTCATATTGAACCGCTGACCGACGATATAGAAGAGGATTTCGATATTTTCCGAAACGGCGGCTTTACGGTCGATATGGAGGGAACGAAGGAATGGTGCGCTTTTGCGGACAGCATTTTCGGGGATATTCTCCCTGCCCGTATTATGCAGGCGTCTCTCAGGGGCGCGATCACCAATCCGCTGGTAAAGCTTGTCAATATGGAGACCTACTATATGTCCATGTATGATTGCCCCGAAAAGCTGCACGAGCTGATGGACATGGCAACGAAGGTTTACGAGAGGTACTACGATTATCTGGAAGAAAACCGTCTGCTTCTCCCGACCAACGGATTTTCAAGCGTAGCGCAGGAGTCATTCGCCTTTACCGATGAGCTTCCCTCCGAGGGCGAAATAACCTCCACAAAGCAGATCTGGGGCTTCCTTGAATCGCAGGAAACAACGGCGGTATCTCCGGCGATGTTTGGGGAATTCGTTTATCCCTATTTTGACCGTATGGTCAAGCGATTCGGATTGCTTTCCTACGGTTGTTGCGAAAGAGTGGACAATATCTGGGTCGACTACCTATCCAAATGGGACAATCTCCGCAAGCTTTCGGTATCGCCCTTCAATAACGAGGAGCAGGTTGGCGAATATCTGCGCGGAAGCCGTGTTGTATATTACAGCAAGCCGAGAGCAGAATACGTGACAAACCCCGGTCCCCTTGACGAAGATGCGATAAGAAGATGCTTCCGAGGCATCTGCAAGGCGTCGAGCGGATGTATGCTTGAGGTCGCCCAGAGAGAGGTGGGAACCATTTTCGGTGACTACGAGCGCGGCAAACGGTACGTTCAGCTCGCGAAGGAAACCATAGCCGAGTATTGGAAGCCTTAAGAATTTAATTAAATGAAAAACATAAAACGGAGGCAATTATGAAAATCAAAAGCATTATTTCGCTCATCCTCTGCCTGATTATGGCATTTTCCGCCGTTTCATGCAGTAACACGGTCGATCCGTCCGAAACGTCACCTGACGGAACCACAAACGCTCCCGCTGCAACAGTCTCACCCGATTCTACGGCGGCGGTCGAGGAAACCGAGAGTCCCTACGACGAAAACGGATTCCTCAAGAGCTCTCTGCCCGAAGAGCTTGACTTCGGCGGCGAGACGGTCACCGTTCTTTGGTGGACGGACGTTGAGAATCCCGAGTTCTTTGTTGACGGTGAAAATGGCGAGATCATTAACGACGCTATTTTCCAGCGTAACGCAAACGTTGAATCCCAGCTGGGCATTACCTTTGAGTGGGTAGGCATCAAGGGTCAGTACAACAACAACGTCGGTGCGAATTATGCAAATCACGTCGGTAATCAGTATGCAGCCGGCGACAAAACGTATGACATTATATCCGCTCACTCCCTGACTATCGCGCTCACCTCGATGTACGGCTACTGCGCAGACCTTATGAAGGCAAAGCATCTCGACTTTGAAAAGCCCTGGTGGCCCGAGGTCATGCTCGAAACGGCAACGATCGGCGATAAGATGTTCTTCGTTTCGGGTGACATCTCCACCAACTCCATCCATCAGATGTACGCGGTTTTCTATAACAAGAATCTTTTCAAGAATTATCCCCATCTCGTTGAGCCCTCGCAGTACGTTCTTGATAACAACTGGAACATAGAAACCTTCCAGATCATCACCAAGGATATGTATCAGGACCTTGATGGCTCTAACTCCGCAAACGAAAACGACTTTTACGGTATGTCCACTCTGTGGTGGCATTTTGACTCTCTTTATTACGGTTCCGGCATGAGACAGGCTGAAAAAGATCCCGAAAATCTCTTCAAGATCTCCGATGACTACTTCAGCGATAGGGCTATCGCTCTTAGCGATTCAATAGGCGCCTGGGTCAAGACAGGAACCGTGTACGTCGATAACACAAGATACCATAAGGTATTCTGTAACGGAAACGCGCTGATGTCCCTGGCTCGTCACCACGACATTGCAAACTACCTTACGGGTGACTTCACGCACGGTATCGCTCCTATTCCCAAGTACAATAACGATCAGGAAAACTATATTACCTTGGTCGGCAACCCCATTTCCTTCTACTCCATTTACGCCCTCTCCGAGGATATAGACCGTGCCGCAGCGGTTCTTGAATGCTGGGCAAGCGAGGCTTACCGCCTTACCTCTCCCGCGGTCTTCGAGACTACCTTCAAGCTCAGATATTCCGATACGTCTGTTGAATCCCAGATGTACGATATCATTCGCGCGGGAATCGTATTTGATTTCGGCAGACTCTTCAACGACACTCTCGGCAATATGAGCGGTCAGTGGAGCTGGGGCGCATCTCAGGGCACAAGCTGGGCAACCGCAAGCAAGCCTTACGCGAGATCTCTTCCCACCAAGCTTAAAGATATCACAGACAGCTTCAAGGCTCTCAACTAAAGCTTATATAAAGCTTTTACATATCGATATACACGCAAAGAGCGACCGAAAGGTCGCTCTTCTTTTTTGGGGAGAGCGCATAAAAACGGCTTCAACTCGCCCGCATAATATTCTAATATTGAATACCGAAAATAAACCGTAACAGATTGACAAATTGACGGCGATATTGTATAATAAAGTTAATATATATTATGGAGATTCTCCACGATAAAAAATATAAAAGAAGAGGTAAAATACTATGAAGCTTCACTTCGACTTTGATAAAATAATAGGAAAAATCAAGCCGATGCACGCGGTCGGTCAGCCTCCTTTTGGAGTTAGTAATGACGGAATCGACGATTCGATGTTCCACTATCTGACCGAGGCTAACATTCCATATTCCCGTCTGCACGATGCGGGCGGAACTTTTGCGGCAAACTTATTCGTTGATATTCCCAATCTCTTTCGAAATTTCGATGCGGATGAAAACGATCCCGCTTCATACGATTTTGCCTTCACTGACGCTTTATTTGTTAAAATGATAGAAGCGGGCATTGAGCCTTATTTCCGACTTGGCGTAACCATCGAAAATGCGCATATGATCAAGGCGTACCGCGTTTATCCGCCCGCCGACCCCCACAAGTGGGCGCGTATCTGCGAGCACGTCGTTCGTCACTACAACGAGGGATGGGCAGACGGCTTCCGTTTCGGCATTAAGTATTGGGAGATTTGGAACGAGCCCGACAACGAGGAGTCTATCGAGCTCAACAATATGTTCAAGGGCACGGCAGAGGAATTCTACGATCTCTATGCCGCAACCGCAATGCATCTCCGCGAATGCTTCGGCGACAGCATCAAGATCGGCGGCTATGCAAGCACAGGTCTTTACGTCGGCTATATGCAGGAGGAGGAAAAGTATAAACAGCCTCACGAGGTTACCCATTGGGAGGCGCGCGCCATTTATCATACCAAATATTTCCTCGGCTTCCTTGACCGCGTAAAGCGCGACGGTCTCCCGCTCGACTTCTTCTCGCACCACAGCTATATGGACGTCAAGCGTACCGTTGACATTCAGCACTACGCGGAAAAGCTTCTCGCAGATGCCGGCTTCCCCGATATAGAGATCCACCTCAACGAGTGGAACACCGACCGCACGCGTGAAACGCGCGGAACGACGAAGGCATCCGCCGACGTTGCGGCTATGATGATGGCTATGCACGATACCAAAATGTCGATGATGTGCTATTATGATGCGCGTTTCGATACAAGCGTCTATGGAGGACTCTTCAATCCGCTGACAGCCCAGCCGTTCTGTACCTACTATTCCTTCAAGGCATTCGGACAGCTCTATGCGCTCGAAAATCAGATCGAAGTAACGGGAGATTTTAAAGACGGCCTTTACGCGATGGCTGCAACGAACGGCACGAAACACGGAATTCTGATAACCAACATCGGCGAGGAAAAGGAGATCGAAACCAACCTCGGCAGAGGCTATAGGGTATATGCCATCGACGAGAAGCACTTTATGACGAAGAAGCGAATCAGCGTCAAGAAATTCAAGCTCAAGCAGTACGACACACTATATATTGAAAAATAACTGCAAGTAAAAATCTCAAGAGCGACCATCGCGGTCGCTCTTATTTTTCGTTGAAAAAACATCAAAAATTAATGATAAAAACCGTAACAGATTGACAAATTGCCGACGATATTGTATAATAAAGTTAATATATAAACCTTTAGCCGAATGTAAAATGCTCAAATATTCTAAAATCCGTTTTTTCGGGGGCTTTGCCTCCGAAAAAACACCTCACAGATGAGCGAAGCGAGTCCGCGCGCCGACGGGAGCCGTCAAAATCTTCGATTTTGGCGGCGGCGGTAAGCGCGCGCTCCCCCCCCGCGCCGGTCCCCAATTGTAAAACGCAGTTTTACAATTGGCTAAAAAAAGGAGATTGCCATGTTACAAGCAGGATTTGCAAGAGTTGATATCACCCCGCCCTTCGGGAACGATCTGTCGGGCTATTATGAGCGCCGTCTTGCCGACGGTACGCTCGACCCCTTGTACCTCAACGCCGTTGCGCTGACGGTCGGCGAGGAGACCGTTCTTCTCATGGCTGCCGACTACATCGGTATCACGATGGATCACAGCATCGCCATCCGCAAGATGATCTGCGAGCGTACGGGTGTGCCGACCGATCACATTATGATCGCCGCGCTCCATCAGCACACGAGCCCCTGCCTTGCCGATCCGACCAAGCGCGAGACCGCGCTGCGTGACAAGACCTTTATCGACGTCGTGTACCGCCGTTTTGCGGATGCCGCCGTGATGGCACTCGACGACAGAGCCGATGCCGAGATGTCGATAGCCGCCCGTGACGTGGCGGAGCCGATCGCCTTCGTGCGCCGCTATTTTACGAAGGAGGCGGGCGTTGTCACCAATCCGAGCTCGCAATTTACGCTGACGGGGCGCTGTGCCGATGCCGATAACACGGTGCGACTCGTTCGCTTTGCGAGAAAAGATAAAAACGATATTGCGATCCTCAACTTCTCCACCCACCCCGACGTCATCGGAGGCACCAAGTGGTCTGCCGACTGGCCGGGCTTTGCCCGCCGCTTTGTCGAGGAGGACACCCCGGGCACGTCCTGCCTCTTCTTCACGGGCTGTCAGGGCGACTCCAACCACTACGATTACTTCAAGCCGAAAGAAGAGCGTCTCCACGGCGGACGTTACGAGCACAGCAAATATATGGGTCGAATGGTTGCCGATGCCGTCCGAGCCGTTTGGAACGATATGACTCCCGCGGCGGACGAAACGGTCTACGCCGAGCATCGCGTCATTTACAACCGCACGAATACCGCGGGTATTGAAAAGTACGACGAGTGCGTCAAGTGGGTCAAGGACTACAAGGCGGGAAAAATCCCCCCTGCCAGCTACACGATGGCAGAGCGCGCTTTTTGCTACCGCGTGGCTGCCCTTCGTGCGCAACCCCTTTTCCGACCCGTTCCCATCACCGTCATAAGCGTGGGCGGCGTGGTTTTCGTCGGCTTCGGCGGCGAGGCGTTCACCTCCTACGGAAAGATCATGCGCGACCTTTGTCCCGATAAGTTCGTCGTTTCCGCGGTTTGCGCAAACGGCTACGAGGGCTACCTGCCGACCGCCGAGGCATTCGGTCAGGGCGGCTACGAGGCGTGCTCCTCCTTCTTTATGCCGACGCTCGAGGAAGAAATCGTCACTGCGGCAAAGGAAATGCTTGAAAATTTGAAATAAAAACGAGGTTTCGATATGAAAAAGATAGGATTTGTCGATTATTTTATAAGCGAATGGCACGCTAACAGCTATCCCGCGTGGATCGAGCGTATCTCTGCCGAAATGGGAGTTGACTATAATGTCGCCTATGCCTGGGCGGAGCTTGATACCTCTCCCGTTGACGGTGTGACCACAGCTGAGTGGTGCGAAAAATTCTGCGCGGAAAAATGCGCGACTATCGACGAGCTTTGCGAAAAGAGCGACGTTATCGTCATCCTCTCCCCCTCGAATCCCGAAACGCATCTGCGCTATGCCGAGGCAGTTTTGAAATACGGAAAGAGGACTTATATTGACAAGACCTTTGCGCCCGATGCGGCAACCGCAAAGGAAATCTTCGCCCTTGGCGAAAAATACAACACTCCATTCTTCAGCACCTCCGCGCTGAGATACGCCACCGAGCTTGATTCGGTCGACGAGCCCGACAGTATGCTCGTGACGGGCGGCGGCTCCAATCTTCCCGAGTATTTTATTCATCTCGGCGAGATGACCGTCAAAAAAATGGGCGCGATCAAGTGGGTTAAAGCCACCGCGAACGGCAGTCAGTGGATAATTTCCGCCAAAACCGCAAGCGGCAAGGATGCAACCATGATATACGGCTCCGCGATGCCTTATAACGTCTATATGACCAAAGAGGGAAAAGAGGCTTGGAAGTCGATAAAGTCCCCCTTCTTCGACGGCTTGATCGCGGATATGCTGAATTTCTTTGAAACGGGCAAGACGAGCTTTGACTCTTCGGAAACGCTCGAGGTCAGCCGTCTTCGCGATGCGGTACTGAAGGCGACCGAAAATCCCGACAAGGAAATCGAAATCTGATAAAGGAGTAAAACGATGATATTTTCAAGCAAATTTGTATCGGCAACTATCGAAAAATCAACTACTAAGAAAAACGTGGCGGCACCCTATCTGCGCCGTGACGTTGTGCTCGATAAGATTCCCGAGCGCACCGAGATCACGGTCTGCGGACTTGGATTTTACGAGCTTTACGTCAACGGAAAGCGAATCACAAAGGGACATCTGTCGCCTTATATCGTCAATTCCGATCAGGTTTTGCCCTACGATCATTATGACGTAACCGATATGATGGTTTACGGCGAGAACACCTTTGCGTTCCACCTCGGCAACGGAATGCAAAACGGCTTCGGCGGATTCGTCTGGAGCTTTGAAAAGGCGCGCTTCAATTCTGCGCCCAAGCTTGCATTTGCCATCGAAACGGTAACCGAGGGTAAAAAGCAGGTGATCGAGGCGGACGAAAAGACGCTTTGCCATCCCTCTCCCATATACTTTGACGATCTTCGTATGGGTGAGAAATATGACGCGCGGCGAGAGATCCCGAATTGGAATCTGCCGGGCTGCGATCTGTCGGATTGGACGCCCGCTATCCCCGTTCCTACCGATCGCGGTGAGCAAATGCTTGCCTGCAACAAGCCGATCGTCGCAACGGGCGAAATGCGCGCAATTTCGATCACGAAAGAGGACGACGCCTATATTTATGATTTCGGATACAACTGTGTCGGACTCACCCGCTTGAATATAAAGGGCAATTACGGTCAGCACATCGTCATCGACCACGGCGAGCTGATTCAGGACGGCAAATTTACCCAATCCAACATTACCTTCACCAGCTCCATTCAGTTTGGACAGCCCAAATACGTGCAGAGGACCGAATACATCTGCCGCGGCGGAGAGCCCGAGAGCTATACCCCGAGCTTTACTTATTACGGCTTCCGTTATGCAAAAGTAACGGGTATCACCGAGGAGCAGGCAACGCCAGATCTTCTGACCTACGTTATAATGAACACCGAGCTCGGCGACAGAGGCGACTTCAAATGCTCGAGCGAAACCCTTAATAAGCTTCAGGAGATGACTCGCCGTTCCACGCTCGGAAACTTCCAGCACTTCCCGAACGATTGCCCTCACAGAGAGAAAAACGGTTGGACTGCCGACGCGGCGCTTTCCGCAGAGCAGACTATTATGAATTTCGAGCCCGAGGATAACTACCTGATGTGGGAGAAGTGCATCGTCCGCGCGATGGATAACCGAGGCGCGCTCCCCGGCATCGTTCCGACGGGCGGCTGGGGCTTTGCTTGGGGTAACGGCCCCGCGTGGGACAGCGTACTCGTATATCTGCCCTATTTTGCGGCAGTTCTGCGCGACGATCTTCGCATCGCTAAGGAAGCAAGCCGCGAGATGCTTCGTTATTTCGCTTATCTCCGCACACGGTTTGATGAAAACGGTCTGCTTGCCATCGGTCTTGGCGACTGGTGTCCTGCCTTCCCCGATTATATGCCTCCGCTGATCTTTACCGACAGCACGATCTCTTACGATCTTGCGATCAAGGCGGCGTATCTCTATGACAGACTCGGTATGAAGCTTGAAGCCGACTATTGCCGCGCCTTTGCAAGCGAAATGCGGGCGTGCATCAGAGAGCACCTGCTTGATAAAGAAACCATGCGCTTCTCGAACGGAACGCAATCCTGTCAGGCAATGGCGATATTCTACGGACTTTGCGACAGTGATGAAGAAAAGGCGAAGGCGTTTTCGATCTTGCTTGATGAGATCCGCGCAAAGGACGATCATATGGGCGTCGGCGTGCTTGGCGGCAGAGTGATCTTCCGCGTGCTTTGCGATTTCGGCTATGAGGATCTTGCCATTAAGATGATAATTCGCCCCGATCAGCCCTCTTACGGCTGTATGATCGAGGACGGCTTGACAACGCTCGGCGAAACTCCCCGTCCCCCTTACAGCTCACTCAACCACCATTTCTGGGGAGATATTTCCGCATTGATGATCGAATATTTTGCGGGAATCAGAGTCAACCCCGACCTCCTCGGAGCCGATCATATTGATATCGCGCCCGTGTTTGCCTCCGATATGGACTATGCCGAAGCCTATCACAATTCGGTTTGCGGCAAGGTCGAGGTAAGATGGCAGAGGGTAGCAGACTGCATCGAATTGACGCTTGAGTACCCCGAGGGAGCCGTCGGTTCCGTAATTGCCCCCGCAGGTTATACCTTGAGCGGTGCCCAAAAGGTTTCTGCGGCAAGCGGAAAGTACGTTTTCAAAAAATCTGATTCAGGACTAATCTTGTTGGGCGGGCTCATTTAACATAGATGATATTTGAGCTAATCTGAAGTTGCGCGATCTCCCTTCACCGCTTTCGCGGTCCCCCTCCCTCCCGGAGGGAGGCAAAGAGCTTGTGCAAACTTCATTGTTTCTGCATCGTTTTGGCTTACATTTATAATTTTACATAGCAAAAAGGAATATTTTATTTGAATCAATTTGTACTCGTAACAGAGTTTTTGCAAACTTTTTCAATAAAATATTCCTCTTTGCTATTTTAGGATTAAGTTAGAACATTATTCGTCTGAATATCCGAAGGAATTTGCAGTAACCCCTAAGCCTCCCTCCGGGAGGGAGGGG
Organism: Eubacteriales bacterium; assembly: GCA_045636385.1. Lineage (GTDB taxonomy): Bacteria > Bacillota > Clostridia > Oscillospirales > CAG-272 > CAG-390. The sequence continues at coordinate 11,409 of JAZTXK010000054.1, forward strand.
GACCACGAAAGTGGTGAAGGGAGATCGCGCAACTTCAGTTTACCGCGAATTTCACCAAGTGAGAACAACGTGCTCTATTACATTCGGTAAAACATCTCTTAATGAGCAGGTGCTTTTATTAGCCCTTGATAATGTTTTGTTTGGCGGAAATCTTTCTTTTAAAATGAATTATATTGCATTTTGCGCGGACTTGTGATATAATTAAATCAACTAACCAAAGGAAGATATTAATAATGAAAAGATTTGTTTCTTTAATTTTCGCGATCTTGCTCGCGCTTTCCGCTGCTTCCTGTGCGGGCGGTGACACCACCGCCGAGACCCCAGAGACCACGGTGGCGACGGTGGAAACTCTGCCCGAAACCGAGCCCATACCCGAGGAGGTCTCTCTGATCGGTGACGGCGGCGAGGCAGTTTACGCCATCATCCGTCCCGACGAGGGAAGCGACAGCGAAAAACAGGCGGGAATCGACCTGAAAAAGTCGCTGAAAACGCTGACGGGCGCGGAATTTTCCCTTTCATCCGACTTTTTGATGCCGAATCAGACTCTTGATGACCTCGCGGATGTGCCCGAGATCCTCATCGGCGCGACCAACCGCCCCGAAAGCATCGAGGCGCGCGAGGGCTTGACCGTCAACGATTACGTCATTCGCGTCATTGGCGCCAAGATCGTCATCGCGGGCGGAAGTGACCTGATGACAGCGCGCGCTATCGAGGAATTTCTTTCGATGCTCGGCGCGGAAAACGGATTTACTCTGTCGGCTGACATCGACGTTCGCGTAAATATCGAGCGCGGCCCGTATATCGTTGCGCTGACCAATCAGGGCAAGGAATTACTCGAGGTCTACGATATTTCCTCCGGCAAGCTTGACGAGAGCTCGCTCGTTTGGTCTTATAAGCTGCCCTATTACAACATCGCGGGCACGAAGCTCCGCCATTCCGAGACTCACGGCGACGTTGCGCTCGCGGTCTGCGGCAACACCTACGGCTGTATGATCTCATACCCCGAGGGCAAGCTGCTCTGGTCAACCGAGGCGGCGGCGAGCAACCCCCACAGCATCGAGCTTATGCCAAACGGCGTTATCGCGATCGCTTCAAGCACGGGCGGCGAGGTTCGATTCTTCACCACCGACAAGAAAACGAGCCGCACTCCCGCGGCAAAGGTGACTCTTGAGGATGCTCACGGAGTGCTTTGGGACGATGAAAAGCAGGTCCTTTGGGCAATCGGCAGAACCGTGCTGACGGCATATCGCGTGACGCTCGACGGCACAAAGGTGACCGTCACCGAGGAGACCTCCCTCCGCGCGACCATACCGAGCGATTGGTCCCACGACCTCGCGCCCGTTTACGGAAACACCAACGAGCTTTGGGTCACCACAAGCTCGCACGTTTACCGCTTCAACAAGACGACAAAGACCTTCTCCACCGACTACGCGGGGCACGAGATCCTCGACCGCAAGGACATCAAGGGCGTCGGCAACTTCGATGACGGTGCCATCGCCTATATTTATCCCGACGGCGCTTTCAAGACCTGGACGGGTCAGTCCGCGTTCCTCTTGAAATTCGGCGCATCGGCAAGCGAAACGCTCACCTCAAAAGACGGACATTTTTACAAAATCAGAGTTTGGGATACGAGGTATCAATAAATTATGAAGCAGAATCACTTATTTTACGGTATGAAAAAGTTAATTTCTTTACTTCTTGCGCTTTTACTCGCTTTTTCCGCTGTTGGCTGCACGGGCGATGGCGACGCTACCACCGAGACGCCTAAGGAAACCCTCCCTCCCGCGCCCGACACAACTCCCGCAACCGATCCCATCACACCCGAAACCACAGAAGAAATCAAGGAGGACGAAGCTTTGAATATCCTTTTCCTCGGCAACAGCCTGATGTATTATAACGATATGCCCCAGCTTTTCGCAAATATTGCGACGGCGAATGGCAAAAAGGTAAACGTCAAGTCTGTCACCAAGGGCTCGGCGACCATTTCCGACTTCACCGACGAGCGCACCGAGGTCGGCGCACAGGCGATCCCGCTTCTCAAAAATCAGCCGTGGGATCTCGTCATAATCGAGCCCTCTCGCCGTATTTCTCCCTATGAAAACACCGTAAAGGACACAGAGCTTGCGTCCGCGAAGAAGATCCAGGAGCTTGCGAAGGCCGCGGGCGGCGACGTTCTTCTCTACTCCGTCTGGGGCAACAACAACGGAAACGTCGATGAATACAAGGCGAACAACCCGACGAGTATGACCAAGGTCGCAAGTCACCTGATGGGCAGAAAGTCGCACACCAAGTTTATGCACGAGGTCAACCTCGAGTTCGCGGCGGCACTCGGCGTAAAGCTCGCGCCCGCGGGCTACGCATTTGAAAACTGCATCGCGAAATACCCCGCGCTGAATCTTTACGACGCCGACGAGCGCCATCCCTCGCCGATCGGCTCGTATCTTGCCGCAGCTGTCATTTACGCGACCGTGTTTGAAGAAAACGTAGAAAAGATCACCTACGCGATCGGTAACGCGCCCGCGACCGGCGTGCTTGAGGGCATCGCGAACGATACCACCCTCGGCGGTCTTATTCCCGATCTGACCGAGGCGGAAACCGACAAGTCCTTCAATCTCCTGATCGTTGGCTCGAATCTTATGGATGACTACGCCTGCGCAAGCGTTTTCGCGAAGCTCGTCAAGGAAGCGGAGGGCAGAACCGTCGTTTCGCAGTACGTCAACTCCTCGACCTTTGTTATCAACAATCTCGTCAACGAGAAAAACGACCTCGGACTCCGCGCCGCGCTTGCCGAGACCGAGTGGGATGCCATCATCGTTCAGATCACCCGCCGATGCACGAAGTCGGCAACCGACGTTGAGGAAAGTGAGCTGAACGCGCTCCGCGCCGTGATGCCCCTCCTCAAGGCGGAGACCGACAAGATCTACCTCTTCACGCTCAACAGCAAGGCAAAGCCCGGCATCTTCACGACCGCGGGCGGTGCCGTCGGCTATACCGACACGGGCAAGAAGGAGACCTACACCGCCGAAGAAGGCAGCGCATATTTCAAGGCACTTGCCGACCGATGGGCGGCTGAATTCGGAGTCGGCGTTATCAACTACGGCGAAGCGTACCTCGACTACAAGAACCCCGAAAAGATCGGGCTCGGCTACCTTCAGGCCTGCATGATCTACAACACCCTCTTCGGTAAGGCTCTTCCCGAAACCGTCACCGAAACGAACGGCAACTCCGCCGCAGTTGCAAAGAATCTGCGCGAGTTGGCAGAGAAATATTGCCTTAAATAACGTAAAAAGGGATCAGAGCGAAAGCTCTGATCCCTTTTTCGTATAATTATTGAAGCACCAGATCGACAAAAACGGGGCAGTGATCGCTTGCGATCTGCGAGCGTACGTCTGTGAGAATGTCAAAATTCTCTACCGTCGGCAGCCACTCGGGCTTGCCGTAATAGAAGATGTGATCGATGGAATTCTTAAAGTCGCCAACGACCGGTTCGGGATTCGGCACGTAGAGGTGCGTCTCTTCATCGAGAACAGGATAAGGATGATACGACTTGACGGTAGGAGGATTGGGTGCTTTTTCGTACAGATCGACAAAGCCGAGCGAAATCAGGTTGGCATAGGAGCGCGACATGCGGTTGCTGTTAAAGTCTCCGCCGATAATCACGGGGCATTTATAGAAGTCCGCAAGACCGTCACACACCAGCTTTGCCTGCTCACCGTCAATAACGCGTGCGTCCTCGGAGGTGTGGATAAAATGCGTTGATATGTAAACAAAGCGTTTTCCCCCGTCGATCATCTCAAACGCCGCCCAGGTGAGCGACTTGGAGTTGTCGCAAACGCCGTCCGCGAAAAAGTAGTAGCCCTTATCAAGCACCTTCACACGTTCCGTATTATAAAGCAGAGGTGTACCGTTGTTGTGGCTGCGGTTGAGCACGGGAGTGATGATCTCCTTGTATTTGGGCGCAACAAGCGACAAAAGATCGGTTTCCTCACCCCGATAGCGTGCGGAAAATTCCTGCAGTGCGATCACGTCGGGGCAAAGGTCAAGATAAATCTCCGCCATTACGTCATCGCGGTTTTCGATAAAGCCATCTCGCCAATTTCCCAAAACGTTGCTTGTCATCAAGCGAATAGAGTTGGTGTTTTTCATATTTACGTCTCCTTTTTGTTGTTAACGTCGCTTAAAAGTAAACAGTGTACGGCACGAGCTTATCATCTCTGTGATATCCCTCGTAGGTGCCCGTATTTCTGATGTGGAAAACGGCGCGATCGGGGTAGACCTCGAAGACCATATACTGCGCGAGCGTCGGGGTTGCGGTGCCGCTATGGTATTTCGGCTCTGCACCGCCGCCGTAGCCCGTGAGTCCGTCCTGCTCAAAATACTGTTTTCCGAACGGACGCAAGCCGCCCATGTGGACGAAGGTAAACTCATATTCCTTGCCGCTCGAGTTCTCCGATTTCAAATTCGAATCAAGCGGAAGATTTTTATCATTGATGTGCAAAACCGCGCCCGAGGAATAATTTTTGTAGCAATATCCTTCGCCGTGAATGTGACCGTAAAGATAGAACGCGTTTTTGTGACCCTTGAAGACGTCGTAGAAGAGCTCGCGGTCGCCGTTTATCATCGATTCGGAGAGCTTTTCTTCCTTATAATAACATATAGCGGAGAGGTGACCGACCACGAAAACCGGCTTTTTGCCGTCGGGATCAATTTCATTCAGTTTATTTTTCACCCAGATCAGGGTTTCATCGCTGTAATAACCCTCATGCGAATTGAACGCGGTATTCGGGTCGATGTTGATTCCGATGAAATCAATGCCGTTCACCGTATAATGGAACGCGCCCCAATAGAGCTCATCGGGCTTTTCCTTTGAAACGAGGATCGTTTTCTCGGTTTCGGGGAGCTCGCCGAAAGCCGCGTCCATCAGATCGTAAAAATCGGTGGTGTTATAGGGCTCGTTTTCATCGGTAGCGATGTCGCCGAGGATCATATCGTTGTTGCCCGCGACGTAGAGCACCTTGCCGTCCTTGACACCCGACGCAATGCACGCGTGCATCTTTGCCTTAAGGTCGAGGAAATTCTTCTTCGGCAGAGCGCAGGATTTATTCCAATGCGGGTAATCCGACACGTTATCGCCGCCGACGAGCGCAAGATCAGCCTCGCCGAACTCCTCGCGCGCAAGCTCGTTCGCCGCGACGAGGGATTTCCGCACAGTCGCGGGATAATCGAGCATCGATTGCTGATTGTGAATGTCGGTATAACAAAAGGCGGTCAGGATCTTATCCATTTTTCGCTCCTCCGAACTTTGATGATGACTTAATTATATCACACTCACCGCGGAAAGTCAAGATTCGAAGCGATATAAAACAGTATGTTGACAAACGAAAAATTTTATGGTATAATGCTTGTAAAGAGTAATACCTCACCACAAATCAACACGAAACGGAGGAAACTATGATGTTTTTCAAAACAAAACGCATTTCAATCATTTTGCTGTTCATTGTATCAACTATGCTGATCGGAATTTTTGCGGGATGCGGAAGAATAGTTTACGATTCTTATTCTATAAGCCGCGCAGAATTAGTTGAAATTAATACAGCTTGGGATAACCGTTGGGTTGGCGACACTGTATTTGCAGAAAAACGAAAGGATATCAAATATCAAGAAAGAGGTTATGCTGTCCTTTACAAAAAATATAATGACTGTATGGTGTTGTTTTGCCAAGAAGATGCTAGCTGGTATTCCGAATCCCTCATTGCCGGGTATAAATTCAAACGCCCGGGATGTAAAATATGGGTATGCAAGGATTCTACCTACTATACGCTTGAAGATGCATATGATAATAAAATACTTACCGAGGAACAAATAGCTGAAATATATGTAATTCACAATAAGGTACTTGGATACGAATAGAAAGAAAGGAGCAAAAATGTATGCTCTGTGGCAAAACAACTACTGCAGCCCCCGAAATAATGCTTGTCTCTGTACCTCCGAACAAGGATGAAGAAGTCATAACCGAATAAATTCACCCCGCCGAATTTCGGCGGGGTGATTCTTTATCAGTCGATCGCGGTGAAGTGGTAGATCACGGAATCGAAATCGCGGAGTTTATCGTGGATGCAAAGTCCCGCGTTCATAAGGGTGTCGCCCGAGAGGACGGTGCCCGTCTGCTCGCAGAGGTAGCGCTTCGCGGGATCAAGTCCCTTGAGGCGGATGTAGTGCAGATCGTAGATGCTGCTTCTCATAACGACGTATGTGACGAGCGCCTCGCGCTTATCCTCCGAAACGTAGCTCCACGCGCATCTCGTTCTGTCCTTCCAGGGGGAGATGAGGCGGTAAAGCTCGCCGTAGTTGATGACGTCGTAATATTTGCGGTACTCGTCGCACTGCGCGCGGACCATTTCCTTTTCCTCGTCGGTCAGCTTGGTAAGGTCGAGCTCGTAGCCGAAGGTACCCGCCATCGCGACGTGTCCGCGGGTCTTGAGGGGCGAGATTCTTCCCGTCTGATGGTTCGGGCAGGCGGAAACGTGCGAGCCTACTGCAGAGGTGGGATAGCACATCGAGGTGCCGTACTGAATTTCAAGTCTTTCGATCGCGTCGGTGTCGTCGCTCGTCCAGAACTGCGGCGAATAATAGAGCCAAGCGGGGTCAAAGCGTCCGCCGCCGCTCGCGCAACCTTCAAGCAGAAGATGAGGATATGCGGTAAGCACGCGCTCGAGCAGCTCGTAAAGTCCGAGAACGTATCTGTGGAAGATCTCCTGCTGACGCTCGGCGCCGACCGTCGCGCTGCCGACCTCGGTCAGGCTGCGGTTAAAGTCCCACTTGATGTACGCGATATTCGCGCTGTCCATAACCTTTTTGATGCAGTCAAAGAGGTAATCTCTGACGTCCGCGCGGGTCATATCGAGAACGTACTGATGTCGCGCGATGCTCATAGGTCTATCGGGGGTCTGAATTGCCCAATCGGGGTGCGCGCGGAAGAGCTCGCTGTCTCTCGATACCATTTCGGGCTCGAACCAGATACCGAATTTGAGTCCGAGACCGTTGACCCTCTCGACGAGCTTGCCGAGTCCGCCCTTGAGCTTTTCCTCGTTGACGAACCAATCGCCGAGCGCGGAACGGTCGGAATTTCTGTCGCCAAACCAGCCGTCGTCCATAACGAGCATCTCAATGCCGAGCTCGGACGCGGTTTTTGCTATATCGTAAAGTTTTTCTTCGTCGAAATTAAAGTAAGTTGCCTCCCAGTTGTTGACGAGAATGGGACGGCGCTTCAGCTTCCACTCGCCGCGGCAGAGATTATTTCTGTAGAGCTTATGGAATGTGCGGCTCATACCGCCGAGACCGGTGTTCGAATAGACCATAACCGCCTCGGGCGCAACGAAGCTCTCGCC
>JAZTXK010000055.1:0-117022 GCA_045636385.1 Eubacteriales bacterium
TAAAAAGAGACCCCGCCGCCTTGGGGCGTCCCGTTCTCTTTTGATATTAAGTAAACTGCGAATTGTAAAGTCCCGCGTAGGTGCCGCCGAGGCGCATGAGCGCTTCGTGGTTGCCCTGCTCGATGACATTGCCGTCCTTGACGACGAGGATGGTGTCGGCGTTCTGAACGGTGGAAAGACGGTGCGCGATGACGAAGCAGGTTCGGCCCTGCATCAGCTTGAGCATTGCCTCCTGGATCATTATCTCGGTTCTAGAGTCGACGTTTGAGGTCGCCTCGTCGAGGATCAGCATGGGCGAATCTGCAAGCATTGCGCGCGCGATAGTGATAAGCTGCTTCTGTCCCTTCGAGATATTAACGCCGTTATCGGTCATAACGGTATTATAGCCTTCGGGGAGAGTGCGGATAAAGGTGTCTATTTTTGCCGCCTTTGCCGCTTCGACGATCTCGTCCATCGTCGCGCCTTCCTTGCCGTAGGCGATATTTTCGGCAATAGTGCCGCCGAAGAGCCAGGTCTCCTGAAGAACCATCGTATAAGCCGAGCGCAGACTGTGTCGCGTGTATTCTCGGATCTCGTGACCGTCGAGGTTGATCGTTCCCGAATTTACGTCGTAGAAGCGCATAAGCAGATTGATGATCGTTGTCTTGCCCGCGCCCGTAGGTCCGACTATTGCAACCGTACTGCCCTGCGGTACGTCGAGATTCAGATCCTTGATAATGATTCGATCCGGGACGTAGCCAAAGCGGACGTGATCAAGCTTTACCTCGCCGTGGATATCATCGGTCTCGATAGCGTTTTCGATATCGGGAGTTTCGGGATCTTCGTCGATAATGCGGAAAATTCGCTCAGCCGCGGAGAGCGCGGATTGAAGATCGGCGATGATGTTTGCAAACTCGTTGATCGGGCCTGCGAAACGGCGGGAATACTGAACAAAGGATGAAAGATAACCGATCTCGATGAAGAAGATTGAGAGGATCGGATCGCCCCAACGCTCTGCGGGAGGGGGAACAACGCCCGTGATCGAGAGCAGAAGGAAGATTCCGCCGAACATTATGATCAGCGAGAGCGAGAGGTTGTTGATAAAGTTGGTCGAGGGACCGATGACGGCACCGTGGTAGTCCGCCTCGTAGTAAGCGTCGCAGGCTTCCTTGTTGCGCTCGTCAAACTTGTCGCAGATGTGCGCCTGACGTCCGTAAGCGCGGATGGTCTTCTGTCCCGAAAGCATTTCCTCGGCGTATCCGTTGAGCTCGCCGAGCTTTGCCGAACGCTTTCTGAAAAGCGGACGGACGAAGGTGGTTCGCTTTTTGGTCAGCCAGAGCGAGATCGGCACGGTGACGCAGAAGACGAGGAGGAGCATAGGCGAGATCGAGATCATCATTACGATTGATCCGACGACGGTTACGATGCTCGCGCAGATCTGGAGAAGGTCGTGCGAGAGCGAGGTGTTGACGGTGTCAACGTCATAGGAGATGTGGCTGATGATGTCGCCTGTCTGATGTGTGTCGAAATATCCGACGGGGAGAGTCAGAAGGTGGTTGAAAATATCCTTTCGGATGGTATATGTGATCTTCTGACCGAGTCTGACGAGTGTCAGTGCAAGCCCGAGCGAGAGAAGCGCCGAGCCTAAGTAGCAGAGGATAAGGTATCCGACCTTGGAGTAAATAACGTCGAAATCAACTGTGCCCTTGCCCGTGATCGCGTTTATCGCCTCGCCCGAGAGCTTCGGGCCGACGAGGGCGAGGAGGTTTGCGGAGAGCATAAAGATGAATGCCACAGCCACAGTGCCCTTATGCTTGAAAAGGTATTTTGCAAGTCGCACGAGAACGCGCTTGCGCGTCTTGGGGTCAAGCTTCTGACCGCGACGGGTTGTGTTATTCGGATTTTTATTTGCGCGCGGATCGCCCATCATCATACTGCCGGGTCCGCCGCCAAAGCCGCCTCTATTCAAGGATAGCACCTCCCATCTGTGATTTGGAAATTTCGCTGTAAACCGAGCAGGTTTGCATCAGCTTTTCGTGGTCGCCCGCGCCGATGATGCGTCCCTCGTCAATAACGAGTATGAGGTCGCAGGACATAACCGAGCTTACGCGCTGTGCGACGATAACCGTTGTGGTGTCGGCGAGCTCCGTGGCAATTGCACGGCGAAGCTCCGCGTCTGTTTTGTAGTCAAGTGCCGAGGATGAGTCGTCGAGGATGAGTATCTTCGGCTGTCCCGCAACGGCGCGCGCGATAAGAAGTCTTTGCTTCTGACCGCCCGAAACGTTCGCGCCCTTGGCATCAAGCGGATGATCGTAGCCGTCATCGTAAGCCTCGATGAAGGGGGCTGCCTGCGCGATCCTTGCCGCGCGTGCGATCTGTTCGTCGGAGATATCGCGTCCAAAGCGTATGTTTTCGCGGATTGTATCCGCAACAATGAAATCGTGCTGCATCGCAACACCGAACATCGAGTGGAGCTCGTCCTCGGGAATGGTTCTCAGGTCGCGCCCGTCGATTCGTATTGCGCCGGATGAAACGTCGTAGAAACGCATAAGAAGCGCGGTCAGGGTGGTTTTTCCGCTACCCGTTGCACCGATTATGCCGAGCTTTTGGCCCGATTTCAGCTCAAAGGAAATATCGTGAAGAATATCTTTGGTATTATTGTAAGCAAAATTGACCTTTTCGAAAACGATTCCGCGTTCGCCCGCACGGGTGGGATAGTCGGATGAGGACGATACGGGAAGTCCTTCCTCGGTGTCAAGAACAGCGGCAATACGGACAGCCGATGCATTTGCCTTTGACCAGATAACGAAGATTCGCGTGATCGAGGTCATTGCCATCGAAATAAGCGTGAAATACTGAATGAAAGCTATGATATTGCCGGGCTCGCTCATTCCGCCGTTGACACGGTACGCTCCAACGAATACAACGCAGACGAGTCCGAGGTTCATAAAGAAGTTCATAACGGGGTTTGAGGATGACATTATCGAGCTTGTTTTGCGTTCAATATCACAAAGGCTCTTGTTCACCGCATCGTAACGGCGGTATTCGTAATCCTGCTTTGTCAGAGCCTTGATGACTCGGATTCCCTGCGCGTCCTCGCGGACAACGCGGATCATACCGTCGACTGCCTGCTGAACCTTGGTGTAAAGGGGAAGTCCCTTTGCGGTCAGCGAATAGACCGCGATGAAAAGGAAGGGAAGGATCGCGATCATAACGAGGGTGAGTGCGCCGTCGAGGGTGGCCGTGATCGCAAGTCCGCCGATGAGAAGTATCGGCGCGCGAACGCCCATTCTCTGCATCGTGTTGATGAAGTTATGAATATTGTAGGTGTCGGTCGTCAGTCTTGATTCAAGGCTGGGAACAGTGAAGGCGTCTGTCTGTGCGGGGGAGAGGGTCATCGTGCGGTGGAAAAGATCGCTTCGGACGTCCTCTGCGACGTTACGCGCGAATTTTGCCGCCATTCGGTTTGCCCATACGCTTCCGAGAACGCCGAGACCCGCGCAAACGATCATAATGACCGCCCAGATGCAGATTTCCGTGACCTTTGCCCGGACGTCGGGATTCGGCACGTTGGCTACGGGGCGGATAACGTTGTCGATGATGTGCTTGAGAATGTAGGGAAGTGCAAGCTCAATGAGCGTTGCAAAGACCTTGACGGTGAGGGTGAAGGTCATAAAGCGCGTGTAGGGCTTGAGGTATGCGAGTATTCTTTTCATTGACCGTCCTCCTTTTTGGGTTTAATGGCGCCGTCGAGATCGGTATAGGCGTCACTCGATAGCTTCGCGTAATCCGCGGCGCGGGCGGCAATGCGCTCGGTCATTGCCATATACATTTCCATTTCCTCCTCGGTGAAGCCCTCTGTGATGTAGGAATTCCAGCTTTTGATTATCTCGCGGACTGCGGGGAGTACCTCGTATGCCCGATCTGTGGGATAAACGAGGATGCTTCTGCGATCCTCGGGATCGCGCTCGCGGGTGACGTAGCCCTTTTCTTCAAGATAAGAAAGGCTTCGCGTGACGTTGCTTTTGTTGATAAAAAGCCTTCGTGCGATAGCCTCTTGAGAAATGCCCGGATGTCTGCAAACGGTGAATATATAAGAATGATGTTGGTCGCCAAGGTCGGTTCCTTCAAGCTTGTCTGCTCTCCAGATAGCGGCGCATCGGCTGACGATATTGATATAACGCATAAGCGACGGCATTGCTTTTTCTCCTTTGCTATAATTAGTTGCGTGCGCAACTATATATATTATACCATATTTTTGGAGATTGTCAAGATTTGAGCATAAAATAATTGCGGTTTTATTGATAAAATGAAAAATTCCGAGCCGCACGGCTCGGAATTTAACCTATTATTTAATTAGAAGACAATTCCTCGATGATCTTCGCTATCGCGCTCTCTCTGCAATCCACCGTCACTCGATCGGCTACGGCTTTGAGGGAGTCGGTAGCGTTGCCCACGGCGTAGCCGATGTCGGCGGCTTCTACCATGTCGATGTCGTTGTCATAATCGCCGACGCAGACGAGGGTGTGACAGCCAAGCTTTTCCTTGAGCCAACGCGCGGCTCTGCCCTTGCTGTCAGCGGGGTCGTTGAATTCGATGCCGAATTTCCAGCTTCTCGTTATGTTGAAGTCGGAGGAAAAGATCCTTTTTACCTCGGCGTAGGTTTCGTCGGTGTTGTCTTGGTGCATAACTGCGATCATTTTAACGAAGGGAGCGGTGAAGGAGTCCACGAACGCGCGTCGCGCCTCAGGGGAATCGTTTTCATCGAAGGTGTAAACGCCCGAGCTTTCGACGGTATTGACATGGAAGCACTTGATGCCCTTGCAATGGTCGTAGGCTGTGAAGGCGTGGAGCATCTGCTCCTTGGTTACAAGCCCCTGATAGTAGATATTTTTGCCGTCGATCGAGATTATCAGCGCGCCGTTGTAGGCAAGGATAGGCGCGTTCGGCGTGATTATGCTTGCGGCACCGCTTACGAACATTTCGTAATTGCGTCCGCTGGCGAAGGTGAAGTATCCGCCCTCGGACTGAAAATATTTGATCGCTTCAACGTTTTTCTGCGATATCTCGCCGCCGATGTAGATCGTGCCGTCAAAGTCGGAGCAGATAAGGTATCCGTCGTATTTTCCCATATTTTAATAATTCCTCTCTGTTATTGAAGCTTGTCGGGGAGACGGTAGACGATGCTTTCGGTGTTAGTCTGCTCGTCCTCGATCCTATCCGACTCGACCGATGAGGGGGGAGCGTCGTCGGTGGAGATATATTTCCCTCTGAAATAGTAGCGGGGAAGAAGATGCGGGTATCGCGTCTTAAGCAGGTGCTCGTAAAGCGGGGTGGAGGTGAACCAATGATCGAAGCCGCGGTGCGAGTGGATGATCATTTCGGTCGGGATATTGAACTTTTCGATAACCCCGCGCCACGCATCCTCGGGGGAGGTGCAGAGGACGAAAAGATACGAAGTACTGCCGTTCGGGAGTGAGAGGCGCATATAGATTGCGTTGCATTCGCATTCGGACGAGAAAACAAGCGGGATGCTCTGCGTGAGCGCGGGATGGTTCAGCAGAATGATCTCCTCGATCCTGATTCCGTATAAAAGATCGCGTGCCTCCTCCTCGGCACTTTTCTTTTTGAACAGCGCGGAGAAAAAGCTCTCCTTTTCCTTCGGTGCTTCTATCTTTGCCGTTTCGCCCTCGGAGAAGAAGGTGCGAACTGTTTCACGAAGGCTTGTGTAGATAAAGCAATCCGACACCGCGGCGGGCATCAGGTATATCTTCGGCATTGCATTCGAGCCCGTGAAGCGCGAGACTCGTGTGCATCCGAGGGAGTAGATCGGCCACAAATCAAAGGACGCGGCGGGCATAAAGCCAACGAATGCCGATTCGGTGTTGAGCTCGTCACACAGCGCGGAAAGGTCGCGCGCATCCCTTTTGAATACTGCTTCGGCGCGGCTGAGAAAATCTATAAACATTTGTGCTCTCCTTTATCTTTTCTGCCTTTTACTTTATTATACAACAATTTGACGATAAAATCAATAGCAGCCCGAAAAATCGGGCGGCTGTTAGATTATTAAAATTATTATGGATACACGGGAACGTCGGTTGTCAGTCTTTTATAGATATTGAATTTCTCCATTAACTTTTGTATTTCGCTTGACGTGGCAGGCTTAGTGCTATTCCATTCCTGAGTTTCGATCGAATAAAGCATTTTGTAAAACCAAATGTTCCAATACCCTGCATAGCATTTATATTCGGAAGGTACAAGCTCGGTAATTACAGAATCCTGCTCGGGAGTTATCTCGATCTGATTTATTCTGCTGTCGGATGAAGACGAGCCGCTCGACCGCCACAGTCTGTAAAATCTGGAATTGGAGCTTAAAAAGTCAAGGATGGAAATAATATCGTTCGGTGCTTCACTGTTCCATATCTCGGCTTCCTTCGCGGTGAGGTTTCCATCAAACCAGTATTTCCAATGACCTTCATTATGGCTGTAATAGTGACCGAAAATTTCCGTAATGATCGCATCCTGCTCGGGAGTAATATTGAACGAAGCAGAAGTATCGTCCGTATACGAAAACTTCGAGAAAGCAACGTAGTGATTGATGCTTGTGTCTGATTCCTTGATTTTTTGATAAGTCAGAGTGTTATCGTTGACAAGGATATAGGTTTCCTCACGGTCATGTGTGTCGTTTTTGTCAAGAGGAGCACCGTCGTATTTGATGATGTATTTATAGGTTGAATAGAGAGTGTTGACGTAACCGCCGCTGCGCGATTCGGTGTATAACTCGTAATACCCGTAGTGGTATATTATCGTCGTAAGGAAGATAGCGGAGCGCGAGGGATAGTAATAAACGATATTGACTGCCGACGGGATGCCCTGCGAGCATTTTTCATAGAACTCGTTCCACACATTCTCGCCCGCGGTGACGAAGGCATCGTTGAATACAACCCAATTGTCCGACTTTGCTTCATTATAAATATCATCATAGGCAGCCTTTTCTGAGAAGGCGAGGATGGGCGCGGTTCTGTCGGAGAGAAGGTACGCCTCGTATGTCAGATATCTGTGATAGAGCTTGCGCACGTTGTCGATATCGAGGATGCCCTTGTCAAAGGCTTCTTGAAGATCGTATACTTGACCGTTACTGTATACATTTATACTAGCATTGTTTGAAAAGTAAAACTTATAATATTCCAGATCATATTCGGTTATTGTATCGTGGATACCGACTTGCGCCCATATTATGCAATTTCCGAAAGTGCCGTAGTATCTGAAGCGTTCTACATACGATTCAAGGGCTTCTTTTTTGTTCATAACGAAGACTTTTTTTGCATTTATGACAGATGAATAAGCTTCCTTGGCATACTCTTCCTTGGTTCTGCGTGTATTACCGTATTTAACTGTATACGTGATATCACTTTCCCACTGCAAATAAACTCTTTCATATATATTTTGGGAGATCGCATTGTTGATTTGTTTGATTTTTTTGTCTGAGATATCTTCAAGATCGGATACGAATTTTGCATAGGAATATGTCAACTGTTCATCGACCTTCCAATAGCCGTAGGTGTTGAACTTGTTGTGACGTTCCTTAATCTTCTCCGCATCGTCCGCGTTAAACCAACCGTCAGAGTATGCAACTTCAATATTTTTGATAATGCCGTCTTTGTATGCAAAGATATGAATGGAGTAGTCGTTGACGATTGATGTTCGTCCGAGAGTTATGACGTTGTATTCGTCTTCGAGATAAGTGTTTATCGCGAAAATTACGCAATCCGAAATGATTCCGTAATATCTTCCGCGGAAATGATCTTCCTTGTTGGTGCTGAACAAAAGAGCAGCATAGCGTGCAGCAGTATTCTGTGCTGCTTTTACGGCGTTATTTTCTTTATCTGCAGGGCTAAGAATAGATTCCTCGTAGTATTTCAAACACGCCGCATATTCATAATCATATACCTTCTGATACCAAACGTCTTTAAGCTCGGCGATCGTCTCGTCCGAGATCGGCTCGAGATCGGGGGTGAAGATGGGATAGAGCGGGTTCTCGGCGTGTTCCGTGGGATTATCTACTGTGGTTTCTTCCGTAGTTGAATGACCGAAAATACCGCCGAGGGAGATATCGTAACGCTCGATTACGTATGATACCATCGGAATAAACGCGCTGACGAGCACGATGCACGCCGCAAGCATCAGAACTTGCTTGAACGAACGCCACACGGCTTTTTTGCTTTTGCCGGGGATCTCGTCCGCGTCGGGAACTTTGAGATCGTCGATCACCTCCGCGATCAGGTCGCGGTCGATGTAGTCGAGCGACTCAAGTAATCTTGTATCATTGAAAACGGCGATCTCTTTCATACCGTGATGCCCTCCTTTCCGAGCTCTGCCGCAAGCTTTTTGCGCATGCGGTGAAGTGTGACCTTGATCTTGCTTTCGCCGAATCCCGTCTGCGACGAGATCTGTTCGATGCTCATATCGAGCCAATAGCGCATAATGAAGATCTTTCGGTCGGATTTTGATGATGCGCGCAGGAATGCGCTGATAAGCTCGCCGCCGCGTTTCGCATCAAACTGCGCGGCGAGGTCGGTGCCGTCCTCGATCATCGAGAGGAATTCCTCACCGACTACCTGAACGTTCTTTCCGCGCTTCCAAGCATTGTTGGCGCGGGATTTGTTGATCGACAGCCTTCGCACGATCTCCGAAAGAAACGCGGGGAGGTTATCGGGTCGCTCGGGCGGGATCGAATTCCAGAGCGCGAGAAGAGAATCGTTATAGGCTTCCTCACGGTCCTCTTTTGCGGAGAGAAAATTCGAGGCTACGTAAAGACAGAGATTGCGGTATTTAAGCTCGGTCTCCTTCAGTGCATCCTCGTTTCGCGCGAAGAACAGTTCTATTATTTTTTCGTCCTTCATAGCATTCACTCCTTATAGCCCACGTTTATCGTCCCGCATTTTTTGCATCGTACCCAAAGTCTTCTGTACTCGATGCCGTCCTTTGTCACGGTTTCCTTTGAACCCGCGTGTCCCCACACGCCGTAGGTGCGGAGAAGATCGGTCGGTTTAAGCTTGAATTCCTCTCCGCATTCGAGGCAGACGAAGGTCTTCCTTGAATAAATAACCGAGCGGGTGATTCTTATCGCTAAGTCCAAAACGAACGCCGCCAAGAGAACGTATTTAAGCGGTTCGATGTCCCATGTGATAAAAATAATTCCAAAAATGTATATCAGATAATCAATAATAAGCATATCTTGTCTCCCTACGTCAGATTCTCTTTTTTAACTCTTACCGCACCTTTGAAATAGTTCACAAGAAGAACGACCGAGCAAGCAATCGACAGCCAATCTGCGAGCCCGACAGCTTTGAGCGTTATCCACAGCGAATTGCAGACAATCACAGCAAGCAAACAGAAGATCGTCTGCATCCCGGAAATCCCCGCGAGCATTTTCTGTTTTTCGTCATCATCGCGGTATTTTATTCCCATAATGCCGGTTATGAGCATAGCCACATGATTGATAAACGAAAACGTAAACTGCGCGGGACCTGCAAGACCGCCTCGTAAGATAATATAGGTTTCAAAAATCAGGCTGTAACCCGCGATGACGATCATAAGTATACAAGCGTATTTGATGATATTTTTCATAATATTGCTCCTTTCAAAATGTCTTTTCACTTTAATAGTAGTAAAACGAACGGAAAGGTTACAGCGATTTTGAAACTTTTTTGATTTTTACAATATAATAATATCATATTTTGACGATCGTGTCAAGAAAAAACGCCGCCCGAAAAGTTCGGGCGGCGGTGGATTTAATTTCAGAACAGATCTTCCTGATTTGCGGTCTTAATTCCCGCGCCTGCGAGGGCGGCGGATGCTACGGCGTTGTCGTCAACGCGGAAGATCATATACGCGTGTCCGTCGGGGGCGAGGAAGGCGTAGGTGTATTCCACGATAACGTGCGCGTCGGCGAGGACCTCGAGGATGGTTGCCATACTGCCGGGTCTGTCCTCGATCTCGGTTGCGAGAACGTCGGTAACGGTTGTGATATAGCCGCCGTTCTTGAGAATTGAATCGGTATGCTTGGGATCGTCGCAGATGATGCGGAGGATTCCGAAATCCTGCGTGTCCGCAATCGAGAGGGCGCGGATGTTGATGCCGTTGTCGGCAATATAGCGCGTGCAGAATGCAAGCGCGCCCTTTTTATTTTCAATAAATACGGAAATTTGTTTTACGCTCATTTTTGAAACTCCTTTCAATCGTGAAGTTTATGACCAATTGTATAATTACACAATTTTCAATAAAATCCGTTTTTTCGGTGGCTTTGCCAACGAAAAAACACCGCCAAGGCGAGCAGGGCGAGCCCGCGCGCCGAGGGGAGCCGTCAAAATCCTTGATTTTGGCGGCGGCGATAAGCGCGCGTATCCCGCCGTGCGGGGCTTCAATTGTAAAACGCAGTTTTACAATTGGTTAATCGTGCAGTTTTCTCTTGTCGATAACGCGGACAGCCTTGCCCTCGCTTCGGGTGATGCTCTTGGGAGCAACGAGATGTACCTTCGGATTGATGCCGAGCATCGTCTTTATTGCCTCGGCGAGAGATCTTTCCTTGATCGCAAGATCCTTGACGGTATCCGAGAACTGCTCGGGATTCAGCTCAACGTAAATGTCGAGGGTGTCGTTATTCTTGACGCGGTCGACCTCGATGAGGTAGTTGGGGGAGTAGCCCTCGTTCAGAAGAACGGTTTCGATTTGGGAGGGGAATACGTTTACACCGCGGATGATGAGCATATCGTCGCTTCTGCCCATCGGCTTTGCCATCTTGACAAGCGTTCTGCCGCAGGAGCACTGCTTGCGGGAAAGGATACAGATATCGCGGGTGCGGTAACGGAGAAGGGGGAAGCCTTCCTTATCGAGGTTGGTGAATACAAGCTCGCCCTTCGAGCCCTCGGGGAGAACCTCGCCGGTTTCGGGGTCGATGATCTCGGCGAAGAAGTGGTCCTCATTGATATGCATACCGCTCTGTGCCTCGCATTCAAACGCAACGCCGGGACCGGTGGTTTCGGTCAGACCGTAAATATCGAACGCCTTGATTCCGAGCGCCTTTTCGATATCGCGGCGCATTTCCTCCGTCCAAGGCTCTGCGCCGAAGATGCCTGCCTTGAGGTCGAGGTCGTCGGGGGAGATGCCCATTTCCTTGAGAGTTTCGCCGATATATGCGGCATAGGAGGGGGTGCAGCAGAGGATTGTGGAGTGGAGATCCTGCATAAACTGGATCTGACGGTCGGTGCTGCCCGAGGACATCGGGAGAGTCAGACATCCTAACTTGTGCGAGCCGCCGTTGAGACCCGCGCCGCCCGTGAAGAGTCCGTAGCCGTATGCGACCTGACAAACGTCCTCCTTTGTAGCGCCCGCGGCGGTCAGCGCACGTGCACAGCAATCCTCCCAAAGGTCGATATCATTCTGCGTATAGTAAGCAACGACACGCTTGCCTGTCGTGCCCGAGGTGGAATGGATTCGGACGCAGTTCTTGAGATCAGTTCCGAGAAGGCCGTAGGGGTAGGCGTCGCGGAGATCGGATTTGGTGAGGAAGGGAAGCTTATGAAGATCGTCAATGCTTTTTATATCATCGGGCGATACACCCTTTGCATCCATCAGGTCGCGGTAATATTTCACGTTTTCGTAAACGCGCTTGACCTGCTTAACTAACTTTTCTGATTGAAGCGCCCGCATTTCGTCGCGCGGCATAGTTTCAATTTCTTTTTGGTAGTATTTTTGTTCTGCCATTTTTGTGGTTTCCTTTCTTTTTGAGCAATTTGCTCGTTCTGGGGCTCGGAGTAAAGGACAAACAAAAACGTCCTCTGCATCCGAAAAAGAATACAGAGGACGAGAAATTTTATCCCGTGGTACCACCTCAGTTCGCCGTCCTCTCACGAAGACGACCTTTTCAGGTACTTTCATACCTTAGTTCTGTGACGGGAACACCCGTTGCATCCTACTACGGAACTCTCCGATTCAGCGCACTGCTAACAAAATGAATTCGAGAGGGATTGCCCCATTGCCTCGCACCAACCGACAACTCTCTGAAGGGTTACTCCAACCTACTACTTTTTGGTCTTCGCATTTGATGGGGATATTATAGCACAATAATATGTGCTTGTCAATAGTTTTGCGAAAAATATTATGCAGCTTTGAATAAATTTTGAAAAGGTTTGGCGTGCTTAATCTCTCGGTCTCCACTTATCGGGAGTGGTGGCGAGGTTGAGCTTGGGATCGTCAATGCTTAAAACCTGTGGCATACCTTCGTAGATTTGGTACAGACCGTAGGAAAGTGCGCGCTCGTATAGGTCGCGGTTGTAATTTTCGTAGGTGTCGCTATACTTTTCTTCCACGTGATTGCGGACGGCAAGCGTCAGCGCAGTTCTTTCTGCCATCGGAACTGCCTTGCCCTCGTCGGACTTCTGGAAGAAATCGTAGAGCAGGCTGACGATATTATCCTTTATTGCGTTGCTGCTGTATGCTTCGGTGAGCGCGTATGAATGCGCAAATTCGGGGATGAGGCGGAGTTTTGCGATCCGCTGTGCCTGTTCGGGTCCCGCGAGAGCCGCCGCGGCGTCGAAGAGCTCGAATCCGCGGGTAACGAGCTCGGTTTCTTCGATATTCACGCCGTAATCGAGATATTTCGACCAATCAACATTCTCGTAATTCTTTATCATATCAAGCGTCAGGTCTGCGGGAAGCGTGCGGTTCGTGCGGTCGATCTTGTGGGCGTAGATGGTCAGCGCGAATTTATCATGGATTCCGAAATGCTTATCTTCAACTATCTGCTGACCGAGGTCGATGTATTCGCGGATGTATTTCCATCCCTTGCCGTAATAGTCGCGCAGGAATTCGTCGATGTAATTCCAATATTCCTCCTCCGACATATAGGGGTTCCAAAGGATCTTTGCCATTATGTAGGAACGGAGCTCGGGGAAGTCGCAGGTCTCGGAGAAGAAGTTGCCCTCCTCGTAAACGCCGATGACGTGGTTGTCCGCGAAGAATTTAGCATTCTGCAGGAGAACGTTGAAGTTGGGGAAGAATGTGACCGACTCAACGTAATTCGTGGTGTAATCCCAGACGTAGAGCTTGTCGCTGACCTTTGCCCAATCCGAAATATCCTCGGAGATCGTCTTTTCGCTTCCCGCCATTGCGTAAACGTCCTTGCAGGTGCCGAGAGGATGCGAGAAGCAGCACTCGATTGTGCAGAAGCGGATTATGACGTTATCTGCGGGCGGAGTTTTGCAGATGCTTCTGGTGTGGTGGTATGCAAGGGTATCGAATTTGAGATCGGGATAATCCTTTGCAAATTCCTCGGCAACCGCGTTGACGAAGCGAATCTGTGCGCCCGAATATGCGCCTTCTTCTTCATAGATCTTCTTGCATTCCGAACACATACAAGGCTTCTGCGCCGTGCCGTTATCGGGCTGGGAGATCGAGATGATCTTGGCATCGGGACGGTCTTTGAGAAGGGAACGAACCTTTTCTTTGACAAGATTCAGCACGTCGGGGTTGGAAAGACAGGGCTGAGCTCCCCAAGTGTTCTGACGTGTGCCGTCCTCGTTAAGCGCGAAATATTCGGGATGGTCGGCAAAATACTCTTTTACCGAGATCCATTGTTCAAGTGTATGAACAAAACCGCCGACGTACTCGACCTTTCCGCCGTATTCCGCGGGGGTGTTGTTATACATACCGTTCGCCTTGAGCTTCGGCTGAAAGTTGTTTTGTCTTGACGTTATAAAGTCTATATCGCGGTATTCGAAGACGGGTATCTGCTCGTCGCGCTCGATAGGCTGAACGCCGAGTGTGTCGCGCTTCGGGATCTTCTCAAAATCCGAGGCGTAAAAACGGCATCCGAGATATTCCTCGAGGAAGGTGTAAACGCCGTAAAGCGCACCGCGCACACCGCTGCCCGCGATGAAGAGCTTTTTGCCTACGGTTTCGATAACGAATCCCTCGTCGCCGAGCTTTGCGGTATCAAACTGTCCCTCCGCCGAGCGGTTGGTGTAGCCGACGAGGATTTCGAATTCACCCGCGGGTTCGGCATCTGTCTTGATCGGGATCTGAACGCCCGAGATCTTCGCGATGTAGCTGCGAAGCTCGCTTGCGGCTTTCATATTCGCATCCGTCGAGTTTTCGGGGCGGATGATGGTGTATTCCGAAATATTATTCTGTACAAACACAAGCGTATCCTCCTTGATGATAAAAGGTTCTTCGGTTTCTTCGGGTTCGGCTGTGGTTTCGGGTTCGGCGGTGGTGATGCCGAAGCCTTCGCCGGTCGTTTCTTCGGTTACGTCGGCAGGTGAGCAGGCAACCGCGCCGAAGAGCATTATAAAGGTCAAAAGACCGCAAATAAATCGTTTCATCAGGGTAATCTCCTTAAAAATTCATCTGCTTCGGATCTTGATTTGAAAATAATGATATTCTTTTCCTTATATTTTTCAAGCAGCAGGGTGACCTTTGGGCGGCTTTCTTCGTTATATTTTTTGATGAATTCAATAAATTCAAGGTCAGGTTCGGTTTCGACCCACGGCATATCCGCGCGCGGTTTTCCTCGTCGCTCTTCGATTCCCGAAAGACAGACGTCTGCGGGAAAGTCGAGGAAGATGACGGTGTCGCAGGCTTCCATTCGAAGCTCGAGCGTTGAGCCGTAATTGCCGTCGATTATCCATTCGGGAAGCGCGACCGTTTCGCGGAGTGCGGCGCGGAATTCCTCCTTCGGCTTCGTCGTGCGGTCGGGGTTCCAGTACATCATATCAAGGTAGTGAAGCGGCAGACGAGTCTTTTCCGCCAACGCGCGGGCAAAGGTGCTCTTGCCGCTGCCGGGGCAGCCGATTATCATAATGCGTTTCAAGCCATCACCTCCGAGGGCTTTTTCTTTATTATATCAAACGGACTAAAGTTTGTCAAGGAAACACTTGATTTTTTTGGCTTTTTGTGATATTATTATCGTATATGTACTTATAGGGAGAAAAGTAATGAATATTCTTCGTGAAAAAATCAAAAAGGGCGAGAAGACCTGCGGTACGCTCGTCAGCCTTACAGATCCCGCGCTTTGCGAGATCATGGGCATCGTTGGATATGACTATATATGGATTGATATGGAGCACACTTATATGTCGTATAAGGAGGTGCTCTGCCACCTGAACGCGGCGCGCTCGGTCGGCGCGGCTTCTGTTGTAAGACTGCCGCAGAACGACCTTACCGTCACCAAAAAGATTCTCGAAATGGGTCCCGAGGGCATTATTTTCCCGATGATGCGCACGCCCGAGGAGGTTCGCGAGATGATTGGCGCGACTCTTTATCCGCCCCACGGCACGCGCGGCTTCGGCCCTATGAGAGCCATCCGCTACGGCGAGACCGATTGCAAATACTACACCGACGAGGAAAGCCTTGAGCTTTGCCGCTTTATGCAGATCGAGCACGTGGAATGCGTTGAAAATCTTGAAGAGATCGTCAAGATTCCCTATATCGACGGCTTTATCTTCGGCCCGAACGATCTTTCGGGTTCACTCGGTGAGCTTGGCAACGTTTTCGGCGAGAAGACGATGGAACAGATCCGCCGCGCGCTGAAGATCGTCAAGGAAAACGGCAAATACGTCGGACTTGCAACCGGCGACCTTCGCCCCGAAACGCTCCGCTTCTGGTCCGAGCTCGGAATTGATATGATGACCGTCGGCGCGGATTGGAATTTCGTTTTCGATGCGGCGAAGAATACAAGAAAACTCCTTCAGCAGTATCACATGGAGGCGTAAAATGAAGATTTTACGTCAAGAATTTATTTTCGGCGAGCCGCTTCCGACTCCCGAATGCCACGCTTCAACCATACTTGTTCGCGAGGACGGCAAAAAGCTTGCGGCTTGGTTCGCGGGAACGAAGGAGGCAAATCCCGACGTTCTCATCTTTGTCAGCCGCTTTGACGGTGAGAGCTGGAGCGAGCCGTTCGCAGTTACTCCCGAGGTTGGAATTCAGCACTGGAATCCCGTTCTTTTCGAAATGAACGGCGAGGTCGTGCTCTTTTACAAAATGGGTTATCCTATCGCAGAGTGGCACACGAGATACATAACCTCAAAGGATTTCGGCGAAAGCTGGTCGGAGCCTTGCGAGCTTGTCGCGGGTGACGTAAGCGGCGGCAGAGGTCCCGACAAGAACAAGCCGATCCGCATATCGAACGGCAACATACTTGCTCCCGGTTCGACAGAGAAGGGCCCGTGGCGTTGCTTTGTCGATATTTTCGACGGCAAGGAATGGCGCAAGCGCGACTTACCCGTTGAGCTTGAAAATGCCGAAAAGGTCAACGTCATTCAGCCCACGCTGTGGGAGAGCGAGGCGGGCAATATCCACGCGCTAGTGCGCTCGAATATCGGCAGGATCTACCGTTCGGATTCAAAGGATTACGGCGAAACGTGGTCGCCGATCTATCCCACGGATATGCCGAACAATAACAGCGGTATAGATTGCGTGAAGCTCTCGGACGGAAGAATCGTTCTGATTTGCAACCCGATCGAAAAGAATTGGGGCCCCAGAACCCCGCTTTCTGTATTCGTATCGGAGGACAACGGAAAGAGCTTCAAAAAAGAGCTTGATCTTGAAACCGAGGAGGGCGGCTTTGCATATCCCTCCGTCATTGAGCTTGGCGGCATATTGCATATAGTTTATACTTATAACCGCAAAAAAATCGTCTGCGCCGAGATCGAATTATAATCAGAAAAGAGGACAGCATTTTGTTTAAAACCGAAGCACATCTTCATACGTATCCCGTATCCTCCTGCGCGAAGCTTACACCCGTCGAGCAGGTAAGACTTTTCAAGGAAGCGGGCTACGATACCATCATAGTTTCCGATCATTTCTCTCCCCATCATTTCAAGAAGCTCGGTGAGCATCTTACCTTTGCCGAAAAGGTAGACAAGCTCTGCGACGCTTATCTTGAGGCAAAGGCAGAGGGAGACCGTATCGGTCTGACCGTTCTTTTCTCGGTCGAACTCTCCTTCCATAAGAATCACTATCTGCTCTACGGCGTAACGCGCGAGTTCCTTAAGCTGCGCGAGGATATTTTCGATATTGATATCGACGAGCTTTACGCGCACCTCAAGGCGCACGGCGTAACCATCATTCAGGCTCACTCCCACCGCGCCGAGAAGTGCGTACCGCACCCGCACCACGTTGACGGCTTTGAGATCAACTGCTGCCTCCGTAAGGAAAATTACAACGAAAGAACTATGCAGGTCGCAAAGGAATACGGACTGCCGCTCACAATCGGCTCGGATTGCCACAGACCCGAGGACGTTGGCGTTTCGGCAACTTTGAGTGAAGAGAAGATCGAGAGCATCGAGCAGTATCTTGAGCTGATGCGCGCAAGAAAGCTCATACTTTCCATCGGCGGTGGCGCATTATGATCTACTTTATAAGCGATATTCACGGCGACAGAAATATTGACGCGTTCAACGATTACGTCAAAAACGCAAAAGAGGACGATCTTCTGATCATCCTCGGCGATATTGAGCTTCATTTCCGCGATACCGATGAAAATCGCGAGTTTTCGAAGTATTTTGAGGAGTTGCCCTGCAAGATCGCGCTCGTTGACGGAAATCACGAGAATTTCGATTATCTCTATTCCTTCCCCGAGGAGGAGTGGTGCGGCGGCAGAATTCACCGCATTTCGGATAAATTCATCCACCTTATGCGCGGCTACATCTTTGAGATCGAGGGGCACACGTTCCTTACGATGGGAGGATGCAAGTCCTCGCAAAAGTGGTTCGATTGGGGACTCCGTTGGGAGCAGGAAAAGCCGACCGAAGATGAGATCATCCGCGCTTACCGCAATCTAAAGGAGCACAAAAATAAGGTCGATTACGTTCTGACACACAAATACCGCATTGAAAATCCGAAAGCCAACCCGCTGACGCAAAACGGATTTATGAATTTCGTTGACAATTGCGTTGAATTTAAGCATTGGTATTCGGGTCATTGGCACAGAACGCAGTATCTTGATGACAAACACACCGTAGTATACAGAACTCTGACGAAATTGGAGGAATAAACAATGCTCTGCAGTTTGACTCAAAAGAAGAATTATCGCAGCTTTTCGGTGTCTCCCGAAAATCTTACGGGAGAGAAGGGCAAAGGCGGAATGGCAACCGAGGGAAGTGCTTCCCATGCCGCGCGCGAGCTCGGTCAGGGCTGGAAGGTCAATCCCTATCTGGTCGTTCAGCCGGGTGAAAAGATAGTCCTAGCGGATATCAAGGGCATGGGCGCGATAAAGCATTTTTGGATCACGGACAATGCCAAGGCAGGAAGACTTCTGATTCTCCGCATCTACTTTGACGGACAGAAGAATCCCGCAGTCGAGTCTCCTCTTTCGGATTTCTTTGCAAATGCCGATTACCGCGAATACAGACAGATCTCGAGCCTGCCCATCTGCGTCAACCCCAAGCGCGGACTCAACTGCTATTTTGAAATGCCTTACCGCAAGTCCTTCCGCTTCGAGATTGAAAATCTCGGCGTTAATCCATGCAACGTCTACTATCAGATCGATTGCGAGGAAAAGGAGATCCCCGAGGACAGCCTTTATTTCCACGCGCAGTTCCGCCGCGTAAATCCCTTGCCGTATAAGGAAAATTACGTTATCCTCGATGGTATCAAGGGTAACGGCCACTACGTCGGCACCTATATGCATTGGGGTGTTAAATCTAACGGCTGGTGGGGAGAGGGCGAGATCAAGTTCTTTATCGACGGCGACGGCGAATTCCCCACTATCTGTGGAACGGGAACCGAGGATTATTTCTGCGGTGCCTATAATTTTGACGTTAACGGTAAATACGTTGAGTTTTCAACACCCTATGCCGGACTTTCAAAAGTGAGAGCGACAGACGAAACTTATCTCGCAACTCGCTATTTCAATATGTACCGCTTCCACATCACAGATCCGATATATTTCAAGGAAGATTTGAAGGTCACCATTCAGGCACTCGGCTGGCGTAGTGAAAAGAGATATCTACCCCTGCAGGACGATATCTCCTCCGTGGCGTATTGGTACTCGGATAATCTCGAGGACGAATACCCTACCTTGCCCGACGCAAACGGTCTTGAGATAATTTAATATTCAAAAAGCCGAGGTTTGGTGCCTTGGCTTTTGATATTGTGCAAAAAATTCGCGCGTCACTCTATACCCACCCAAACCCTCCCGCAAGCGGGAGGGCTTTAAGGTGTGCGGTTCAATTTTTAAAAATCTGAGTAAGGAATGCCGAATACCTTTCTAAAATGTTCCTCGTTTACACCGTCGGACACGTGCCAACGATTTACGGGATATTCGTAATCGTTTGTGTTTTCGATCGGAGAACGTTGCCATACATCCGCAAAACGTTCGCAATAACAAGGCGCGTCCTCGCCTGAAAGAATACCACAGATGCCAAGAATGTTCAGTAAAACCTCAACTTCGCTTTTGTTTGATTTCAGCAGATTTTTCTTTGTGATAAGCTCGCGGTATCTGCCTATCTTTTGGCTCGGCGGCAATTCTTGTATCGCACTTAAAATAGATTTAAATATTGCTTTATCTGTATTTGTCGGTGTGACTTTCGGAAGAAGCATAAACTGTTCCAGATCGAACAAAGCGTATTCGGGGCTGGTATGGCGCACGCCGCCCCATTTGTAGCGTTCAAAATTTAATAAGTTATAATTATCCGTCGGCATCCAATTGCAAAAGTAGCACGCCGCCGATTCGTTATGCGAGTGTTCTGGGATGGCAAGCGCGTAATAGTAACTTCCGAGCGCGGAGCGGTACTGTAATTCGCGGGTAGACAGACTGTAAAGAAATGCATTAGCAACGTCCTCGGCGGTGATTTTTGATAAAACCTCCCGAAGAGCTTGCAAGGTTTCATCATGTGCGCGCACGGGGGCGGGGTCAAACAAATATCCCGCTGACTTTGCCAGAGCAAAGTCCTCGGCAGTAGGATCTTCTTTCGTCCATCCTCCGCTGTTCCAATACATCCGGTATAAGATTTTTAAGCCTTTATCCATTCGCGCACCCTCCGTTTTTTCTTTTATTATATCACAAAAATACAGAAAAGACAAGAGTACGGCGGGAGCTAACTCCCGCCGTACGGTCATTTTTCCGCCGCCGCGATCATATTCTCGATAAATATGCCATATCCGCGCGTGGGATCGCCGACGAGGACGTGCGTTACCGCGCCGACGAGCTTGCCGTTCTGGATTATCGGGCTGCCCGACATTCCCTGAACGATGCCGCCCGTTTGCGCAATCAGCGCGGGATCGGTCACCTTGACCGTAAAGCACCGTCCGCCCTCGGCTGTCGGGTCGATCGAGGAAAGCTCGACCTTATATTCGTGCGTTACTCCGTCCTCGAGAGTGCAGAGAATAGATGCCTCGCCGCCGCGCACCTCGTCCTTGTGCGCTATGGGCATCGCGCTGTAAAGCGACTTTGGAATGCTTGAATAGATACCGAAGATGCCGCGGTCGGTGTTGCTCGTTACGGCACCGAGCTTTTCGGGCTTGAAGCTGCCGCGTATCTCGCCGGGGTCGCCCGCCGCGCCCTTTATGATACCGCCGATGTTCACCCCAAGAAGAACACCGCGCCCGAGAGGCATCGGCTTGCCCGTGTCGGCATCGCAAATTCCGTGTCCGAGTCCGCCGAAAAGCCCCGTATCAGGGTCAATGAAGGTTACGGTGCCGATACCCGCGCCGCTGTCGCGCACCCAGATACCCGTCTTGTAACCGCTCTCTTCAAGCCTCGGCGTGACGGTTACGCAGAATTCGCGCCCGTCGCGGCAGCAGGTGAGCTCAACACTTTTACCTTTTCCCGCATTTACCGCGCGGCTGAGCCCTTCCGCGTCGCTGATCTTCACTCCGTCAACCTTTAATATTACGTCGTTTACGCGTACTCCCGCGGCGTATGCGGGACTTTGCGTATTGTCGGGAATGCCGACGACGAGCACTCCCTCTGTGAAAAATCTGACTCCGAAGACCATTCCTCCGGGGATCAGATATTTTTCCGTTTCGTCGGCACTCACACTTACGCTTGCCGTCATATCGGCACTCACGCCGGCGTGCGCCGACGAAGCGCAGAAGAGGAGCGCCGTAAGCAAGATGCAGACAAATGCCGTCAGTCTGCCGTTTGTTCGTTTGATTTGCATAAGATCCACCGGTTTCTTTTGTTGCGGCAAAGTCACGCTCGCCGCAACTTTTCCGCAATACTAATTTGCCCCCTAACTTAAAATTAATGTGTAGAAAAATTCGACCTTCGTGCCAATTTTTATCCGTAAAAATAATTTGTTAATAAACTAATTAATCTCTTGACTTTTGCGGAAAATCTGCTATAATATTGATTAGTTTATTAACTAACTAAAATTGGAGGAAACACGATGAAAAAGTCACCATTAACAGATGATATGCTGACGCCTGCGATGCTGATAGGGCATATTTCGCGTGCACAGAGATCCACTCTGCGTTCGCGCGAAAACGATCCGATAATGACGCAGAACAGTTGCCGCGCGATACTTTTCTGCCTTTCCCGCGAAGAGGGAGTCACACAGCTTGAGCTTTCACACCGCGCGGGACTCAAGCCGCCCACCGTCAGCGTGGCGCTCAGGCACCTCGAGGATGAGGGCTACGTCATCCGCGTGACCGACGATGACGACAAGCGCGCCGCCCGCGTTTATCTTTCCGACAAGGGCCACGCCCTCGAGAAGGAAAATCACGAGCGTTTCGACGCCGTCGACAACGAAATGATGGCGGGATTCACGCCCGAGGAGACCGAGCTTCTGCGCTCGATGCTCCTGCGCATCCGCGACAATCTTGAAAAACCGAAAGGAAGAGAAGAATGAAAAAGCTGCTCCCCTATCTTAAACCCTATTGGTTTGTGGCACTCGTCTCACCGCTTATGATGATCGGCGAGGTGCTCGGCGACCTCTGTCTGCCCTACCTTATGTCATACATAGTCAATTACGGTGTCGAGGGCTATTCGCCTCTTGACCCCAAGCACGGCGCGCCTCTTGCCGCAAAGCTTATTGATATCTTCCTCGGCGCGGATGCAACGAGAATGGAGATCATCATTCTTTTCGGCATTTTGATGCTCTGTGTCACCCTCGTCGGCGGATTTTTCGGAACCTTCTGCGCTTATACCGCCGCAAAGGCTTCGCAGGGATTCGGTAACGACCTTCGCCGCGATGCCTATTCGCGCGTGATGTCGCTTTCGATCGAGCAGACCGATAAGTTCACCACCGGCTCGCTCGTCACAAGAATGACGAACGATATCACCATCCTTGTTGAGTTCGTTGAGCATATGCTCCGAATGGTCGTTCGCTCGCCTATGTTCTTCATCGGCGGTACGATAATGCTTCTTTCGCTCAACGTCAGATTTGGTCTTGTGCTCCTTTGCACGCTTCCGCTTCAGCTTTTTGCGATGGTATTTGTTATCCGCAAGGCTGTTCCGCTTTTCTCCGAGGTTCAGAAAAAGCTTGACCGCATAAACTCGGTCGCTCGCGAGAATATCACCGGCGCGCGAGTTATCAAGGCTTACGTCCGCGAGGACTACGAATGCGATCGCTTTGAGGGCGCGAACAGCGAAATGCGCGATACAAACCTCAAGGTTCAGCTCCTTCTGACATTCATCAACCCCATTCTTATCGTTTCTCTCGCATTTGCAACCGTCGCCATCATCTACATCGGCGGTCTGCAAACTCAGATCGAGGCTTCGGGTATGACGACGGGTACCGTTATGGCGGCTATCACCTACGTAACCCAGGTCGTCAATTCGCTTATGATGCTGACGATGATCTTCCAGACGATCTCCCGCGCGGGTGCATCCTCGAAGAGAATTATCGAGGTTCTCGAATCCGATCCCGTTATCAAGGGCGGTAACGAGCGAGAGGGAAGAGATTCCGAGATCGCGATCGAGTTCAAGGGCGTCGATTTCAAATACCCGAATACCACGGGCAAAAACGTGCTTTCGGATATCAGCTTGACCGTCAAGCGCGGCGAAACGCTTGCCGTTATCGGCGCGACGGGCTCGGGCAAATCCTCGCTGATCTCGCTGATTCCGAGATATTACGATGCCGCAAAGGGCAAGGTATTTATAGAAGGAAGAGATATAGCCGATTACGATCTTCCCTCGCTCCGTAAGAAGATCGGCTACGTAATGCAGAAGAGCGAGCTTTTCTCGGATACGATTGCCAACAATCTAAGATGGGGCAAGGATGATGCAACCGAGGAGGAGATCGTTGCCGCGGCAAAGATCGCGCAGGCGGATAACTTTGTTACCGAGTTTACCGACGGCTATAATACCTTTATAGCAGAGAAGGGCGCGTCTCTTTCGGGCGGACAAAAGCAGAGACTTTCGATCGCCCGCGCTATCGTAAGAAGGCCCGAAATTCTCATCCTTGACGACGCGACCTCCGCGCTCGACCTCGCAACCGAGGCAAGACTTCAGAAGGCTCTCCGCGAGGCTATGAAGGATACCACCGTCGTTATGGTCGCGCAGAGAATAGCGAGCGTGCGCCACGCCGACAGAATTGCCGTTATCGAATCCGACGGACGCATTCTTCATTGCGCACCGCACGAGGAGCTGCTTAAGATCAGCGAAACATACCGCGATATCTGCGCTTCGCAGAGACAGAACGTAGAAGGAGGTGCGAACTGATGGCTGAACAGAGACCTACCGAAAGACAGCAGGTAAATATAAATCTCCGTCCCGGCGGTGGACCCGGCGGTCCCGGAGGAATGAATGCGCGTATCAACCGCGAAAAGCCGAAAAATCTCGGCAAAACCATCTCGCGTCTCTTGAAATACTCGGGCAAGAGCTCGTTTATCCTCATTTTCCTTATCGTTGCTACTGTCATCGTTACGGGAGCGGACGTCCTCGCTCCGATGTTCCAGCAGCTTGCGATCGACGAATTCTATTTCGATGCGGGCGGCGTGCTCCGCGTGAATATGACCGCGCTTGTCGGCGTGCTCGTTATTATGTTCTGCGCATATATTATCCGCGCGGTAAGCCAGCTTATTCAGGCTCGAGTTGCCGCAAAGCTCGCGCAGAATACTGTTTACCACATCCGCCGCGATCTTTTCAATAAGATTTCGAAGCTCCCGATCAGCTACACCGACCGCCACCGTCACGGCGATATTATGAGCCGACTGACAAACGACGCCGAAAACGTATCGACGGCAATGTCACAGTCGCTGACCGCGCTTTTCTCCGGCGTGCTGACGCTCATCGGCGCACTTTGTATGATGCTTTATTATAGCTGGATCGTTACCCTCGTTGCCGTTGTGACGATACCGCTAACTATTTTAGTATCGTCCACTCTTGCGAAATTTATGCGAAAATATTTCATTCGCCGTCAAAAACTTCTCGGTCAGCTCAACGGACAGATCGAGGAGATGGTCACGGGATACAAGACCGTTATGGCTTACGGCAAGGAGCCCGATGCTATCGAGAAATTCGGCGAGATTTCGGATAACTTCCGTTCTTGCTCGATCTCGGCACGCGTTTGGGGATCGATTATGGGCCCCGTTATGAACTTCATCGGCAATCTGCAGTACGTTCTCATAGCCGCGGTCGGCGGATATCTTATTCTGAATGCCGATCCGATCACGGGCGCGGCGTTCACGATCGGTTCGGTTCAGGCGATGCTTCAGTATTCAAAGAAATTCTCTCATCCGATCAATATGATTGCAAATCAGTATTCGACGATACTGACCGCACTCGCGGGCGCGGAGAGAATTTTTGCCATCCTTGACAGCGCGCCCGAGATCGACGAGGGCAAAGAAAAAGTCGATATCAGCGCACTCCGCGGCGATATCGAGTTCAAGGATATTGATTTTTCATACGTTGAAGGCGAAAAGGTTCTCAAGAATCTCAACCTCAGCGTAAAGGCGGGACAAAAGGTTGCCATAGTCGGCGCGACGGGTTCGGGAAAGACTACCATCGTAAACCTTCTCACCCGTTTCTACGAGCCCGACAGCGGTTCGATCACGGTTGACGGTATTGATATCACAACTATGCCGAAATCCGATCTCCGCCGCGCGATCGCGATAGTACTTCAGGATACCGTTCTTTTCTCGGATACCATTGAGAAGAATATCAAATACGGCCGCGAGGACTCGACGGACGAGGATATGAAGCGCGCGGCGCATACCTCTTATGCAGACTTCTTCATCGATCGTCTGCCCGAGGGCTACTCAACCGAGCTTGCGGAGTCGGGAAGCAATCTTTCTCAGGGACAGCGTCAGCTTCTCTCGATCTCGCGCGCCGTTCTTGCCGACCCGAGAATCCTCATTCTTGATGAGGCGACTTCCTCGGTTGACACCAGAACCGAGATGCATATTCAGAAAGCAATGGTCGCGCTGATGAAGAACCGCACCTCGCTCATAATCGCGCACAGACTTTCGACCATCCGCGATGCCGATATGATCGTAGTTCTCAATCACGGAAGGATCGTTGAGACGGGCAGCCATGAGGAGCTTCTTGCCCTCGGCGGCGAGTACCATAAGCTCTATTCGAATCAGTTCGCGGGTATTGCAACGTGATAAGCGAGCTTGAAAGAGAAAAATTCCGCGCCATCTGCCGCGCCGTTCTAACCGAAAGAACGGCGGCGGAGGGCGGCGGGATCGGCACTCTTAATGAAAAAAGAATGCATATCGCGCTCAAACGCTTCGTTTGCGCCGACGAGTCGAAATATGAGATTGATATGGGCAAGCGTTTCGTTGCCGATATCAAGCACGACGAGGAAATTTTCGAGATTCAAACGGGCTCACTTTATCCCTTAAAAGCGAAGCTTGAGCATTATCTTGAAACCTCGGATTGCCACGTCACCGTCGTGCATCCTCTGCCGATGAAGAAGTTCCGCGTGTGGATCGACCCCGTAACGGGCGAGTCGCAGCCGCGCAGACGTGTCGCGGGCATTTCAAGTGTTTACGGTGGTGCGCACGAGTTTGTTTATATCTCCGAAGCACTCGCCACGGGGCGTGTGGCGGTTTGGTTTCTCTTTATCGAAGAAGAGGAATACAGATTCCTCGACGGACGAGGAAAGGACAGAAAGATCAAATCCTCGCGTTTCGAGCGTCTGCCCGTCGATATAATCGACGAGGCGGTATTTGCCGAAAAAAGCGACTTCCTCGCCCTGATCCCCGAAGGACTTGCCGAAAGCTTCACCACCGAGGAATACCGAAAAGCGGCAAAAATTCCGCATTCCAAACACGCATATATGGCTCTTGCCGCGCTTGCGAATATCGGGATCATCGAAGAAGCCGAAAAGAAGGGCAGAGCGCGGGCGTGGAAAATAAAATAAAAAGGAGATTCAAAATGAAAACGATCAAAATGACCATTTTTATAGCCGTTCTGACCGTCCTCACTTTCCTTCTTCTTTCCTGTTCGGGAGAAACTGGAGGTGAGAATGTCACCACCGAACCCGAATTGACCCTCGGTGAGCTTCCCGATTATTCGGATGCACACGCCGAAGACGCGCCCTACATCGTGTTTTCCGCCGACCTCGAACCGATCTCAGCGGAGCGGATCGAAAAAGTAAGACAAGCTCTTTACAGTATGGCTTATAAGAGTGAGCTTGCTGTTCAGAACGAGATTTTGAAGGATTCGGAGCTTGACGAGAACGCGAAATATGACAAAGCGCATTCCGCGGCGAAGCTGTATGCGCAAGGGTATAAATCAGCACTTATGAATCCTGATAATCTGCTTATTAACGACTATTATACGTGGATCTGCAATTATTCCGCGCGTTACTACGGAACCGTGGGCGGGTGCGAGATCGTATGTTTAGCCACTTTTATTGACAAATCAAGCGTTTATGAACTCGGCGGCGTAAAGATCGAGAGTCCGAATCCGATATATCTTTTCGCCTGTAAGGAAAAAGAAATGATACCGCTTGCCGAGGCTTATGAGAGAGAATGGCTTGAACCTGTTGATATTTTGCTGATATCGAAAAGAAACGGTGATTTCAATACCTATTGGGAAGAAAATTGCTCGAATTTCGAGGCGGGACGCAGTTACGTTAAGTATATTTCCGAGCTTGAAGATCTGTCGGAAGAAACGATGGATGAGATCTACGGCTATATGTATCCCGATGTTCGGGGAAAAACTTATTCTTCTATGGTTGACAACCTGAATGCAACTTACGGTGATAAGTATTCCGCAGAAAAGATCGAGGCGATCGCTTCTTTTAAAGCCGAAAAAGCCGAAAAGCAGGCGTTATATTCTTTTTTAAGAAAAGCCAATACACATTATATCGGCTGGCGTTACTACGGTATTATCGGCGGATATGCCGTCTTTGCTGAGGTTGCTGACACAAATAATGTAAAAATCTACAGATTGGGCGAATACGAGATCAGATTCGGCAACGGTACTGAAATGTGGATATACAGCACCGAAACGGGAAAAGTCGAGCTTGAAGAGGCTTATAAAAACGGTCTCCTGACCGACGTTGACGTAGCCAAGATATCCGAACGCCACGAGGCTTATAATAATTACATATTTAAAAAGTAAAGGCAAGGTCTGCTTGCGATAAGTGCAAGGCAGACCTTGTTTTTTGCCGTTAACTCTTGACACGCGGTGCGTTTGAGTGATATAATAAAAATGAAAATACTATTTTCGGAGAATTAGCATGAAAATCTACGATGATCTTGATAAACTGATCGGCTCGACGCCGATGTTGAGACTGAAAAAGACCGAGGCGGCGGAAGGAACAGTTGCGTCGGTTATTGCAAAGCTTGAATATTTCAATCCTGCGGGCTCGGCGAAGGATCGTGTTGCGCTCCAGATGATAAACGATGCCGAGGCGCGCGGAGTAATTAGTGCCGGCGCGACCTTGATCGAGCCGACCTCCGGCAACACGGGCATCGGTCTTGCCGCTGTGGGTGTTCACCGCGGATATAAGGTGATCGTCATTATGCCCGATAATATGTCGGTTGAAAGACAAAAGCTGATGCGTGCCTACGGTGCGGAGGTCGTTCTCACTCCCGCAGCGGAGGGTATGAGCGGATCTATCGCAAAGGCGAAGGAGATCGCGGCAAGCACGCCGAATTCATTTATCCCCAGCCAATTTGACAACCCCGCAAACGCCGAGGCGCATTATCTGACTACGGGCAGGGAAATATGGAACGATACGGACGGCGAGGTCGATATCTTCGTCGCAGGTGTCGGCACGGGCGGAACGCTGACGGGCTCGGCGCGATACCTCAAGGAAATGAATCCCAAAATCGAAGTCGTTGCTGTTGAACCCGATACTTCCGCAGTTCTTTCCGGCAAACCTGCGGGCGCACACGGGCTTTCGGGCATCGGCGCGGGATTTATCCCCGAGGTGCTTGATGCCTCGCTCATTGACGAAATTATGCCGATCTCGGTCGATGAAGCAAAATCCGCTTGCCGAAATCTTGCTGCAAGAGAGGGCGTGCTTGTCGGAATCTCCTCCGGCGCGGCACTCGCGGCGGCGCTGAAGCTTGCAAGGCTTGAAGAAAATAAGGGAAAGAATATCGTCGTGATCCTTCCCGACGGCGGGGAAAGATATTTGAGCACGGACCTGTTTTGAGTGCAGAGTTCAGAGTGCAGAATGCAGAGTTGTGGTGAATTTTCGCCTTTGGCGAAAATTTCCGATTTAATAAAAAAGCGAGTGCGAACCGTTTGGGTTCGCACTCGCTTCTTATTCTTGTACTCTGAAAACCACCAGCAGTGCCGGTGGTTCCAAAAAGCTGAGCCGGTAAAATGAGGCAATAATTAGAGCCCCTTTAGGGGCATGCCTGTGAAAGTCGCGCGGTTGGCGGACTTTTCGACGAGCCTATAGGCTCAGCCTGTGACATGCCCCGAGGGGGGCTCATGCAAGCCACCGGCACGGCCGGTGGTTATGACGTAAAGATCAGTCTCTCTTCTTAGCGATAAGAGCTGTTCCGAGAATTGCTATGATAGCAACGGGGGCTGCAACGAATCCGCCACATCCCTTCTTTTCTTCTACCTTATCGGTAGTGGGAGCGTTGGTGGTGGGAGCCTGAGTAGCATCGACCTCGGGAGCAGCGGTGGTCTCGGGAGCCTTGGTGGTCTCAGGAGCCTTGGTGGTCTCGGGAGCCTTGGTGGTCTCAGGAGCCTTGGTGGTTTCGGGAGCAGCGGTGGTCACAGGAGCAGCGGTGGTCTCGGGAGCCAATCTGCCGACCAGGTACTTAGTAGCGTCAGCCTCAGCGTTCTGGAAAATCTCAGAAGCGTTCAGCTCACGATCATAGAAACGAATGCTGTGGATGTCGCCGGTCCAGTAACGCTTGGGATCGTAGTGACCCAGAGCGAGGGAGTCAGCTTCCATTGCCTTGCCGGGCTGGGGCATTTCGCCCATCAGCTCGCCGTCAACATAGATGCGAACCATACCGCCAAGGGTATAAGTAACGGAAACGGTAGACTGGTTCATCAGGTTGTTGCCGTCAGGGATAACAACACGCTCAGCCTTTGCATCGTTGCCCTTGAACTCGATGCTGTCGTTGTTGGTACGACGGAAGACCGAGAAGTGGTCGTTGTCGGAGAAGATGAATGTGTCGTAGGAAGAGCCGAGGAGCTCGATCTGACCGAGAGTAATCTCAACAGTCCAAGCCTGACCGTTAACAACTTCAAGAGCCTTGTCCGGGAAGTAGAAGAAAGCGCCGTCAACATGGAGAGCGTTGTCAGTCCACTTGATGAACTCATCAACTTCAATGGTGAAGTCGTGATTGTTGCCGGAGATGTCCTTCCAGACGGTAGTTGTCTTATCCTGGCCATTACCGGTGTTGTTCAGACCGTCATAGTGGATAACGAGACCGTCGTTGATGTACGCGGGGTCAGCTGCGTTGGTGGGGAGTGCGAAAGCTGCTGCGAGAGTCAGCAGAGAGAGCATAATTGCAAGAATTCTTTTCATGGTTTTTACCGCCTTTCTAAAATGCACTATTACTATACCATAATTTTAAGACTTTGTCAATATAAAATGTTCATTATTTCGGCATATTTTGGAAAAATTACGATAAAATTTGTTCGAAAACGAAGTACAAATACGGAAACAGATATTTTGGTGCAGAGGATATTACGTAGATACAGTAGGGCGCAATTAAAAGTAATAGAACAATACATACGAAATCAATTGCAACAAGATTACGAAGAAGAGCAATTGAGCATAAAAGAGTATGTCGACCCGTTCCCGGGTGAGCCGGTAAAATGAGGTAAATAATCAGAGCCCCCTTAGGGGCATGCCTGTGAAAGTCGCGCGGTTGGCAGACTTTTCGACGAGCCTATAGGCTCAGCCTGTGACATGCCCCAAGGGGGCTCATGCAAGCCACCGGCACGGCCGGTGGTTATGATCGGAATTAGTCAATAGTCATATCGATCTTGAAGCGCATGATCTTACGAAGGGTATTCTTGGGGAAGGGAGTGGTTCTTACCTTGAGAATGCCGATCTTCTTGTAGGGAACTGCGTTTCTGTTGTAGTCGTCGATGAAGGGCTTGAGGTGAGCCTTGATATCCTCGATTCCGTTTGCCTTGATGTAGTCCTCGTCGGGGAATACCTCTGCAACGATCGCATTCTGCGCAAGACCTCTCTTGCTCTGACCCTCGTAAACTACGATGTCGAGAATGCCGGGAACTGCGATGAGCTCCTTTTCGATCTCCTCGGGATATACGTTCTTGCCGTTCGAGAGGATGATGAGGTTCTTCTTACGGCCGGTGATAAAGAGTGTGCCGTCCTCGCGCTGCTTGCCGTAGTCGCCGGTGCGGAAGAAGCCGTCCTCGGTGAATGCCTCGGCGGTTGCCTCGGGATCCTGATAGTATCCTAGCATTACGTTGGGACCCTTAACGCAGATCTCGCCCTCGCCGTCCTCGTTGGGCTCAAGGATCTTGATCTCGTCGCAATCGATGGGATTGCCGATGCTTCCCGCAACTACGTTGCGCGATACGTTTGCCGCAACGATGGGAGCGCACTCGGTGATGCCGTAGCCGTTGAGAGTGGTGATTCCCATTGCTCTGAAGAAATCGAGGATTTCGGGGTTGATGGGAGCACCGCCCGAGATGATCATCTTGACCTCGCCGCCGAACGCCGCGCGAACCTGCGCGAAGATCTTCTTGCGGAGGTCGATGCCGACCTTGCACATACCGTTGCTGATCTTGATCATATTCTTGATAAGCTTTTCCTTGCCCTGATTCTTGATGTTCGCCCAGATCTTGCGGTAGAATGTCTCAAGGTAGAGGGGAACAAGAACGAGGTGCTCGGGCTTCTGCTCGGCAAGCTCCTTAGTGATGTAGCGCAGACCGCCCGAAATGTAGATTTCGCAGCCGATGATGGTGTGACCGACGATCATAACGGACGAGCCGTAGGTGTGATGGGGAGGAAGAACTCCGACGGTCTTCGAACCGAAGTCGATATAAGGAATGATATTGGTCATATCCTCAAGGACTGCGTTCTGCGAGAGCATAACGCCCTTGCCCTTGCCGGTAGTACCCGAGGTGAAAACGAGGAGCGCGAGAGCGTCGGGATCGATCTCTGCGAGATAGTAGGGGTCGGAGTTTTCGTCAAACTTCGGCTTACCCGCGCGCATTGCCGAGCGGAGATTGCGCTCGGTGTCCTTTGCCGCAAGGTAGATGGGCTCTGCCTCAAAGTTTACTTTTTCAGCGATGTATTCAGCCTTTTCCTTGATGTCTTCGTCACAGAAGAGGAAGGAAGCGTGCGCTTTGGAAACGGTGTCAGCAAGGTCCTCCTTCTGCCATTCGGGATCGAGGGGGACGAGCACGCCGCCTATCGAGAGAACTGCGTAGTAGGTGAGTACCCAGTCGTAGGTGAGCTTGCCGATAACGGCGCAGTGCTTGCCCGCGCATCCCATAGCGGAAAGCTCGCAGGCGAGGGAACGAACGTCCTCGCGGAGGCTCGAGAACTTGATCTTGGTGATCTCGGACTTTGCGGTGCGGCGGAAGGAGAAGGCTGTACGGTCGTAGTGCTTTTCGCCCGCCCATTCAACGAGCTCACGAATATTCGTGAAGCTGAGTTTTTCGTGAATCTGATACTTGTTCATTATAAAAATACCTTTCGGAGATATTGAATTTAGATTTTAAGTCCTTCAAGCAGGAAGGAGAAGCTGTATTTGAAATCTTCGACTGCCTTTTCCTTCGGCAGACTGCGTGCAACGGCGTCGGCGTTGTAGCCGCGGCAGAAGCACCATATCGAGTAGGCGAGCGTGTCCTCGTCCACATCCTTTATAAGTTTATGCTCTTTAGCAAAAATTATTAGCTTTTTTATCTCTTCGGTCCACCAGGAGCGATTGAGCTCGCCGAGCGAATCTTCTTCAAAGATGTACTGATTGAAATTCATCTTGACCTCGTAGGAAACGAGGAGCGAACGGCTGACGACGTCTTTGACGTATTCAAAAAAATCATCTTCAATATTGATCGGGGATTCTAGAGCCGAGTGGATCTTGACTATCGTATTGCGGTAAACGATGTCGAGCACGGTTTCGATATTCGGAAAACGGTTATAGAAAACGCGGTTCGAGATATCGAGCTTGCGGAGTATCTGCGTAACGGTCAGCGTAGCCGCACCGCCCGCCATGGCGATCTCCTCGACAGCGTCGATGATTTTTTGCGACATCGTGTCTTTGATAAGGCTATCTTTAGCCTCGGGCATAGTATCACCTCTTTCGGCACACATTGTGCTGATATTATAGCACACATTGTGCCGAGAGTCAATAGGTGTATCGAATTGTTTACTAATCGTTAAAATGTAAACAAATATTGAAAAGTTCCGAGATGATGAAAATAATTGGCGGAAAAATCGTTTAATGGTCAGAAGGATCGGAGGTGAGCCTGATGAACAAACAAGAAAGAATAAGACTTTTGATCGGCACGCTTGTGATGGCTGCAGTTTTCCTCGCGGTCGCGGCGATCGGCTGGACGCAGAACGAGTTTGTGATAAACTACTTTTACGGCTTTGACGGCAAATACGAGACTCACACCGTCAAAAAGGGATATCAACGAAAGCCGCTCGAACCCGGGCGTTACGGTTATGTTTTCGACGGTTGGTATTATCTCGATAAGCAAGGAAACGAAGTTCTTTTCGATTTCGAGACCGAGCGCGTGACAAGAAATCTTGAACTTACTGCGCATTGGAAACCATATGAGACCGAAATAAGGCTTTATTATCATGTATTCGAAGATTATGTATTCGAAGAGACTGTCCATTTGGATCCTGTTATAGTAAAGTACGGCGAAGAATATGATTTGCCAACCGTTGATCTTGATGGACTTTATTTTGCTGGATGGCAATCACTTTATGGAAATAAGATATATACTTCGGGAGTTTGGGAACTCCCGGTTGCTGAATTTGGATTGCGCGGTCGCTTCAGCAAATTCAAACCGGGAACTACGTATTTCCTTGGAGAGTATGAGCAAGATAATTATCGAGAAAACGGTAAAGAAAAGATAGAATGGATACCTATAGATAAACAAGACGGTAAATACCTTCTTGTTTCTAAGTATTCGCTTGATGCAGTATCTTTGCATAATGAAAACAAAAGGCTCGCTTATATTCCGTGGGCAGAATGCAGTTTGCGTGAATGGCTTAATACAGAGTTCTATGCTTCTGTGTTTACTGATGAGGAAAAGCTACTTATACAAGATTCATACGACGCGGAACTCGGGACAACCGATAAAGTATTCTTGCTATCACGCGATGATGCAGAGCTTTTGATAGGATTTGACGAATACGGTGCCGGAACCGCATATGCATTGTCTGCAGGTCTTAAGTCGACAAACTTTATGTCAGATGGATATTCCAAGTGGCTTACTCGCTCATGTGATAATGATAGTAATTGGGATACATCAGGAACTGTTTCTCCCAGATCAATTCTTGGACTTCGCCCTGCAATTTGGGTTGATGCCGAAAAACTTTTGAAAAAATAAAAAGGAGGACATAAAAATGTTCAAAGCTACTATAACCGCGATGCAGAGAGGCATCATTATTCTCCTCACACTCCTGCTCTGTCTGCCGCTTGCGGCGTGTACGAAGGAGCCGCCCGCGCCCGCGATACATACGACGAGCGTATTGCGCTCGGGGTCGACAAGTATGTTCGAATACGGCAATTTCGTTTATTTTTCGCGCGGAGAGATATTCAGATACAATACCGTGACAGGCGAGCTGACAAGTGCTTGTCTTGATGCCGAATGTGACGGAAAGTGCCCGCTTCACGGCGGTATGACGCGAATAGGTATGATCGAGGACGGAAAGATGTATTTTTACTCATTTGCCGCGTTCACGCACGAGATCAATTTAGGCTATCAGGATCTGATCTCGGGCAGAGTAACTGTTCTTGAGACGCTCAGCCAATACGAGATGACGAATGATCTGACCTTTGTCAATAACGGATATTTCTACTATTACGCCGGTATTTTGAAGGACGGCGGCGATGAGAAAAATTATGAGGATTACGAATCCCGCCTCTGCCGTATTCCCGTGACGGGCGGTGAACGCGAGGTGCTTGAAACTCCGAAGGGTTATCCGCTGTTCATAATTGACGGTAAGCTCATTTTGAACGGAAGCACGGTTTCTGTTTATGACCTTGATACCAAGCTTGAAAAGGTCGTGTGGAACTATTCCGCGGACGGATTCACCAACGTGGGGGATGTTTCGTACGTCGGCGGAAGGCTTTATATGATTGCTAAAGTTCCCGCGGGGAACGCGGAAACGGTTTTTGACCAATACAAGAAGGTGGAATATGCGAAAAATACCTTCCTCGTTTCGGTCGATATTTCGACGGGCGAGTGGTCGAAGGTCACGGAGGAGCCCGTGGAATCATATACTCTGACCGATGACAGAGTGTATTATTTCCCGAGCGAGGTGCGCCATCTCTACGTTCCCGAGAACTATGAAAAGCGGCTTGAAGATATCTGTGTTTCATTCATCGGCGCAACGCTTTATTCGAGAAAGCTTGACGGTAGCGATCCGAGGAACGAATACACTAACAAAAACTTCTATACCTGCTACGATTATACAGTTATCGACGGCAAACTTTACGGTATCGTCAGCTTTTTTGACGAAGCCAAGAAAAAAAGTTCTGATTCGGGCTTTGCAGCCATTGACCTTGTAAACGGTACGGTCATCGGCACTTATGACGTGAGAAGAAAATGAGACTTTACCTATGCGAGCTGTATAAGCTTGTATCCGTGCGGGCGATTGCGGTGCTGTTGGTAATACTTTTGGCGGCGAATTTTGCTCTGACTTGTATTACCTCGCGCCCTCCCGCCGTCGAGATCGCGGCAAGGAAAGTATATTCGCTTTATCTTGACGATCCCGAGTCATTGAGGGAATATAGGGAACAGCTTGAAGCGGATTTTTTTCTGCATCTGCGCGATGATGAATTTGAGGTGCCGTCCACATATATTGACGGCGCGGACGATATGTCGGTGCTCAACAAGGTTATTGAGCGCGCGGAATATATTGCGAGTTACCGTGAAGATACCGAAAAGCTTGCCGCAAACGCAGAAAAACGCGCACGGGAGCTCGGTTATTTCGGATATTCCGAGGAGAGCTTGTACGTCCGCGAACAGCTTGAGCTTGCGCATGTCTACGGCGATCTCGCATCCGTCCTTGACGGAGAGAGCCAGTACGCCTATGGCTATGACGCATATTTTGAAAACTCGCACGTTTGCTTTTTCGTGATGATATGGCTGATGCTTGCCGTTTCCTTTATCTTCCGTAACGATGGCGTTTGCGGCTTCGGAAGCATTATGCGGACGGTGAAGCGCGGTCGGCTTGAATCTGCCTTGGCGAAGCTCGCGGTGACGGTTACCGTTTCGGTTGTAGCCACGCTTCTGTTTCTCGCAACGACGCTTCTTGCCGTCGGTATATCGGGGGGCGGATTTTCATCCGCAGCTGCGCCGATTCAGCTTTTGCCTGATTACGCAAAAGTTCCCCTGAATGTGTCGGTTCTCGGTTATCTTGTTATTCAAACGGTATTCAGACTTCTCGCCGCGGCGGTTTTTGCGGTTTTTGCCGCGCTTATCGCCTCGCTCGGATTCAATTACGTTTTCTGCTTCGGCTTCGGCGCGGTCTTCGCCGCCGCGAATTACTTCCTTTTTGCGCGTAGGTACGTTGGTACCGTGCCGCCGATCAAGTACCTCAATATCGCATCCGCGGCAGAAGGCGTTGAGCTCTTTTCTTTTCACAGAGCTATCGATCTTTTCGGGGGAAATGTAGCCTATCCCGTTGCGTTCGCAGTAATTTCCGCGGTGACTTTCATTCTGCTTGCGGTGCTTTGTGCATTTTTCTATTGTAAGAATTT
This sequence comes from Eubacteriales bacterium, assembly GCA_045636385.1. Classification (GTDB taxonomy): domain Bacteria; phylum Bacillota; class Clostridia; order Oscillospirales; family CAG-272; genus CAG-390. The sequence goes on from JAZTXK010000055.1 coordinate 36,286, forward strand.
AAGAGTACCGAAGGCGGTATTTGTTAAAAGATCCGTGCGTTCATCGGGCAAAAAGAAAGTAAAGGTCGAGCTGCGTGAATTCCCGTTGCTTCCGCTATGGGCTTACGAGCTGAGAAAAAACAGATTTATTCCGCTTTCTCTGCTTGCACTTGCGTTGCTTTTGGTGAATTGCGGATTCGTTCGGGCATCCGTTGGAGACGGCAAGATCTACGGCGAGGCGATCTACTACGGCTATATTTCGGACATCAAGGAGCTGTCTCCCGAGCAAAGGAGAGCGTATCTCGCCGAGGAGCGTGCATCGCTTGAAGCAGTATTTGAAGAATATGCGTCTATCACCGAAGCCTTTGAGGCGGGTGGGATCGTATATGAGGAATACAGCGCGTTTTTGCAGGAATATTACTCCGCCCGCGACCGCGAGAGAGTGCTTGGCGACGTGGAGAAATACTCCGATTACGTTGACCGCAAGGGCTGTGAGATCATTTACAGTACGGGCTACGAACGGTTCTTTTCTCTTGGAACCGATTGGTTCCTGTTCGCGGTGTTGGTCTTTCTTCCGATAGGAATTTTCACACTCGAATACCGTTCGGGTAACTGCGCGCAGATTATCAAAACGGCTAAAAAGGGAAGAAGAGAGACATTTTTCTCAAAGCTTTTGCCATACTGTGCCCTCGGCGCGCTTTTGGGCGGGATTTTTCGCGGTGCGGGAATGATCGTTACGGCAATGAGCTACGAGCTGTCGGACTTTCACGCTTCGCTGTGCGCGATCCGTAATTTTGAATCGGTTCCCGTCGGCATTACCATAGGCGAATATCTGATCGCGGATATTATTTGCTCAAGCCTTGCGGGGATGATGACGGCGGGTGCGGTGTGTCTGATCTCGTGCCTTTTGAAAAAGACCTTGCATTGTCTCGGTGCGGTGGGAATTCTCCTTGCCCTGCCCGCGCTTTTGAGCGACAGCGGATTTGCGCTCGTTAATTTGAACGCACCCGACTCTGTCTTCAATACCTTGTGTAAGCGCGGCGCGTCGGCTTTTCCGATGCTTTTGGTATTTCATATTGTTTTACTGTCAATCTTTACGTTGTTCTCGTACTCGATTTATGCGGGCAACAAAATTCCCGGAAAGGAGAAGCGTTATGGATAACAAATCAAACGTACTTCGGCTTATCGGAAATATTCTCGATTCCGAGATCTCATCCGGCGTGACACCGGATATGGAATTTATACGCAAAAGCGTTTCGACGATCGAGGAGCATTTCCCTCAGCTGTCTAAGGATGAACTCGAAGCTATCCTCAAAGAAATTCTTGAAGATAAACGGGGAGATGGGTGCAGCCATGACTAAAAAGGAAAGAAAAAGACTTCTTATCGGTACGCTTATTATGGCTTTGGTCTTCTTTTCCGTTGCTATGATCGGCTGGACGCAGAATGAGTTTGTGATAAACTACTTTTACGGCTTTGACGGAAAATATGAGACCGTCATAGTCAAAAAGGGATATCAGAAAAAGCCGCTCGAGCCGGGGCGGTACGGGCACGTTTTTGACGGTTGGTATTATCTCGATAAGCAGGGGAATGAGGTTCTGTTTGATTTTGAATCCGAGCGCGTGACGAGGAATCTTGATCTGACTGCGCATTGGAAGCCCTTCGAGACCGAAATACTGTTCATCCTTCCCGACGGTCACGGCGAATGTGAAGTTGAGAGTATGATGGTAGCGTACGGCTCGGAATATACTCTGCCCGAAGCCGAGCGAAAAGGATATTATTTTGTCGGCTGGGAGTTCTTGACGGGAGTTTTTATTACCGACGGCGTATGGAACAATCCCAAAGCCACCGTTGCGCTCTATGCCCGTTGGAGCGAATTTAAGCCGGGGCAGACCTATTTTCTCGGTCAATATGAGCAGAATAGGCCGATATACGATAAAGGAGAGTTGATTGGCTGGGAGACGGAGCCGCTTGAGTGGATTCCGATTGAGGAAGAGGACGGTAAATATCTTATGGTGACTAAATACATCATCGACGCCAAGGCTCTTGATTCGGAAAAAGTATACAAAAGCTGGGCTGATTGTGAGCTCCGCGAGTGGCTCAACGGTGAATTCATCAATAAGGCCTTCAGCGAGGAAGAGAGGTCTATGCTCTGTGGATACTACGATGAAAAGCTCGGCACGACGGATAAGGTGTTTTTGCTTTCTCGTCAGGAGGTAAGATCCATAATCGGAAGCGACAGATTCGGCTCCGGAACGAAGTACGCCAAGCATATGGGATGCGAGAATCCAAGTTCGGTTTCAATTATAAGCCATAACGGCGAAACTTATTATTGCTACGGCTGGACACTGCGTTCATTCGAGAACTACCGTAATTATTATATCTGCGGCGGTTCTGAAGGGACTTTGAGAGCTCATCAGGTCTACGGCATGCGCCCTGCGATATGGGTGGACGCATCAAAGCTTGGGGGAAGATAATAAGAAAAGAGCATTGTCTGTTTTATCGACAATGCTCTTTTTGATGAAAAAATAAAAAATATTCCAAATAGCTATTGACAAACCGCATTTTGTGTTGTATAATAATGCATAGATAATCGAGGCATCGAAAATCAATGCATTGATAATGGAGGGTAAAATGAAAATCAGCAAAGAATTATTGAAGGGAACGACCGGTCTTGTCGTTCTCAGCGTTATTGCCGAGCAGGATATGTACGGATATCAGATCACACAGACTGTTAAGGCACGTTCGGATTCCGCGCTCGTGCTCAATGAGGGAACACTTTATCCTATTCTTCATTCGTTTGAGAAGAGCGGATATCTGACTTCCTACAAAAACGGCGCAGAGGGAGGACGTGAACGCAAGTATTATAAGATCACAACTGCGGGAAAGCTTTTTCTGCAAACGCACCTTGAGGAATGGAGCTATTTTACTTCCGTCGTGAACAAGGTGCTTGCGGGGGAAAACTGATATGGACGGAAACGAATTTGACGTCAATCGCGAGATTGATTATTTTGTCAGAAACGTATGCGGCGGCATACGCTCCAAGAATAAGAGAGAAGCGGCGAGAGAAGAGATTCGCGAACATTTTGAGGATGCGATTTACAGCAAGACTTTGCGCGGAATGAGTCCCGAGAAGGCTTTTCGCGAGGCTTGTGAAGATTTTGGCGATCCGAGTAAGGTCAAGGTTATGCTTGCACTTTCAAACAATAGATTGTCGCCTGAATTTTTCAATGAAATTATACTTTTCCTTGCCAGAGCTTTTTTAGCTTACATCGTGTATTATTGGGTTCGCGGATTGGTATTTCTCGCGAGTGCCGATTTTGTTTGGTATTACTACATTCCCGGAATTCTCGTTCTGTTCGGATTTCAGCCGTTCAGATATTTGGGGCTCTTCTGCTCGCGGTTGAAATTCATCGCAAAGCTCAAAAAGTTTGCTAAAGAGAAAAACTGCAAGATTGAGCTTTTGAGCGACCCGATTCTTTCGCTTTTCAAAAGCTCAGATATATGCGATATTGTGATGAAGGCAAACGGCGAGTGCGTTTGTATCAAGCTTTTGACGTTCCCGAAAAGAACCGAATCCTTGAGATTCCTTGACGAAACCTTGTATTCGGTGACAACGCTACATTCGACGGGTACTCGGTTTGTAAACAGGAACCCGCATATGACGATGAATCAAGTTGTAACGCCGAATCTTGGATTTACCACCGCGAAGCTTCGCGCGTATTCCTTCTGTTTACCGCTCGAGCTCGAGGAAGAAGGCAATATCAAAAAAGTTATGATCGTAGACAGACTGCCGAGAGAAATGACTTACGTCAAGGGCAGCGGGATCGAATACGTTGACCTCGGAGCTTCGGTTTTTGGATTCAGCGTTCACTCTGTTAAGTCTTTTTTGAAGACGCTTAAAGGAGAAAATTAAGATGAGCAGACCAAAGATAGCAACCTTTTTAAAGGAATTTATTATTGTAAACGCAATTCTGTTCGGTGCATACCTTGCAATAACTACGGTAGTCAGTATGTTTTTCGGTCAAGCAATGCTTGACTTCGGAATGTCTACCGCGACGGGTGAAAAGCCGAACATCGTTCTTACGATCTTTTATACACTTTTACAGTTAGCGGTATTTTTCGGTTTTTATGCATTTTCTATGTTCAGATTTGAAAAAGACAGCGAAGAGAAGAGAGTTTTTCTCACCGAAATCGGCGCGGAAAGATTCGATATCGCGGAGTTTTCAAAGAAATATTTTATCGCGCGGGGAAAATATATGCTGATCTATTTTTCGGCAATCGTGGGAATTGTATCATTTACAAGATTGATCGGTATTCCGCTTGTGTCGATGCTTATACTTCCGCAGAGTATGCTTCCGAGCGTGCTGTTGTCCGTATTCGGTGTTACCGCCGGCTCTATGAGCTTTATACTGTTTCTTGTTACGGTCATCGTAAACGTGGTGCTCTACTTTGTTTATCAAAGATACGTTTGCGCGAAGGTCTACGAAAAGTGGGCGGACGGAAGACTCAGAGTTAACTGAAAAAACGGGAACCGGCTTGAAGTCGGTTCCCATATTTTTTAATTATCCGTCGCCTCGGTGAATTCCTTGAGGGCGATGTCTTGGAGAGAGCGGAGAAGTGCGGGGGCTTTGCCGCCGACGGGTTTGCCGTCGATCTCCTCTGCGGCGAGGCAGAAGCAGCTGACGGAGGACGTCATGATCTCGTCGGCTTCCATCATTTCCTCAACCGTGAAGGCTTCCTCGCGGACGGGAATGCCGAGGATGCCGCAATAGCGGATGAGATTTGCACGCGCAATGCCGGGGAGGATGAGATTATCGGTCGGTGCGGTGCGGAAAACGCCGTCCTTGATGATGTGCACGTTCGAATGTGCGCACTCGGTTACTCTGCCGTCGCGGTGGAGGACAGCTTCCTGCGCGCCCGCAAGCTCGGCTTTCTGCGCCGCCATAACAGAGGGAATGAGGTTGAGCGTCTTTATGTCGCAATGGAGAAAACGCGTGTCGGGCTCGGTGATGAGCTTGATCTTCTTATAAACGTCCGCGACCTTCTTCGGCGAGAGCATTACCCAGACGTTGCCGCGGCACATCTCGCCCCAAACGTGTGAGCGCTTACCGGTTCCGCGCGTTACCTGAAAATAAACGAACTGCTCGCCGTCGTCGACCTGAGTGACGAGTCGGCTGATGAGAGAACAAAGCTCCTCTTGCGTGTGAGGGATGCCGATACCGAGCTTGTCGGCACTTCTGTAAAGGCGCGCAACATGCTCCTCGAGCTGCCAGACGATGTGGTTGCGCGAGTAGGTCGCATCGTAAACGCCGTCGCCGAAATAACAAGCGCGGTCGAGCATGGGTACTCTCATATCCTCGATCAGCGAAATTTTGCCGTTGTAATAAGCCAGATCTTTCATTATTTGCCTCCGATATATGTAAGGGGATGGATTTCTATATTAAGTATAGCACTATTCGGGGGAAATGTCAAGCGAAAATAAAAAACTCCGAAAAGGTGTTGATAAATCAGTTATAAAAATAACCGCCACAGTTAGTTCGTGGCGGTTATTTAAATTAATTTGAAACTTTACGGTACAGTTCGATAAATTTTCCTGCAGGTATCAGTGTTTCGGGTTTGGATAAGTAAATGCCACCGTCATCGCCATCTTTTAGTTCACGGATCGGACCGGTATACTCAAAAAAGAAATATTCATAATTACGATTGATATCTAAAGACCAACGGTAGACGTTGAAGTTTTCTCTGACCTCGTATAATTCGCCTTTTATAAATGAATAAGCAATATTATTCGCATTAATGGTATCGTATTTCTGATATTTTGTTTCAATTCCGTCAACTACTATTGTTTCATAATACTCATAATTGTTGTGATGTCCGAGTTGATCTGCATATAAAGGAAAACACATCAACACAAAGATGAATACAAGTATAATGATGATAGTGCTGATTATGGAATAACCAATATACCGTAATGTTTTACCCCTGCGTGAAGTGATAGTGTTGACATTCATTTGTTTGAACTCCTTTATAATTACCTTACTTGAAAGGGTAATATTATTTGTATTCAATATAATTATATCACACAAAGAATTTGTTGTCAATGTTTTTGTACAAAAAAATGTTATTAATTTCTGCATATTTATTTAAAATGCACAAATCGTCTTGCCCCCATTGACAAACGGGGGATTTTATTATATAATATAATAGTATAAAAATTTACTCTTACGGAGGAAAAAATGGATAACGCAAAGCTTCAGATGCTCAAAGAAACTGCCAGAGAGATCCGTCTCGGCATTCTTGAGGGCGTACACGCAGCAGCATCGGGCCATCCCGGAGGATCGCTCTCGATCGCTGACATTATGACCTATCTCTATTTCTCGGAGATGAACGTCAACCCCGCTGATCCCAAGAACCCTGACCGCGACAGACTTGTTCTCTCGAAGGGTCACACCGCTCCCGCACTTTATGCCGCTCTTGCAGAGCGTGGCTTCTTCTCCAAGGACGAGCTTAAGAACCTCCGTCAGGTTGGTTCCTTCCTTCAGGGTCACCCCGATATGAAGGGCACTCCCGGTGTTGATATGACCACCGGTTCTCTCGGTCTCGGCGTTTCCGCTGCTTGCGGAATGGCTCTCGCAGCTAAGATCGACGGCAAGGACTACCGTACTTACGCTATCGTAGGTGACGGCGAGTCTCAGGAAGGTCAGGTTTGGGAGGCTGCTATGTTCGCCGCTCACTACAAGCTTGACAACCTCTGCTTCATTCTCGACCTCAACGGTCTCCAGATCGACGGTAAGATCACCGAGGTTATGAACCCCACCCCCCACGACAAGAAGTTCGAAGGCTTCGGCTTCAACGTAATTCTTGCTAACGCTCACGATTTTGAGTCCATCGAGGCTGCATTCGCAAACGCTCGCGCTTGCAAGGGTAAGCCTTCGGTAATCATCGCTAACTCTGTTAAGGGTAAGGGCGTTTCCTTTATGGAAGATCAGGCAAGCTGGCACGGCTCTGCTCCCAACGACGAGCAGTATGCGCAGGCAGTTGCTGAGATCAAGGCAAGTCTTTGATTAGGAGGTAGTTAAAATGGCACAGAAAATTGCAACCAGAGAATCCTACGGTAATGCGCTTGCAGCTCTCGGCGAGAAGTACGATTTCGTCGTTCTCGATGCTGACCTTGCGGCTGCAACCAAGACCGGTATTTTCAAGAAGAAGTTCCCCGAAAGATTTTTCGACTGCGGTATCGCAGAGGGCAATATGATGACCGTTGCGGCAGGTATCGCGACCACCGGCAAGCCCGTTTTCGCATCCACCTTCGCAATGTTCGCGGCAGGACGTGCATTCGAGCAGGTTCGTAACTCGATCGCATACCCCCACCTCAACGTTAAGATCGGCGCAACTCACGCGGGTATCACCGTTGGTGAGGACGGCGCAACCCACCAGTGTCTCGAGGACCTCGGCGTTATGAGAACCATTCCCGGAATGGTAGTTCTCAACCCCGCTGATGACGTAGAGGCTCGCGCTTGCGTTGAGTGGGCGCTCAACTACGTTGGTCCCGTTTACATCCGTTTCGGCAGACTTGCTGTTCCGGTAGTATTCGACGAGGCTGATTATAAGTTCGAGTTCGGCAAGAACCTCACCGTCCGCGAGGGTACCGATGTTACCATTATGGCAACCGGAACCATGCTTTACATGGCAATCGAGGCGGCAGAGAAGCTCGCAGAGGAAGGCATTTCCGCTCGCGTTACCAACGTTCACACCATCAAGCCTATCGATAAGGAAGACATCATCGAGGCGGCAAAGACCACCGGATGCATCGTTACTGCAGAGGAGCATAACATCCTCGGCGGTCTCGGCGCAGCTGTTGCAGAGGTCGTTTGCGAGAACTGCCCCGTTCCCGTTCTCCGCGTAGGCGTTGAGGATAAGTTCGGTAAGTCGGGCAAGGTTCCCGCACTTCTCGAGGCTTACGGTCTCACCACCGAGAATATCGTTGCAAAGGCTAAAGCAGCTATCGCAGCGAAGAAGAACTGATAGAAAAACGGCAAGCCTGGGCTTGCCGTTTTTAAGTGGTCAGTGATCAGTGGTCAGTGGTCAGAAAGAAGCGGGAAGTTTTGATCGAACTTTTTCAAAAGTTCGCAGATTCTTAAGGCGGAGCCTTAAGTCGACCTCCGCAGAGGTCGAAACTCCCCCCCTGCGCTTCGGAATGGCGGCGCCCCGCCGCCATTCCGGAAGGAGTAAAATCGCCCCTCGCGGGCGGTTTTTGCTCCTTCATTTTTTTATTTTTTAAAACCATACACAACCTATATCGACAAAAAATATAATGAGTATAGGAGGTGTAAAATGGATTACGTAGTTTTAATGGCACTGCTTGCGACGCTCGGAACGTGGTTCGTGACTGCCTGCGGCGCGGCGACAGTGGTGTTTTTCAGATCCCCGAATCCAAAGGCACTGAATCTTATGCTCGGATTTGCCGCGGGCGTTATGATAGCGGCAAGCTTTTGGTCGCTCTTGCAGCCCGCAATAGAACGCGCGGAGGAAAGCTTGGCTGTTCCCGCACATTTTGTAGTAACGGCAGGATTTTTGTTCGGTGCAATATTTATGTGGGGGAGCGATAAAGTCGTTTCGCTGACTCAGCGGAAGGTGGATAATACACAGGGCAGCCCGAATAAGCGATTTCGCAGAATAATGATGCTGATCTTGTCGATCACGCTTCATAACATACCCGAGGGATTGGCGGTCGGAGTAGCGTTCGGAGTGCTCAAAAACGGCGAGTGGAGTACAGAAAGCCTTATGGGCGCGATCACGATCGCAATAGGCATCGGATTGCAGAATTTCCCCGAGGGCGCGGCTGTGTCGCTGCCACTCAGAAGAGAAGGCGTCGATGCGAAGAAGTGCTTCTTGTACGGTCAGGCGTCGGGAATGGTCGAGCCGATTGCGGGCGTCCTCGGCTCGCTGCTGGTGGTATATGTGGAAACGATATTGCCCTACGCCCTCGCGTTCGCCGCCGGAGCGATGATATTGGTCGCGGTTCATGAACTGATCCCCGAATGTCAGAAAAATCAGGAAACGCAACCCTATTTCGCAACAATGGGAATCGTGCTCGGATTTGCCACAATGATGCTGCTTGATGTAATGTTGGGGTGAAAAAGCTGAAAAGTTTTTGAAGATGTTTAAGAAACTTTTCTCGAAAAGTTTCTTAAACAGAGTTCGAGACAGCGTCTCGATTTTAATGCGAAGGCTTCAGTCTTCGCCACCGTGCTTCAAAAATACGAAGCTCTGCTTCGGATTTTTGGACAGAGTCGATCATTCCCGAATGTAGGAAATGATCGTGCTCTGTCACCCCGCACGCTCCGCAGAGCGCGGCAACGATGCGCGAGCTTGAAAAGATCGAGGGCATTTCCTGCGTCAAGAACAACGCGGCTTTCTACATTTTCCCGAAGCTCGATATCAAGAAGTTCAATATTTCGTCGGACAAGAAGTTCGCATTTGATCTGCTTCATCAGAAGCACATCCTCATCGTTCCCGAAAGCGGATTTGACTGGACGACTCCCGATCACTTCCGAATCGTAATGCTTCCCGATGCAGAGAGAATGGCGCAGGCGATTCGTGATATCGGAGATTTCCTGAAGGATTACAGGCAGTAAAATTAAAACGATTAATTATTAATAGGAAAAAATCCGCCCTCGGGCGGATTTTTTCTTTTAAATAAAAAAGTTAATAAATTTGTCAAAAATATTCGAAAATGGGTTGACAAAAAGGCAAATGGGTGGTAAAATAAAGCAACTTCAAAAACCGTTCTATGTCAACCCGCCGCCCGCAATTCATTTTAATCTTTTCACCTCTGTGCGCAAGCGGCCTCCCGCCGGCTGAGAACGTTAGTGCCACACGTTCCGCCGTAAAATTTATGATGGACAAACTCCTTGTCAACTCCCTTCTGACCGAAGAAGAAATTGCAGAACTTAAGGAAAGGGAGACTCCGGGACATCCCTGGATCTTTGCAATCGTTGGCGATATTTCGATCCTCTCGAACTATTGCCGAAGTGTGTTGCTTGTCAGCGACATTGAAGTAACCACGCATGAGTTCAATACTCATCACGCAGGAACTACCATCCGTATTGAGGATATCGTTAAGACGCATACCCGCCGTATGTACGGAAACGCAATGCTCTGTCTTGAGCTTAAAAACGGTCTTGAAGAAAAAATATTCCGCTACACCTTCAGCGTAAACACACTTTGCGAGGGTGCTTCCACCTTTATCAACTCCATCGTCAAGGGCGAGGATATCGAGGAAGCTACCGAATGTATGAAGGCGATCTACGAGAAACAGCTCTCGGTATGTCCGAAGTGCGGACGTACGCTTGCATCCCCCGGTGCGGAATGCCTTAACTGCGCGAGCAAGGGTAAGCTCGTTACAAAGCTCGGAAAGTACATAGTTCCCGAGTGGAAGAAGCTGATACTTTCGGTTCTGCTTTCGATTACGTCTACCGCACTTGCGCTGATCCCGCCTATGCTGACCAAATCCCTCATTGACGAGATCTTGCCGAACAACAACGCCGCTATGCTTATGCAGGTGGTTATTTTGCTGATCTCGCTGCAGATCATCAGCCACATTATAAGCGGTACGCGTGGCTACGTTCTTCGTCTTGTAGCCGATAGGATCGTATCGAACCTTCGTAACGACGTTTACGAAAAGGCGCAGTATCTGCCTATGCGATTCTACGATAAGACCTCGACGGGTGCGGTAATCAACCGTATCTCGGGCGACAGCTCGACTATTCAGTCCTTTATGCTGCGTATTACGCAGGAGGTTGTCGTTCAGTTCTTCAAGATGGTCGGTATCGTTGTGGTCATGCTTGTTATGAACCCCAAGCTGACGCTTCTCTCGCTCATTCCCGTTCCTCTTGTAGTTATCGGCTCGCGTATCTTCGGTAAGAAGATCCGTCCCTTCTATCTCCGAATCTGGAGAAGATGGACAGCCGTTTCCTCTATACTTACGGATACCATCCCCGGCATCCGTGTCGTAAAGTCCTTCACTAACGAAAAGAACACCACCGCTCGCTTCAAGGAAAAGAACGAGGAGTGGTATAAGACCGATACGTCTGCCGCAAAGATACTCAATGCTTTCCCCGCGATAGTCGGTACCTTTATCGGTCTCGGTTCGGTAGTTATCTGGGCATTCGGCGGTAATATGGTCATTAACGCTCAGCTTGCTGGCATCGAGACCACTCTCACCGTCGGTACTCTCGTAATCTTCATCAACTACGCATCGATGTTCTACGAGCCCGTAAACTTCTTTGCTAACCTCAACGACTCCTTCCAGCACTTCCTCGCGTCTGCCGAGAGAATTCTCGATATTCTTGACGCCGAGCCCGAGCACAACTTCGGCGAAGGCAAGAATATGACCGAGTTCAAGGGTAAGATCGAATTCAAGAACGTAAACTTCTCCTTCGACCGTACCAAGAAGACGCTTAAGAATATCAATCTCCTGATCGAGCCCGGCGATATCGTCGGTATCGTAGGTACTACAGGTTCGGGTAAATCGACACTTATCAACCTCCTGCTCCGTTATTACGATCACTATGACGGACAGATCCTTGTTGACGACGTTGATATCCGCGATATAGATATGTCGCACTTCCGTTCGCAGATAGGCTTCGTTCAGCAGGAGCCCTTGATGTTCCACGATACCATTTTCAACAATATCGCATACGGCTGTCCCGATTGCCCCGTCGAGCGAGTTCTCGAGGCGGCTGACATCGCGAACGCGCACGAATTCATCGTCCGTCAGCCCGATGGTTACGATGCAGTCCTCGGCGAGCGCGGCGTAGGTCTTTCGGGCGGTGAGCGTCAGAGAGTTTCGATCGCGCGCGCGATGCTGAAGAATCCCTCGATCCTCGTATTTGACGAGGCGACCGCATCTGTCGACTCTGAGACCGAGCATCTGATCCAGGAGGCTATCGAACGCCTCATTTCGGGCAGAACCACCATTATGATCGCGCACAGACTTTCCACTCTGTCTAAGGCGAACAAGATCGTCGTTGTAGACAAGGGCGAGATCATCGAGTGCGGCTCGCCCGACGAGCTTCTTGCTCTCAAGGGCAAGTATTACCGCCTCGTTGAGATCCAGTCGATGTCCGAAAAGGTCAATGAAGCCAAGAAAGCTGACAACTTTGAATAAGGAGGGATAGACAATGGCAATTAGATTTCTTGATAAGTCCGCAAAGATCGAGATGACCGACGTTTATTACGTTCAGCTCACTCTCGGCGACGGCACTGTTTATGAGAACGTTGAGCTCCGCCGTCTTTTCCCGATCTCGGATAAGTTCAACTACATCTCGCTTCTCGACAAGGATGAGCACGAGATCGCAATGATCAAGTCGCTCGACGATATCACCCCCGATAGCGCGGCGGCGATCAAGGCTTGCTTCTATGATTACTACCGCATCCCGAAGATCACTAAGATCACGGAGTGCGACGATAAGACGGGAATGCTTAAGATGACGGTTATGACCGACCACGGTGAGGCTACTTTCCGTATCCGCAACCGTCACAGCGATATGAAGACCTACCACGGCGACCGCGTTATCATCCGCGACTCGAACGATAACCGTTACGAGATTGAGAATCTGAATAACCTCGACCGCAAGAGTTGGTTGCTTGTAGCAAGTTTTCTTTAAAAATAATAATGGCGGATCATTACGATCTGCCATTTGTTTTTTATTCAAGATTAATTACGCAATTTACAAAGTCATCAATCTCGATCAATCCATAGTAATCGGTACGACCTTGCGCGGTGGTCACACTGTACTTGGTTGTATCCATAATACTCATTAAAGCATCATAATACGTTCCAAAGTCGCCTTTGAGATAGCCCTCATCCTTGTTTCCGTTTGCGTGAATTGAATACGCCACTCTTGTAATATAGTATTTATTATCAAGAATTATACACGGTATCGCAACCACTTGATGAGTGACAACTGAAGTAGAGAGATATACTCTTTCCGCGCTTGATGGATTTAAGTAAATGAATTCTTTTTCAAAGATAACATGAGTGTTTGTGTTAATGCCATTTTCGAAAACGGGATCATACATTTGAAAATGCTCGATTCTCGGAAGAATTGCTTTTTGGGAAGCAATATCCCTCACAAGCAATGTTTTGTTGATCTGAAAAGCTACGATGAAATTTTTATCCTCGTGAATGTCTTTGATCTCATCCGCACTTTCAAATCTTACCCAAGTATATTTATCGGAATTTTCGTATTCGCGAGGACCGTTTTTTGTGATTCCGTCGTAATATCCGCACACGAAATAGAAATTCGTCGGATCAAAATCAACGAGCAACGGTTGCTGACCGTTCTTTATTTTATCAATTTTCCCGGAAAGTGACGTGTCAGCCAATTCATACTCAACGTAAAGCATTTGCAAATAATCAACCAAGGAATCGATCAATTCGTCATTCAGCGTATCGCTGTCCTCGACTGCAAAGCTCTGCTCATAGATATTGTCCACGGAATCGGTACTGCTTATCTCGTCGGAAAATCTTCCGGTGCGTGAAAAGCAACCGCAAAGAAGAGTCAGACAAACCAATATAATAAATAAACAGGTGAATTTTATTTTACTCATTTTGTCCTCCCCAAAAAGTATGGATGCTTTTTTATTTCGACGACGGCATAAATCCGCTGAGAGTTCTTGCAACTGCGTGGATGGGCATGGTCTGGAGAATGATTTTGCCGGGGCCTTTGACAACGGTGTTGAAGATGCCTTCGCCGCCGAAGAGCGCGTTCTTGACGCTTCCCGTGGTGACGATGTCCATCGAGCAGGTCGAATCCATCGCGACGAGATAGCCCGTGTCAACGATCATCGATTGACCTGCCGCGAGCGTATATTCGACCGCGTGACCGTCGATCTCTATGAAAGCAATACCCTGACCGCCGATCTTCTGCATTATGAATCCCTCGCCGCCGAAGAAGCCCGCGCCGAGCTTTTTCTGGAAGTGGAGAGAGAGCTCGATGCCCTCGGTGGATGCGAGAAAAGCGCGCTTCTGAACGATTATTTCACGTCCGGGGTCGATATTGCAAGCGCGGATAGAGCCCGGGAAGCTCGAGGCAAACGCGATAAGTCCCGCCGCGCGCTCAGCTGTGTATCTGTTCATAAAGAAGGATTCGCCCGCGAACATACGCGCAAAAGCCTTGCCTACACCGCCGTTCGAGGTGGTCTCCATCTTCATATTCTGCGTCATCCAGCTCATACTGCCGCGCTCGGTTATCATTGTTTCGCCTGCCTCAAGCGTGCAGATAACTACGGGAAGAGAATCGCCTTGGATTTCGTATTTCATAATATGTCCTCCTTAAAACTGTGAGTTGAATTTGTTTTGAATTGCTGTCGATATTTCGATCATATCCTCTTTTTTGACCTTAACGATCTGTCTGTCGTAGGTGACAAGACCGTTTGTTTCATCCTCAACGTCGCTGACCTGAGTGTAAACCGTTGCGCAAAGTCCGCGGTCGATCATGGGGATGACTTCATCGAGGTAGAGGGATTTGAGTGCCTGACCGAACTTTTCGGTATCGGTGAAGAAGCGGTAACCGTAGGTGTTGTCGAGGTTGAAGGAATGTCCCTCGATCTTGCAGGAGTAGCCGCCGAATTCGGAGAGCACGAGAGGGCGGTCGGGATCGTTTTTGAGATCGAGCTTCTTGAAATAGATATGCTCGCTCGTAACGTCGCTTTCCTTTTCGGTGAACCAACCCGAGGTCGCGTCCCAGATGCGGGTGGGGTCGAGCGCCTTGAGGCGGCGGTAGTTTTCGTCTGCGTCAAACTGTCCCCAACCCTCGTTGAAGATCGTATAATAGACGACGCAGGGGTGGTTGTAGAGAATCTTTACGGTTATTTCGCTGTCGGTTTCAAAAGCGGTGCGGCGGATATCGCTTGCTCTGTGGCTGATGCCCTTTCTCAAACCCGCTGTGGGCAGTACGGTGTCAATGAGAAAGCTGTATTTGCCGCTGTTGACCATATCCTGGAATACGATCATGCCGTATTTGTCGCAGTAGTAGTAGAAGAGCTCGGGCTCGATCTTGATGTGCTTGCGGAGCATATTGAAGCCGAGCTCCTTCATTTTCAGAATGTCGTAACGGTAGCCCTCGGGTGTCGCGGGGGTGTAGATTCCGTCGCTGTAGTAGCCCTGATCGAGCAATCCGTGGAAGAAATAGGGCTTTTCGTTGAGGGTGATATAGGATTTGCCTCCGATCTTCGCCGTGCCGACTGTGCGGAGCGCGAAATAGGATTCGATTTTATCTTCGCCCGATTCAAGCGTGAATTCGTAGAGATAGGGATCTTCGGGCGACCAAAGATGGGGATCATCGACCTTGAGCTCGAATTCATCGCCCTCAAAGCGGTACTGCTTGCCGTCAAGGGTGATAACCTTTTCATTCTCACCGCCCTTGATTTTGAATTTAACCGAATCAAGTGAGGGAGTCATCTTGATGCGCTTGATATAGTTCTCGGAAACCGCTTCGAGCCACACCGCCTGCCAGATGCCGCTGATGGGGGTGTACCACATACCGCCGCGCTTCTTGCATTGTTTGCCGTAGGCGAGATCTGTGTCAAGATCGTCGATGACGTCAACTTGAATTGTGTTTTCGCCGTCCTGAAGGTACTCGGTGATATCAAATTCAACGGGCAGATATCCGCCGGCGAGGATGTCAAGGTTATGTCCGTCAATTTTGAGCATAAAGATCTGGTCTACCGCGCCGAAATGCAGAATGATGCGTTTACCCTTCATCTCTTCGGGCAGCGTGAATTTTTTAATGTATTTGTAGACTTCGTAATTCTTTTTTTCGCGTTCGATGCCAGAAAGTCTTGATTCGGGCGGGAAAGGCACCTTGATCTTGCCGAGATTGATCTCCTCGCCGCTGATGACCGAAAGCTCCCAATCGCCGCAAAGCGACATATAGGAATCGCGCTTCATCTGCGGGCGGGGATATTCTGTCCAGTCGCTTGAGGTATCTTCTTCAAAAGGAGTTTTCAGATCCTTGCAGAGGCGGGGCTTGTTGAAATATTTTGAAGCAAGAATAAGGATGAGCGCGAGAATACCGATCGGCACAAGTGCTCCGAGGAAGATGTTTTCATTGGGAACGAAGGACTCTGTGCCGTCGTTGTTTACGATCTTTTCGGCATTCGCAAGTATCGACTTGCCGATAAAGGGGCCGATAATGCCGGGCAGAAGCACCTGCGAGAAGATGCGCACGCCCTGAAGTCTGCCCGCCTTATCCTCGGGAGTGAGATCGCGGATTTTCGCGCCGAAGACAGCCATACCCGAAAGGTAGCCGCACATCATAAGGAGCGAGCCGATGAAGACGGGGAGCTTCGCCTTGAAGATAAAGAGCAGAACGTATCCCGCGCCGAGCCAGAGAAGAGAGTATGCGGAGGAATAGCCGAAGCCCTTTTTGTCGTAAACCTTGCCCCAGAATGCCGTTGCGACCGAGGCGAGGATGATCGCGGGCGCCATTACGAGAACGTAATCCGCCATTCCGAGCGAGACCTCATAATATATAATGAGGTAGGGCATAAATATCTGGATAGAGATATTGAAGATAACGAACGCGGCGAGGTAGAAGTAAAATGCGGGATTAGCTTTTACCGTCGAGGGCAAAAAACCGTAAAATACGTTGCTGAAATAGCCACTCTCGGACGGCGCGGGGCATTTGTCTTCAATAATAAATATTCCGACGATACCGATGACGATCGTTGCGATACCGATGATGGCGAATATCATTACCCAGCTTTCGGCAAGGTTGAGGTCAAACGCCATAAAGCCGCCGAAAACGGCGAGGATGGCAACGAGGGGCATCATCGAATTGATTCCCTCGGCAGAGCCGCGGTTGGTCGAGTCGGTCGAATCGGTCAGCCACGCGTTATACGCCGCGTCGTTTGCCGAGGAGCCGAAGAAGGTCATAAGGCAATCGAGTGTGATCGTCAGCGTGATTCCGATAGCCGCCGCGCTTGCCGCAGCGGGGAAGAGAGCCTCGATCACGTCGAGCTTCAGAAGCGCAAAGGCGAATATTGAGATTCCCCAAAGGATGTATCCGCCGCAGATGAATATCTTTCGCTTGCCCACGCGGTCGGAAAGCGCACCGATAAAGACCGTGGTCAGCGTTGCCGCTATTGCACTTGCCGCAACCATCGCGGAGATGTCCTCCGCAGAGGCGTTAAACATTTTGTAGATAAAGACGTTGAGATACATATTCTCAACGACCCACGCGATCTGTCCCATAAGTCCGAAAAGGACGAGTGCGAGCCAGAAGCGTCCGGAGAGCTTGGTTTTCATTGTATAAACTCCTTGTGTTTGTTGATTAAATTTTATCATAAAGCGTGGCTTTTGTCAATGATGATGCCGAAAATCATTGACAATTAATAATATTAGTGCTATAATTTAATTAATAACTCTCTTTGGAGGTAATATTTATGGATTACGGTATTCAGCTTTACAGCATTCGCGACCTTGCAAAGGAAAATTTTGAGGAAGCCGTCGCGGCGGCTTCGCGCATTGGTTATTCATCAATAGAATTTGCGGGATTCTTCGGAAGAACCGCCGCACAGGTAAATAAGGCTATGGACGACGCGGGCATCCGTATCTGCGGTACACACAGCGGATGGGGCGAGCTTGCGAACGATTACGAAAATACTCTGCGCTTCCACAAGGAGATCGGCAACAAGCGTTACACCATCCCCGGCGCGGATCTTTCGACTCCCGAAAAGCTCCGTGATTTCGTTGAATTTCTTAATTATATGACTCCCAAGCTTGCCGCAGAGGGCATTGAGCTTGCTTATCACAACCATTCGCGCGAGTTTATCGTCAACGATTTCGGCGTAAGAACTCACGACGTTCTTGCCGCAGAAACCAAGGTAAATTTCGAGATCGACACCTATTGGGCGTTCGTTGCAAAGGAGGACTCCGTTGCGGTTCTTGAAAAGTACGCGCACAGAATGTCTCTCATTCATCTGAAGGACGGTACTCCCGAGGGCCACGGAAAGTCGCTCGGTCTCGGTTCTGCGCCGCTTGCAGAGGTTGTTGCAACCGCTAAAAGGCTCGGACTTTATATGATCGTTGAAAGCGAAGGTCAGGAGCCCGACGGGCCTGCTGAGATCACTCGCTGTATCGATTGGCTCAAGATAAACGGATAAATGAACGCTACCGTAAATAAAAAGCGCCGCAAGCCTCTCGGCACTGCGACGGTTATGGCGCTCGGTTTTCTTGCGATAATCGTGCTTGGAACCCTTCTTCTGATGCTTCCGATATCGAGCGCGGTGGGCGAGTTTACATCACCGCTGACAGCACTTTTCACGGCAGTCAGCGCGACCTGTGTCACGGGCCTTGTCGTTGTCGAAACCGGACTTTACTGGAGCCTTTTCGGTAAGATAGTCATAATTACGCTCATACAGATCGGCGGTCTCGGATTTATGACGATGGCGGTTCTGCTTTCGATTATCGTCCGCCGCAGACTTTCTCCACGCGACCGAGTGCTCGTTGCCGCTTCTTACGGTATTACCGATTTCGGCGGAATAAACGTGCTGGTCAAAAGGATTCTTCTCGGCACTCTGTGTATCGAAGGCACGGGCGCTGTGTTGCTCTCGCTCCGATTTATTCCCGAATTTGGTTTCCCGAAGGGACTCGGATACGGTGTATTCCATTCGATCTCCGCGTTCTGCAACGCCGGATTTGATATCCTCGGAAACGGGAATTCTATGGGTGCGTACGCGAAAGATCCGCTTGTGAGCATTACCCTGATGCTCCTCGTGCTTCTCGGCGGAATCGGTTTTCCCGTGTGGAATGAATTCATCGGGCATAAAAAGCGTCAGAAATTCAGCGCGTATACAAAGTTCGTGCTCATTTTAAGCGCGATATACGTTGTCGGCGGAGCTATGGTAGTTGCCCTGCTTGAATGGAACAACCCCGAAACCATCGGCGAGATGGGATTTGGCGCAAAGATACTCAATTCCTTCTTCCAATCGGTCACCTGGCGTACTGCGGGCTTTACTGCGGTAGATAACGCCGCGCTGAACGAGGGAACGAAGCTTTTCGGTCTGTTTTGGATGTTCTCGGGCGGTGCTTCGGCATCGACCGCGGGCGGTGTAAAGATCGCGACGATCGGCGTCATTATGCTTGCCGCATATTCGGTTGCCGTCGGCAAAAGCGAGATCAATTTTATGCGCCGCCGTATTCCCTTTGAGGCGATGCTTCGCGCGCTGTCGCTCGTCGTTATTCAGCTGATACTGACAGTTGCCGCGACAATTATTTGTACCGTTGCTTGCGGAAATATGGACGTTGAGGGTATCGACATTCTTTACGAGATCGTTTCCGCGGGTGCGACGGTAGGTCTTACCGCGGGATTGACGCCTCTGCTTCCTCCGTCTGCCTTGATCGTTATAATATTTATGATGTATTTCGGGCGCGTGGGAATTCTGACCGTGACCTTCTCTTTGCTCGGTAAAGCGGTTGGAAGATCCTCCTCGATCAGCTACCCCGATGCCAATATTTTAATAGGATAGGAAATTTATATAATGAACAGCTTTTGTATTATAGGACTTGGTAAGTTCGGCACCTCTCTGGCTAACGCGCTTGTGGCGAATGGCAAGCAGGTAATGGTCATTGATACCGATTCGGAAAAGGTGACCCTTATCGCCGACAGTGTGACCAACGCCGTTATCGGCGACGCGACGAATGTGAATTTGCTCAAAGCCTCGGGCGTTGCCGACTACGATTGCGCAGTTGTTTGTATGACCGAAAATATCAGCGATATTATTCTCGTCACGATCCAGCTCAAGGAGCTCGGCGTGAAGCACGTTATCTCCCGCGCGGTCAACGAGGGGCATAGAAAGGTCCTCTCCCACGTTGGCGCGGACGAGATCACCTATCCCGAGCACGATATGGGCGAGCGACTTGCATTCAGGCTTTCGCATTCCACGATCACGGATTTCGTGCAGTTCAAGGGCTATAAGGTCGTTGAGATCGTCGTTCCCGAATCCTGGGTCGGCAAGGACCTCATTACCCTTAATCTCCGCAAGAACTTCGGTGTTAACGTCATAGCCGTCAGATACTGCGACGGCAGACTTGACGTTTCTCCCTCGCCGACGCGCGAGTTCAATGCAGGCGAGATCGTTTCCATTGTCGGCGACGATCACGATATTGACAAAATGACCGAAAAGCTTAAGTGATAAGCTTGGTAAGCAGACTGCGTTCACCCGCGGTCTGCTTTTTTTCGCGCTCGCGGACGAAATCCCACACGCGGCGCACCTTTTCAAGGCGGCGGTAGACCGTCCTATCGTCGCAGTTTTCCTCCCAAGCCAATCTGCGTACGCGGAGGGTTATCTCGCCCGCGCGGAGGCGTTTGTTGGCGGTGGCGAAATAAATATCCTTGAGTGCGCGCAAAGCGAGCGTGTCGCCGTCAAGCTCGAGCAGGCGCAGGGTGTCAAACACGGCGATCATATCAAGTGCCGCCGCGTCGCCGCAAATTCCTCTGATACGGCAGAGCACCTGAAGAGCCGAATTGCAATTGCATAATGAAAGCCGCGCATAGCTTCGGAAGGCTTGCGCGGCTTTTTCTTTCATAATATCCTTTTTCACGTTACTCTTCCTTGGTATAGAACAATTGTTCTATAATTATACCATACCGCAAAGAGTTTGTCAAGGCTTTGATATTCAATTTTTGGGGAGCATACTGCCGTCGGCGATCGAGGCGAGGTCGCGCTCGTGAATGAAGCAGATCACGTACGAGGGATCGGTCTTGGTCATGACCTGCGTATTGAAATCGAGGGCGTTTCTGTAAATGACCGTGCCGAAGGTGTTTGAGAAGTAGTCGATCATAATGATACGATCCCAATCGCTTGAGAACTGAACGGCAACGCGGGGTTGATCGAGGAGCTCGTCCTTATACTGCATTTTTGCGAACGCCATATCGTAAGTGTCATAGCGCAGAAGCACCTGGTATTTCTGAACGAAGTCGGTAGAAAGCGATACCGTACCGTTCTTGATTACGTTCTCGAGCGTTGCGGCGCGCGCAAGCTCCTTGCCCGTGGTCGAGTGGAGTACGAAATCGCTGTCGGTAAGGTGTATTTGTCTTATCTGCTTGTTCAATTCGCGGGGGAGCATATCGAGGACGGCAAGGTAGGCGTAATATGCGCCGCGGCTGTTGAGAGAGTCCTCGGTGTTGTTGTAAAGCTCACCATCGTCTTTGGCGCGCTTGAGCGCGTCGGTCAGGTCGAGAAAATTGGTCACTCCGCGTCGCGCGAGATACGCGCTGACGGATTTAAGTCGCGTTTCTTCACTGATGTTGCCCATATATCCGGGCATTCTTTCGTCATAGACCGTTTGCGAGTTCGGGATGATGACGAAGTAACACGCAGCTCCGAGCTTTTCGTATTCTTCGGTTATTTTGAGTACGGAGGTGTAGTATTGATTTAGTTCTTCGCTGTCAAGGTCGATCTCGCCGAGATAGTCGGCGACGTAATTGTAATCGTTTGCCTCATCGTAGGTGGGGAAGAGAAATTCGTCCTGACCGAGAAGCACGCTGTCGGTGGGGAGCCGGCGGAAAAGATAGTAGTCAACGCGGACGATGTTTTTTCTGATGTTTTCTGACAGATAGAAGGTGTCTGCGAAATTCGAGAAAACGATGCTCGGATGCTCTTTTTCATCGTAGTATTTATCAACGAGCTTTTCTGAGCCGAGATAAGCCGACACGCCGAAGTTGACAAGGAAGGAGAGAAGGATGCCTATAAACAGCACTATGATGATGACTCCGAGAGCGCGCGCGTTTTTGCCCGAGGTCAAGATATATTCGATATTGCAGTCGGGGCGCAGATTGAAGCCGCCGTCGGTCTGTTCGTCCGCGGGGAGCGGGGCGTCAAAGCGATTGTCGTTCATGGTATCCTCCTTTCAAGAGTTTAATTAATAATAAAATCCGCCGCCGGATATCCGATTTTTTAATTGGATCTGAAATTAAAAGATTATATCGCGGAAGGGCTCGGTTGCGAGAGCGGGGTATTGGGGCAGATAATAGTAGATGCAGAGAATGAAAACGCAGAGTATGAGCATTGACCAGCCCCATCGCCAATTTCCGCTTCGGATAAAGGGCGTTTGGCGCCTTTTTGAAAGCACACCGAATATGACGGGGAGCTGAACGAGCGCAATGAAGGCCAGCATCAGGGGCATTTCAAGGTTGAACAGCGTTTGGTTGATAAGGTAATACTGAAGGGGCTTTCCGAGAGTGATATTTCCGAAGATGACGTCAAGGCTCGAGAGGTCGCGCGTTCTGATCAGCATCCAGAAAAGCGTTGCGAAAAGGAAGGTGCATATTCTGCCGAGCGGTCTTAAGATCTTCTTTTTCTCAAGCAAGGCGTTGACGTCGACGAACTCGCCGACAATGGGCGGGATCAGCAGTATCGCTATCGCAGGCAGGACGCGCAATCCGATCTTGAACCACATCAGCATAACCAGCGCGCAGACGGCAGAGATAGCGGCGTTTGCGAACTTGCGGCGGCGAGGTGCGTAGCTTTCAAGAGGAAGGGCGGAGGTGAGAGGCTTGCGGATATAATCCCTGATCCATTCCCCGAGGCTCGCGAGGAAATTGCTTGCGTATTCCATCGGAGTCCGCGCGAGTATGCATACTCCGAAATCGGGCGCGAGTCTGATGCCGAGCATCGCGCAAAGGCCGCGTGCCATATCCGAGTAACCCGAAAATGCGAAATATACTGCGGCAAGCATAAGCGCGGCGAGGATGAGTCCGACGCCCACGCTGATCGGTTCCTCGGTGTAGTCGATCAGTCTTTTGACGACCGAGTCGTAGGAGGCATCGAAATATGATGCGATCGCCACGCGCTTGATAAATCCGCGCGCGAAGAGGATGATTCCCGATCCGACGCCCGCGGCGTTGAAATGGATATTTTCGGGTTCGAGCAATCGTCTGAAATCCTTATATTTGATCACAGGTCCCGCGATCATTACGGGAAAGAAGGTGATGTAGGTCAGCACGTCGAGAATGCTTCGCGGCATCGGAGCGTCGCCGCGGCGGATATCCATAATGCAGGAGAAGCAAGAGAGGAGATAGAAGGACGCACCGATGGGAAGATAACGGCGAGCCGCCGCTTCGTCCGCCCATACGCCGAGATATCGAAGCACGGCAAGCACTCCGAACAGGACGCAGACGACGAAAATGATGGAATATTTTTTCTTAACGCTGAAGACCGCGAAGGCGGCGCAGTAGGTAAAGACGGCGCAAAGCAGTATGAAGAGAAGAGAGGCGGGGGTTTCAAAGCACGCCAAAGCGTAAAACGCAAGGCTGAATGCGAGTATCGTGCGCTGGCGCAATTTCGTAGGCGTCAGCGTGTAGATGCCGAGCATCAGGGGTAAAAAAAGCAGCAGAAAAACAGGTGACGTGAATAACATTTCCCAGGCCTCCTTTTCTGCTTGATATAGTTTAAGTAATATTTAATAATATAATACCACATTCCCGAGCATAATTCAAGTGCCGTGGCGAAAAAAGTCGATAGCGCGAATATTGTTGATAGTTTGTTAAGAATTTCATTAAATATTTTCCAAATTCCATTGACAAATGAGCAAAAGTAATGTATAATAACTTTAACTAAAATTAAATATGAAAGGAACACGCAAAATGAAAAAAGCATTATCCCTTCTGCTGTTCACGGCTATGATCGTCGCTTTGTTTGCATTCCCGACGAGCGCGGCTTGGGACGGCACGGCTTCCGCTTCCCTTAAGGGTGACGGAACTCAGGATTCCCCCTACCTCGTAGAGACCGCTGAGGATCTCGCGTTCCTTGCAAAGTCCGTAAACGAGGGCAATACCTACGAGGGTAAGTACATTGTTCAGACTGCCGACATCGATCTCGGCGGTAAGGAATGGACTCCCATCGGTCATCAGAAGATCAACAGCGCTGAAACCGACGCTCCCTTCTCGGGTGTTTACAGCGGTCTCGGTCACAAGGTAACCGGTCTTTCGATCACCACCGTGAGAGATAACCACACAGGTCTTTTCGGATACGTAATGTCCGGAGAGGTTGAGGCGGGTATCGCAAATCTCACTGTTGAAGGTGCTATTACCATGGACGGTGCTTCCGCATCCAACTTCGGTATCGGCGGTCTCGTCGGTTCGATCGGTAAGGACACCACATCCTTCAAGGCAAATCTCGTTGTTATCAACTGCACCTCGAACGTAACCGTAACTCTTACCGGAACTACCGGTGAGCCCAGAGTCGGCGGCTTTGCCGGCTACGCATTCTACGCAAAGCTCGAAAATTGCGTTAACAACAACGACGTCAAGGTTGAAACCAACAACCAGTCGAGAACCGCAGGTCTTGTTGGTCAGACCAACCGCTCGCACATCCTCGGATGCGTTAACAACGGTAACGTAACCACTGATATGGGCACCGCCGCAAAGGCAGGCCGCGCAGCAGGTATCGCTTCGGTTGTAACCCGTGGCGGCAGCAAGGGCGACGAGGCAACCGCTACCTACACCGTATTCGAGAACTGCATCAACAACGGTGCGATCTCGGGTAAGAACGGCAACAATATGTGGGTTGCAGGCATTGCCGCTGACTTCTACGTAAACGCTTCCAACTGGGCGGGCAAGGATGCAAAGGTCAAGTTCATCAACTGCGTCAACAACGGCGCGATCGCTTCCGAAACCTCTAACGCTGCTAACTACCCGCACGCGGGCGGTATCGCAGGCTACACTCAGAACGGATACACCGACTTCGAGTTTATCGGCTGTGTAAACACCGCTGAGATCTCCAGCGTGGGCGGTAAGGAAGTTCGTGCGGGCGGTATCGTAGGCTCGGTTTACGCATCTGCTGCTGAGTACAAGTTCGATAAATGCATCGCAGTCGGCGAGCTCAAGTCCTCTTGCTTCTCCCTCGCAAATAAGGCAGACGCTCTTGCAACCTCCACCGCTAATGCTGACGCTGCTACCGTAGCTGCTGCAGTTAAGGCTGTTGAGGATCAGATCAAGACCTCCGACACCACCATTGCAGGCTTCGATGCCACCAAGGGCGCTCCCGCTCCCGAGGTTACCGAGCCTGAGGTAACCGAACCGGCAACTCCTCCCACCACGGGTGACGCGTCCGTAATCTTCGTTATCATCGCAGTTATCTCCCTCGCAGGAGTAGCAATTATCTCGAAGAGAAGAGAAAACTGATACCAATATCAAACAATAAAAACAGTGACACGCGGGTTGGCGCGTGAGGCCGTTTTTATGCCTTTGGATATTACTTAACAATGTAAGTTTCGATCTCGGCAAAGAAGGGATCGGTGCTGTCGGTGTGAGCGGTGAGCTCGAGCTCTTCTCTGAGGTCGAGGCAGAACATACCCATAATCGACTTGCCGTCTACGGTGTATCTGCCGGACTTGAGTTCGACATCAAAATCATATTTGCCGGCAACAGCGACGAAATTGTAAAGATCAGCGATGGTTACAAGGCGGATCTTAACTACGGTAATGGATTCCATATTGTGTACCTCCGTGGTAATTTATTTTACACTATTATTTTACCATTAACGATATAAAAAGTCAATGGCATAGCCGTTAATTCGGATAAAATTCGGACGATTTTTTTCGACATTTTAATTTACCTTTTTATGCGGAATTTCGAGAATAGATGTGAATGATACTGATTTATTAGAAAATCATCGAAGTTAGACATAAATAGAACAAAATAAATAAGAAATAAATCAAATAAAAAAGCCGAAATTGGGTATTGCAAAATCCGGAAAAATGGTGTATAATATTATATATACGAATTATAATACAAGGATAATAATATGGCAGTAAAAAAGACAGAAACTAAAACGAAAAAAAGTGCCTCTGCCGAACCCGAAAAAAAGGCTAAGGCGAAGGCCAAAAGCACGGCTGCGGAAACGAAGAAAGTACCCGTCTCCGAAGATCCTGCGGCATATAACAACGACAGTATCGTTCTGCTCAAGGGAGCGGACAGAGTAAGAAAACGCCCGAGCGTTATATTCGGATCGGATAATATCGAGGGCTGTAAGCATTGTTTTTTTGAGATCCTTGCCAACGCGATCGACGAGTCGAACGCGGGCTACGGACGCGAGATCAGAGTTTACGCGTATAACGATCACTCTATGAAGGTCGAGGATTTCGGCCGAGGCGTACCTCTCGGATATAATGAAAAAGAGGGAAGATACAACTGGGAGCTCGTTTTCTGCGAGCTTTTTGCGGGCGGTAAGATGGACAATAATACCGACGAGGCGGTCTACAAATCCTCGCTCGGAACGAACGGTCTCGGTGCCTGCGCGACACAGTACGCCTCCTCTTTTATGACGGTCGATTCCTTTGACGGCAAGTACGTAAGCTCGATCAGATTTGAAAAGGGCGAGCCCGTGACAGAGCTTGAACGCTATGAGCTCGCGCCCTCTGACAGACGTACGGGAACGGTTATCCATTGGCGCCCCGACCTCGAGGTGTTCACCGATATCAATATTCCCACCGACTATTTCAAGGAGGTCCTCCACCGTCAGGCGGCTATAAACTACGGCGTAAGATTCCTTCTTGAGATCGAGGGGGATGATGGCAAGGTCGAGAATTTTGAATATTTCTATTCCGCCGAGGACGGTCTTCGCGAGTATCTTTGCGAGCTTGCGGAGAACAAATTCCTGACCGAGCCGGTCTTCTGGCAGTCAAAAACACGCGGTAAGGATCGCGGCGACAGACAGGAATATCCGCTTGAAGCCGACTACGTTTTCTGCTTTACGCAGGCGCTTGGCGTTCAGGAATACTACCACAACTCAAGCTACCTTGAGCACGGCGGCTCGCCCGATAAGGCTGTCCGCGCGGCTTTTGTCAGCGCGATCGACAAGTATCTGCGCGACATGGGTAAGTACAGCAAGAACGAAACCAAGATAAATTATTCGGATATCGCCGACAGCCTTGTGCTCGTTATCTCGAGCCATTCGACAGTTGCGTCTTATGAAAATCAGACGAAAAAGGCGATCACCAACTCCTTCATTCAGGAGTCGATGACCGAGGTTCTGAAGGAAAATCTTGCCACCTATTTCACAGAGAAGCCCGCCGAGGCAGAGAAGATCGCGGCGCAAGTTTTGATCAACAAGCGAAGCCGTGAGAGCTCGCTCAAGAACCGTCTTGATATCAAAAAGAAGCTTTCCGCCGCGATGGACGTTTCCTATCGCGTCGAGAAATTCGTCGGCTGTCGCTCGAAGGATCCGTCGATCCGCGAGCTTTATATCGTTGAGGGAGACTCCGCGCTGACCTCCTGTAAGCTCGCCCGCGAGGCGGAATTCCAGGCGATCATTCCCGTTCGCGGTAAGACTCTCAACTGTATGAAGAGCGACTACAAGCAGATCTTCGCGAGTGAGATCATCGTTGACCTGCTTCGCGTTATCGGCTGCGGCGTCGAGCTTGACTCGAAGGCAAAGAAGCACAGCGATATGAGCGAGTTTGATCTTTCCGCGCTGCGTTGGTCCAAGATCATTATCTGTACCGATGCAGACGAGGACGGCTTCCAGATCAGAACTCTGCTCCTTACGATGTTCTACCGTCTGCTTCCGACTCTCATTGAGGAGGGCAAGATCTTCATCGCGGAAACTCCCCTCTACGAGATCACGACTAAGGACGACACCTACTTCGCCTACGACGAAAAGGAAAAAACCGAGATACTCAAAAAGATCGGTGACAAGAAATACACCCTCCAGCGTTCAAAGGGACTTGGTGAAAACGAGGCGGATATGATGTCGCGCACCACCATGAAGCCCGCAACGCGCAGACTTATCGCCGTCAAGCCCGCAGATGCGGCGGCGACCGAGGAGATCTTTGACGTTCTTCTCGGAAACAATCTTGCGGGAAGAAAGACCTTTATCGCGGAACACGCGGGAGAATATATGAAGGACGTGGACGTCTGACGAAAGGATAATTACAATGAAGAAGCTTATTTCAATTTTAGTATTTCTGCTTGCGGCAGTAATGCTTACCTCTGTTTTCACCGCTTGCAACGGTGAGGGAGAGACCGACACCGATCCCGTGGATACTACCGAGGCGATCGAGACCGAGGCTCCCGCACCCGCCACCATCAAGCTCACCGAGGGTAAAAAGGCACTCTACACCATCGTGCGCCCCGACGAATCCGAGCAGGCTGTTTACGATCTCGCAAGAAATATTGCAGACGATCTCAAGAAGGCAACGGGAATGACCTTTAATCACAACACCGACTTTATAGGCTGGAATACCGTCCGCGATCCCGAGGCATACGAGATCCTTCTCGGCTATACCAACTATGACGAGACGGCAGAGGTCATGAAGGATCTCAAATACTACGACTACGCTATCGTTATCCGCGGACACAAGATCATTATCACCGCGTATACCGATGCTACGCTCAGAAAAGCGGTAACCTACTTCCGCAACAATATGCTCCCCCTTATTGCACAGGGCGAGGACGGCGATTATACCATCAACCTCTTTGAAGATTATATCTACCGTGGAAAGTACAACATCGATACTCTTACCCTCGACGGCAACCCTCTTCAGAATTACACCGTAGTTTACGGCAAGAGCACTCCTGCGGGTGAGGAAGCGGCAAAGAAGGTCGTTGAGGTTCTTGCAAGCGCAACGGGCATTTATCTCCCGATCAAGAGCGACAAGGACGCCGAGACCGAATGCGAGATCCTCGTCGGTAAGACTAACCGTGCCGCAAGCGCGGGCTCGAACTCGATAGCTAATCTTTCCTACAACGTATCCCTCCAGTCGGGCAAGCTTGTATTAGATTGCAAGAGTCTTCAGACCGCAGAGGCGGCGGTAAGAAAGCTCTACGCTGAGAAGATGTCTTCGAGTACCAACGTTGAGCTTACATCGGGTGCGCTTTGCTCCGGTGATCTTCTTGACGAGCACGAATTCCCGATGACAGCGGGAAGCGATCTCCGTATCGTTACCTATAACGTACTCACCGAAAAGTGGGGCGGAACCGAAACCTCCGCGAGAGCAGAAGTCTTCGGTGCATTCCTTGACGTCTACAAGCCCGACGTTGTCGGCGTTCAGGAGCTTTGTGAGCAGTGGAGAAAGTATCTCCCCGATACCCTCGGCGATTACAAGCTCATCGGTACTGTCCGTGAGGATAAGGGGTACAGCTATTCCGCTATCGTTTATAATGCTGCCAAGTACGAGGTTCTTGCGCAGGGCTGCGAGACCTATTCATACCACGCAAGCGCCGAGTGCCGCAATATGTCCTGGGCAATATTCCTTGATCCCAAGACGGGCGTGAAGTTCGCGTTCATTTCAACACACTGGGATTTCGGCGAAGAGGATAATAAGCAGCAGATGCGTAAGGTTCAGGCTGACGAGATGACCAAGAAGATCGAAAGCCTCAAGGCAGAATACGGTTGCCCCGTTATCATCACGGGCGACTTCAACTGCAACAATACTTCTGACTCTTATAAGTACTTTATGGGCATCAACGGTATGGTGAACGCGCTCACCGATTCGGAATATTATTACAATTCCAAGGGTACGTCCTCAATCGACTTCGTAATGATCTCGAAGGGCGACGGCGTATTCAAGGGTTACCGCAAGCTTCTTGAAAACGGACTCGAGACCCTTTCCGACCACAAGGCGAATCTTGCGGATATTGATCTTATTCCTTAAACAATATAAAAATAATACCGCAACGGGCTTTCCGTTGCGGTATTATTTTTATATTTGAATTTATTTGCTCATCATAGTGTCCGAGATGACCTTGAGCACTCTGTCGTAGCATCCGCCGCAGCCGGTGGAGCAGTGGGTGGTCTTCTTTACGTCCTCGAAAACGTCAAGGAGGTTTTCAACCTTGGAGTGCTTTTCGAGCGCGTCGAGGATGTTGAAGTAAGATACGTTCTTGCAGTTGCAGATCTTGAAATCTGTTGCGGAATTGGTG
This sequence comes from Eubacteriales bacterium, assembly GCA_045636385.1. GTDB lineage: Bacteria > Bacillota > Clostridia > Oscillospirales > CAG-272 > CAG-390. The sequence goes on from JAZTXK010000055.1 coordinate 66,202, forward strand.
TTTACGGGCTTGAGATCGCAGGTCTTCTTTTCGTTTGTCATCGGTTTATCCTCCGTGTCTTGCTTTGATGGCATTATTATATCATAATCTGCGGAGGTTTTCCGTGACTCGGTCACAATGAGGAATTATTTTTTGAGCTGTTTTTCGACAGCCGCGATTCTGTCGCCGAGGGGCGGGTGGCTGTATTCGAGAACGACGTTGATCTTTGAGGGGGAGAGGTGAGCAAAGTTCTCACGAGCGAGCTTTTTGAGCGCCGAGATCATTGCCTCGCCGTAGCCCTCGCTTACCGCCTGACGGTCCGCGCGGTATTCTGCGGCGCGGCTTCGTGCATTCATAATGAGCGACATAAAGGGCTGAACGATTCCAAGCCCCGTGCCCATAAGCAGGTATACGAAGCCGTAGTTTACGCCCTCGAATCCGAATGCGGTATGAAGCTCGGGAACGCTGACCGCGAGGAACGCGACAGTTCCCATCAGCGCCATATTGGCAAGGTTGAGAAGTTGCATTTTCGGAACGTCCTTGTGGAGTCCGTGACCGAGCTCGTGCGCGAAGACGGCGCAGATCTCGTCGGGAGTCATCGAATTAACGAGATTGTCGTAGAGAACGATAGTCTTGAGCTTGCCGAAGCCCGTGAAATAGGCGTTGAGCTTCGTGGTTCGTCTGGAGGCGTCCATAACCTCGATCGCCTTAACCTGATATCCGTGCTTCGTAAGAAGCCCTACAAGGCTTTCTTTGAGCTCTCCGTCTTCAAGGGGAGTGAACTTGTTGCCAATGCGGCTGAGGATGGGATAGAGGAAGGAAATGACGAGTGAAAAGCAGAACATCGCGCCTGCAAAGATGGGGATCATCCATACACCGACGAGGCTGTAAAATCCGAACACGGCGTAACAGATAAGAATCGAGAGAAGCAGATTTAAGAGGAATGAGCGGATGCGGTCGGCGATGAAGGTCTTTACCGTTGTTTTGTTAAATCCGTATTTCTGCTCGATCACCATATTTGAAACGTAGCTTTCGATAATCTCAAAAACGGTGGAAACGAGCGTGGCAAAAATGATAACCGCAAGAAGTCCCGCGTGATCGCCGGCGGGGAAGAGCGAGGCGACGGCGGAATATGTATCGGTTGCGAGAATCGCGAGCATAACGATTCCGGTAACTATCGAGGAAAGAATGCTGAATCTCGAATGTTCCGCCTCGTATTTTTTCCACTTTGCGTATGTTTCGTCATCGTAGACGTCGGCGAGGTTGGCGGGTGTGGGATTGCTTGCCGAGCGATGCTGAACGATATTCAGCACGATTCCGTAAAGTCCGCCGATGAGGCAGAGGATCAAAACAGCGAGTTTTATCATTACACTGTCTCCGTTTCTTTAATGTATTTTTTATAGAAGATTATGATGAATGGAATCGAGATAAAGAAGGTGCAGATATCAGCGATCGACTGCGCAGACTGTACGCCCGTGAGGTCGATCAGGAGAGGGAGCAGCAATATAACGGGCAGGAAGCAGATGCCCTGACGGCAGCTTGCAAGGAAGGTCGCCTGAAGCTTGAAGCCGAGACCTTGGTAGAGCTGATTGACGAAGGTACTGAACGCCATCAGCGGTATGCAAGCGCAGAGGAAATAAAGCGTTTGTGTTCCGATAAGTGCGACCTCTGCATCGTCGCAGAAGAACCACATTATCTGTTCTGCGAAAATAGCCGAAAATCCGCCGAAGATGAGGCAGATAGCCGTGCCGATCTTGACCGAGAAGGTGAAGCATTCCCAAGTGCGCTTTTTGTTGCCTGCGCCGTAGTTGTAGCCCGCGGCGGGCTGGAAGCCCTGACCGAGACCGACGATGATATTGCGGATGAGCATATAGACCTTGTTTGCGATGGTTATCGCCGCACCTGCGGCATCGCCGCCGTATTCGATAGCCTGAATGTTGAGCGCGGCAGAGGCAACGCTTGCGAGTCCCTGACGGAAGATCGTGGGGATTCCCGTGGTGACGATTGCCTTATAATCGGCAAAGTGGCGGCTGACACTCTTGAGATTGATCTTGACGATCGACTTTCCGAATATGAAGAAACAGAAAAGTATCGTAAAGCTGACAGTCTGGCTTGCCATTGTGGCGATAGCGGCACCGCCTGTGCCCATATCGAAGCCGTTGATAAGTATCGGGTCGAGGATCATATTCAGAATTCCGCCCGCCGTGATGCCGACCATTGAGAGTACGGAAAGTCCTTCGCTTCGGAGAGTGGTGTTGAGAACGAAGGTCGCGCAGTTGAGTGGCGCGGCGATCAGAATGAAGCGCGCGTAGGGAATCGCGTGCGGCATCATTGTGTCGGTGCATCCGAGGAAGCGGAGAATAGGCTCGAGGAATGAAAGACCGATAATTCCGATAAGCGCGCCGACGATGACGGAGGCGGCAAACGCGCTTGAAGCGTATTTATCCGCCGCGGCGTTGTCCTTTGCCCCGAGCTTTCGGCTGATAAGGCTTCCGGCACCGACGCCGAGACCGAAGCCGAGCGCCTGAATTATCGACATTATCGAGAACACCGCACCGACGGCTGCGGAGGCAGACTTGTCTATCTGCGATACGAAATACGTATCCGCAGTGTTGTATATGACGGTTATCAGCGAGCTTACCACAGTTGGTACTGCAAGCGAGGTGATCAGCCGAGGAATCGGCGTTTCCATCATTCTTTTGTATTGAGCATCGCTCTGGTTCAAAATATCATCTTCTTTCGGTTTAAATTGATTTTGATTATATTATATCATATAATTTAAACAATTTCAATGAGAAAATAAAAAACCATCCCCGATTTTTCGGGGATGGTTTTGAAGCTTATAAGAAGCACTTATCGCAGACGAAAACGTCCTTGTGGATAGCGTGTACGGGGCAAGCGTCAACGCAGAGTCCGCAGCTTGTGCACTTGGAGTGATCGAGAAGGGGGAGGTTCTCGTCCATAGTGATCGCGCCGTTGGGGCAGGTGCGTGCGCACTTGGTGCATCCGATACAGCCGTTGGTACACATCTTACGGGTAAGAGCGCCCTTGTCGTGGTTCGAGCATCCGATAGCGATGATGGTGCCGTCCTCCTGCATCTTGATGGTGCTGTGAGGACAGGTCTTCGCGCAAAGTCCGCAGCCCGTGCAGAGGCTCGAGATGATCTTTGCTACGCCGTCGGTGATGAGGATAGCGTTGTTGGGACAAACTGCTGCACAGTCGCCGAGACCGATGCAGGCGTAGGTACAAACGTTTTCGCCCTCCCAATGCTCTGCGGCCTCGCGACAGGTCTTGAAGCCGTCGCGGAGGTGCTTTTCGTCCTTCTTGGTAGCTTCGCAGGTGCCGTGGCATCCGACGTAAGCAAAGAGCTTGACAGCCTTGCCCGCCTCAACGCCGAGGACGGATGCGATCTCCTGCGAGGTTGTGTCGCCGCCGGGAACGCAGAGGTTGGTTTCGGTGATCTTGCCCTCGGAAAGAGCGCGTGCGTAGCCGTCGCATCCGCTGTATCCGCAGGCACCGCAGTTAGCTCCGGGGAGCGTATCGCGGATGGCGAGGAACTTTTCGTCCTCTTTAACGCCGAAGAGAATGTTCGAAACGGTAAGTATGATCGCGCAAACTACCGCGACCGCAAGACAGATAAGTACGGGAATAATAATTGCCATTGTTGTCTGCCTCCTTATGCGAGAAGATTTTCAACGATTCCCGCAAAGCCGTAGAACGCCATAGCAACGATCGAAGCGGCGATAAGTGTCACGGGAAGTCCGCGGAAGCACTTGGGTGCGTTCGAATCGTCGAGCTTGGAGCGAACGCCCGCGAAGAGGAGCATTGCAAGCAGGAAGCCGAGGCCAACGCCGAGAGAGGAAATCATCGACTCAAGGAAGGTGTAGCCAGCGGTAATGTTGTTGATGGTAACGCCGAGAACCGCGCAGTTGGTGGTGATCAGGGGGAGATAGATACCGAGCGACGCGTGAAGCGAGGGGATGAATCTCTTGAGGATGATCTCAACGAACTGAACGAGTGTAGCGATAACGAGGATGAATACGATGGTCTGGAAATACTCGATCTTGAGGGGGACGAGAACGTAGTTGTAGATCGGCCAGGTTGCCGCGGTAGCAAAGAGCATAACGAAGATAACCGCCATACCCATACCGCTTGCCTGATTTACCTTCTTGGAAACTCCAAGGAAGGGGCAGATGCCGAGGAACTGATTGAGGACGTAGTTGTTAACGAGTACGCCGCCCATAAGAATAAGGATAAGACTCTTAAGCATTTTCTACTTCCTCCTTCTTTTCATTGTTAAGGCAGGTCTTGTTTACACAGACCGATGCGGAAGGGCATCCCTCGCAGGAGAAGGACTTCTTCTTTACGCCGCCCTTCTTTTCGGTGAGCTTGTTCATAATGGCGATGAGGATACCGTAAACGAGGAATCCGCCGGGAGCAGCAGCAAGAACGGGGATCTTGAACATCTGCATAAATCCGAGCTCGATGCCCATAAAGCTTCCGTTGCCGAATACCTCACGGATGAATGCCATAAGGAAGAGGGCGAGGATGAATCCAAGTCCCATTCCGAGGCCGTCGACCGCACTGTCGAGAACGGTATTCTTTCTTGCGAACATTTCGGCACGGCCGAGAATTACGCAGTTAACAACAATAAGCGCGAGATAAACGCCGAGCATTTCGTAGATCGAGGGAAGAAATGCCTGAAGAAGCATCTGAACCGCGGTTACGAATGCCGCGATGATAACGATGTAGCAGGGAACGCGGACGGTGTCGGGAATTACCTTACGAAGCGCCGAGATAACGACGTTCGAGCAGATAAGAACGACGGTTGCCGCAAGACCCATCGAGAGTGCGGAGGTGACGTTGCCGGTTACCGCGAGGGTGGGGCAGGTACCGAGAATGAGAATGAGAACGGGGTTCTCAGCGATAATACCGCGAAGGAGAATAGATAACTTATTATTTTTCATTACTGTGCTCCTCCTTTGATAGCGTTGAATGCCGCGAAAGCGTCCTCGGTGGACTGCTTCATAGCGTTGGATGTCATAGTTGCGGTTGCGATAACTGCGGCGTCGCCGGTCCAGGTCTCGGAGGTGAGTCCCTCAAAGCCTGCCTTATAGGAAGCGATATCCATGCCGCCGAATGCTGCGAAGTACTCTTCGTCGAAGATGTACTGCTTAGCTTCGATCTTTGCGATTGCGCCGTTTGCGTCAATGATTACGTAAACGTCCATCTGATGGAAGCCCATGCTTCTGGAGTAGAATGCATAGTAATCAGCACCGTTCGACTTGAATGTGGAAGCCGAAACGAGAGTACCGAAGGTGGGAACTTCGATGGATGCGATATCCGAAGCGTCTGCGAAGTACTTGGTAATCTTAGCCGAGAGATCGTCGGAGTAAGGCTTCTGATTTGCCGTAGCGTGAGCCTTTGCCTCTTCTGCGAGAGTTGCCTGAGCGTCGGTTACGTTGTTGCCTTCAGCATCGTAAACGATGTATCCGCCGGTTGCGTTGACGAGGGTGAGGAATGCGTTCTCTCCGTCGGAGGAGATATATGCAAAGCCTGCGTCGTTCGCTGCCTTGAGGATCTTCTTGAAGCTGCCGGTTGCGTCGATTGCTGCGGGATTTACAAAACCGTGTGCGAGTTCCGCGATCTTCGCCTCAAGTGCGATAGCGGGATCAAGCTTACCGCCCGATGCGAGGGTGAAGCCCTGAAGCGCGTTGTTTACCGCGTCGCGGTAGCCGTTACTGGTCATAGTCGCGCCCGCAATAAGATTGGGAGCGAAGTCTGCGAGAGACTGACCGTTGTAGGTGTTGTCGATCTGAGGCTCCTTGCCGAAGGTGTCCTGAGTTTCAAGGCACTTCGAGCCGGTGATCTTACCCTCGGAGCTTACGCCGACCATGATGACCATACCCGACTTGTAGCCGGTGGACACTACGCGGAAGACGTAACCCTTGCCGGAGGTTTCCTTGTAAGCGTTTGTAATTGCCTCGGGAAGTCCGAGAGTGGAAATATCAATTTCCTCAAAGCTGCCGCCCTCGGGCATAACCTCGATGAGCGCGCCGTTTGCCGCTGCAGCTCTCTGTGCCTCGATGATGGGGCCTGTTACCATATTGATAGCAGAGAGGATGAGCGCAACTGCCATGCAGATGCAGGAGAGGACGATGGTGGGCTTAATGTTCTTCATTATTCAGCCACCTCCTCGTTCTTCTTTGCACCGATCATATCGATGTAGGGGCAGATGATGTTCATAAGGAGGATAGCGAAGGATACGCCCTCGGGATAGCCTCCGTAGAAACGGATAAGTACGGTGATGAGCGCACAGCAAAGAGCGAAAATGATCTTGCCGATGCCACGCTTGGGGGAGGTCACGGGATCGGTTGCCATAAAGATTGCACCGATGAGAAGACCGCCGCCGAGGGTGTGGTATACAGCGTTCATAACGTCGCCGCCGAATGCGAGCGAGAGAAGGAATACGCCGCCGATATAGCAAGCGGGGATATGCCAGCTGATTACCTTACGGACGATGAGGTAGATACCGCCGAGGAGAAGCGCGATAGCGCAGGTCTCACCGATAGCGCCGCCGCGGTTGCCGATAAGCATATCGAGCATAGAGGGGAGAGTGCCCTCCGCACCGCCGAGGATGGCGAGGGGAGTTGCGCCCGATTCGATCTCGGCAAAGTTTGTCATTGCTCCGCCCGCTACTTCGGTGAAGGCAATGAGAAGCATTACTCTTGCGGCAACAGCGGGGTTGACGATGTTGTAGCCGAGTCCGCCAAATGCGCACTTGACGATAACGATCGCAAACACACTGCCAACAAGGCACTGCCAGATTGTGACGTTTGTTGAAAGGTTAAGCGCGAGCAGAAGTCCTGTGACAACTGCGGTGAGATCGCCGACGGTCTGATCTTTCTTTGCGAGCAGGTTGAAAACATACTCGGAGATAAGAGAGGTTCCGACACACACCGCAATGATAACGGCAGCCTTGAGTCCGAAGAGCACGATAGCCGCGACCGTTGCGGGAGCAAGAGCGATCAGAAGATCGAGCATTACGCTTTTTGTTTTGCGCGGCGCAATGCAGGAAGAATTTGAAGCTTTCAAATTTTCCATTGTTTTTTACTCCTTGTTTATGTAATAAAAGTTTTTTCGAATGCAGAATTGAACTATATTATATATTTGAATTAAATATAGCTCCGAAAAATCCCATTATATTATACCACAAAAACATTTCGCTGTCAAGCAAAAAATTGCGCTGAATGAGCCTTAAATAAAATTGCCAACCGACGGTTTGCGGGATGTAAATCAAAAGCTCCCGAAGCGCTGTCGGCTTCGGGAGCTGGGATTCAGTTCTTGAATGCGTCGGATTCGATAAGGGATTTGAGCAGTCTTTCAAATACAGCCTCAAAAGAGCCCGCGGTGGTCTGCCAGCCCTCGGTAGAGGTGCCCGCGAGAGCCTTTCTGATCGTGCGGTAGGTCTCGTAATCGAAGATGTGGGTGAAGGTGCGTCCAACCTCAAAGGATACGCCGTCGCGGATATGGTCGATCATTCTCTGCGAGGTGGAGTCGGTGGTGTATCTGATCTTCATTGCTACCTCGTAGAGATTGGGAGTTACCTTGCGGTAGCTTTCGGATGCGAGAGCCTCGAGGGTGTATGCCGCAACCTCGGGGATATCGGTCGCGCGGGAGATAGCGTAAAGGGAATACTTATAGTTGAGAGTGGTGGAGTATTTCTCCTGTGCGGCGTCGTATTTCGGAATGGGAGCGATTCCGAAGTCGATTCCGCTGCCGGGGAGGTAGTTCATAGCGTAGTCGAGCGAATAGATAATAAAGAGGGAATCGCCGTCGGTGAAGGTGCTTTCATCCTTCTTGGAGTCGTTGAGCACCGAGTCGGTCTGACAGAATGCCGCCATCTTTTCGATGAGAGTCTGCGCCTTGTCGCCCTTCCAGCTGTCGGAGAGCGAGGGCTTATCCTCGTCGTTCTTGTCTACGAAGCGGAGATCCGAGCCGTAGAAAAGTGCCTCGACGGTAATGGCGTCGTGAACAAGACCGTATGTGATGCCGCCGCCTACTGACTCCGCGCCCTTGATAGCCGAGCCAAGCTCGATGAACTTATCGACCGTCCAATCGCCCGAATCGACAAGATCGTAAGGATTGGCGAGGCCGTTGTTGGTTATGATCTCCTTATTGAAGAACGTACCGTACATACGGAGCAGGTAGTTGGTCGAGATATCGCCGGTCGCAAAGTAAAGCTTGCCGTTGATGGTCGCCATATCGGTAAGGTCGGAGCCCCACCAGGGCATATCGAGCGCGAGCTTGTCAGAATACTCCATCAGGTCGAGCGCGTAGCCGTAGGTTGCCGCCATTGCGATGGTGGTCGAGTATGCCGAGATAATGTCGTAAATGCAATCGCCCGAAAGGTCTGCGGCGATTATGTTGTTGAAGTCAGCGCGCTGACCGTAGTCACCCTTTTCGCCGATCCAATTGAAGGTGATGCCGAGGCGTTCCTCGACTGCAAGGTTTCTGTAATAGATCGAGGCGTTTACGCTGTCGCCGTCGTCCTCGGCAACGTATTCGACGTTCTTGGCGTTGTTCCAATAAAGGATGTCAACAGTCTCGCCGCCGTAATTGAGCTCGGGGATCTTGTCCTTAAGATAGCCGTTTTCATCCAAGGGATTTTCGGTCTCGGGAACGGGCTCGGTCGTTGTTGCAGCCGAGGGAGCGGCGGTGGTAGTGTCGCCTCCGTTTCCGCTCTCCGCGCAGGCAACAGCCGCGGGCAGAAGCATCATAAGAGCCAAAATGAGCGATATGATCTTTTTCATAATTTTTCCTCCGTGGGGGTTATAATTTTACATCATAAATATACCATATTTTTTCGCCCGCGTAAATGGTAATACCGCCACAATTTTATGCCAAAAATGCCGAAAATACTTCAAAAATGCAAAAATGTACTTGAAAAATTATGTATTTTATTATATAATAAACGTATCAATGCGAAAGGATGGCGGATATGTCGGATTTCAAATACAGACAGCGAGTGCCGGGGGGCAAATGGCGGTCCTACGACTCTCCCGACGGCTTTTTGAAAAATGCAGAATATTATTCCGAAATAATCAAGAACTTCAAAGAGCACCCCGCCGTTGCGGTCTATCATATCGGCTTTTGCCGCCACAGCGCGGATGATAGATATTTCAACCACGTCACGCAGAGATATAAGCTCGTTTACGTTCTCGAGGGAAGCGGTTGGTTTAACGGTCTGCCCGTGCGGGTCGGCCAGGGCTTTCTGATGTGGCAGAATCACGTCAACAGTATGTCTGCAGACATCCGTGCGCCCTGGAAGTTCATTTACGTTTCCTTTTCGGGAAGCCTTGTCGAGGAGCTTTTGCTCCGCGCAGGCTTTACTCCCGAGGACACGATATTCGACGTTGAGGATATAGAGTCCGTCAAAGCGATCTGCGAGGACGTTGTTTACCGCACGCACCCCGAGCGCGTTACGGAAATGCATCTGCTCTCGGTGCTTTTCGATCTGCTTTCTCGCAATAAGGGCGCTGTTGCCGAAAAGGCGAATCGGCCGTCGGCTTCGGATATGAGCGACCACGTTTACCGCGCGGTCAAGTTTATGAGCAAAAATTACCGCTCGCAGATCGGTATATCAGACGTTGCCGCGGCGGCGCATATTTCGGAAAAATACCTGCGCGAGCTTTTCAAAAAGGAAACGGGAAAGTCGCTTCAAAGCTATTTGACCGACCTTCGTCTTGCGGCGGCAAAAACTCTGCTTTCAAATTCAAAATACAATATCGGTGAGGTTGCTAATCTTTCGGGCTTTGCCGAATACAGAAATTTCGTCCGCATTTTCAAGGAAAGATACGGCATCACGCCAACCGAATACCGAACGTCAAAATTGAGGTGATATCTTGAAAAGATTTATTTTGCTGTTAAGTACATTGCTTTTGCTCTGCGGACTTATTGCATGCAACGAGTCCGATGCCGAGACCACGCAAGCCGAAACCGAGGCTGAAGTCCCCGAAGCTACCTTTAGCCTTGTTGAAAACGGTGAGGCGGCTTACGCCATCATCCTTCCCGAGGGAAGCAGCGGCGAGATGCGCGAGGCGGTCAATTCCTTCGCCTCAAAGATTTCCGCGATCTACGGCGTGAAATTCGAGGTCAAAAAGAACAAGAATCTCGCCGAGGGCAAGCGTCTGATCACGGTCGGCGCCCAGGAGGACGGCACTCACGCCGATTTGTTTTCCGAGATTCCATACAACAAATACGCCGTAAGGCTGACGGACGATGGTAACATCGCCGTGGTTGCCTGGAGTGTCTCGACTATTGGCGATGCCTGTTCGAAGCTCATTATGAAGCTTGAAAAATCATTTTCCGCGGGCGACACCGTTGGTACGCTGACGGAGGAATGGGAGCTTGACGGCAAGGACGCCTCGCTTCTCGACGCCGCAGTACCGAATTTTGCGCCGACGCAGATGCCGTGGCTTTATCACGTTCAGGGCGCGCGCGGAGCATACGAGCTCTGCTTCAAGTCGAGCACGCTTGCCGATTGGAACGGTTATATTGGAATTCTTCAAGAAAACGGCTTTGAAATTCAAGGTAAAACCGAAAATTACGACGCAAGCTTTGCCGTGCTTCTCAAGGACGGCCTCGAGATAACTGTTGATTTTTGGAATAAAACGGGAGAGCTTATAGTCATCGTTGATAAGCCCGCAACAGAAAAGCCCTTTAAGTCCGAGGCTGTCAATGCAACGACCGTACCGAAGGTGATCGAGCCCGGACTTGAATATGCGGGCGCACTCAAAGGTACTTGCTATGTCATTCAGGCGTCGGACGGAAGCTTCGTTATCGTTGACAGCGGCGACAGCGATCCGAAATTCCTTGACAGACTATATTCTACGATGAAGCCGCTGATACCCGAGGGAGAAAAGCCGCATATCCGCGCGTGGTTCATAACGCACGCGCACGGCGACCATATGAGTGGACTCGTTGATATCGCGGAGAGCAAATACGCCTCGCTTATAGAATGCGATGCGGTTTATACGAATATGCCCTACGAATCATATCAGAAGGCTTACGATAAGAGCACCTACGCCAACCGTATCTCAAAGCTTGAAAAGGCGGCAAAGACTCTCGGTGCGGATTACGTCACCGCGAGAACGGGACAGACCTATTATTTCGCCGATATCGAGATCTCCGTACTCGGAAGCGTTGACGATATGTTCCTTACCGAATATGATGACCTCGACCAGACGAGCCTTGTTTTCAGCGTGAAGGCGGGCGGCAAGAGACTGATCTTTTCGGGCGATTCGGGACCGGTTTATATCGGTCAGTATATAAATAAAAGGTATACCGCAGAGACACTCAAATGCGATATCGTTCAAGCAACATCGCACGGTCAGAACGGCGATGCACTTACGGCTTATTACAAAATGACCGATGCGGACTATTATCTTTGGTCGGCTACCAAGGAGTTTTACAATAAGCATACGCCCAATAAACATATCGAGGGCGATAAGAGTGCGAAAATAATATATTCGTTTGACGGCGCGTATACCGTCGAGCTTAAATGAGAGGGAACAAATGAAAATACTTATAATCCGCCACGCGGAACCCGATTACGAAAATAATACCATCACCGAAAAAGGCTGGCGAGAGGCGCGTATGCTCGCCGAAAGACTTGAAAAATTGCCCATAAGCGACGTTTTCGTCTCTCCGATGGGACGCGCACAGCACACGGCACAGCCCTATCTTGAATTGACGGGCAAATCGGCGCAGACTCTCGATTGGCTCCACGAATTCCGCGGAAGAGTGTGGGATGAGGCAAAGGGCAAGAACCGCTGCGCTTGGAATATGAAGCCGCGCTTCTGGAACGATCATCCCGAGATGTTCGATAAAGACAAGTGGCTCGAAAACGAGCTTATGAGCTCGGGCAACGTCGAGGAGGTCTGGCAGGAAACGATCAAGGAATTCGACGCGCTCCTTGAAGGTTACGGATACAAAAAGGACGGCTTCTTCTACCGCACGGAGCAGAGCCCCGATACCACTATCGCGTTCTTCTGCCACTTCGGACTCGGAATGGCGTTGATCTCGCATCTTTCGGGCGTTGCCCTCCCGATGCTCTGGCAGTCCTTCTTCCTGCCCGCATCGTCTGTTACCACCCTTGTCACCGAGGAACGCGTCAAGGGCGAGGTATTCTTCAAATGCATGCAGATGGGCGACACCTCCCACCTCTACGCAAACGATGAACCCGTGTCGAAAAAGGGACTTGCAAAGGAATTTTACGAGTCGAAGGAAGATGCGGTTTTGCCGAAATAAAAATATAAGGGACAGCCTCTCAAAAAGAAGCTGTCCCGATTTTTATCTTGGCTTGCGCTAATCAGCGATACGCCATTTCATTGATCTCGCGATAACGTAAGAGCTTTCCTTCAACCGCTCCGTGGAGGTGTATACCTCGCTCGACCAGACTATATATCCCGGCTCGATATTAACGCAAGCCGCATACAGATAGTCGCTTTTGCTGTTTATCTGCCATTCAAGAAGATTTTCAAATTCGATCTCAACTATGGCATCGAAGATGCTCGGCGCAAATATTTTAAGCGTAAGCTTTGTTTCGTCGGGATGAAAGTGAAGGCAGTTATCGATCCTCTTTATCCCGCTGTGCTTATATTGAACGTCAATGATACAGCCGTCGTGAAGCCCCCTTGTTTCTTCAAGAAATTCATTTATATCTTTTTCCGATTTTATTTCCCTCATCGTTAATTCTCCTTTTAAAGGGCATTATTCAGTTGCCTTGAAATTGTAGATAGGCTTGATACGGCAGACGATCTCCGCGGTGGGGGTGATGTTTTCAACTATTTCATCCATGCTTTTATATGCCATAGGAGATTCGTCGAGAGTGTCGGGAACTACGCAGGTCGAGTAGATGCCCGCCATCTGTGCCTCGTATTCCGCCATAGTCAGCCGCTCGAAAGCCGCCGAGCGCGACATAAGTCTGCCTGCGCCGTGAGGTGCGGAGTAATTCCAATCTTCGTTGCCCTTGCCTATGCAAATGAGCGAACCGTCGCGCATATTGATGGGGATGAGAAGCTTTTCGCCGTCCTTCGCCGAGACCGCGCCCTTGCGGAGGATCATTTCGTCAACGTCGACGTAGTTATGAACTGTCTCGAAGGCTCCAAGCGCGGCGAGTCCGACTCTTTCAAGCAATATCTCCGCCATTCTCTCGCGGTTGCGGCGGGCAAATCTCTGACAAATATCAACGTCGTGGATATAATCCTCCATAAACCGTCCGTAAAGATAGCAGAGATCGGCGGGAAGAGTGGGCTCCTTTGCCTCCCATTCCTTTGCCATTGCCTTGAGCGTATCCTGAATCTCACTTCTGCGCCCCGCCTCCTTGTAGGTGCGGATGATTTCCTCGCGGCGGTTGAAGTATTCCTCCTTGCCGAGATTGAGATCGACGGCGATGCCCTGATAATATTCCGCTACCTGCGTGCCGAGATTTCGGCTGCCCGAGTGAATGACGAGGTAATTGTTGCCCTCATCGTCCTCATCTATCTCGATGAAGTGATTGCCGCCGCCGAGCGTGCCGAGGCTTCGCTCAAGACGCTTTGAGTCCTTGAGGTATCTGTAACAGCGGAGCACGGTGAGATCAAAGCGTTCGTTACGCCCCTCCCAGACCTCTCTGCCCGAGGGGATGAAATGCGCGGCTTCATCGAACTTTTCAAGGTCTATATCAACCTTGCCGAGAGAAACCGTATACATTCCGCATCCGATATCCACGCCAACCATCGCGGGAACTATCTTGTCGGTTATTGTCATAGTTGTACCGATGGTACAGCCCTTTCCCGCGTGAACGTCGGGCATTATTCTTATCTTCGAGGACGAAAACGCCTCGGTATCGCAAACCGTCTTGATCTGCTCACGCGCACCGTCCTCAAGGGTGGACGCGAAGCACTTTGCGGTGTTATAATTTCCTATAATTTCTATCATAGCTTTCTCCTTTCATCCCTCATAGGGAGTCCCTAAAACGTAAGGCAGATGTGTGTCGATTTCAAGCTGAATGACGGGGGTGGGAAAATCTTCGTGAAGCAGGGCGTTGTCGAGTATTGGGAGCACCATAAAAGGAAAATCCGGATCGGGCGAGTAGCTGTACTCCCAACAAGTTCTTTTCATAATTACTCCGGTATCAAGCAGAGTTTCCTCAACCATATCGGGAGATTCCACTATTCTGCCGCAGACGTGGTACCAACCGTTGTACCATATCGTGCCATCTTTTTCAAGCAGACCCGTGACGTTATAGACCTCGGGTGGCTTGCGGGGATCGATGCCGAGGGAGCGTAAAAACTCCGTCACACGGGTAGATGCTTTCAGTATGGCTTTATCAAAATTCTGACAGTTGATGCAACTGCACTCTTCACTTATCGGGCGAACGTCGGAACGCTCATAAAAAGCACGAGTGCGCTCGACGTCGATGTCGAGCACGAAGCTTGAAAATCTGAAGATCATTTTGATTTTTCCTCCAATCGGTAGTTTGAAAGCAATTCTTTGTCGCAGTAGAAAGGACCGCACCAGGTACCTTCGTGAGTCCATATATAAGTCCACGAAAAATCCCGCGCAACGACGTAAATCTCCGTGCATTCCGTAAGATCCTCTGCGCAGATGTTTTTGCGGTCGGGGAGAGAAGGCAAATACCTGCCGAAGCGTTCAAAAAATATTGCATTCTCTTTTTCTTCGGGCGGGATACTGTCGAAGGCATCCATTGCGTCGATCTGCTCAAGATAGCATTCTTTGGGAAGATATCCCCAAGAGAAAAGATGCCAGATGTATTGCTCCGTTTGGATCAGATGTTTAGCTCGCGGATTTTTGTATAAAGGCGATGCAAAGCTTTTGAGCCATTTATTCTTGAATTTTTCGTATGTCATGGTTATCTTTCTCATAGTTATTGTTTTTAAAATTTGATAGCTTTTTGTCCCGTCTTACCGTAGCCGAAGCAGTAGCGGTATAGCTTTTTGCCGATATAATTTTCGTATCTGTAACAGTCCCACCGATAAAATTCGTTCCAGTAGCTTATCATCCGTGTGTGTGCACGTTTGATATAATCTAAATTAAGCGCGCATAGCTGCCGATATTTTGTGCAATCGCGGGTAATCAACGAACTATATACGGTTTGCAATATTTCAACAACGTATTCGTCGCAGACCTTGATGACGTACGGCATAGCCCATTCGGGGGTGTCGCTATTCAAAAGAGCTTTTATGTGTTTTTCGCGGACGTAACCGTCGGAGCTCCTTGACATAATGCAATGATATATTGTTTTTTGTGTTTTGGTAAGTGAGCGCAGATCTCCGCGGTATTCATCTTTAAGAACGATTCTGTACGGCATCGTGATCACCTCACCCGAGGAAAGCACCCATTCTGTACTGTCGTAATAATAAAAATATTCGCTGAAATTAAGATTTTTACATATCAGCTTCACATCCTTCCGCAGATAAAGCGGAAAGGCTCTGATTATGCATTCGGTCATTGTTTTGATCGGGATGCTTCTGAAAAAGTTCAACTTGCTCGCCTCCTTTAATGTTCTTTCACGCTTTCGCGCACCGCGGTGACACATACACTCGCTTTGGTTTGCCTTACGCTCATATTTTACCATTTCTCCGCGTACTTTTCACGGAAAAAAAGCTGCGAACTTGCTAAAGTTCGCAGCTTTTTAGTGCTTTTTATCTTAAATTCAGAAGCTTTTGAGCCAAAAGCTTCTTTTTTATCAGCTCGACGAAGGCGTCGGGAGCCTCGGCTTTTACTCTCGGACCGAATGAGAGCGTGCGGATGACGATCTCGGACTCGTCCTTGTGGTCGAATTTGACGTGAAGCAGGTATTCGTCCTTACCCACCTTTTCTGCCCGCTTTTCAAAGTGTGCAAAGTGGAGCATACACCGCTCGAGGGCGTTTCGTTCGTCCTTGATTCGGAGCGTGACGGTATCGTATCGCTCCTCGCGTGGGATGTGCTTGAAGGTCTCACCGCAATATCTTACGGAGCGGATCTTCGAGAGATTGATAGTGTGCAGATACTTGCAGCCGTCTGTGATGAGGCGGAATTTGTCGTCCTTTTCGGAATATTCGAGCCGCAGTGGCATGACCTTGGCGTACATCTCCTTGCCGCTTCTGTTGGTGAGATTGACCTTGATCGGAGTATCCGCGCGGATAGCGGAGAGGATGATGCGAAAGCGTTCGATGTATCCCTCGTCGGAGAAATCGTCGCCGTCGCAGTATTTATCGTAGACGTAATAATCTTCGGGAGTGAAGAGAGGATCGACGTCATCGAGTCCGTCAAAGGAAACGTCAAAGAGCTTGACTCTCGGATCGAGCGAGATTGCCTTAAGCCAGCTTTTCTGCAGATTCGTCAGCGGTACGCTTGGCTTGTGCTTCAGAATTGTGCTCATATCGGGGCGGAGAAGCTGCCATTTACCGCTTTTAAGCGCGGGGAGGATGGTTGTAACGCTCTCGCCGAAGGCGCGCTCCGTGACGATCTTCTGAAGCTCACGCTCGTCGCGCTCGCCGTCGATGATCCTTGAAATGATCTCGGCAACGGTGTTGTAGTACGCGGAATAAAGCTCGCTGAAAATCATTGCTCGCCCTCCTCTACGATGCCGTACATTTTATACATCGCCTTAAGATCGCTCTTGAATTTGTTTTCGTCCGTTCGGTTTGAGAAGTTCAATTGCACGATGCGGCAGATGAAGGTTCTGATCCAGGGGATTATCTCGCTCGTTTCGTAAACGTCGGCGGTGAAGCGGTAGGTAGAATCGTCGATCTTTTCAACAGTGCCGTTGCGCTTTTCTCGGTAAAGACGCTTGATTATGTAATCCTCGTTCGGCTCGACTTTGACCGTAAAGGTCACGTGCTCAAGGCTTGGTCTGCCGCGCCTGCCGCGGTTTACCACAACGCCCCACATATTGCTCTGCTTTTGATCAAGCATAGCGCGAAGCTCGTCAAAGCGGGGAGATGCCTCTTCAAGCTTTACGGATGAAAGATAATCGATCCTGAGGGAGCGGAAATTATTTGTGTCGGGATGATACGCGATCAGATGCTGCTTGCCGTTTTGCGCGCTGATAAGCACGCGAAGCGGGATCACGCGGCTTCGCCTCGGTTCGTCGGAGCGGCGGCTGTGGTTGGTGAGCGTGACTGCGCGCTTCTGCCTCATTGCCGTGAATAGCGCGGCAAGAACCTCGCTGTCCATCGCGCCCGTGATATAATGATGCTTGAATCCGAAGGCGTTCTTGTGCGGGCGTGACTTATCGAGCAGAAAGGAGCCGATAACGCCGCAGGGCGCGACCTCCGAGAAGAAATCAAGCGGATCGCTGTAATCGGTAAGATCGAATCCCTCTACGCGGCGGTATATCATACGCTTGCCCGACTTTTCGGAGATTATAATGCCTTCCTCGCAATATTCCTTGAGCTTTTTGCGCAGCGTCGATTCGTCGAACATCATCGGAGAATCGAATTCGGAAAGATAGTCCGCGTCGATTATCTGCATAATTTCGGGAATCGAAAGCGCGACCTCGGGCGAGTGAAGAATGTCAAAGATGATGAAATGGAGGGTGATATCGCCGTCGGTGAAGCTTTTGGACTTCCAAGCCTTATAGAAGGGATTGTGGCGCGAAGTGCGGCTGTCGATCGAGATGAAGATATTCTTTCCCTCGGGCGTGCGGACGAAGCTCATATGATCGCCGAGAATGCTCTCCATACGGCGGCGCTCGTCGTCGTATGAGCGCGCGCTTTTTTGGTTGTATCCGTCGCGGCTCTTGAAGCCGTAGTCGTAAAACTCGCGCATATACGCGCGTATTCGCTCAAAATTTTTTATGAGCTCGCTGTAAGACGACATGAGTGCCTCCTTTCTGTGTTAACTGCTGATATAAAACGGTTCGTTAAATGCTCCGCGGCGGTATTCGATGATGAATTCCTCGCCGATCTCGTAGCTGTAATAATTCGAAGATGAAACGTCAAGCTCGATGGTCTTGCCGTCAAGCTCCAAGATGAAAGAATAATCGACCGATTTGCCGGCGGTATCTACGTCTTTATCAACTATGATCGCGGTATGCTCCACGGGTTCGATGATATCCAAGGCGTAATTCATATTCAAGGCAGTGGTCCACGTGATAATGAAGAACATAAAGCAGACTACGATGGGCATCAGCACGAGATTAGCAGACGTATAATCAAGCAAGTCCATTCTCACCAAAAAGAAAGAAATTATTCCGGCGATTATTCCGAAGATCAATGGAACCACCCAAAAGTGTAGTCCGCGCGGATTTTCGATGAAAGAATAAGCACGCGCATCCAAAATCATAAAGAGCGCCAAAAACGTCGCCTCGAGATCTAGCCATTTGTAGACCTTCAGTTCCTTCAGATATTTCAGAACGAGATACCCGAACATTACGAAAAACAGCACCGTTATATAGATCAGATATATTTTGTTCGATAACGTGATCACTGTTATCCAAGGAACGGCAGAAAAGAGCAATGAAAGGAGCCTGCCGAATTTTGGCAGTTCTTTTTTATTGCGAAAGGTAAAAAATACTATCGTTGCGGTAATCGCAAGCTTGAATATGACCGTAACGATGAAGCTATCGCGAACCTCCTGGAGCGAGGAATGATTCGAAAAAATGAATAAAAGTATCGAACATACAAAAACCAATATACAAATCACAACAGACTTGAGGAGCCCCGACGATTTTTGTTTTTGGTATTTCTTCTTTTTCTTTGAGTGCTTTTTCATAGCCGTTAATCAATAAACTTAACGATCTCGTCCATATCCTTGCGCTTTTTGGTGCGGAGTTTATCGCCTTCCTTCGGGTAGCCGATAGTTATGACGAGTCTTACGGGTGCGTCAAGAGAGCAGATCTTGCGGATCTCCGCGTCGTCGAGCCATCCGAGAATACAGCTTCCGAGCCCCTGCGCCGCGGCTTCTGCGGTGATGTAGGCGGAAAGGATGCCGATGTCGATCGAGCGGTAGTCGTTGCCCTTGACCTTTGCGCCGAGCGCGGCGGATGCGACGTAGGGCTTCTCGGAAATGACGATCAGCACGGGTGCATCGGTTGCGAATTTGTTCATTCCCATCCCCTGCGTCGCCTTGGCAACAGCCTTCGCCGCCTCGCCGCGGCAGACCGTCATAAGATACGGCTGACCGTTGCAAGCGGAAGGGGAGAGGCGTGCGGATTCAAGTATTGCTTGAAGCTTTTCCTCTTCAACCGCCCTCTCGGCATCGTAACTGCGGCAGGATTGGCGGGTGTTTGCTATTTCTGTGAAATTCATAATATTCTCCTTTATACCGTGAGATCAACCAGCTCAAATTTCAGCGCTTTTCTTAATTCATCAAGCGTGATCTCAACCTGATATCCTATCTTGCCAGCGCTGAAGAGGATGGTTTCAAAATTCTCCGCGGTTGCGTCCGTGAAGGTGGGGAACTGCTTTTTCATACCTATCGGCGAGCATCCGCCGTGGATGTAGCCCGTCAGCGGAAGCAGTTCCTTCTGCTTTATCATCACGATATTCTTCTCGCCCGCGGCTCGAGCGGCTTTTTTGAGATCAAGCTCGCGCTCAACGGGGATCATAAAAACGTAGTAGTTCTTTGATGCCCCGACCGTCACGAGAGTTTTGAAAACGTGATTGGGGTCTTGATTCAAAACCGTCGCGATCTCGATGCCGCTGATCGCATCGGTGTCTACGTAAAGATGCTTTTCGTACTTGACCTTTTTCGAGTCAAGCAGACGCATCACGTTTGTTTTTTCGTCTGTTTTTTTCATTTCAGCTCAAACTCGCCGAGCTTTGACTCTGCGATATAATCATTTCTGAATTCGCGGAGCTTTGCCATATGGGGCTGGGTGATGTGGATCTGCTGGTGCTCCTTCGACTCCCATGCCTCGATGAGCAGAAGTTCGTTGGGATTCTTATCCGAATAATAGTAGTCGTAGCGGATGCAGCCGTCTTCCGCGAGGACAGCAGCGAGCACGCCCTCGGACTTCATTCTTTCGACAAACGCCTCGCGCTTGCCCTCGTGGCAGATGAAACTAACGTAGATGGTATACATTTTTTATTCCTCCTTAAAGTTCGGCTAAAATGTCAGCCGCATTTGTATCGGGTTTTACTTTCGGCATAATCTTTTCGATATTGCCGTTTTCGTCAATGATAAATGTGGTGCGTACGACGCCCATAGATACCTTTCCGCACATCTTCTTTTCCTGCCACACGCCGTAAGCCTCGATGGCTACGCGGTCGGGATCGGAGAGAAGGATGAAGGGAAGATCGTATTTTTCGGCAAACTTAACGTGCGATGCCACGCTGTCCTTGCTGATGCCGATGACCTCGACACCCTTTGCCTCGAACTGCTTGTAGGCTCCCGCAAAAGCGCAAGCCTGACGGGTGCATCCGGGGGTGTTGTCCTTGGGGTAGAAGTAGAGAACTACCTTTTTGCCGAGGAGCGACGAGAGGGTAAAGTCATTTCCGTTTTTGTCCTTGAGAGTAAAGTCGGGGGCTTTCATTCCGATTTCAAGCATATTTTTTCCTCCTTAATAAAGCGAGTATTTGAAGATCATAAGTAAAAATTCAAGTCCCGTGGGGAGCGAATCGGGGTAGAGAAGTTCGCCTACGTTGTGCGGATACGAGGTCTTGCAGAGTCCGACGTCGAGAGAGGGAATGCCACGGCTCATAGGATAGCGGCAATCGGTGCAAGCCGAAGAAAATCTCGGTTCGATGCCGAGCGAGCGGAGCATTTCGCGGTGATCCTCGCCGATCTTCTTCATCACGTCGTCGGGAACCGTGTTCCAATGCGCCGTGTTACTGACGATCTCGTTCGTCACGCTTACCTCTTCGGTGGTGTATTTCTTGACCGCCTCGTCGAGGAAGGAGGCGAGAACGTCGTATCTTTCGCGCTTGTCGGAGCGGAGCTCGATCAGCGCGTGCGCCTCGGCGGCGATTATATTGTGTCTGTTTCCGCCGCTCATCATACCGACGTTGATGGTGGTGCGCTTCAGTTTTTCATTTGCGATGTATTCGCGGCATGCGGCAGAGGTATCGAGAATGATTTTTGAAAGCTCCTCGATCGCGCTCGGTGTGCCGAAAGCGCCGAGAGCGTGCCCGCCGGGCGCGCGGACGGTTACAAGGTGGTTGTAGTAATTGACCGTGCCGGTGTAGATGCGTTGTATCGAGGCGTCGAAGCTGTAACAGAACGCGATATCGTCCGTGCCATTTTTTGTGAGGTAATTATACATACCAACGCTTCCGACCTCCTCGGAGGCGGTTGCGATGAAGAGCACGCCGTATTCGTTGTCAACGGGCGGGTTTTCAATCAGATAGCGCATACCGAGCATAAGAACGGCAAGATTTGCGGTATCGTCGCCAATGCCGGGGCAGTAGAGCTTGTCGTCTTCTTTCTTTATTTCAAGAGGAACGTCAAAGTCGAAAACCGTATCGGTGTGAGCAGAGAAGATCACCCATTTGCCGCTTTTACCGGGAAAAGCCTTCCAGACCACGTTGCAGGATTCGTCGATCTCGACTCCCTTCGCGCCAGCATCTTCAAGCCACTTGGCGCAATATTCGGCGCGAGCTCTTTCGTGTCCGCTCGGCGCGGGGATGAGGGTCATATCGCAGGTAAGCCGGGTTAGTTCATCTGCGTGAGCCAGAGCATAGTCGTGAAAAGTCATCAGAAGTCAAAAGCCTCTCTTTCGTAGATTTTTTCTTTCTGGGTGTTTATGAGCATTCTGCCCTTGTAAAAGGCAACGCATTCGACCTCCTGATCGAAGAAGGGCGCGGTTGAAAGATCCTCGCAGAGCGCGTATTTTTTCTCATTCAGATCAATGACATTGAGCGCGTCGGGTGTGTCCTCTCTGCCGAAGCCGAAGGAGTAGTAGAGCTTATCCTCGTAGATCGTTCCGCCCTGCGTCGCGAAAGCGTTGAAGGGGAGGCGGAACTGGTCGAGAATATCATCTGCGGTGAAGGTCACGTCGCCCTCGTCGGGGGAGGGAAGACGGAATTTGGTGACGATGTATTCGTTATCGGGGCGGTACATCTCGCGCTTGGTGCGGTAGCGCGCCGAGTGGAGATAGAAGAAGCCGTTTTTGACGTCAACAAGCGACGCGGGCCATCCCCAGCCGGGGATCTCGAATTTTGTGCCGTCCTTTTCGGTCGGCTTATAATAGATGCGCTGAACCGTTTCTGCGGAATATTTACCGTCTTTCAGTCTGATCTGCTCAACGGCGCAGTATGCAATCCAACCTTTTTCGTCGGCGTCGCCGCTGTTGCCGGCGGTAACGTACATCAGAGGGAAATCCTCGCCATCCATCGTCGCGCCGAACATCGCGTCGTTTGCGTGGTTGTCGTATCTTTTATCTTCCTTATTGCTGCAATAAGATCCGAGCTTGAAAACTCCCATCGGCTTCGGCTCGCGGCTGACGAGATCGTATGCGCCGCAGACGCCGCTGTGATAGAGAACGAATGCGGTGTCGCCGTGGATAGCCATTCCCTGAACCGAGCGGCGTTTACCGAACATTTCCGTCGTGGGATTTTCGAATTCCATATAAAGCTTATACATCGGAGTCACCTCACTTGACAAGCTCGTCGATCTTATCAGCGGTCAGACGGTATATTGTCCATTCATCCATCGGCACTGCTCCCTTTGAAAGATAGAAATCAATGCTCGGTTGGTTCCAATCGAGACAAGTCCATTCCACTCTGCCGCAGCCACGTTCCTTTGCAATTCTTGTGACCTCGAGAAGGAGCGCTTTGCCGTAGCCTTTTCCGCGGTATTTGGGCCAGACGAAGAGATCCTCCAGATGAATTCCCGCGCGGCCGACGAAGGTGGAGTAATTATGGAAGAAGAGCGCGAATCCGACTTCTTTTTCGTCTTCAAGCGCGAAGATGACCTCCGCGTGTCCCTTGCCAAAAACGACTTCCTTTATCATTTCCTCGGTGTTGATGACCTCGTCGAGCATATTTTCATATTCAGCGATGCCGCGGATGAATTTGAGGATCAGTGCGGCGTCGGCTTCGGTTGCATATCTGAATTTTACCGTATTCATTATTATTTCTCCGATAGACGTTTGATTTGTTTTATTATAGCATATTTTTGAAGATAATTCAACCGCTTTTTTAGATGCATTATATTGAAAACAAAAGATTTTTATGGTATAATAAATTATCGTAAATTTCGGAGGACAATATGAAAAAATTCAGTTTGTTAGTTTTATTTTTAGCGTTAGCGTTACTGCTTCCCGCTTGTGAAAAAGCTCCCGAGGGAGAGGTGACGGAAACCGAAGCGGCGGAGATCACGGAGGTCAAAAAGGAAATGATTACAGTTGTTTCGGGCGGTAAGACTGAATTTGAGATCATTCGCTCCGAGGAAAACGACGGCGCGCGCGGACGTCTTTTTGCCGCCTTTGAAAGCGAATTCGATAAGCGATTCGGATGCAAGATCGGCAGTACCTTTGACATTATGGCTGCCCTCAAGCCTCCCGCACCCGATGCGAGAGAGCTGATTCTCGGCGACACGAACAGAGCGGAATCTTCAGCTCTCAAAGCCAAGCTTGAAGCGGCGGGCGGCAACCGTTTCGGTATCGCAGTCATAGGCAACAAGATTGCAATAAACGGAACGAGCTGGTATCAGTGCTATCTCGCGCTCAATTATTTTTTTGAAACCTTTACCTCGACCGATGAAAACGGCGCGATGCTTGCTATCGAGGCGGGATTTGAGTATATTTCCGAGCCCTCGGAGGATGATGCTTTTGCTATCGCCGAGCTCCTTTCGGACGGCAGAGGCGTTGCGTTTGCGGCAACCGAAAAGGTTTTGAAATTCAAAAACGTAAACGGTGGCGGAACCGTTCAGGGCGGATGCACGGACGGTAAATTCGTTTACGTAGGTATGATGGGAACGAGTGACGGCGTAGAATTCGGCGTTGTTTCGAAATACGATATTACCACAGGTGAGATCGTCAAATCCTCTGATCGCCTGCCCACCTTCCATACCAACGATCTGACCTACGATGCGAAGAACAACAGGATCGTCATAGCAACGCTTGATGCGGGCTGGACGCGACTTTCCTTTGTCGATGCCGAAACTCTTGAATACAAGGGCGATCTTATCGCGCCCGTCGGCATACGCGGACTTGAATATCTGAAGGAAAGCAACACATACGTTGCCGCGGGCTTCAATATCGAGATAATGATCCTCGGCGAGAATTTCAATAAGCTTTCCTCGCATATCTGCGCAGACCAGACACTTATGACACAGGGGCTTTATTCGGACGGCGAGTACGTTTACGATCCGAGATATCTTGAAGGCAGAGCGGTTCATCTTATGGTGGTCGAGGATATGGAGGGCAATCTTATCTCAAGCGCAAATATCTACGGACTCTCGGGAGCAGAGCCCGAGCATATGTATAAGATAGACGGTACTATGTATATCGGATGCAACCATTCCGGCTGGCTTTATAAGGTCGAGACAATACCGCAGAACTGGTGGTAAATATCAACGCGGAAAAACATAAAAATTTTAATTTCTTATTGAAATTTCGCGTTTTATATTGTATAATTAATTTATAGGCTTCGCCTACCCAAAGAATAAAATTACGGAGGTCACTCAAATGGCAAATCGTTTTGTATCCAACGCAATATCATATCACGGCAAGGGCGCGATCCTCGAGATCCCCGCAATCGTTTCCGCTAAAGGCTTCAAGAAGGCTTTCATCGCTTCGGACCCTGATCTTATTAAGTTCGGCGTAACCAAGAAGGTAACCGATATTCTTGATAAGGAAGGAATGGCTTACGAGATCTATTCCAATATCAAGCCCAATCCCACCATTGAAAACGTAAAGAACGGCGTTGAGGCTTATAAGGCTTCGGGCGCGGATTACATGATCGCTATCGGCGGCGGTTCCTCGATGGACACCGCAAAGGCTATCGGTATCATTATCAACAACCCCGAGTTCGCTGACGTTCGTTCTCTCGAGGGCGTTGCCCCCACCAAGAACCGCACGGTTTACACCATCGCAGTTCCCACCACCGCAGGTACTGCTGCAGAGGCAACCATCAACTACGTTATCACCGACGTTGAGCGCAAGCGTAAGTTCGTTTGCGTTGACGTAAACGATATTCCCGATATCGCAGTCGTTGACCCCGATATGATGTCCACAATGCCCAAGGGCCTCACCGCCGCAACCGGTATGGACGCTCTCACCCACGCTATCGAGGGTTACACCACCCGTGCTGCTTGGGATCTTCCCGATTGTCTCAACCTCGAGGCTATCCGCCTTATTGCAAAGAGCCTCCGCGGTGCGGTTGAGAACGATCCCGAAGGTCGCGAGGGTATGGCACTCGGTCAGTTCGTGACCGGTATGGCATTCTCGAACGTAGGTCTCGGCATCGCTCACTCGGTAGCGCACACTCTCGGCGCGGTTTACGACACTCCCCACGGCGTTGCTTGCGCAATGATGCTTCCTATCGTTATGGAGTACAACGCAGAGTGCACCGGCGAGAAGCTCAAGGCAGTTGCAGAGGCTATGGGCGTTGACACCACCGGAATGGATCAGGCTACTTACCGCAAGGCAGCAGTTGACGCAGTTCGTCAGCTCTCCATCGACGTTGGAATCCCCACCAAGCTTGCCGCACTCAAGGAAGAGGACCTCGACTTCCTCGCAGAGTCCGCATACGCAGACGCTTGCGCACCCGGCAACCCCAAGGCTGCTTCGGTTGAGGATATCAAGGGACTTATCAGAAAGCTTATGTAATCTTTATAACAAAAAGCCTCGATCTTCGGATCGAGGCTTTTTGTATTAAATCAATTCTTTAAGTTTTTCCGCCGCATCCGCGAAAGCCGTCTTGGCATCGGGATACTTATAAGGATTCTCGAAGGAACGGCCGACGAGGGCGTTGAGTCCCGAGAAGAGCTCGAGGTGCGGTTCGAGGGAGACGAAAAAGTCGCTGTCGGCGTATTCTTTATGCTCCGCGAGTATCTCCGCGATCTTTGCCTCACCGCAGCCGGGGGGGACTATCGCGCCCGCCGCGAGGGCGTCCTTGATATGGAAATACGCAATGCGATCTTTGAGCAGTCGGTATGATTCGGGATAGGGATCGACTCCTTCAAGAACGTAATTTCCCATATCGTAAACGCACGCGAGGTCGGGGAAATAGTCGAGCAATTCGCGGCAACGCTCGGGAATGTCGCCGTAGATCTTTGCCTCATTTTCGTGGCAGAGGACAACGCCGTATTCACGCGCGGCATCGAGAAGTCTGCCGAGGGCGGAGAAAGCCTCGTCCTTCATATCAACGATATTCTTTCCCGCGGGGGCGTAAAAACTGAAAACTCTGACGAACTTTGCGCCGAGGATGTTTGCGTATTCAAAAACGCGTTTTGCAGTTTCGATATGACCGTCAATGTCGCCGTCGAGCTTGATCTTGCCGAGGGGCGAGCCTATCGCGGAGACCTTGATTCCGTATTTATCAAGAAGTTCTTTTACTCGGAGAACTTCTTCTTTTGTCAGAACGGATATGTTTTTTTTATCAACGTGGCGTATCTCGATATGAGATATTCCGAGCTTGTTTAAGCCTTGAAGCTGTTCCTCAAAGCTGTCGGAATATTCATCCGCAAACGCCGAAATTATGATCTTTGCCATGTTTACACCTTGATCTCGGGGAGCTCGTCTGCTTTTCCGCTTTCAAGCGAGCGCATAATGGCGTTCATGATGAAGACGGGGGAGATGAATTCCTCGTATGTGCAGGTCTGTGCGCCGCCGTCGAGAATTTCGGCGAACTCCTTGAACTCGCGGTAATACCAATCGGAAGTGGTCGGAATCTCAAAGGATTTCGATGCCTTTTCAGCCATTCGTGCGGCGTAGTAAACGTAGGAGCCGTCGCAGAAAAGTCCGACGCAATCGTAATTGTCGTAGTGGAAAAGCACGTTTATCGTCTTTCCGTTTTTCTTTGCCTCGACGGACTTCGGGAATCTGCCGAATATCTCGCAGACCATCTCGACGAGGTGCTGTGCGTAGAAGTAAAATCCGCCGTAAGCGTTCTCCGCCTGATAGGGTGCGCGGATGAAGCCGCCGAGGGTCTTGCCCGAATCCTCTGCAAGCGCGTCGGCCTTCAGCTCGGAAACGTAAACGTCCTGCTTGAGTGACGAACCGCCCGAGATTCTTGTGGAGCGTGCTTTAAGCTCACGCATAAATTCAACAGCCTCGTCCTCTCTGACCGTGATCGGCTTGTCGATGAACATCGGAATACCGCTCTCTATGTAAGGCTTTGCGAACTTATAATGCTCGTCGCCGTGGCGGGCTGTGATGATAAGTCCGTCGATCTGACCGACAGCGGAGTCGTAATTTTCAAGAACGGGAACACCGAAAGTATCACGGAGTTTTTCGGATGCCGCGGGATCGTTGCTGTACACGCCGATGCATTCGATGCCCGAAAATTCTTCCTTTTCTTTAATGAATTTCAAAAACGCATTGGCGTGTGAATTTTCACAACCGAGAATAGCAATTTTTTTCATTTTTGCCTCCTTAATATTTGAGGGGAAGCGGATTTTCCGCGTGTACCTTTTCGATAACAGAGATAACAGCCGCCGCCATTTCGGGGGTTACGGTCATAGGTCTTCCTTCGGTGATCTTAAAGTAGAGCTGTTCGTAAAGCGAAGCGGTGCCGACGTCGAAAGCGGTGCCCTCAAACTTGCCCTCCTCCTCGTGCTTGACGAGCTTTTCGGAGCAGTAGATGGGATCGCCCGCATCGTTCTTGATGAAGGTCTCGGAGACCTCCTTTTCGGGGTTCTCGCCGTCAACTATGTAGGTCATATTGTAAGCCGAAGGGGTGCACTTGAAGCATCCGCGAGTGCCGAGGATCTTTACGTTATAGTTCGAGAAAGCGTCGATCGAGGTCACCTCGATATCCACAACGGGCTTGTTGGGAGTATCAATGATGATCTTTGCGAAGTCGTCCGAGTCGCCGAAGGTCAGCGCACAGCCGAGCTTGCTGTAAACCACGCGGGCGTTTTCGTCGAAATCAAGGAATCCGAGCGCGAGACCGATGGGGTGAGGACCGGTGTTGTAAACACCGCCCGCGCACTTCTTCTGCAGAGTCTGCCAGTCCCAACGGCGTGCGAAATTGTTGTAGCGGATGCTGATCTGCTTGATCTCGCCGAGCTTTCCCGACTTTGCAAGCTCGTAAGCGAAGGGATAGAAGGGAGCAAGGAAGGTCTGCTGGAATACCGCGAGGGTCACATCCTTGTCCTTGGCGATCTTGATAAGCTCATCGCATTCGTAGCGGGTGCGTCCGAAGGGCTTTTCAACGAGAACGTTGAAGCCGTGAAGGAGAAGGTCCTTCGTGATCGGATAGTGCATTTCGGAGTATGTGGAATTTACAACGAGGTCAATGTCATCAAGCTTGAAAAGCTCTGTGTAATCGGCGAAGGTCTTGCAACCGGGATAGATCTCCTCTGCAACGCCTCTGCGGAATTCATCCGCATCGACAACGTATTTTACGTCGTAATAAAGATTGGTCTTGCCGCGGAAATATTTACCGTGAATATTCTTTCCGCTTCTGCCTTGTCCGATGATAGCAACGTTTAGTTTTTTCATTTTTTGCTCTCCTGTTTTATAATTTTAGGCTTTTATTGAATTCGTTTACAAAATCTATATCTCTTGCGGTAAGCTCGACCCAAGCGGGAGCAAAGCCGCATTTGATAGCGTTTCTTGCCGATTTGAGATTGCACCACGCGGTGCAGTAGAATGGAACTTTATCGAGCTTCAGTATCTCGAGCGCGAGTTTGCTCGTCAGCGCGGATGCTATGCCCTGTCTGCGGTATTCGGGAAGCACGTCGATGCCGATCTGATACATATCCTCGCAGTCGGCGGAGCATCCCGCAAGACCGACAAGCTTACCGTTATCGTAAGCACCGACACCGAGAACGTCAAGCTCCTTGCGCTTTTCGCAAAGTGCGTTGCTCCATTCGGGAAGATAAAGCTCCGCAAAATCCTCTTGATGAAGAACGTGCATTTCATAAGGGCAGGGCAGCTCGCGGAGTCTGTCGAGATCGGGCAGATAATATACCGCAGTAAAGCAGACCTTTAGGTGGTATGGCAGAAGCATTTCATCGAGAACGTGAACGTTCGGCGTTTCAAAGGAATGCGCGACGATATATTTGCTTAAATATTCCCGCACCGCCTCGCGAGTCCGTTCACTCGTCTGCGCCACGACGTTGTTGCCGTAGCTAACGAGGTCACATTCAAAGGGGAGAGGGAGATATTTCCGTGCCTTGGGGTGCTTGACCGAGGACGTCAGCACGTGCTCCTCTTTGAGAAAATCCTGGGGCGAGCAGTTGCAGTCGTACGCCGATTGACGAAGCGCGATTTGCATTATCTTTTCGTTAGTCATATCAGTTTCCTTTCGTCTTTTTCCAGATGAGAGGATTGAGTCCGAGCAGGAGGGGGAATACCTCAAGTCGTCCGAGAAGCATCGCGAAGGAGAGGATTATCTTTGAGAAGCCCGAATAATCAGCAAAGCTTGACGCGGGGCCGACGCCTGCAAATCCGGGGCCGATGTTGTTGAAGCACGCGACCGATGCGGTGAAGTTAGTCTCAAAATCGAAGGGCTCGAATGAGATAAGCACGAATACCGCGACGATGCAGAGCGTATATACGGCAAAGTACGAGGTCACGCCGTTGAGCGTTTCGTCGTCGAGCTTTTTGCCCTCCGACATAACCGCCTTTACGGAGCGGGGGTGGAGAAGTCGCTTGAGCTCCTTTTTGATGGATTTGAAAAGAATAACGACTCTTGCCGCCTTAAGTCCGCCGCCCGTCGAGCCCGCGCAGCCTCCGACGAACATCAGAAGAAGCAGAAGTGCCTTTGAAAGTCCCGGCCAGAGGTTGAAGTCAGCCGTTGCGTAGCCCGTGGTTGAAACTATGGTACAAACCTGAAACGCGGAGAGACGGATCGCTTCCGCGAGATTTTCATACATCGGGAGAATGTCAAGGGTTATCGCGCCGATGCAGAAAAGCACGAGAGCGCAGAAGAACCAAAGCTCGTCGCTCTTGAATACCGCGCGGAATTTTCTGATCAGCATAAGGTAATAGAGGTTGAAATTGATTGCGAAGAGAAACATAAACGCCGTTATGACCCATTGCAGATAGGGCGAATAGGACGCTATGCTGTCGGCTTTGATACCAAAGCCGCCCGTGCCCGCCGTACCGAAGGCGTGAACGATGCTGTCGAATATCGGCATACCGCCCACGATGAGCAGAACGGTCATAAGCACGGTCATTCCGAAATAAATGAAATAAAGTATCTTCGCCGTGTCGCGCGAGCGGGGAACGAGCTTACCGACCGTCGGACCCGGCATTTCGGCTTTGAGGATATTCAGCGATCTGTCGGCAATATTCGGCACGACAGCCGTGACGAGCACGAGAACTCCCATACCTCCTATCCAATGCGTGAAGCTTCGCCAAAAGAGCATACATTTGTCGAGTGCCTCAACGTTACGGAGGATCGACGCGCCTGTCGTTGTAAAACCGCTGACCGTTTCAAAGAATGCGTCAACGTACGAGGGGATCGCACCACCGAGGACGAAGGGAAGCGCGCCGACGGCTGACATCATAAGCCAGGCGTAGGCAACTATCGCGAAGCCTTCCTTTGCGTAAATAAGTCGGCTTTGCGGCTTGAAGAAAAGAATGAATATCATTCCGACTGCAAGCGAAAGCGCAGCCGTTATAAGAAACGATATACCGCTTTTTTCAAGGTAGATCAAAGCGACCAGTGCTGGTAGGAGCAGCAGAGCCGCCTCCGCCAGAGCAATATGCCCGACGGTGTAAAAGACCATTTTACGATTCATCGCGTACCTCCGATCATTCGATTATATCAGAGAGGTCGTAAAGTCGGTGATTGGCGGCGATAACGATGACCTTGTCGCCGGGGAGGATGACGTCGTCACCGCTCGGAACTATCGGTCGGCGGTTGCGAAGAATGCCCGCGATAAGAATGTTTGGCTTGAATTTGATCTCCTTGAGTGCCTTGCCCGCGTGGCTGAAATCGGCACTTACGTTGAATTCAAGTGCCTCAGCCTTGCCGTCCATGATCTTATAAAGCTTTTCGACGTTACTTCCGACGGAGTTCTGAAGCGCGCGGGCGTAACGGACGACCTCGTCGGCGACCGTCTGGATCGGCGATATTATCGTGTCGATTCCGAGCTTGCCCGCGATGGGGTGAAACTCGGGTCTGTTAACCTTTGCAATGACCTTTCCCACCTTCTGCGAGGACGCAAAGTACGAGATAAGGATATTGTTTTCGTCGTATCCCGTGAGCGAGACGAAGGCGTCCTTCTGTCGGATGCCCTCCTCGATCAGCATATCCTGATCCGCGCCGTCGCCGCATATAACGGTGGCGCCCGGGATCGCTTCGGCAAATTCCGCGCATCTTTCGGGCTTCTTGTCGATGACGGTCACGTTATGACCAGAGGCGAGAAGCGACTGCGTGAGATAATACGCGATGCGGCTTGCGCCGAGGAGCATTACGTCCTTTGCCTTTCGCGTGATAAGACCGAAACTTCGGAGAAGCTTGCCTATCTCGTTCGGTGCGGCTGTCAGAGCGATTCGGTCGCCGCCGCGAAGCTCAAATCGACCGTCGGGGATGATGACCTCGCTGTCGCGCAGTACCGAGCAGATAAGGAACTTTCCGGGGCTGTGACGGCGCAGGTCGATCATATTCTTGCCGATCAGCGGTGAATCCTCCGAGAGGATCATTTCCACGATCTCGAATCTTCTTGAAGCGAAGGTCTCGATATTGACTGCGGAGGGGAATTTGAGGATGTTCGCGATTGTGTGCGCGACTGATGCCTCGGGATTGAGAGCCGCGGAAAGCTGAAGCTGGTTCACCATAAAGCCGAGGCTCTTGTCGTTGTATTCGGGGTCGCGTATGCGGGCGACCGTATATTTTGCACCGAGAGTTTTTGCGATGAAGCAGGAGAGCATATTGAGCTCGTCCGAGCCCGTCGTGCCGATAACGATATCCGCGCGTGCCGCGCCCGCCTCGGCGAGCACCTCGCAGTCGGTGCCGATGCCGCAAAGACCGATAACGTCGCAGGAGTTCGTTATTTCATCAATGACGTCGGGCGATTTATCGATGACGGCAACATCATGCCCCTCGGACACGAGCTTGTCCGCGAGGCTTTTTCCTATCTTGCCGCATCCTACGATAATGATTTTCATTTTTTACTCTTGATTCTCCACTTCATTCAGGATTTTCTTAAAAACGTACATATAAAGATCTTCTGCGCTCTTGATTTTTTTATAAATTTTGCTTGTCATACCGTAATTCATTCCGAACAGTTTACCGTTGATTCTACGAACAGTATCTATGGGAATGAAAACATATCCTTTTTCAAGCACTAATCGGTGAAGCTCATCGAGGTTTGATTTTTTCTTGAGCATCAGTGATGCCAACTCATCAAGACTGAGAGCTTTTGCCATTGAGATCATATTACAGGTATTTCCGAGGGCGGTTTCATATCCCTTGATCTTTTTGATGTCATATGTGATTGCTTGATGATAAGTCTGAAGAAAGTCTTCTTCGCCGAATTTGTATTTTTCAAAAGCGCAGACCGAAAGCCACAGGACGTATGCCAAGTGCGAAGCTTTATTTGTACGGCATTTATGCAGTTTCATAAGCAGTTGTTTATACTCTGCAATTCGTGCGGTATTTTTTTCGGTGCACGATGAGCTGGCAAGTGTAAACCAAAGGTTTGCATAATTCTTTTTGGTCTGCGTATCAAGATTTTTTAGTATCTTAAACGCCTGATCAAAATATGAGTTCAGCTCATCGAATATCGGATCGGATAATTCGAGTAATTCGAGTAGTTGGTGTGCTCTGACTCGGGAGTTCAGTATATGAGCATAATTATTGATATAATAGTGATATTTCCAATTGAGTATATCCTCGTCTTGCAGAACAATATTTAGTATTTCCTTCAAATCTTTGACCGCGAGATATTCTCCGCATTGGGTAGTGAGTATTTTTTGAGCAATATCTTTTAGCTGTGCCGAATCCGGGGATTTATTTTTCAGAATAGAATACGCTTCAATATAATGCTTTAATGCGAAATAGTGCTTGCCGAACTGGCAGTAAGCATCCGCAAGTGAAATTATTGCGGCAATAATATCGGGGTGCCCTTCGGGACGCTGACTGCGCAGAAGTGAGACGAGGTGGCGGCTTAACTCTATGGCTTTACGGTTATCGTATGCAAGATTGATTTGCGCCGCTATGCGAAGATTAGATAGTTCTCTGACAGAAATATTTTCTGTGTATACAGAATGTGACAGCTTTTCTACTTCATATGAAATTGCGTGCTGTGGCAGTTGCTTCAGGATTGAAAGCAGGCTTCCAACGACATCTTCCATAGATGCGAGTGATAGCTGATTTTCGTAACGGTTGATCTGAAGCTGAACCATTGCTTCGATAATTTTACGAGCGTTGATAGTTCCCGATTCAAAGGCATTTTCCAAATGTTCGTATAATACCTTGAGAGGACCGGCTAAAGGATCTTCAATGTTATCATCGAGATTCGCAAAATGTTTGCTGATAGAGCTAAGCTTGATAGTTCTTAACGGATGTTTTATAGATTCTGCAAGGAATGAACCGTATTTATCGAGCATTATATCGTTCACCGTACGAAGTGAAGATGTAATAAACGATTCGGCTCCTTCTTTGGCGGCTGTCAATAAGTATAGCTCAATCGCTAATATTGAGGCGTTTTCAATTCCTTCGGATTTTCTTTTCTTGATATATTTCTTTATTTTCCCTACGATTCTCGTGCGCTGTTCTTTTTCAAGAAAAGAAGTATAGATTATCAGGTCATTCAGAGCGAAATCATCGTTATAAACGATAGCCGCGTCTACCGCTTTTTCAAGTGCTCGGCTCAGAAAAGGATGATGTCTGGAGACACCGATTATATGCGGTAGAGTAACAGAGAGGCAACGGAGCACCCATTTGTAATCATTCGCATTGCTTTCCAAAGCACAGAGGTACTTTTCAATAACTTCGGTTCGGGTGGGATGCTGTTCAAGTATCACCATATCGCGATACATGGTGATCTTTAACGACTCCGATGAATTAGAAATGACGGCGCAGAGCTCGTTCGTCTTTCTTTCCGTGTTATATTCATCCCCGAGCAGGTGATCGACTTTTACCAAGCTGTCCCAAAGCTTTTGAGGTAGCTTGTTTCCTGTTCTTGCGAGTATGCGGCAGGCGAAATACAATCCTTCGTTAAGCACTGTAGCATCTGCATAGGTTATTTTTTCAAGCATTCCGTTCGCCTCATCGGAAATATGAGTTGCCATTTCGGATACGTTATCTTCCGTCGGAACCAACAAGTCGACCATAAGTAGCGATATTAACGGATGAATGCAGATAAATTCAACCTCTTTGCCCCCGACCGTTTGCGTTATGTAGTCGAGCCAACCGCTTGCAACCAAATCGGAGATATCATTGCGGTTCTTCAGCTTGAGGACTGTTATAAGGACGGACGTTTCGATCATGCCAGTTTCCAGGATGGACATAGAACGCAATATACGCTTACTACCCTCGCTGAAGTCGTTCATACTGAAAAGGCAGGTGAGATGTCCCATTATGGTATCCGAGCCTCTGTGGTCGTTGTGAGAAAAGTCTATTCTTTCCTCCATAGCGCCGAGATCGCTCATTCCGCTGATCATTTGTCTTATTCCGCACTTATGCAGAGCCATCATTTTTCCGATAATGCAAAGCGTCATCGTGTGTCCGCCGACGAATCTGTAAAGTTCGTCGAATTCCTGACGGTCGACGGAAGCGTCTCCGTAGGTACGGCAAAACATTTTGTAAGCGTTATCCGGATCAAGCTTTTCAACCGGAATGACAGAAATATCGGTATCATCTTCAAGTCTTGCACGCGTGGTTATCAGTAAGCGGCATTTGAGTTTTTGGAGAAGATCGGCGATATCGCTTTGTTTTATAGAGTTATAATTGTCTATGACCAACAGAACGTATTCGGGCAAGGCAACAAGAGAACTCAGCTTGCGCTCAAATTTGTCGCGTTCCGAAAGAAACGAGAGGCTTTCGTATACCGACTTTGTATAGCTTACGGATGAGGTGACGGTATGCAGACCGTCTTGCTCTGAGCATTCACCGATATAAACTATCTGGGGACAGCTCAAATATCCGTTTTCATTACATCTGCGTGCAATTTCCGTTGCAAGATGTGTCTTACCCATTCCCCCTGATCCGCGGAGTACAACGGCTTGCTTTCCCGATTCGAATGCTTTGACTGCCGTGTCGATCTCTTTGTCTCTGCCGATAAAGAGCTTGCGTTCGGGTAATTTACTTTCCGTTATTTCAAGCTTTGGAGAAAGGGAAGGGACGGGTGTACCCTCATTGCGCTTGTCGATGAAGTATTTGCAGCGGGATTCGATCTCAGCGAGAGTCTGCTCGCTGAGGAGTCCGTTTCCATCAACGATTCCACGCACTTGAGAATAGCTTCTCGTGTGAGTATAGAAGAACCACCCCATAGTGTCGTTATAATCGTGAAAGGTAGATCCGAAACTGAAAAACTCCGAAAGGCAGAGAATGACGATATTAAGCTCGTTTGCAGCTTCGCATTCAAGTGCAAGGTTGACCTCTTTTCGGACTTCGGAGAGATACCCCTTGCCCGATTTGGAGGGATCGTTATATAAGCTGTCGGTAAGGATCATCAGATAGACGCGGCTTTTGTCGATTCCCTCGCAATAATGATCGCGAAAGTCTCCCGTATTTATCTTATCGCTGTCATAGCATTTCAGTTTGTATGGCTCGGCTTCAAGATAATCGCGTATTCTCGTTTTGAGCTCTCTGTCCATTCCCGTGAAGCTCAAAAATACATCGTATAAATATTCTTTCATCGTATTATCCACTCTCGGTTAGTTTTTCGGGGACAAGAATGCTGTCCGGGGCGTGATGTTTTAAGTTTATGATTGTTCGCCGGGAATATAATTCTGATATATCCAATTGAGTCGTCCGAGAGGGGCGACGTCGCCGTAGGTGTAGAAGTCTTCCATCGTGGTGTACTTCTTATTTCTGTCGGCGTCCGCCCATTTGAATTCGACGTAAATTTCCTTGTGATTCTCGATTCCGAGCATCAAGAGGGGAACGGATATCATCATTTCTGCGCCCTCGACGCGGTAAGATACCTTGCCGACCTCGCTCGTGGAGAGCACTCCGTCAGCCGACGAGCAAGCCGCAACGGTAGTTTTATCCACGCCTTCGGGGGTGGCATTGATAAGGAAATCGTAGCCGTACCAGCCGTCGGCGGCATTATTATTGGTGTTAACGAACAACTGCATCCAAGAGTTGTTTAAGTCGAATTCCGAGATATCCTCGGCGCATCTGACGTAGAAGTAAAGATTTTCGGTGTTGTTCGTTACCTTGGCTTCGACTATATCGTTGTTGCCCGTGCGATCCTGAAGAACCTTACTGCCGAAGGACTTGGATGAACGGTCGCGGGTATCGCCCTCGGGATCGGTGTAGGAAACGATTACCTTATCCCACTGATCGAAGGACGCCGCGAGGTCGATCTTGTTTCTCGCATCCTGAATGATGACGGGTGCGGAACCTTTGAGAGTCTGGATGTTGGAGATCAACTGCATATAGTAGTTGTCGAAATATCCGCCGCGCATCATTTCGGCATCGCGGGAGAATTCCATTGAAGCGGTGTCAACGAAGTGGACGAAGCTTGCGTCACCGCGGTGCTGCTGACCGTTTTGCCTTTGCGCTACCCACTCGTTCCAACCCGTTACGAGGACGTAGGGCACGCCCGATTTGATCGCGCGGTCCCACTGTGCCTGGAAATTAAGTCCGAGATTGGTGATGAGATTGTCGGCGTCAAATGCCGCGCGGTATGCTTCCATTGAAGCGTTATCGTCTTTTGCGCCGTTGAAGCTTCTGCCGCGGTTGTAGGCATAGCCGTAAAGCGAGGAATCAGAGAAGGTGATAGACTTATTGTGCTGTGCTATCGAAACGCTGATCGCGCTCGGATTGCCGTTTTTGTCGCTGAAGATTCTCTGCGGCCATTCGAAATCCATCCACGGCCAGCCGTTTTCCTTGTAGCCCTCGTTCGGCCATTGTGCGGCTTTGACGGTGAAGAACTTGTTTATATTACCCTCCTCAACGCCGATGATGCAGGGCTTGCCATCAACGTAAAACCACGTGTCGGGGTAGAGATTCTTTGAATAGATCTCGTCGTAGAGCTGCTTCATAACGCCCACGGAATTCGCATTGGTGTAGAAGACCACCTGAGGCGCATCGTAGCCCTGCTCGTTCAGCTCGTGGCAGGTTTTCATTACCTTGAGCGCGTTGTCCTTGTAAATGTATCCGTTAGTGACGTCAAAGTAGAGAAAATCCACGTTTGCGTTCGAGAGCAATTCCATATGCTTGCGGATTACCCACGAATCGCTCGCGTAATAATATCCGTAAAGCGGCTCGGCAAACCAATGCATCGTGCCGATATTGCCGTAGATATTCTTGCCCGTCACGGGATCTTTTGCATTGGCATCCTTGGCGAGGTCACCGTAGGTGTCTTTGATCTTTTCAAGATCGAAAATACCGTCGTCTCCGTGCTCACCGTGCCAGAGAAAATAGAAAATGCCAACGTATTTTTCGCCGTTCGAGCCGTATATGCCGGTCGTAAGCGAGGTGGGGAGGGCGCGTCCGACGTCATCGGTCGCGGCGAATCCGCCCGAGCGGTAGTTTGCATTGTTCGGAACGGTATGCGACACTGTCTCGCCGTTCAGCGTATATGAGATCGTAACGGTCTTGCCGTCTGCGCTTTCCTCAAATTTTAAAGTACCCTCGTAGTTGTCATCGGGATTGACGTACATCGTTTCTTCTCCTTCGGCTTCAGTTGTTATTGTTGGTGTATCCGCATTTGAGCAAGAGATAAATGCCGCAACGGAAATCATCACTCCGAGAGCCGCTATAAGTTTTATTATAGATTTTATATTTCTCATAATGACCTCAAACCGTATAAAATTATATAGATATAATTATTATAGCACCTTTGCGGTAAATTTTCAATACTTTGGTCATATTTTCAAAACAAAGACGCCGACTTTTTTACGATCGGCGTCTTTATTGGGTTAAATGAATCTCTCGAACCACAAAAGCAGTTCCTTTTTCATCGTGTCAACGACCTTGTGGGCTACGCCGTCGAGGGTGTGCAGTTCGGCGTAGCATCCCGCACGGCGTATCGAGTCGTAGTATTCCCGTGTTATAACGGGATCGACGGTCATATCGTCACCGCCCTGCCAGATCTTGACGGGGCAGGGAGGAAGAACCGCTCTTTCGCCCTCATCGTTGACGAATGAGTGTGCGCGGTAGGGATCAAATCCCGAAATGATATCGGGGTGGAATTCCCCGTCGGGAAAGCGGAAATACCGAATAATGAGCTTGCGGTATCTGTAACCGTCCTCGAATTTTCTGTCCCACGGATTGCGGCAGACGTGACCGCCGACCGAAACGCCGTGAAAGCTGAGCCCGGGATTGAATACCGCGAGCGCGAGGGCAAGGGAGGGGAAGGTGTTTGCAAAATTGATCGCCGTTCCGCCACCCATCGAGTGACCCGCGAGGAGTACTCTTTCTGTGAGATTGTAGTTCTTGACTGCATAGCGGTATGCTTTATAAAGCGCGAAGACGTGCTCCGGGCAGCCGAGTGTCAGGCCGTGCGCCTCGCTTCCGCTGATATCGAGCGCGGCAAAGCCCGCGCGTATGCATTCGGAGGCATAGTCGACTCCACCCGTTTTGCCCTCTTTTTCGCTAACGGTATTTCCCGCACCGTGGCAGGTGAGGATGAGCGGAGTAGGTTCGCCGTCCGAGCTATATGAATCGGGAAGGCATAGAACTGCCTCGCATTCGCCCCATTCCTCACGGTCGAGGACTTCGTTGGCGGTAGAGCCGGATATCTCACGGAAATTGTTGAATTTTACTTTGAAAAAAATCTTTTCCATCGTTCGGTATTCACTCTTCTATAAAGTTGAATATCTTGTCCCAAACCGCCTCGTCCTGCTCGGTGATCTTATCCCAATCCCAAGAGGTGCGGAAAGCTTCAACCGCTTCGGGCGTTTCAAAATCCTTTTTCTTCATTCCCTCGGTCATGGCTTGGCTCATTTTTGTAAGCTCGGCAACCGCACTTTCAGAATAGTTTGGATTGTGGAGCTTGCCGTGAACAAGGTGAAATTCAATATTTGCTCCCTCGGGCGGTGTTTTTTGGAGCGTGTCGAAGTGATACGCGGTCTTGACTGTCGGGTCGTTATCGGACGCTATGTAAAGGATGCGGCTTTTTGAGTTTTTCAGGCTCTTGCGAGCGTCGATGAGCGAATACATCGGATTCGCTTCGGATTCAAGACGGAATATCGACGGACGGTAAAACTTGAGAATGCCCGAGAAGAATTGCTCGATCATACGCTCGACGCCGATGAATCCCGAAAGCGAGACGCAGGATTCGATCTCGGGGTGAAGCGCGGATATATTGAGCGCGGCAAAGCCGCCCCAGCTGTGTCCGATGACGGTGAACTTCGCGTCACCGCATTCCTTTGACGATTGAAGCGCGTTTACCGCATAGTCGAGGTCGCAGAGCGACTGCGCGAAGCCGCCGATGTTTTCCCCTTCGGATTCAAGACAGCCCGTGTGGTCATAGGTGAAGACCATATATCCGCGCCGCGCGATAAGCTCGATCTCTTTAAGATAAGCAACGTGACCGCAGCCCATTCCGTGGTCGAAAATGATGAGTCTGTCTTTTCTCGCCGAGGGATAATAATAGTAGTATCCCTGCAATTTTTGTCCGTTGTTGCCCTCAAAGTCAAAGGGCGTGCGCTGGAGCCCCGGAAAATCCGAGACGGAAAAATAATGCAGAAGCGGATTTCCGTCCTGACGGATGCGGATGCTGCTTTTATATACGTTGACTACCGCTTTTTCAAAAATCATTTTATTACTCCAATTCGATTCCGACGGGGCAGTGGTCGCTGCCCATCACGTTTGTGAGGATAAAGCTGTCTTTAACGCGGTTAAAAAGGCGGTTAGATACAACAAAATAGTCGATGCGCCAACCGACGTTCTTCGCACGCGCCGAGAACATATAGCTCCACCAGGAATATTCTACCTTTTCGGGATAGAGCGCGCGGAAGGTATCCGTAAATCCGCTTTCAAGAAGCTCGGTGAATTTTCCACGTTCTTCGTCGGAAAATCCCGCACTTTGACGGTTTGACTTCGGATTTTTTAGATCGATCTCGTTGTGCGCGACGTTCAGGTCACCGCAATATATGACCGGCTTCTTTTCGTCGAGTGACTTGATATAAGCGCGCAGAGCATCCTCCCAAGCCATTCTGTAATCAAGGCGAGCAAGCTCGCGCTGTGCGTTGGGGGTGTAGACACAGAGAAGATAAAAATCCTCGTATTCGAGGGTGATCGCTCTGCCCTCGGTGTCGTGCTCGGGAATGCCGATGCCGTAGGCGACGGAGAGCGGCTCGTGCTTCGTGAATATTGCGGTTCCCGAATAACCTTTCTTTTCCGCGCTGTACCAATACTGATGGTATCCCTCGGGCGTGAAATCCGCCTGACCCGGCTGCATCTTCGTTTCCTGAATGCAGAAGAAATCCGCATCCTGCTCGGCAAAGAAATCGCCAAAGCCTTTTTCAAGACACGCGCGGAAGCCGTTTACGTTCCAAGATATAAATTTCATTTTATTACTGCTGAGGAACAACGGCGAAGAACACGAGATCCTTCTTGCCATTGTTGATAAAGCTATGCGTATGACCCTTGGGGCAGTAGTGGCATTCGCCCGCGTTTATGGTTTCCTCGGCGCCGTCAAGGATAGCCGTGCCGACTCCCGAGAGAACGTAGATTACCTCGCTCGAGGTCTCGTGGCAATGCATACCGATCGAGCAACCGGGCTCGAGGGTTATTCTCATAATTTTGTTTTTATCGTCAACAAACATCTGCGCGGCGGTCACGCCCTCGCCGCCCTGGAAATTCGGCATAAGAGTTGCCTTGATATCGGAAAAATTGATCATAATTTTTTAGCCTCCAAAATAAAAATTTACTTGACAAATTGCTGATATAATGATATTATATACTTAATAGCACCAAAAGTCAAGACTTTTCGGTCACGCAAAAGGAGATAAATTATGATCTACAAGGAATTTAAAGGCAAAAAGCTTTCAGCTCTCGGTATGGGATGCATGAGATTCCCCACCTACGGCGAGGATAAGACCATCGACGAGGCAAAGACCGCCGAGATGTTCGATTACGCGATTAAGAACGGCATAAATTATTTTGATACCGCTTGGGGCTACCACGACGGCAAGAGCGAGCCGATGGTCGGAAAGCTTCTCGAAAAATATCCCCGCGAGAGCTTCTATCTCGCATCCAAGTTCCCCGGCTACGCGCAGGCAAACTGGGGCAAGCACGAGGAGATCTTCGCAAAGCAGCTCGAGCGTTGCCGCGTTGACTATTTCGATTTCTACCTCATCCATAACGTAACCGAGTCGAATATCGACGCGTATCTCAACGATGAATACGGCGACGTTATGTATTTTGTGAAGATGAAGGAAGAGGGCAAGATCAAGCATCTCGGTTTCTCAACTCACGGAACTCTCGAAACGATGCACCGTTTCCTTGATAAATACGGCAAGTATATGGAATTCTGCCAGCTTCAAATCAACTGGCTCGATTACAGCCTCCAGAATGCGAAGGCAAAGATCGAAATGATGAAGGAATACGGCGATATTCCTGTTTGGGTAATGGAGCCCGTTCGCGGCGGTAAGCTCGCAACCATCGAGGAGGCTTACGCAAAGCAGCTTCAGGCTCACCGCGAGAACGAGAGCATTCCCGCTTGGGCATTCAGATTTATCCAGAGCTTGCCCGAGGTATGCGTAACCCTTTCGGGTATGTCCGACTTTGAGCAGGTAAAGGCGAATATCAATACCTTCTCGGAAGAGAAGCCTCTCAATAAAGAGGAATGGGATACTCTTATGTCGATTGCCGACAGCATGGGCGGAAAGAAGACACTTTTCTGCACCGCTTGCAGCTATTGCACCACCCACTGCCCTATGAGCCTTGAGATCCCCAAGATCATCGAGCTTTACAACGAGCAGGTTTACACCGAAAAGGGTAAGGTTGATCTTTCCTGCCTCCCCGAGGATAAGCGTCCCTCCGATTGTATCGGATGCACCGCTTGCGAGGAGGTCTGCCCGCAGAATATCAAGATCTCCGAGATGATGTCGGATTTCGCGGCAAAGCTGAAATAATATGAAACGATCAAGCGGAGTGCTTATGCACGTCTCCTCGCTTTGGGGAGAATATTCCGAGGGTAGCTTCGGCGAGGCGGCGCGCGAGTGGATCGATCTGCTCGCCGATTGCGGTTTTACCTATTGGCAGACTCTGCCGTTTTGCCTGCCCGACGAGGCGAATTCGCCCTATAAATCATACAGCGCCTTCAGCGGAAATCCATTCTTCATTGATCTGCCCTTACTTTATGACGTAGGGCTCATCACCCGCGCCGAGCTTGACGAGGCGAAGCAGAAAACGCCCTTTTACTGTGAATTCGACAGATTGAATGAGGAGAGAATGTCCCTGCTTGCCAAGGCTTCAAAGCGTATGACGAATTACGCGCCCGTTGAGGAATTTATGAAGTCGCATCCCGGTGTCGAGCGCTTTTGCCGATTTATGGCACTCAAAAAGGCGAACGGCGGCAAGGAATGGACCGAATGGACGGTCGATATTCCCGATGAAGACGAGCTTCGCACTTGGTATTTCTCGCAGTTTGCTTTCTTCACCCAATGGGCGGAGATCAAGGCTTACGCGAACAAAAAGGGAATAAAGATCATTGGAGATATCCCGATCTACGTCGCGCACGACAGCGCGGACGTATGGGGCGCACCCGAGCAGTTCCTGCTCGAGGAAGACGGCTCGCCCTCGGCTGTCGCCGGAGTTCCGCCCGATTATTTCGCGAAGGACGGTCAGCTCTGGGGCAATCCTCTCTACGATTGGGACTATATGAAAAAGGACGGCTACGCCTGGTGGAGAAGCCGTATGGAATTTATGCTCGAGATCTTCGACGGCGTCCGAATCGACCACTTCCGCGGCTTTGAAGCATTTTACAGTATCCCCGCGGGAGAGAAGACCG
Source organism: Eubacteriales bacterium (assembly GCA_045636385.1). Taxonomy (GTDB): domain Bacteria; phylum Bacillota; class Clostridia; order Oscillospirales; family CAG-272; genus CAG-390. Next base: position 109,376 of record JAZTXK010000055.1, read on the forward strand.
CCAAAAACGGCAAATGGGTCAAGGGGCCCGGTATTGATCTTATAAACGCGATCAAACCTCTTTGTGATGGCAGAATGATAATTGCCGAAGATCTCGGCGACATTACTCCCAAGGTAGAAAAGCTCGTCGCAGACAGCACTTTCCCCGGAATGAGGGTGTTGCAATTCGGATTCCTTTCCGAGGAAGACTGTCCGCACACGCCTCACAATTATCCCGCAAACTGCGTTGCCTACACGGGTACGCACGATAATAATACGCTCCTCGGCTTCGTCTGGGAGCTTGACGGCGGATCGCGCCGCCGAGTCTTTGACTATTGCGGTTACAGAGGCGACGATCTTGACGAAAGCTACGACTATCTCTTGCGTACGATGTTCGCAAGCCACGCGGATACTCTCATCATCCCCGTTCAGGATATGCTCCTTTACGGCGCGGATACGCGTATCAACAAGCCCGGTATCGCTGAGGGCAACTGGTCATACCGCGTGACTAAAGATCAATTTTGGCGCATCGACCGCGAAAAATTCAAATATCTCAATCGCCTTTACGGCAGAAGGAAATAAATATGGATTACAAACTTCAAAAGATCAGAAGATATTTCGATATCGTCAAGAATTGCAGATGGAAAAACTCCGAAAAGGCGGAGAATATTCTTTTCTGTAATTGCGATTATAAGACCGACAATACACCTCCCGCACTCTCCGCGCTCGTTCCCTTTGAAAACGGCGGCGAATGGGGCACGGGATATGACAGCCACGCGTGGTTTCGCCTTACGGTCAATTCCGAGGATAAAAACAGATTTATATTCGTTGAGACCAATAAATCTGGCTGGGATGCGGCGAATCCGCAGTTCATCGTTTACGTAAACGGCGAGATGCGTCAGGGTGTCGACGTCAACCACCGCGAGGTGCTCCTCGGTGATTGCGGCGATGCGGAGATATATCTCTACGCCTACACAGGTCCAAAGATCGACAAGGCTCGTCTTTTCGTTACCTTCCGCACGCTTGACGAGGACGTTGACGGACTTTATTACGATATGTTCTATCCGCTTAACATGCTTGATTACCTCGACCCCGACAGCGCGGAATACGGTCATCTTGAGCATTTCCTTTATAAAGCTGTTTCAATGCTCGAGCTTTACGAGATCGGCTCGGAGGAATTCCTTGAGTCGGTGAGAAAGGCGAGAGAATACCTCAAGACCGAGCTTTACGATGGCTATTGCCGCGAGCAGACAGCGAAAGCGATCTGCATCGGTCACACGCATATCGACTGCGCGTGGAAATGGACGCTCAAGCAGACGCGCGAAAAGGTTCAGCGATCCTTTGCTACCGTTCTCGAGCTGATGAAGCGCTATCCCGAGTATAAATTTATGTCCTCACAGGCATTCCTCTATAAGAATCTCAAGGAGGAAGCTCCCGAGATTTACGCCGAGGTTGCCGAAAGGATCAAGGAAGGCAGATGGGAATGCGAGGGCGCGATGTGGGTCGAGGCTGACTGTAATCTCTCATCGGGCGAAAGCCTTGTCCGTCAGGTGATGTACGGCAAGCGCTTCTTTATGGATGAATTCGGCGTTGATAACCGCGTTCTCTGGCTTCCCGACGTTTTCGGTTATTCCGCGGCACTTCCGCAGATACTCAAGAAGAGCGGCGTCGATTGGTTCGTCACCTCCAAGATCAGCTGGAACGATAAAAACAAGATGCCCTGCGATACCTTTGCGTGGAAGGGCATTGACGGCACGTCGATCAACAGCTACTTCCTCACGGCTACCGATATGCAGAATACGAAGCGCCCCGAGCAGCTCAAAAGACACGAGTACCATACCACAACTTACAACGCAAACACCTATCCGAAGCAGATCGCGGGTACTTACGAACGCTATCAGCAGAAGAATCTGAACGACGAAGCTCTCGTCACCTTCGGTTACGGTGACGGCGGCGGAGGACCTACCTCCGAGTTTATCGAGCTTCTCCGCAGAAGCGAGCGAGGAATCCCCGGCTCGCCGCAGACAAAGATCGAATTTGCCGGCGACTTCCTGCGCCGTCTTGAAAAGAAGATCGAGGGTAACCCCGAGCTTCCCGCGTGGCAGGGCGAGCTTTATCTCGAATTCCACCGCGGCACTTATACAACGATGGCGGATAACAAGAAGGGCAACCGCAAAGCGGAGTTCCTTTACGAGAATGCCGAGACGCTCGGCGTCATCGCAAAAACGCTCTTCGGCGACGCTTTCCCTGCAGAAAAGCTCCGCAAGGGTTGGGAGATGATCCTCACCAATCAGTTCCACGATATCATTCCCGGCTCGTCTATTAAAGAGGTTTACGATCAGAGCAAGATCGATTACGAGGTGATCCACGGCATAGGCAACGAAATTGCCGACGGCGTTCGTGGAAAGATCGCGTCCTCGATCGATAAAAAGCACGGTTACGTTGTCTTCAATCCCCACGCATTCGAGGGTGAAGGATTCGTCGAGATCGACGGCAAGACCGCTTACGTCAACGGCATCGCTCAAAAGGGTTATTCCGTTGTAAATAATTTTGTTACCGAAAATAACGTTTCGATCAACGGCAACAAGGTTGAAACCGATCGCCTTACCGTTACCTTCAACGATGCTTGGCAGATCGTTTCTGTCTACGATAAGAAGGCGGAAAGAGAACTTATCAAGGCGGGAGAAGTAGCTAACGAGCTTCGCATCCACGCCGATTATCCGCCTTATTATGATGCTTGGGAGTGGAGTCAGTATTCGACAACCGAGTACAGAACTATCACCGACGTTTCGGGCGTTGAAGTTGTTGACGACGGCGCAAGACGCGGTGTTAAGATCACCCGTAAATACGGCGAGTCCACCATCACTCAGACCGTTTGGTTCAACGATTTCACAGCGCAGATCGACTTTGATACGCACGTCGATTGGCACGAAAGCCACAAGATGCTCAAGGCTGTATTCCCCGTCGATATCCTTGCAGACAAGGCGACCTACGATATCCAGTTCGGTAGCATCGAGCGTCCCACTCACAAGAACACAAGCTGGGATGAGGCAAAGTTCGAGGTCTGCGCGCATAAATACGCCGATCTTTCGGACGGCGGCTGGGGCGTTGCTCTTATGAACGATTGCAAGTACGGCTACGATATCCACGACGGCGTGATGCAGCTTTCGCTCCTCCGTTCGCCCACTGACCCCAACCCCGTGGCTGACGTCGGCGAGCATAGCTTCACCTATTCGCTCTATCTCCACGAGGGAACTCTCTGCGAAAGCGATACCGTTAAGCGAGCTTACGTTCTCAACGCTCCTCTGACAGCGCTTCCCGCCTGCGGAAATGCCGATACCGTTCCGACGGAATTTTCGGCAATTTCTCTCGATTGCAACCACGCGGCGTGCGAGACCGTTAAGGCAGCCGAGGACGGAGAGGGAACAGTCGTCCGTATTTATGAATATAAGAACATCCGCGACAAGCTCACCTTCTCCACCGCCATCCCGTTCAAGAAAGCCTACCTCTGCGACCTCCTCGAGCGAGAGATCAGCGAGCTCGAAGTCGAAAACGGCAAGATTAAGTGCGGTATCAAGGGATTTGAGATACTCACGCTGAAATTAAAGTAATTATCCCGTTGTCTGCAACGGGTGGAACCGACTCCTTGGAGTCGGTTCCTTTTTTACTTCTTTTTAGTTAATTTCAGATCGTTCCCGTTACGCGGATAACGGCGCTTCCGGGGATAACGGTTACAACGCCGGTGTTCGGGTTAGTAACGTAGGTCGCCGCGGGAAGTGTTATTGCGCCGGGAAGGGAGGAGAACACGCCCGTCGTCTCGTCGTAGGTGTAGTTCACACCCTCGGTCCATACTGCACCGTTATAGGTCACGGTAATATTTTCGAGTATGGGATCAAAGATATCGCTGACGGTGAGGGCGGAGGTAACGGGAGCGTTACCGCGATTTTCAATGAGAAGGGTGTAGGTCACCGTGCCGTTCTCGGTTACGATTTCGGGCGAGAGCGACTTAAGGATTGAGAGCAGGGCGCATTTGCGACTCTGATCGTTTCCTCAGCGGTGATATCGCCGAGCGCGGAGTTGCCGGAAACGGTTACTGTGTTTGTGATCACAGAGCAGGCTGTGAGAGGCGCGTACTCGTTGGGTACTGCGTTATAGATGATAACGGCGTTGCCGCCCGCGGGGATCGAGATTCCCGAAAAGCTGAGGGGCGATGCGGTTATGATCGGGGGAGTGGGCTGAAGAACTCCGTTGACGAAGTAGAGGAGCGAGCCGAGCACGTAGTCAAGAGGAGTGACGGAAAGCTCATCGCTGATCGCGAACTCACCGAGATCGTCGGTCAGAGTGAGATTGGTGAGATTGCTTCCGCCCGAGTTGACGAGCGCAACCGCATAGGTGATAACGTCGCCGAGGGAGAGCTGTCGTTCGACGCCGTCTTGGTTGCGGAAAGAGTCTGCAGTATTTCGCCGCTTACGGTATTCGAGGATATCGAATTCGTTCCGTAGGTCAGCGTAGCGCGGTTAAAAAATGTTGCCATAGTTTTATTCCTTTCTCTAATTTTAACTTTGGATGTATTGGCCATCCTTTAACATTATATGACGCTTTTCGACAAAACGCGACAAAAGTGAAAAATATTGCTTTATTATTACTTATAGGTATTGATTTTTGTCCCAAAAACGAGTATAATATAATCATATTGAAATTTGAAACGAGGTAAATCAAAATGAAAATTATAGTTTGCAAGGATTACGCTGAAATGTCCCGCCGCGCGGCTGATGTTTTCGTTGACTACATCAAGGCTAACCCCACCGGCATTCTCGGACTTGCTACCGGCTCTTCCCCCGAGGGTATCTACGAGTGCCTGATCGCGGATAACAAGGCCGGCAAGATCGATTTCTCGGGCATCAAGTCCTACAATCTCGACGAGTACTACCCCATCGAGCCCACCCACGAGCAGAGCTACCGTTACTTTATGAATGACAAGCTCTTCAACCACGTTAATATCGACAAGGCGAATACATACGTTCCCGATGGCAAGTGCGCTGATCCCGACGCCTTCTGCAAGGCTTACGACGAGCAGATCGCAGCAGCAGGCGGCGTAGGCATCCAGCTCCTCGGTGTTGGACGTAACGGTCACATCGGCTTCAACGAGCCCGGTGACGAGCTTATCGGTGCTACCCACCTGACCTCTCTCTGCGAGAGCACTATCGACGCGAACTCCCGCTTCTTTGAGACCCGCGACGACGTTCCGCGCCACGCTATCACTATGGGTATGGACGGTATTCTTTCCGCAGAGTGCATCGTTCTCGTAGCTTCCGGTAAGGAAAAGCACGAGGCTATCGCGGCTCTCCTCAGCGGCAAGTACACCACAAACACTCCCGTAACTCTCCTCCGTTCGCATAAGAACGTCTATATCTTCTGCGACGAGGCGGCTTACAACGGCTGATAAAATGAGCGAATTTTTCGATAAAGTAAAGCACGAGGCTGAGACAGTTCTTACCGAGCTTCTCACCGAGGCTAAGCTGAAAAAGGGCGATATCCTCGTCATCGGCTGCTCGACCTCCGAGGTCGCGGGCGGCAGAATCGGCAAGGATTCTTCGGCAGAAGCCGCGGAGGCTATCTTTTCTGCTGTCAAGCCCATTCTTGACGAAAAGGGTATCTATCTCGCCGCGCAGTGCTGTGAGCATCTTAACCGCGCGCTGATCGTCGAGCGCGAGTGCCTTGAGAAGTATAATCTTCCCGAGGTCTGCGTAATGCCGCATCCGCATGCGGGTGGCTCTTGGGCTACCAAGGTCTGGAGCGAATTCGATTCCCCTGTGGCTGTCGAGAGCATTTTGGCGCACGCGGGCATTGATATCGGTCTTACCCTTATCGGAATGCACCTCAAGGCGGTTGCCGTTCCCGTCAGAGTAAGCCTTTCAAAGATCGGAAGCGCGACCATCACCTGCGCCCGCACCCGTCCGAAGCTCATCGGCGGATGCAGAGCGATCTATCCCGATTAATATAAATCAGGCTGTTCCGAGTGAATAGCCTGATTTTTTGACAAAATTCACCATTAAAATACATAAAAAGGTCAAAAGGCGTTAAAAATATTTTTAAATGTGATTGACATTCAGACCGAAAGTATGATATAATATTATATATATTTTTGCAAGGAGGCCGATCGCACGGTGAACGCATCAAGATCCGTAATAAAAACCTTTCTGATAACCTCCTGCAAGGGCGGAGTCGGAAAATCTACCGTTGCGGCAAACCTTGCTGCGGCAATTGCGAAAAGAGGAAAAAGAGTCCTGCTTGTGGATTGCGATTTTTCCAACCGCTCGCTCGATTTGATCCTCGGATGCGAAGAGAACGTCGTTTACGATATCTGCGACCTTGTTACGGGACGCTCGGATGCTTCAAGAACCGTAGTGAAGGACGAGCGCGATCCGCATCTGCTTTTCATCCCCGCGCCGCATTTTAAAAATGACAGCTTTACCGCCGAGCAGTTCGCCGAGGCAGTACAAGCCGCCGCGAGCGAATTCCTTTGCGAGTTCGTTCTTATCGACACTCCCGGTGCGCTTGACGGAGCTCTTCCGCTTGTCGCGGGTGCGGCTGACGCCGCATTGATCGTTACCTCGCATCAGCCGACGACGGTTCGAGGTGCCGAAAAAACAGGATATCAGCTTGAAGACCTCGGAGTCGGCGAGCAATATCTGATCATAAACAGATTTGATACCAAGGGAGTGCTTGACGGTGCAACCCCCGGACTCAACGAGCTTATCGACCGCACTCACGTTCAGCTTATCGGTGTCGTTCCCGATTCAAAGGATGTTGAGAAGGCACAGATAAAGGGCGTTCTTGCTACCGAGATGCGCCGTGACCGCGAGCGGGCAGAGGCTGCTTTTGCCGAGATCGCGGGAAGAATTTGCGGCGAGGCGATCCCGCTTATGTCATATCTTCCCGAAAAGAAGAGAAGAAAAATTATTAAAATATAATTCAGTTACCTATATAGTATAAGCGAAAGGAATGAGAAAATGGAAATAGCTATTGTTGCACACGACAAGAAAAAGGAGCTTATGGCGGAATTTTGCACTGCATATTGCGGAATTCTCTGTAAGCATAATCTTTGCGCTACAAGTATAACCGCAAAATATATTTCCGAGGCTACGGGTCTTAATATCGAGCGTCTTCTTACCGGCGACCACGGCGGAGAAGAGCAGATAGCGCAGAGGATCGCGTATAACGAGATCGACCTTCTCATCGACTTTCGCGACACCGATCCCGCCGTGCTGATCAACGAGCGATCGAATGAGCTTTTGCGCCTTTGCGATATGTATAATATCCCCGTTGCTACCAATATCGGTACCGCCGAGGCTCTTATCATCGCGCTTGACCGCGGCGACCTTGATTGGCGTAACTTCGTCAATCCCCGCAGTACGCATAAGTTTTAAAAAATGAGCATTACCCCTTGACAAAAATGCTTTTGGGGTGTATAATATTTAATTGCAACGGACAAGTCCTTGCAGAGTTTCGTCCCCAGAGAGGAAGTACTTGCTGAAAGCTTCTGTCGAGACCGCAAAGGGTACCACCGGTGTGTCATTTTGAATATTTATTTTAAGTTATAAGTTCGGGTGGAACCGCGCAGTATATAAGTCGGATCGTAGCCATGTCGTTCTGTGAGCCAAGGAGT
>JAZTXK010000056.1:0-31877 GCA_045636385.1 Eubacteriales bacterium
GCTGGTCTAAAAATATGACACCAGCTATTGTCATAAGCCATACAAGCATTTCTTACTCCTTATGCTTCAAGAATTTTTCTACATCTTTCGCAGATGAAGCCTTCCTCGGTTGCTTCGCCCTCGGTGGAGTAGCACCAGCAGCGGTCGCAACGCTGACCGTCGGCGTTCTCAACGAGAACGGCGATCTTGCCCTCCTCGGGAACGTATGCGCCCTCGGGAGCGGCAGCGTTAACTACGTGTGCGCCGGAGGTGATGAATACGGTCTTGAGCTCTTCCTCGGTGAACTTCGCGAGAAGCGCGAGAACGCTCTCGTCTGCGGTGTAGACGGTGACCTTAGCGTCGAGCGACTTACCGATCTTCTTCTCGGCACGCGCGATCTCGAGCGCCTTCATAACATCGTCGCGGAGAGTGAAGAGTTCTTCCCAACGCTCTGCGCCGTCAAAGGCATACTTGCCCTCTGCCTTGGGCATCTCGGAGAGGTATACGCTGGTCGCGTCGTCGGTCGATGCGTGAGGCATAGCCTGCCAGATCTCCTCTGCGGTGAAGGCGAGGATGGGCGCGATCATCTTAACGAGTGCGGAGATGACGTAGTAGAGCGCGGTCTGTGCGCTGCGGCGAGCCTCGGACTTGGGATTCTCAACGTAAACGCGATCCTTGGTGATATCGATATAGAGCTTCGACATATCAACGGTACAGAAGTTGTTGATCGCGTGGTAAACGAGGTGGAAGGAATAGTTATCGTAAGCCTTGCGAACCTCGGAGATAAGTGCCTCGAGGCGGGAGAGTGCCCAGCGGTCGATGTCGAGCATATTCTCAAGGGCTACGATGTCGGTATCGGGATTGAAGTCGCCGAGGTTAGCCATAATGATACGCGCGGTGTTACGGATCTTACGGTAGGTCTCGGAGAGCTGCTTGAAGATGTTATCGGATACGCGGACGTCTACCTGATAGTCGCTCGATGCAACCCAGAGGCGGACGAGGTCTGCGCCGTACTTCTTAACGATGTCGTCGGGGTTGATAACGTTGCCGAGAGACTTGTGCATTGCCTTGCCCTCGCCGTCAACTACCCAACCGTGGGTGAGAACCTGCTTGAAGGGAGCCTCGGTCTTGCCCGAGCCGATAGCGGTCAGGAGAGATGCCTGGAACCATCCGCGGTACTGGTCTGCGCCCTCAAGATATACATCTGCGGGCCACTCAACATCGGATGCGTCGTCGATTACGGAGAAATGAGTCGAACCGGAGTCGAACCAACCGTCGAGGGTGTTGGTCTCCTTTGAGAAATGCTTTTTGCCGCAAACGGGGCAAACGAAGTCCTCGCCGAGGATCTCGGAAGCCTCAAGGTCGAACCAAGCGTTCGAGCCCTTCGCTGCAAATACCTTTGCTACTCTGTCGATCGACTCGTCGTTGCAGATAGCCTCGCCGCAGTCCTCGCAATAGAATACGGGAATGGGAAGACCCCAATGACGCTGACGGGAGATACACCAGTCTGCGCGCTCACGGATCATCTGAACCATTCTCTCGCCGCCCCAAGCGGGAAGCCAGGTTACGGGCTCACAAGCGGCAACAGCGGCATCCTTGAAGCCTGCAACAGAGCAGAACCACTGGGGAGTCGCGCGGAAGATAATGGGATTCTTACATCTCCAGCAGTGAGGATAGGAGTGAACGGTGGTCTCGGATGCGAAGAGAGCGCCCGATTCCTGCATATCTGCGAGAATAGCCTCATTCGACTTCTCGTAGTACATTCCCGCGTACTTGCCTGCTTCCTCGGTCTGATAACCGCGGTCGTCAACGGGAACGATGATATCGATATTGTATCTCTTGCAGGTGTTGTAGTCGTCAGCACCGAAGCCGGGAGCGGTGTGAACACAGCCTGTACCGCTATCCATTGTTACGTAATCTGCGGTAACAACGATACTGTCGCGGTCAAGGAAGGGATGACGAGCGGTCATAAACTCGAACTCGCGGCCGGGCATGGTAAGGATGGTCTCATACTCCTCGATACCGCCCGCAGCCATGGTCTTTGCTGCGAGAGCCTCTGCGGTGATGTAGCACTTACCGTCAGCGGCGCGGTTTACAACGTAGTTCTCAATGGGGTTGAGAGCGATCGCAAGGTTGCCGGGGAGAGTCCAGGTAGTGGTGGTCCAGATGATAAAATAGGTCTGATCGAGGTCGATACCTGCGAGCTTGCCCTTGTCATCGTTTACCTTGAACTTAACGAAGATGGAGGTACACTTATCGTCAGCGTACTCAATCTCTGCCTCTGCGAGAGCGGTCTCGTCGTGGGGGCACCAATATACGGGCTTGAGACCCTTGTAGATATATCCGCGCTTGAACATCTCGCCGAAAACGCGAACCTCGCGTGCCTCGAACTCGGGCGCCATGGTGATATAGGGATGCTCCCAATCGGCAACTACGCCGAGACGCTGGAACTGGAGGGACTGCTTATCAACGAAATCCTGCGCGAACTTGTGGCAAGCCGAGCGGAACTCCGAGATCGACATCTTCTTGCGGTCGAGCTTGTTCTTCTTGATGATAGCCGACTCGATGGGCATACCGTGGTTGTCCCAGCCGGGAACGAAGGGAACGCGATAGCCTTCCATGATCTTCGACTTGTTGATGATATCCTTGAGGATCTTATTGAGCGCGTGACCCATATGGATGTTTCCGTTCGAGAAGGGAGGGCCATCGTGAAGCGCGAACTGGGGCTTGCCCTCTGCGTTTTCGAGCAGACGGTTGTAAAGATCCTTTTCCTGCCAATACTTGAGCATTTCGGGCTCACGCTGAGGCAGATTTGCCCTCATCGCAAAGCTTGTCTGGGGCAGATTAAGTGTGCTGGTGTAGTCCTTGGACATAATGTGTATATCTCCTTAAAATTATGTAATTCAAATTTTATTTTTTGAGTCTTGCGCGGATCGCGTCAAGAGCACTCTTCATATCGTTAAACGAGGTGGGCGCGGGCTTTTCCTCGGGCTTTTCTTCCTCTGCGGGGGATTCCTCGGGCTTTTCCTCCACCGCTTCCTCTGCAGAATACATTTCGGCAAGCTTTGAGGTAAGATCGTCATCGCTGACATCTTCTGCGGGCTCGATCTCCTCGACCTCGCTGTCAAGTCCGACGGTTCTGATGAGATCGGCGGCAATATCCTCGCTCTCCTCATTCGCTTCGGATTCTTCGGATTTTTCGACTTCTTCGATCTCCTCGATCTCTTCCGCTTCTTCAATCTCTTCGGCTTCTTCGATCTTCTCGATCTCCTCGACCGTCTCTTCCTGCTCGGATTCCTCGGTCATCTCGATCTCCTTTATCTCCTCGGTTTCCTCTGCCGTCTCCTCGGATACGGCATCGAGCTCCGAAATATCGAAAAGAATATCTATTTCAGCTTCTTCCTCGGGACTTTCGGAGGGCTCCTCTTCCTGTTCGCGTCCAAATTCAAATTCGACGTCAAAATCAACGTCCTTCTGCTTGGAATCATCTTCCGCGGAAAGCTCGTATTCATCTAAAACCTCGTTGGCGATAGCGATCAGCTCCTCGACGCGTGTTTCGTCGAATTCCTCTCGCCCCTCCGCAAGGCTCATACAATCAAGCTTTGTATCAATAGCCACAACGGTGTCGCGGACGTCTCTCGTTATGCCGAGCGCGTCGGTTGTAATTGCGGTTGCGGCAAATGCGGAATCGTAAGCCTTCTCGGACGCCACGGCAGCGCTCTGTGCGGCTGTGCAAGCGTCATCTGCCGCGCTCTTCGCGCCGTCGGCGGATTTTTTAGCCTCAAGCGCGCTCTCCTCGGCTCTCTTTGCCGAGATAACGGCGTCGTTGGCAATGCAGAGAGTATCATTGACCGTGGATTTAATATCGTCAAGTCTTTGCTCAAGACAAATTATCATAGCCTCAACGCCCGAAAGATCGACCGCGGGCTGCACGCTTGCAGGCGCGTCGAGGGCTTCTTGAAGACGGGCAACCTCTGCCTTAAGATCTGCATTCTCCTTATAAAGTCTGCTTGAAACGGCAAAAAGCTCAGAGAGCGCCGCATCGACGTTTGCGGGATCGTAGCTTTCACCCGTCAAGTGATATTTCTGTTTAAAATTCTCGGGAATCTTCATTAATTTCTCCATTCTGCCGCTCGGAGCGGCTTTTTAGGGATTTACATTGGTATGCCTGTAAGAAGCGACTGTATCATCGCAAGCAGTACGGTCGTCAGAAAAAAGGAAACGTCAATCGGAGTTCCCTGAAACCAACCGAACCGCTCAAGTATCTTGCGCACCGGCATAATAAAGGGCTCCGTGAAATAATACAGCAGCATAGAAAATCTGCTCTCCTCTCCCATCATAACGAGCGAGAGAATAGCGCGTATCATCATAGCAAAAAGAACGGCGCCCAGCACGAGATCAACGAAATTGACCGTTAGTACCAGAAAAAGTTTCAAGAATAATTCTGCCTTTCGGAATATCAGTAGTTATAGCCGCCAAAGCCGTTAAATCCGTTAAAGCCGTAGCTGTCGGCGGTATTGTTCTCCGCGGGAGCATCCGACTCGAGCTCCTCCTCAGTGATCTCCATTGAATTGGGAGAAAGCATATAAGTGCTATCGGAAACGGGCTGGATCTGTCCGCCGATAGCGTAAACCACTCCGGTCAGGAAGCATACGAGATCGTGGGAGACCTCCTTGGTCGTGTTTTCGAGATGCATAAGCACAGGGTGATTGTTCATAAGACAATTTGCAATAGTCTGACCGTCAACGAAATTCGAGGGACGGATCAGCTTCATCTGAACGGGTGCGGAATGCGTCGCGGTGTAAGTGCTTCTCTGGGATGCTGCGGGCTTATCGTATACGGGCTTCTCCTCCGCCTCGGGAGCGGTGGCAGAGAAATCCTCCTCTGTGCCGTAATAGGAGCTATCGAATTCTTCTTCCTTTGCAGGCTTCTGGGGCTTGCCGAAAATATTAAGGGATGCCATTTTTATTCCTCCGTTTTAAGTTTGTATGTCAAATATTATTTTTATTATTTTTAATTTTCATTACGTCCTCGGTCGTTCTGCCGAAAACGCTGCTTCCGAGGCGAACGACCGTCGCTCCCGCCGCGATCGCCGCGCGGTAGCTGTCGCTCATTCCCATCGAAAAGATCGGTTCTTGTATATTATGAAGCGTATTCTTCCAAATGTCAATGGATAGATTGTAAGTTTCTTTGAAATAATCGTAATACTCAGTCTGATCCGAGCATTTCGGCGCCATCGTCATAAATCCGCAAAGCTCGAGATTGGGATATTTCGATATTTCAAGACAAAATTCGCGAAGCTCCTCGGGAAGAACGCCGCTTTTCGATTCTTCTCTGCCGATATTGACCTCGGCAAGAACTCGCACCGTTATTCCTCTCTTCTCAGCCTGCTTCTGAAGCTCCTCGGCAAGGGGGAGAGATTCAAGCGAATGAATGAGCGACACCTTATCTATGATCTGCTTAACCTTATTTCTCTGCAGATGTCCGATGAAGTGTATTTCGACGTCATTTTTCATACCCTCGTAATGCTCGAGAAGCGTATCGGCTCGGTTTTCGCCGATCGCGGAAAGCCCGCGATGCAGGCAGAGCGCGTCGAGCTCATCCGACGTTGCATATTTCGCGGCAACGAGAAGCTGCACGCCCGAGCGGCAGCATTCCGCCTCGGCATTGCGGATACCTTCAAGCGCGGCATCGTAGCGCGCGAGGAGCTCCGAATAATCTTTATTATCACACATATCAGTCAAGTGCCTTTCCGTGGTACAGATCCTTACCCGTCAGAATGACCTGCTCAAGATCGTTAAGATGGTAAAAATACCTGAGCGTTCGTCCCTTCGGTACGGGAATACCGCCGTTGTAATGTTTCTCCTTTTCCCAACCAATCAGCTCTGCCATTTCATCGGCGGTGTACATACCGTTTACAATCATGAGCTTCTCAAAGCCGAGGGAGGTATAGGTCAAGGGCTTTCCGGGCTCTGCATCCGCGTAAAGCGCGGCGATACAGTATCCGTCCTCCTCGTAGATCACGTCGATCTGTCTGAAAAGAACGTATCCTCCGGCAACAACGTAAACGCCCGTCATTCCGTCATAATGTCTGACCGCAGTTATCGGTATCCGATAGCCCTTGTAGCTCGCCGCCTCAACGCTTACGCTCTGAGTGCGAAGATAACGGAAATTGTCAGGCATCTTCACCGTGGAGAAGATGAGAAGAGCCTCTGCGCGGTCGTCGTCCTCATCATAGTCATCAAGATCAAGGACGAACCGCTCGAGAGTCATCGTCAGCTCTTGTGAATCGTTATCATGGAATACAATATTGTAATCGTTTCCCTCGGTAAATCCTGCGGCAGCGGCGGCGTCAAACGTGATCGCAAGATACCATTTTGCCTCGTTTGCCATTTTACCGACGGCGCGGGAAACGTCTTTCGGTTCATTTTTGATCAACTCGGCGAAGCCGCCAACCGTTATCTCCGAAAGGAGAGATGGGTCAAAAACGCTCTCGTAACCGTCAGCTCCGCTGAAGAAATAACCTACGCTATCCGCGCTGACGCTGCCGGTGACCTTGCCGTAAGTCGAGAGAAGCATCTCCTTTTCCGACTCAAGGCGCTTTATCTCAAGATCGACCGCCTCGGAGCCCTCCCCGAGCAGATCGAGTCTGATAAGCGACGCAAGAAAGCCATCCGAGAGCTTCGCGGCGGTGGAATAGTCACCCTCAGCCAAAAGGAACATTATCTCGTCGTATCTTTCATTTGAATCGCGCAGAGCCTCGGGGATACCCTCTTTGACTACACCCAAGCCAAGGCTTGCGCGAAGCAGCGAGAGTCTGCGTTCTATCTCCGAGATACGCTCGCCGGCATCCTCGTTTACCGAGGAATAGAGAGTACATATCTTCTCGCCAATGCCAAGTCTTTCGCCGTCCGCGACCTTATAATCGGGAACACCGTCCGCAGACTTTAATATTATTGTCTCATCGCGGAATATATATCCCACCCCGCGGCGGTATTCAGCCTCCGTGATAGGGTACGCGGGGGAGTAGGTGACGTCGGAGGTAAAGAGATTTATCAGATGATAACCGAAATACACGACCAAGCCTACCGAAAGGATCGCAACCGCTATCGTAAGCAACGCTGAAAAAAGATAACCGAAATCGAAGCCGAGCTTCTTTCCCGCCGCTTTTTTCTCGCGTTCGCTATTAAATTTTATTATATCCGAACGCTTACCCGAAGCGGAAAGCGATTTTTTATTTTTATCTTTATCTTTTCTCATTGTTTTTGCGTGTATTTATTTTTCGAGCCACTCCTCAATTCGGGCGCAGAGCGCGTCCGTGGGATCACCGAGATCGGGACGAAGCTCGACCGTTTCGATATAATTCTTCGCGCCGAACCAGGTGACCTGTCTCTTTGCATACTGCCTTGTGGCGATGCAAAGTCGCTCGCGCGCGTCGGCAAGGCTCATCTCACCGCGCACGTATCCGAGGATCTCCTTATACCCTATCGCCTGCGCGGCGGTGGGATTCTTTTCAAAAATGCCCATATCGAGCAGTTTTTTCGTTTCATCGAGAAGTCCCGATGAGATCATCTCGTCAACTCTCGCCTCGATTCGCGCGTACCTCTCGTTCATATCGGTGCGGCGGAGCTCAAAGGCTAAAAAGTCGTATTTTGCGGGCGAGGGCTGAGCATCAAGCTCGCTCTTTTTCTTGCCCGTGGTTTCAAATATTTCAAGCGCGCGTATTACGCGGCGGACGTTGTTTTCGTGTATCTTTTCCGCGCTCTCGGGATCAACCTCCTGCAGGCGCAGGTGAAGCGCGTGCGCTCCAAGCTCCTCAGCCTCGCGCTCAAGCCGCTCGCGGACGTCGCTTCTGCCCCCGCACTCGTCAAAGGGACGCTCGAAAAGCAGAGTGTCGAGGTAAAGTCCCGTACCGCCGCAGATTATCGGCAGCTTACCGCGCGAAAGGATGTCATTTATTGCTTTCTCGGCATCCTCGGCATATTCGGCGCAGGAATAGGGGCGCATCGGATCGACGAAATCGACGGTGTGGTGCGGCACGCGCGCAAGCTCTTCCGCTGTCGGCTTTGCCGTTCCGATATCCATTTCGCGGTAGATCTGCATCGAGTCACAGCAGACGATCTCTCCGCCGAGCCTCTCGGCAAGCGCGATCGCAAGTCCCGTCTTACCCGACGCCGTGTGTCCGACGACGGCAACTATCTTCGGCTTCGTCATTTTTCGATCGGCATTTTCGCCGCGCGGGCGAAATCGTCGGGGTAGAGTCTTTCCTTGCCGAAAAGCTTCTTTTTAGGCATCGAAACAAGCTCTGTCGGCACGTAAGGGCCGTAGGGCTCTTCGAAATATGCAATGTTATCCGCAATCTTCTCGCCCTTTTCGGCGCAGTCGGGGATGAGGGAATAATAGGGCTCGCCGAAGGTGCAGGCAACGCCAAGCTCAAGCGGCACACCCTGCCACCACCACGACACCACTCCGCTCTCGCCGCGGCAGATCTGTCCGAAGAAGCCGCCGACGGTCAGCGTCAGGGATTTAAGAAGTCTGCGGAGCGCGAACTTCCATTCCTCGATCTCGTAAAGCGCATCGGGCATTCTGATCGAAATGCGGTTTACGCGCATTCCCGCACGCTTTGCCTCGGCGCGGTTCGCGTCGTTGATATGAACGTGCGTTACCGGCTTCTGCGCGTACCAGATGGGCGCGGGAGTGTCCTTTAAAAACTCGATAAATCCGTTTTTATCCGAATATTCGCACTCGGGCGGCATCTCCTTGCCGTATTTCGAAGGAAGCGCGAAGGGCATTTCCTTTTCAAACAGCGCGATTATATCCTCGTAAAGGTCGGTAAAATTCCGCTCGCAGGAGAACCACACCGAAAGCGTGAGCATCTGCGTGAATTCCGTGATCTGCGGGGGAAGTATCTTTTCACCGCAAAATACGGTGGCTTTGTCGGTCTCCTCGACCGCACCCTCAAGCGAATTTGCAAGCTTGATCGCGAACTTGCGAGCGTACTCGACCGCACTTTCGAACTCGTAGTCCGAAAGTCGCGCGTGGACGAGATAACGAACGCCGTCCATCGAAAGAAGTATCTCGGCAGGGATCTCCTCGAGGTTCACTTCTCTGTCCTCGATAAGCTCAAAAGTGCAATCGCTGATCTTCGGCAGACGGAAATCGTCAAGATGCGCCTCGCGGGACCAGATTTTGAAATCAATACTTTTCATCATTCAATAAACATAGCATCGCCGAAGGAGAAGAATCTATACTTCTCACGGACGGCGGTATTGTAGACATCGAGCATCCGCTCTCGCTCGTAGAAAGCGGAGACGAGCATCAGAAGCGTCGATTTGGGAAGGTGGAAGTTGGTTATCAGCGCGTCGGTCGCCTTGAAGCGGTAGCCGGGGTAGATGAAGATTCCCGTGTCGCCGCTGATGGGATGAACGATGCCCTGATCGTCCGAAACGCTCTCGAGCGTTCTGCAAGAGGTCGTTCCGACGCAGATCGTACGTCCGCCCGCGGCACGGCGGCTGTTGATGATATTCGCGCTTTCCTCCGAGACCGAGATATATTCGGTGTGCATAATGTGCTCGCCGATGTTCTCCTCCTTGACGGGGCGGAAGGTACCGAGTCCGACATGGAGCATTACGGGAACGACGGCAACGCCCTTTGCCTTGATGCGCTCAAGAAGCTCGGGGGTGAAGTGCAATCCCGCGGTAGGAGCGGCAGCAGAGCCCTCGCGCTTTGCATATACTGTCTGGTAGCGGGACTTATCCTGAAGCTTCTCGGTGATGTATGGAGGCAGCGGCATAACGCCGACCTCGGAGAGCATATCGTAGACGTTCGCAAAGCAATTTTTGTCGTATTCAAGTCTGACAAGTCGGTTGCCCTCCTCAACGATATCTTCAACCGTTGCAACGAGAGTTCCGTTTCCGAAGACCATTTTCATTCCGATTCTCGCGCGCTTTCCGGGCTTTACGAGAGTTTCCCAGAGATCGTCGCCGCGCTGGCGGAGGAGGAGAAGCTCGACCATCGCCTCTTCTCTGCCCTCGGCGTGTCCGTAAAGACGGGCGGGAATGACCTTTGAATCGTTAACGACAAGCGTGTCGCCCTCGCGAAGATGATCGATTATATCGCAAAAATGCTTGTGCGACATCTCGCCGCTTTTTCGGTCAACGCAGAGCAGGCGCGAGGAATCGCGGGGCTCGGCGGGATGCTGTGCGATCTGCTCCTCGGGCAGAAAATAGTCGAAATCCGAGGTACAAAGGCTTGTCTCGGGCTTGTTATTTATAATAATATCACTCATTTTTAAATCTCTCAATAAACATAATTAGCCATTATATATATTATATAATAAAACCGAAAAAAATGCAATATTTAAGCAATATTTATTTTCAGAAAGGAGAAAAATTTTGAGTAAATTTTCTTTGTTTTTCGGCGCGGCAACGGCTCTCGTCACGCCGTTTGAGCAAAACGGCACGCTTGACCTCGATTCTTACCGAAAGCTCCTGCGTTTTCAGCTCGAAGCGGGAATCGACGCGCTCCTCGTCTGCGGCACGACGGGAGAAGCGCCGACACTCTCGGACGACGAAGCCGAAACGCTCTTATGCGAGACGGTAAAAATGGTGCAGAAGAGCGTTCCCGTCATTATGGGCATCGGCTCGAACTGCACCGCGCACGCTGTCGAAAAGGCAAAAAACGCGGAGAAAAACGGCGCCGACGCGCTTCTCGCTGTCACGCCCTACTATAACAAATGCACGCCCGAAGGACTCGTCCGACACTACCGCGAGATAGCCTCGGTGACCTCACTTCCGATTATTCTCTACACCGTCCCCTCGCGCACGGGAATGACCGTTCCACCCTCTGTTTGGGGCGAGCTTTTTGCCATTCCGAACATAATCGGCATCAAGGACGCGACGGGTGACATCGCCTACGGAGCGCAATTTTTGTCTACTTTTGGAAGTGAGATATGCCTCTGGTCGGGCAACGATAACGCGACCTTACCCCTGCTTTCGATCGGCTCGGAGGGCGTGATATCGGTGCTTTCGAACGTAAAACCGAAGGAAACCTCGGCACTCTGCCACGCATTCGCAGAGGGAAAAATACGCGAAGCACAGTCACTTGCAAACGCGCTCCTGCCCCTCTCCGACGCTCTTTTCTGCGAGGTAAATCCCATCCCCGTCAAAGCCGCGCTGTCGCTGTTGGGAATATGCAAACCCTATTGCAGACTGCCGCTTACTACGGCGAGCGAGAGGACTTTTGATAAATTAAATAGATTTTTATAACAAAAAATCGGGGCTCGCCCCGATTTTTTGTTATCTTTATTATTTTTACTGTCCCTTGAACTTTGCGTACTCGGCAGCGATGAACTGCTCCATAAAGGGCAGGACGTATTTCATTCCGTCGAGGTTGAGGTGGCTGACGTCATTTCCAGCGATACAGTATTTATTGCGGAAGTTGCCGTCATTCATATTGACTCCGATCGTATTCGGATCTGCGGCGTAAAGGCAGACGATTCGCGGGTCGTTACGGTACTCCGCGAGGGAGCGCATTGCGTTGGCGTAATCAACGTTCGAAAGACCGGTCGCGGCAACCTTGCCGGTGTGATACCAAGGTGTTACCAGAATAATGAGCGCATTGGGATACGTCTTGAGCATACCGTCAAGCATGATATTGATGCTTCCCATAAAGGTCTTGGAATCGCGCGATTCAAAGTCTCCGAGCGGAACCTCCTTGGTGCGGTCGTTTCGTCCGCCCTCAAGCAGGATGACATCCGCATCGCCCTTTTCCATTCTGGTATAGCGGACTACCATCGGGTTATTAGTGGTAACGTAATCGGACATAGTGCTTCCGCCGATGCCGTAATTGACGTAATGCATTCCGTACTTCTCGCCGAGCATATTTACCCAGGTCGCTTCCTTACCGAGCGAGGAGCCGCCGAAGTAGCTGTCGCCCATCGCGTACATAGTGATGCCCATAAGGAGCTTATTGAAATCCTCCTGCGTTTTGAGAACGGAATACTCGTTCGAAACCATAAGATCGGACGCGTTTTCATTTGCGCTGACGTATTTCACGAATTCCTGAACCGCGAGACCCGTCAGATAATCGGTCGTACCGATAAGAACGAGCTTATTGCCGCTGACGCAGACCTTGTACTCGCCGGGCTGGAGAGAAGCAAGGACGTCCATACTCTCCTTGCGGTTGGTTTCGCCGATAAGTATCTCGGGCGCTTCGGAAATGTACGCCTCGCCCTTGGGATGACCCTTTACCCAGTCATCCTGAGGCTTGATGGAAACGCCGTACTTTGCTTCAATCGCCTTGCGCAGGTCGGTCATAGCGTCGGTGATATAGTTCTGACATTGCTCGGGGCGGACGATGACGTAATCGGTTGCGCCCTGCGTTACGAGAAGCAGGCCAGAGGGGGCGGGTGCGGCGGTTTCCTCTACGGTCGTTTCGACGGCGGGAGCCTCCGTTGTTTCATCCACGGTGCCTTCATTACACGCCAGAAGCGTCGGCAGGAGCATACACAAAGCTAAAATCAATGCTGTAATCTTTTTCATAATCTTTATTCCTTTCATTTATTTTCATCAAGACGTTTCTTGATCGCTTTCATATCGTTCAGCATATCTTCCTTGCGGCGCGGATCGCGTAAAAGTGCGGCGGGGTGGAAGACGGCGGTCATGGCGAAATCACCTTTCTCGACCCATGTTCCGTGCTCTTGCGTGATCTTATAGTCGGGCTTGATAAGCCTCATCGCCGCGATTCTGCCGAGGCAGACGATAACCTTCGGGCGAACGAGGCGCACCTGCTCGCGGAGAAAATCTATGCAAGCATCCTCCTCCGCAGGGAGGGGATCGCGGTTCTTGGGCGGACGGCATTTGAGAATGTTTGCGATATAAACGTCCTCGCGCTTGATGTCAACGGCGTAAAGGAAGCGGTCGAGAAGCTGACCGGCTCTGCCGACAAAGGGAGTTCCCGAAAGATCCTCCTGCTCGCCCGGTGCTTCACCGACGAACATCAGATCGGCATTTCTGTTACCCACACCGAAAACGCAATTCGTTCTCGTTTCGCAGAGGGAGCATTTTTTGCACTCGCGGCATTTTGCCTCAAGCGCCTCCCATCTTGCATCTATATTATCCATAACTAAAACCTCCGAGTGATTCATATAATAATTATATCAATCATCGGAGTTGTTGTCAAGTATTTTATTTAATTTACGGGGCGCGGAAATTAATATTAATAATATTCAGCACACGGAACAAAAAACCGTGCTGTATTACGCCCCTCCCGCTTGCGGGAGGGGGTGGGGTGGGCAGTCAGCGCCGCGCGGAATTTCACCGCCCAACGAAATCAAGGGCGAAATATAATAAGATGAAAAAATCCGCCGCAGCGGATTTTTACCTTTATTTGCGCCCCGCAGGGCGCAACATCATTTGTGCGAAGCACAACATCATTTGCCGCAGGCAACATCATTTGCACGAAGTGCAACATCATTTGCACGAAGTGCAACACCGTTCGCCGCAGGTGAAACATCACCTGCCACCTGCATACTCCGCCAATCTCGCCACCGCGTTGTCTCCGAATATCATCCTTGCGTGCTCTTTTATGTATCCTTCGATCTTTTCGCAATCGCGGCGGTAGCCGAACTCGTTTATCACCGCCGCCTCGAGAGGCAGCCTCTCGTCGCGGTCGAATTCGGGCAATATCAGGGCAAACGCACCCTCGGGGAGCACGTAGGCTTCGCTTTCTCTGCCGAGTCCGCGATCGTACAGTATGCGGCAGAGAGATACCATCGACTGCATACTGTCAAATATGCAGACCGACGCGTCGCGCTCGTTGGAATCGTCCGAGAGCGCAACGCGCGTGACGAACATCTCGCAGCCTCCCCCACGCGAGGGAAAGACCTGAACGAGAAGCCGCCCGCTTTCTATATCGAACCCGCAATCGTCGTGCGCCCTCTCAAGCACGGGCTTGAACCCCTGCCGCAGAGCGCTTCCGCCGTCGCATTCGATATTGTATTTTTTCATATCTTCGGCGCTCAGCATTATCTTGAGCTTCGAATTGCTTATAAGTATAAGTTCCATATTAACCTCGCAAAAATTCGTTACACTATAATTATAATCTATTTTGCGACGGAATGTAACCCCTAAAATGGTGGGAAAGGGGTAAGAAATAGGAAAATAAGGAGAGAAAAGCGCAAAAAACTTGACAAATATCTCCGCGTTGTGATAAAATTATCTTAAATAAACAATTTGGAGGCAATTAAAATGAAAAAGCATTTAAGACTTATCGCGCTTATACTCTCCATCCTCACTCTGCTTCCCGCGGCGGTTGCCTGCGCCGAGACCGGCGATCCTTCGGTTACCGAGGGGGGCGAAGCAACAACAGCCATCCCCGCAGCCACTGAAGAGGACACCTCTCATCTTTACGATGCGGACGGCTACCTCAAGAGCGACCTTCCCCCGCTCGACTTCGGCGGCGAGACCGTCACCGTTCTCTATTGGAGCGACGTTGAGATGCAGGAATACGAGGCGGAGGAGCTCAATTCCATGATCGTAAATGACGCTATCTACAAGCGAAACGCGAACGTTCAGGAAAAGCTCGGCATCGAGCTCGCCTGGCTCAGCACCCCCGGAAACGGCAGTAACATCAATCAGTTCGTAAGCTACGTCGGCAATATCTATCAAGGCGGCGATACCCCCATCGACCTCATCTCGTCGTATTCGAGAACGACCGCGACCTGTGCCTACAACGGCTATTGCGCGGATATGGCTGATCTGCCCTATCTGAATTTCGAAATGCCCTGGTGGCCCGAAAGCCTGCTCGACGTCGTTTCGATCGGCGACAGCATTTATTTCGCATCGGGCGACGCATCGATCAATATGCTCCACCTTATGTACGCCCTCTACTTCAACAAGGATCTCCTTGCAGAGTTCCAGCTTGACAATCCCGTCAGCCTCGTAAGAAACCACGAATGGACCGTCGACGCTCTCATCGAGATGACCAAGAGCGTTTACCTTGACCTCGACGCGAGCAATACCAAATCTCCCGAGGACCGCTACGGCTTCGTTGGCGCGGACTTCGGATTTGACGCATTCTATACCGGCTCGGCTCTTCGTCTGGTCGAGCAGAGCGATGAAAAGCTCCTTATCGTATCCGAGGACTTCTACAGCGACAAAGCCATCACTCTCTGCGAAAAGCTCGGAGCCTGGAACGCTACCCTTGACTGCAACGTAGGCAGCGAAAAGACCGCTCAGGACGCCTTCGTTGCGGGCAACGCGCTCTTTATTCAGGATCGCTGTCATCTTGCAGACAAGAAGCTCGTCGGCAACGTCGAGTTCTCTTACGGTATAGTTCCCACTCCCCTTTACGACAAGGATCAGGAAAATTACATTTCCGTCGTAGGTAACCCCTTCTCGCTCTACGCCATCTTCGCCGCAAGCGCAGACCTTGAGCGTTCCGCCGCAGTTCTTGAATGCTGGGCTTCGGAGGCATACAGAACCACCACTCCCGCACAGTTCGAGATGAATATGAAGCTCCGCTATTCCGAGACCTCGGACGAGTCGGAAATGTATAATATCATCCGTACCACCGTTTGCTTCGACCTCGGCAGACTTTTCAACAATATGCTCAACAAGATCACGGATATGTACTACAAGGCAGCCGCAGAGAATCAGAACTGGTCAAGTGTCAGCTCCTCCTCGCGCAAATTAATGGATAAGTATATGAAAAAGATCACGGAGGAATTTGCGAGCATTCAGCAGCAGTGATCCGCGCTGTATTTAATAACTTAAGATCAATTATAACTCACGTTTCCGTTGCGGCAGGCTACGGTGTAGGGCGCGCGAGCTTTCATTGCGTCGCGGTTTGCGACCTTAATCCAGGATTCGTAATCACCCGTATACTGTATCGCGGCGGAGGTATTGACCATCATATCCACACCGACGCTCACCGTGCTCGGACAAATCAGCAGTCCGCGGAGTGACGTGCAATCCGCAAAAGCGCGGTTGCCGACCTCCACAAGAGTTTCGGACAAAATAACGTTTTCAAGCTTGGTGCATCCCTCAAATGCGGATGCGCCGAGCTTTTTTAATCCCTTGGGGAGCTTAAGCTCGCCCGAAAGACCGCAACCGTAAAAGGCTCTGTCTCCTATACTTTCGACCTTCGTGCCGCTGAAATATATATACTGAAGCGAATGGCAATTCATAAACGCGCCCTCGCCGATGCTTCTGACCTCGGAGAAGAAGCGGATGGAGTCCGCGCCGCGGGAATAAGCAAAGGCATAGTCGCCGATCTCCGCAACGTTGCGGCCAAGCCTCTCCATAGCACTCAGGTCACATCCGTAGAACGCATAATCACCTATCACAAGCTCCTCCGACGATGCGTACGGGCGGCTGTGGTTCATGCCCATGATCACGGTATTATAGTCGTGCAGACGGTAAATGCAGTTGTTTGCAACGCGGATATTCTTACCGCTGCCGTAGTTCTCCTCGATGGAAATAGTCGAAAGCTTTTCAAGCGAGCCGAAAAGTCCGTACGCGACAACTGCGGTATCGGGATGCAAGGGCAGATTCGTGATATTGTTATCGGGCACATCGTAAAGGAGAAAATAGTCGCTGTCCGCGCCGGAAAGGTATTTTCCTCCTTTATAGATTTCATATTTGAGAGTAAGGCAATCGAGGAACGCAGATGCGTCAACGTATTGAATAACGGCGGGCAGAGAAATATCCCGCAGCGACTTACAGCCGAAAAACGCCATTTCCTTGATATGCTTTACCGCCGCACCGATGCTGATCTGCTGAAGCGAGGTACAAGCCCCAAAGGTATTGCTCTCAATGACCTTGACTCCGTTTCCCGTGGATGCCTGTCGAAGCGCGGTGCATCCCTCAAACGCAGAGGCACCGATCTCCTTGACCGAGTCGGGGATCGCTATCTGCGAGAGCTTCAGGCAGGATGCGAAAGCCGACTCGCCGATGTATGACACGCTGTTTCCGAACTCAAAGCTCTTCAGGGCGGTACATCCGCGGAAGGCGTAGTCGCCGATGATGCGCATCCTTGACGTAAGATAGATCTCCGTCACCTTGTTGCATTTTTCAAACGCGCCGTCCGCAATTACTGCAGTACCGCTATAAAGGGAAATCCTATCGGGCGAATTGCGCACTCCGACCGCAATGCGCATATAATTTTGGGTACTTCCGAGATACAAAACGTCAAAATATTCCTCGTAGACAAGCGACGTACATCCTTCAAAAGCCTTATATCCGACGTGCAGGACGCTGTCGGGAATCGAAATATAGCGCAGCTTTTCCATCCCCGCAAAGGCGTGATCCGCGATCTCGGTAACGTATAGACCGTTATACTTATTCGGAATGGTGACCGTTTCGATATTCTTATCGCGGCATCCCGCGGCAATATAGTGCGTTCCGTCATCCGAGAGGCGGAGGATGAGCCCGTCGCTCGGGTTTTCGGTGATTACGGGAGGAGTGGTCTCCACCTCCTTTGTCACCTCGGGGAGATCGAATATCGGCGGCAATATGACGGGATCTCTTTCGGGCAGATCCCAATCGTAATTCGGGTCGAAGCAGGAGGCGAGCGGTACGATAAAGCATAACGCCAGAATCAGTACTGCCGCACGGATGAATATTGTTTTTGTTCTTTTCATACCCCTTCTCTCCTTTCAAACTTAATCGTAAGTAGCCGATTGGAAAAATACGCGAATTATAATGAAATGCGTTTTTTGGCGGCGATAAGTGCGCGTTTTCAATTGTAAAACGCAGTTTTACAATTGGATAAACTTAATCGTAAGCAGAGTTTTGCGATTTTGATTTCATTACTCCGAGACATTCGATCTCGCCGTCGGAGCACTTGACGGTTACGGTTTTGTTCCCCTCGAACATATCGTACAAGCCCTCGGTAAGAGTCTGCCATTCAGCCTTAGTGCCGCCGTACGATACGGATATAAGTGAAGGCGAATTAAAAGCCCCCCGACCGATATAAGAGACACCGCCGCCCATATCGACCGTAATAAGCTTTCTGTTCATAAACGCATCATCACCAATACTGCGAACGCTCTCGGGCAGTGTGACGAACGTCAAACCCGTATTTGAGAAGGCTGACGAGCCGATGAATTT
Source organism: Eubacteriales bacterium (assembly GCA_045636385.1). Lineage (GTDB taxonomy): Bacteria > Bacillota > Clostridia > Oscillospirales > CAG-272 > CAG-390. Next base: position 18,093 of record JAZTXK010000056.1, read on the forward strand.
CAAATTGCTCGGAAAATCAATTACCGAAAGCGATTGGCATTCGTAAAAAGCCAAATCAGATATATCTTCAAGAGTCTGGGGAAGTTTCACGTTGCTGAGCTCTATGCAGCCTCTGAAGCATTGTTGACCTATCTCGGTCACCCCTTCCGCAATCTCAACGTCAGTAAGGCAATAGTTATGACTAAAAGCTTCTTCGCCGAGCTCTCTTAAGCCGGACGGAAGATAAAGCTCGGTTATCGGACAATAAGAGAAAGCGTTATCTCCGATGCTCTCGATTCCGTCAGCAAATTTGACCGACTTGATGGAGCAACCCGAAAAAGCTGACGGACCGATCGCTCGAAGCTCCGCGGGGAATTCGACGCTCTCAATAGCTTCGCAGGAACGGAATGCCGAGTTTCCGATAGTCTTGACACCTGCGGGAATATGGGTCAGCGAAAACTCCTTCAGGCTGTAAAACGCGTAGTCACCGATCGCCTCAACACTTCCGTCGTCGGGGATAACGCTCGTGTTGATGCCCGCAATCAGAGTTTTCGTCGCTTTGTCGATTATGCAGTTGCCCGCTACCGTCAGATACTTTCCCTCACCGTCTATTGAGATCTCCTTGAGATTTTTAAGAGGTCGGAAGAGTCCTTGAGAAACAATGCGGGTATCGGGATGTATGACCGCTTTTTCACACGAATCGTAAATATAGGAAACGAGATATTCGTATGCGCTGTTTTCGCCCGGCAGATATCTGAGCTCCTTGCCGAAATAATTATATTTGAGGTAAGTACACGACTCAAACGTATTGGAGTACAAGGTGTGGATCGTGGCGGGGATCACGATATCGGTAAGAGAGGTGCAGTTGGAGAAAGCGTATTCACCCAAGACCTTGAGCGAGTTGCCGAATTCGACATCTTTGAGCGAGGTACATTGGCTGAATGTACCGCTCGGCAAACTCTCTATTTTGTCGCCTATAACGGCTTTTTCAAGAGAAGTACAATCGCTGAAAACACTTTGACCGAGATCGGTTACGCTATCGGGAATCTCGACCGATCTCAATGAACGGAGATGAGCAAAGGCGTTACTCTGTATCGTTTCAATCGAATCTCCGAAAACGATCTCGGCAATGCCCTCGCACTGCGAAAATGCGCCGAAGCCGATAAATTTCAGGCTGTCGGGAAAGATCACCTCGGTAAGCTTATCGCAGTTCGTAAATGCATGCGCTCCGATAGTTTCAAGTCCCTCGGGGAAAGAAACCTTTGCAAGCTCTCCACAGCTGTAAAATGCTTCCTCTGCAATAACGCGGCACTTCGGATGGATATCGACCGAATTTGCAGCTTTGTCAGCAAACTCTATCAGAGCAATATATTTATTGTCGCTGTCACCGAGATATTTGGCGTTTCCGTATTCGGTATATTTCAGATTTGGGCAATGATCAAAGGCGTATCCGGAAATATTCTTGATGCTCTCGGGGATAAGCAGAGTTTCGATGATATCGTTATGCCCGAACTTATAGATCTCTTCAACGGGCAGACCGTTTACAAGCGCGGGGATCGCCGATACTGCCGAGGTACAATCAGAGCCGTCGCTGACGTAATAATAAGCTCGGTCCGACGAAAGGGTCAGCTCTATGCCGTCAATTAATACGGTGGTATCGTATCCCGAACCGACAACGGCGGGGGAGTCCGGCAAGTCGGTAATATCGCCAAACAGCTCACCCTTGCCCGAAAAGCAGGCGGAGAGCGGCAATATGAGGAACATTGTGAGCAAAACAGCGATGCTACGTAAAGCCTTATTCATTGTAGTTCTCCTTTCTTTTTTGTTTTAATCAAGCATAGAGGATTTCGGTGCTTCATCGGGATAAAGAATTACAGTACCGTCAATGCAACTCACCGTCAAGCAGTCACACCCTCTTATGAGATTATCGTGATTATCTATCTTCTTCCACATTTCAACGGTACCCTCGTAGCTTATCTGCACATTCTCGGAGAACCAACTAAACGCGTCGCTTCCGATTTCGCAAAGTCCCGCTTTTATATTAATTTTGTCGATAAGACGGCAGCCTCGAAAAGCATTCATTCCGATGCCGCGTAGGCTCTCGGGCAAATCGATGGATGTGACCGTCTGACAATACTCAAACGCACGATCCTCAACGTAGAGCAATCCCTCGGGGAGAGTGATGTGTTTTAACGAATACAACTGTCTGAACGCGCCCTCGTCGATTACCTTAAGCGTTGAAGGAAGAAAGATTTCTGTGACCTTGTTGCAATCGTCAAAAAGACAATGAGAAAGTCTTGTCACACCCTCGCCTACCGTGATCTTGTACGCACCGTAGCAATGAGAAAACGCCTCGATGCCGATTTTCTCGACGCTTCCGGGAATATAGATCTCACCTATCTTATTGCAGCTCTCAAAAGCGTGGTTTCCGATTCGCTTCAATCCCTCGGGGAATTTTGGGCTTCTGTATTCATCCGAATAAGCGAACGCATAATCGCCGATGCTCTCAAGCTCCGCATTGAACTTTGTGGAGCGCAGTTTTTCACAAGCGCAAAAAGCATAATCTCCGATACTGATAAGTCCGTCCGGCAGGGGAAGTTCGGTTACTCCGACACGCCCGTAAAAAGCATAATTACCTATCGCGGTCACGCTTCCGTCATTCGGAATACTGCTTTTATTCGTACCGAATATCAGAGTTTTCGTTTCGGGATCTATCACGCAGTTATCAATTACGCGAAGGTGCTTGCCTTCGCCGTCCATAGTAACGGTATTTGTATGCTGTATCACCGAGCCGGTATAATCATCGTCGGGATAAGCGATCAGTCGTACGTCGGGGTGAAGTACGAGATCGCCATCATAAAACTGCCTCAGCTTCGTAATCGACATCAAGCACTCAAAATCGCTGTCCGCACTTCCGAGGTATTTTGCATTCTTGTATTCGCTGTACTCCAGATTCTCGCAATCCTTGAAAGCAAACATGTGAATTCCCTTTAGCGACTTCGGGAGCTCGACCTTGCGAAGCGAGCTGCATCCTTTGAACGCGCCCGCGGCTATATATTCGACAGAATCTCCGAAAACTATCTCTGTAAGCGAAGCGCAATACTGAAAAGCCTCTATCACCTTAAGTCCGTCTCCTATGATGAGCTTTTTTATTTCGCTTTCCGAAAACGCACCCGAACCGAGATGGGTAACGCTGTCGGGGATCTCAAGGACTTCGAAGTGCAAATTCGGAAAAGCTCCTGCGCCTATATATTCAACCGATTTTCCGAATTCAAGGCTGTCGATTCCGGATGGATTTCCGAAAGCTCCGTCTCCTATACGCACGGTACTGTCGGGAATCTTTATCTCGGTGACCGCAGTCTGACCGAAGGCTCCGTCGTCAATATATTTAACGCCTTCTCCGAGATCGAGAGAGGCAAGACCTCCGCAACCGTAAAATGCCCGTTCGCTTACGCATATTACACTGTCGGGCAGGGTCAGCGAGACGATGTCATCGTTTCTAAAAAACGCGTGACCGGCAATAACCCGCGTTGCTTCGTTTATTTCGATCGATTCAACGGATGAATCCGTCAACGATATCAGATACGCGTATGGGTTCTCGGTGCTTCCGAGGTATTTCGCGTTGCCGTACACGTTGTATTCAAGATTATCGCAGTTTGCAAACGCACTTACACCTATACGGACAATATCCGAGGGCAGAGTGAGCTTTTTGAGCACATTGTTCTCCAAAAATGCTCCCCTTGCGATCTCCGTTATCGGCTTGCCGTTATGTTTTTCGGGAATAATTACGGTTTCAGCCGTACATTTTGTTCCGTCCCAAATGATATAATAGCTTCCGTCATCCGAAAGCCTCAGCTCAATTCCTTCCGGTAGTATTTCAAATCTGTCAAATTCGGGTGCATCGCGCTCGTCCAGCACCGTACCATCAAAGAGGGTTCCGCTGTTATCAAAACACGACGGCAGCAAAAGAAGGCAAGAAAGCGCTAAAATAAAAGACAAAGTACGTAAAACTGAATTGTTGTGTTTTCTCATAGTGCGAAACTCCTTTTTGTATTAGTGACATTTCACCAATTTTAGTATATCATATCCCCTCGAATTTGTCAATATTTTTCTTGTTTTCTAAAAAAAAATAATATCTCTTGACAAACAGCAAATGTAATGCTATAATATTATTATCAAATAAAATAATGGAGGAATTTATCCAAAATGAAGCGCATTATTGCTATTCTTCTCTGCCTTATCATGGCAGTATCCGCAGTAGCTTGCGACAACGGCAAGACTCCTGCAGCAGAGACCACCAAGGCACCCGAGCAGACTCAGGCTCCCGCTACCGACGCTCCCGTAGATACCACTGAAGCTCCCGTTGAGACCACCGAGGCTCCCGTAGAGACCACCGAAGCTCCCGAGACCACCGAGGAAGTCATTGCAAATCCCATCGAGTTCGCAGACCTCTCCGCAGCTCAGCAGGCAGCTCTCAAGGCTGTTATGCCCGTATCCCTTCCCGACTACTCCCAGTACGAGATCGTTAGCCGTGCAATGTCCTTCGACGCAGGCGTAGACGAGTACGTTGTTGCAGGTAACTCCAAGGGCAGCACCGTCTTCGTAGGCGAGGTTGAAGGTGCTATTTTCGGCCAGGCTGTCAAGATGGCTGCTAAGAACGACTCCAAGGACGACCGCGCAGAGATCGAGGTTACTCCCCTTGCTGATATGGACATCTCCACCGCCAAGGGCATTATGTTCTACGTTGACTTCTCCAACGTTGTTGTCAACCCCGAGAAGCCCATGTGCACTTCCGTAACCATCAACACCAATACCTACCGTGCAAAGGGCCCCAACGGCGGTAACGGCGACCGTTCCGCTATCGGTTACTACTACATGGCAGGCACTTGGGTTGAGACCGCAAACGTAAATGCTTGCCGTATGGAGATCCCCGCTAACTTCGCAGGTTGGGTATACATCCCCGCTACCTCCTTCTATGATGGAACCAACAAGGTAGGCCTTGGCGAGACCTTCGGCGATATCTTCGTTATGAACATGCGTTGCTACACCGACGGTTACGTATACTCCGCAGATAACTACATTATCTTCGACGAGATCGTATTCGTTAAGTAATGAAATCACATAAACAGCCTCGCTTTTTGCGAGGCGGTTTTTTATACAAACAAAAAACAGCACCGGAAAGCGGAAAGTTTTTGAAGATCCTTAAGAAACTTTTTTCCAAAAAAGTTTCTTAAGTCGCCGTCCGCAGACGGCGAAACTTCCCCTATGCTTCGAACAGGCGACGCCCCGTCGACTGTTCGGAATGAGCGAAAACCTCCCCTCGCGGGAGGTTTTCGCTCATTCATCCCAACTATCCTCGGTCAACGCAAATCTCCCACAAACATAATTACAGTTCGGAACGCTAAAAAATGAAGCCCTCCCGCTTGCGGGAGGGTTTGGGTGGGTAGTCAGCGCCGCGCAGGATTTCACGCACCCAAAGAAAATCAAGGGCGAAATATAAGTAAGAACGGTAGCGAAGGCTGAATCCTTCTCATTAATTCGAGACGCTGTGCAGCTCTGATGTTTTTCCGCAGGAAAATGGAGGCGCAAGCCGACAAGGCAGAGTTGCAGCTTGCCGCAGGCAAGTGTTCGAGCTCTGTTTAAGAAACTTTTCGAGAAAAGTTTCTTAAAAATCTTCAAAAGCTTTTCGGCTGATGTTGACTTTTTCCTTCATATATGATATAATTTCTTATTATAATAACAAAAAACAAACGGAGAAGTAAAATTATGCTTGATTTAAAGTTTGTCAGAGAAAATCCCGAAATAGTAAAGCAGAATATGCGCAACAAGTTCCAGGAGCATAAGCTCTCGCTCGTTGACGAGGTTATCGCCCTTGACGCTGAGAATCGCCGCATTATCAGCGAGGCTAACGACCTCCGCGCAGAGAAGAACCGTCTCTCAAAGCAGATCGGTATGCTTATGGCGCAGAAGAAGATCGAAGAGGCTAACGAAACGAAGCAGAAGGTTGCCGACAGCGCAAAGCGTCTTGCAGAGCTTGAGGCACTTGAGCCCGAATATGAAGAGAAGATCAAGAAGATCATGATGACGATCCCCAACATCATCGACCCCAGCGTTCCGATCGGTAAGGACGACAGCGAAAACGTCGAGGTTCAGCGTTACGGCGAGCCCGTGACCCCCGACTTTGAGGTTCCCTACCACGCCGACATCTTCGAGTCCTTCGACGGTATCGACCTTGACGCCGCTCGCCGCGTTGCGGGCAACGGCTTCTACTACCTTATGGGCGACATCGCACGCCTTCATTCCGCAGTTATCTCCTACGCGCGCGACTTCATGATCGACCGCGGCTTCACCTACTGCATACCTCCCTTTATGATCCGCTCCGACGTCGTTACCGGCGTTATGTCCTTTGCGGAGATGGATGCAATGATGTATAAGATCGAGGGCGAGGATCTCTACCTCATCGGTACCTCCGAGCACTCCATGATCGGTAAGTTCATCGACACCATCAACCCCGAGGAATCCCTCCCCTACACCCTCACCAGCTACTCCCCCTGCTTCCGTAAGGAGAAGGGCGCGCACGGCATCGAGGAGAGAGGCGTTTACCGTATCCACCAGTTTGAAAAGCAGGAAATGATCGTTGTCTGCCGTCCCGAGGAGAGCCCGATGTGGTTTGAAAAGCTCTGGCAGAACACCGTTGATCTCTTCCGCTCGCTTGATATTCCCGTTCGTACCCTCGAGTGCTGCTCGGGCGACCTCGCTGACCTCAAGGTCAAGTCTATCGACGTCGAGGCTTGGTCCCCCAGACAGCAGAAGTATTTCGAGGTCGGCTCTTGCTCGAACCTCGGCGACGCTCAGGCACGCCGTCTGAAGATCCGCGTAAACTCGAAGGAAAAGGGCAAGTACTTTGCTCACACCCTCAACAACACCGTTGTAGCACCTCCCAGAATGCTCATCGCCTTCTGCGAGAACAACCTCTGCGCCGACGGCTCGATCAATATCCCCGTAGCACTCCGTCCCTACATGGGCGGCAAGGAAAAGATCGTGCCTAAGAAATAAGTTGCTGGTTACTAGTTGCTAGTTGCTAGAAAAAAGGAAGCTTTTCGCCCTTGGCGAAAAGCTTCCTTTTTATTTAGGCTATGCCACGCAAAACGACTGATATTTGAAAGTTTTTGCGTCGCTTTTTTCAAAAAGCGCCCGCGGATCCAACGCCGCGCGGCGTTGGTCGCCCTCCGCAGAGGTGCGAAAACGGTTGCCTTCGGCAACCCCGCGAGCTTCGCTCGCTCTCTCCTTTGCGCCTAAAACCGACTGCGCCCCGCAGGCGGCTCGGAATCAATAGCCCCTCCGCACGCGGAGGGGCTATTGATTCATCATTTTGCAAAAGTGCACTTTAGAGCAGTCGCTTTATTTTTCCTTGAATACAAACGTGACGTTGATATTTTCGGTTAAGTTTGTCAGGCGGATCTCCTGACGTGCGGGATCAAAGACGTCGTTCAGCGTGACCTCCTCTCCCGATTCGGTGGTCGCGGTAGCCGTGACCGACGCTATCTCATATCCGTCGGGGATGAAGTTCTCCCTGAGAAAGTCAGCAGTAATAACAGTATCGGTTTCCGCCTCGATGCGCAATCCGGAATATTTATAACTATTCAACTTGATTCCTTCGCCGTCGAATTTTATGGTGCAGTATTTAACGACGTGGATATACACCTCGACGTTTTCTCTCAATTCGCCCCAGTAAATTCCAAATCCCGTTCCGAGCCCCCCCAACGCATCGTCTTCGGAACTATTATTGCCGCTCGAAACCAACCTGCCGCCTTTATAGACGTTGTGCTTGGTTATCGAATACTGTCCCCCGTCAGCAACGTTTATCTGGATCCGGCAAGGCTGGCCGTACCCGATCGTGACCGTCTCAAGCGATTGCTCTATATATTCGGGATTGTTGCAGGTGTATGTCACGGTGACGTATTCGGGCGGGGGAGCTGTCGTTTCCTCTTCCGTTTCGGGCGGTGCTTCGGTCTCGGGCTCGGTCTTGGCGTATTCATTCGTCAGATCGAACCAATCATCGGGATCAAAGGGCCATGTCGCCAGCTCCTCTGGGTATATCGGGCGCACGCCCTCGGACGTGAGAACGACGGCGTTGATGCTCTTTATCCAATAAAAGCTGTAATACTTTGTCTTTGGCTCAAGCCGTTCGATGCCGTTTGCCTTGAGCGCATCGACCGCCTCGCGCGGACCGATCGGCTTTTCCGCCGTCAGGATAACCCCCATATTCCGCGCTGTCTGCACGTCGGAGGAAATATTTGCTCTTTTGACGATACCCGAAAACGTGGGTATCAGCACCGCCGCGAGCAGAGCAACCACAGCGATGACGACAACTAATTCAACTATCGTAAAACCGTTATTATTTTTCATGGAACAACTCCATCGAGCTTACCTTTTCACCGAAAAAGCTCGTGACCTCCACTTTGATCGGCTCAGGCTTCTCTTTATTGTTAGGTGAAGCGGGATTGCTTTGGTAGATCATGATGTAATCGCCGTCAAATACCATATATAGCCTTTCGTTATCTAAAGTCAGCGAAAGAAAGTCCGCGTCGACAGAATTAACCTTCGGAATCGTATAACGCCCCTCTATGACAGTTTCGGAGCCCATATACTTCTCGGTATATACCACGCGCCAGCTCCATCTGTCGAATTCAAAGGTGATCTCCCTGCCGTCAGCGACCTTTCCGCTCAAGGTTACTTTTCCGTCAGGATGAAGCGCGTCAAGCTGCTCGGTCGGGTAGAGCCTTTCTTTGCTCTCCTCGCCCGCGGAGATATAATAAATCGAAAGCTGAGGCTTGCCCGAATCCGGATTGTACTGATCCACCATCCGTACAAGTGGATATTTATCCTCTTCGGATACAAGTTCCACATTCGTCATTGATTCCTTGATCGTATTATTAAGCACGGTTTCATATTTTTCCGCATCGGAGATATTACCGCCGTCAAGCAGGATGCCGTAGAGGCGGGTATAATCGTTTTCGTTCAAGGGGCTGAGCAGGCAATAGCTGTCGCTTCCCGTATCGTGGATGCGCAATCTCTCGAAGATAATCGTTTGGATGTCTTCTATCATCTTGCGGTAGGTCGCAAGGGCATCGGCATAGCTGCTCTTATCCGAATAATCGCCGTGGTAGGGGATCAAGTCGATATATTCGTAGGTATAAACCTCGCATCTGCGATATCGGTTATTATTGAGCTTCATATCGTAGTCGAGCGGGCTCGTCGGTGTTTTATCGTGCGTATGACTCATAAAATCGGTAACAAGTATCTTGTCATACTCAAAATACATTCTGATCGAATCGTTGATAAGGAAAAGTATCTCCTCGTAAGTCAGCGAGCGGCGTTCGCCGTTTTTGCGGAGGGTCAGCGACTCCTCGATCTGCTCCTCGGTGAAGAGGCGGAAGATCTTCTCTCCATTCTCTCCCATCTCTTCACGTCCGTAAGCTCCGAATTTCTTCTGCATTGCGGATTGAGCCGAGGGCGTTTCCTCGATGACGCTCGGAAGGGTCATTTCGTCGGGATCATATCCCTTGGTTTCGTCATCGGATCCTCCGATAAGGTAAACACAGGCGCAAAGGGCAAGCGCCGCCGCAAGCACGAGCGACGCGGCAATAATTATAATCTTTGAGTTTTTCATTGTTCCATTCTCCTTTCTGCGCCCTTATTATATATCGGATATGTCATCAAGTTCTCTTCAAGTTATATTCAAGTTGTAAAATCGAGAAAAATTTTCGTTCCCTTGCCGATCTCCGACTCAAAACGCAGGCTTGCGCCGTGTGCCTCGACGATATTGCGACAGAGCGCAAGTCCAAGCCCTACGCCTCCCTCGGCACGCGAGCGCGATTTGTCGGTGCGGTAGAAGGGCTCGGTGACGTGACCGAGCTCGTCCGCGCTCATTCCCTTGCCGTTATCCTCAACCAAAGCCATGCCGCACGAGCATTTCAGAATAACGCGCCCGCCCGACGCGCACGCCTTTACGGCGTTGTCGGTAAGGTTGTCGAAAAGCATCGAAAGCAGGAGCTCGTTGCCGCGAACAGAGGTCTTTTCTGCTTCAATAACTATTCCGACATTCTTCTCCTTCGCCTTTTCGGAAAGTCTTTCGGCTGTGCCGCGAAGGATACCGTCAAGCTCGACCTCGCTCATTTCGGGCGGATTTTCGCGGATATAGGCGGTGTCGAGCAAGATCTCGGACATTTTCGTCAGTCTTTCAGCCTCGGAGACGATATACCGCGCCGCGGTAAATCTTTCCTCCTCGCTCACAGCCGCGCGCTCAAGATATTCAGCGTAGCCGCGAATGACGGTCAGCGGCGTGCGAAGCTCGTGCGCCATATTGTCAACAAGCATCTGCTTGCGCTCGGCGTTTTCCTCGAGCGCCGACATCTGCGCCTTGATCGTTCCGATCATGGAATTGAAGCTGTGCGCGAGCAGCGCAAATTCGTCCCGACCGCTCTCGTCGGCGGATATCGAAAGGTCGCCCGCCTCGATGCTCTCGGTCGTTTTCTGCAGATTCTCAAGCGGACGTGAAAGCTTTCGCAAAACGAAATAGAGCACGATCGCAAGCAACGACGAAATACCGAGCGCGGTGAGAACGAATGTCAGCGCCAGCGCGCGGAATTCGTCGTCGAGGCTTGCGACGTTCTTTGCAAAGATCATCTTATACCCGCCCGCCTCGGAGCAGATAACAATATGCCGCACGCCGCCGATATTTTTATGAAACAGCGTTCCGCTTTCGGCGTCGATCGCCTCGGGGAAATTTGAAAATACCGTCTTTTCCTCGTTCTCAAAAGCGAGAAAAACTCCTCTTGGCGCGTAATAGGCGCAGTACGAGTTCATCAGAAGCGACGGACTCTGCTCCGCGCCCGCCGCGAGCATATCCTCAAGGTCGCGCTCAAAGGATCGCGCGATATAGTATTCCTCCGCGCCCGCGCTCTCTTCCGCCGAGCGCACGCTCTTTGAGTGCGTAAAGAGCGTCAGCGAGATTATTCCCGCGTTGAGGCAAACGAGGAACAGCACGAGCGTCAGAATGTAGGTCTTCTGCCAAAATCTCATCTTCATATCTCAAGCCTGTATCCCATTTTGTAGACCGTTTTGAGGCGGTCGGCTATTCCGAGCTTTCCGCGCAGCTTCTGCACGTGAACGTCGACGGTGCGCGTGTCGCCCTCGTAATCGAAATTCCATACGAGCTCGATCAGCTTTTCTCGCGAGAGCGCAAGATTGCGATTCGTTATAAATGCGGAAAGAAGATCAAATTCCTTCGGCTTCAGGATCACCTCCGCACCGTCCTTATAAACGCGGCGCGTGTCAAATTCAACTCGGATACCGTCGAATTCAAACGCCTCACTCTCCCCCTTCGTCCTGCGAAGCACCGCCTTGACGCGCTCGACGAGCTCAAGTATCTCAAAGGGCTTGACTATATAATCGTCTGCGCCGAGCTTGAGTCCGCGAAGTCTGTCTTCGATCGATACGCGCGCGGTGACGAAGATGACGGGAGTTTTAATTTTTTCGATTATCTCAAAGCCCGAAAGCTCGGGGAGCATCACGTCGAGGAGAACGAGATCGTACTGTCCCGAAAGAGCTCCCTCGAGTGCCGCCCCGCCGTCAAACACCTGCTCGCATTTATGCCCGACGAGCGTCAGATTGAGCTTTATAAGATCGTTTATTGCCCGCTCGTCCTCGGCTATCAGAATTTTTGCCATTACTTACTCACCTCTCCTGCAATTTCACGCTAATTATATCAAAAAGTTGTTGTCAAGTTGTAATCAAAAAGCCGCCCGAAGGCGGCTTTGAAAGTATATCAGTTATTAATGGAATCCTTGAGAGCCTTACCTGCCTTGAAAGCGGGAGACTTGGAAGCCGCGACCTTGACGGACTCGCCTGTGCGGGGATTCTTTGCGATTCTCTCGGGACGCTCACGAACCTCAAAGGTGCCAAATCCCGTGACCTGAACCTTCTCGCCCGCCTTTAAGCTTTCAATAACGGACGCCCAAAGCGCATCGTAAACCGCCTCTGTATCCTTCTTGCTGACGCCCGCCTTCTCTGCGATAACGCCGATAAATTCTTTCTTTGTCATAATATATATTCCTCCAAAAATTTGTGTCGACTAAAAATCAATATACCCGTCGATAGTATATGCATTATAACATATTTTTACCCACTTGTCAATAAAATATGTGCAAAAAATGTCAAAATATTTGAATTTTATCAGCACAACCATCATTTTTCACGAAAAATTACTTGATCATTTGTGCAAATCGTACAGCTTTTTCGTAAACGAGCTTATAATAGGTTTCGAGGGTCAGATCCTTATATCTGTCGTGCGTATTTCTGCCGGGCTTGGAGGCGAGAGTGAGCTCGAAGGTCAGCTCGCCCGCGTAATTGACTCTTGCAAGTCTGTCGGCGATTCCCTGCCAATCAGCGATACCGTCAAAGGGAAGGAGATGTGCATCGTCAAGCCAGGTGATCTCGTTCGGGTCAGTCTGACCGAGGTTGTCGTTAAGGTGGGTGCATATAAGCTTGTCACCGAAGAGTGCGGGAACGTCCATCGATCCGTTGTAGCACATTTCGTGACCCGTGTCCCAGCAGTAACCGATCGCGGGCGACGAGCCGAGCTCCGCGATGATCTTTTCAAGGTATTCAATACCTTCGACGTTTTCAAAGGCAACCTTAATTCCAAGCTCCTCCGCCGCACGGACGAGTCTGCCGTAGCGTTCGATGCCACGGTCGGTGGGTTTATGACGATCCATACCGATTATGGGGTGCACGACAACGATCGGCGCGCCCGCCTCGGCGCTCTCGCGCAGGCAGTCGATCAGGCTGTCAATGACCTTGTCGCCCGCAGGTCCCCATTCCCAAGGCTTGTGGGCGTCGGTAAAGGGCGCGTGGACGGATTGGAAATAAAGTCCGCGATCGCTGATCTTTTTGGCTACTTTCTTCATATCGCCAACGTGCCAACCTGTGAAAATACCGTCAAAGCCGGCGTTGCCGAGTGCGTCAAGTGTTTGCTCAAGGCTGACGTCCTTGAACCCGGGATTGCCGTTTATGCAAAGTTTTCTTTTCATTGTATAAGTCCTCGCTTTCGGGAGATAATAGTTATAGAACAATTATACCACTAATTGCACAAAAAATAAAGCCTTTTTCGCAAGTTTATCATACAAAAAGAGAAAATTCCAAAAAACTCATTTTTTTCGCAAAAAAATCCAAAAAAGGCTTGACATTTACTCCGTTTTCTGCTATAATATATACCGCACCGAAGAGTGCAACTAAATATGCAGCGTAGCGGCGTCGCCAAGCGGTAAGGCAACGGACTCTGACTCCGTCATTTCCTAGGTTCGAATCCTTGCGCCGCTGCCAAAAAAGAACGGATGACTTCAGTCATCCGTTCTTTTTTCGCATCGTCCCATTGATGATGAACCTCTTGGTGTCGCTTGCGACACCAATCTTTTGCGCGCTATCGCAACATATTATTTTCGCACCCAATTATGCGCGCAAATACAGGTTCAGAATCCTTGCGCTACTAATACTCACCCATCGGGTGGTTGTTCTTTTTTCGCATCGTCCCATCCATGATGAACCTCTTGGTGTCGCCTGCGACACCAATCGTTTGCGCGCCACCGCAAAATATCACTTTTCCACCCAATTATGCGCGCAAACAGAGGTTCAGAATCCTTGCGCCGCTAACGCTCGACCGAAGGGAGAGCGTTCTTTTCAGAGTTTTTGCCAAACGAAAAGGGAATCTTTGCCTCCGGCGAATCCCCTTGCGCATTCTCCCTC
>JAZTXK010000057.1:0-9355 GCA_045636385.1 Eubacteriales bacterium
CACCTCCCGCTTGCGGGAGGGGGTGGGGTGGGCAGTCAGCGCCGCGGGGAATTTTGCGCACCCGAACGAAATTCAAGGCGAAATATAATAAAATGAGAAAAATCCGGCACGGATTTTTTCCTTATTCATTAATCAGCGTAAGAACGAAGGAGCGAAAACCTCCCGCGAGGGGAGGTTTTACTCCTTCAGGAATGTCGGCGGGGCGCCGCCATTCCTGAGCACAAAGGAAGTTTCGTGCTCTGCGGAGCGCGACTTAAGGCGCTGCCTTAAGAATCTGCGCGGCTCTGGCGGTTTTCCGAAGGAAAATGGAGGCGTAAGCCGACAAGACAGAGTCGCAGCTTGCCACAGGCAAGCATAACTTTCTGAAAAAGTTTGATCAAAACTTTCCGCTAAAAAAATTTTTTAGATTACCCAACCTTTTCCGCAAATTCCGTGTCTTATTGGTGTAAGACATAAATCGAGGTAATGCAAATGAAAAACTACAAGGAACACAGGGATTCGATTCTGGTCGATATGACTCTTCTCGGGGATGAGCGCGCCTTCGAGGAGCTTGTCAAACGCCATGAAAAGAACGTCAAGGGAACCGCCTACAAGACCACGGGCAACTCCTTCTCCGCAGAGGATGCGGCGCAGGATGCCTTCGTTTCGGCGTGGCTTAATCTTGACAGCCTCTCCGACCGCGACAAATTCGGCTCGTGGGTGTGTTCCATTGCCAAGAATCACGCTCGCAATCTCGTCCGCAAGTACCAAAACGCCGCCGCAGATATCAGTTTGACTCTCCTCGAAGAGGTCGACCTGACCGGCAGTGATGAAAGCGGACTCCTTGAACTTCTTTCCTCTGCCTCTATCGGCGAGGCAGAGCGTGATTCGCGGCTCCACGAAGCACTCGATACTCTCTCGGAAAAGATCCGCGAGACGATTGATCTGCATTACTTCGAAGGACTCTCGATCGCCGAGATCGCCCTGCGACTTTCCCTGCCGGCGGGAACAGTCAAATGGCGCCTCTGCGAGGGAAGACGTCAACTGAGAAAGGAATACGGAATTATGGAAAAGGATTATATCGAACACGAGGACATCGTCGCACGCGTTATGCGTCAGGTTGAAGAGCTCAAGCTTTGGGCGATCAAGGGCAACAAAGAAGGATTTGAGAAGGATTACGAAGCTGTACTCAAAAACGTCACCGCACTCGCTGACTCCAAGGAAAAGAGCCACGCCCTCGCAGACGTACTCCTGCGCGGCTACTGGTGGCTGCCCGGCAAGAAAAACGACGAGATCCTCGCCGAGATCAAGGAAAACGCCATCAAAGGGCACAACGACGACGTAATGCAGGAAATCATCTACGTCGAATACAGCAAGAAAAAAGGCGCGGAAAGGATCGCCTTCATCCGCGACGAGCAGATCCCGTGGCTCGAGGAAAACGGCTTCACAAAAGCACTCGGCTACGCGTGGTACTGGCTCGGTTACTACATCCAGAACGAAGACGGCAAGGTCGGACTCCCCGCGGCTATCGAGGCAACCCGCAAGGTTCTCGATATTCTCACCCCCGAGGACGTTTACTACGCCTGCGCTCTCGCCTCGATCAAGGTCTACGAGATAAGCCTGAACGCCTCCCCCATCAACACCGAGGCGGGCGGCGAGGTTTACAAATACATCGACGGAAAGCTATATTTTTGGCAGCAGCCTGGATTCTGCGAGGGCAACTACTACATCAGTGAATATATCTCCTTCTTTGCCTCGCGCTGTGACGAGCTCCTTTACGATCCCGATCTGAAGGAGGGCGATACCATAGTTTCTTCCGTGGGCAACGTCAAGCTCACCTGCACCGCCGTCGGCGCGTCCGTAACCACTCCCTCGGGAGTTTTCGATAATTGCACCGTCTACACCGTTGAACTTCAGCGCTGGGATGCAGACCGCATCGTCACCGCATACTGCGAGGGCGTCGGAATCGTTTCGCAGAAGGTTTACCTCAACGAAAAGGTCGTCGAATGGTATCTTTCCGATTATAATATTGTAGGCGGCGAGGGCATCATCCCCTTTGCACCCGGAAACACTTGGGAATACGCCTGCACGACAAACCGCGATGACGTTCCCGTAATCGAAAGCAAGTACACCGTCACAGCCTTCGACGGCACGAGCGCGGTTCTAAGCTCCTACTCGGTCCTTAAAGAGGTTCAATTCGCCGACACCTGGTCGGGCAATATGGCGAGGGCAAAGTACAGTTACCACGATCACGACCAAGACGGCGACGGAAATCTCCGCCCCGAAGCCGTCGCTATACTCGAGCGCGCCGTCTCCCTCGCCTCGACCAACCGCGAAAAGCTCGAATCCGAGATCGCGCTTGACGTTATGAAGCGCATTATGGACGGCGACTCCGGAAAAAGCGAGCTCCCCGACGAGATCGGCATCTGGAACTTCTTTGAGTACCTGCGTCCGATCAAGAAAGACGGAAAGATGTCGCTCTCCGACGAAACAAACCGCGATTACTCCTTTGAATGGAAACACGGCATCGGCTGGGGGGAATTCCCCGTCCTTTACAACTTCCTCTACGACATTCTCGAGGACGCAACCGGCGCGCTCTGGAACGACGAGTGGGTTGACGGCTTCTCCGAGGAGCGCGACGTCAAATATCACGGCAGGACCGATACCCATCTCACTCTCTCGGTCACCGAGGAGAACTGCACGATCGGTCTCGGCACGTTCAAGAACTGCCGTCACGTCTCCTTCTACCTCAAGGGACTCAAAGGCGGTCAGGGCTACCGCGGCGGACAGAAGGATTATTGGTTCGCACCCGGCATCGGTATCGTCAAATTCGTCGGACTTTACAAGAAGAAGACTCTCTCTTCCACTTGGGAACTCACAGAATACCGCGGCGAGGGCGCGAAGGACGAATATTTCCCCTCCGCAGACGGACTTTTCCGCCGATACGCTCCCATTGACCTTGCTGACACCCTCCGCGCATCCGTTGAATACACCTGGTGCGCCGATGGAGAGGACGTCTTCGTATTCAGAAACGCACTCGGAATGATGAAACGAGAGGCATATATCGCCAAACTCGAAAAGGAAAAAGCGGAAAAAGAAAGCAAGAAGTAATCTCAACACAAAAATCGGGGCTGTCGCGCAATAATGTCGATACAAATACAGTTGAAAGCTTGAAAAATCCCCTCCCGCTTGCGGGAGGGGTTGGGGTGGGCAGTCAGCACCCGTGCGAAGGAATTCAAGCCCCAACTAAACCAAGTGCGAAATATAATTAAGATGGAAAAAATCCGCAAAGCGGATTTTAACCTTAACGTTCCGCGAAACGGAACACTTCACTCTCGCGAAGCGAGAACTTCACTTCGCCGTAGGCGAAACATCACTCGCGCAACGCGCGAACATCACTGCGAGCGAAGGGAGCACTCCTATGGCAATAAGCTTGAATCTAGATCTTCTTATCTCCTCTGTCAAGGGTAAACACATGCAAATAATGCGCGGCTTCTCGGACAAATGGGGCGCGGTCGTTAACAGCGCAGTACATCTCACCATCCCGCGCGGAATGCTTTTCGGCTGGGGAACGATGATACTCATATTGCAGACACTTTCCGTACTCGCGCCGCTCGAGGTATTTTTGCAGGTCGCGGGTATGGTGTGGTTTATCCTTTTTATAATGTTCCGCCAATACTGCCGCGTCTGGAGACGGTATTATTCGCTGTTTTGGCCCATTTGCGTTCACCTTTCCGCGTTTGCCGCGGCGATCTACGTTAAAGCAAGGTATTTATGATGTATACTTTCTTCGAAAAGAAATTTGCCCCGATCTGCGACAAGGACGTATTAAAAAACTTAGGCGCGGACGATCTTCTTTACGATTCAAAAATTAACATTGCCGACTATTTCAGTGATGACATTGACGTTCTGAAAAGGCGGAGCATCGTTTTTGGTGACGCGCTTCACGTCCGTGGGCTCTACGAGCTGCTCGGCAGCATCAGCCGAAAGCTCTCGGGAATTTCGGATGTTCTCCGAAGCGAGACCGAAATCGGCGACAAGGAACGCTCGATCTTCAGCGCAAAGCAGCTCGAACTCTATTTTGAGATCATAGACGAGGCGGAGAAATACTATGTCGGACTTCACGGAAAGGAATCATTTGCTTCCGAGGAATTCCGCAGCCTGTTTGGACGGATACACGGCATTGCAAACAGCCGCGAATACCACGATCTCAAGCAAGGTACGAAAAAGCTGATCGAAAAGATCACGCGCATCAAAAGTATCTCCGTAGGCTTCAATTTTGACGCCAAGCTATCGCCCGTAGAGCTCGGTATCCTTTCCGTCAACGATGAATTCATCGAGTCGGGCAAGCTGATGGACAAAATTTTACGCATGGATTTTGCCCCGAACGGCTTGCAGGCGGTCGAGCCCATTATCGCCGTTGACAAAACACTCCGCTCGGATGAATTCGAGCTCCTGCAAGACTCGCTTCTCCGCTCGGTCGACAAGATATTCACCCGCTCCGTCCGCAATTGGCCGCGCGAATTCACAAAATATATTGCGGATAAGCTCGCATTTTTGCTCGATCTGCTCCCCGACCTTCAATTCATCCTTGTCGTTACCAAGATCCATAAAAAGCTGGTCGAATCGGGCGTACCGCTGTGCATCCCCCAATACCACGCCAAGGAAGAACGCGTTTTCAAAGCAAAACAGCTTTACAATCCCGCGCTCGCGATCCGTATGAGTGAGTGCGGCGAGATCAAAAATATCGTCCCCAACGACGTTGAATTTGACGAAAAGGGGAGAATCTACATCCTCACAGGCCCCAATAACGGCGGAAAAACGGTATATCTCGTATCGGTCGGTATGGCGCAGCTCCTTGCACAGCTCGGAATGCTGATCCCCGCCAAGGACGTCGAAATCAGTCCCGTTGAACATATCTACGTCCATTTTCCCAAATATTCCACCAAGGAAAATATGGGGCGGCTTGAGGAAGAATGCGCCCGAATAAAAGAGATCTTCGCTACAATCAACAAGCACAGTCTCTGCCTCTTTGACGAGACATTTTCCTCGACCGACTCAGAGGAAGGCTGCGGACTTGCCTTTGAAATACTCCGCGCGATTGAATGCTACGGCGCATACGCCATCTTCGGCACGCATTTTCACCATTTGAGCCACCGCGTCAACGAATCCAAGCAAAACGGCGAATGCGACGGATTTGACTTTCTGAACGCCGGCATTGAGGAGGGAAAGCGCCGAACGTACAAGATCACGCGCGGTAAACCCGAGGGAAAAAGCTATGCCGCGGGGATCGCCGCGAAATACGGTTTGTCTTTTGAAACCCTTGTAAAATAACACGCCCTGCGAAGCGGAACATATCACACAAATCATATCGTGTGAAACATAGCGTGCCGAATGAGCAAAAACGATATAAAAAACACTGAACAATGAAAATCCTAACCCTCAAAAAACAAGCCGCAGGCTTGAAAATGCCCCTCCCGCTTGCGGGAGGGGGTGGGGTGGGCAGTCAGCGCCGCGCGGAATTTTCTGCACCCGAACGAAATTCAAGGCGAAATATAATAAAATGAGAAAAATCCGGCACGGATTTTTTCCTTATTCATTAATCAGCATAAGAGCGAAGGAGCGAAAACCTCCCGCGGGGGAGGTTTTACTCCTTCAGGAATGTCGGCGGGGCGCCGCCATTCCTGAGCGCGAAGGAAGTTTCGCGCTCTGCGGAGCGCGACTAAAGAAACTTTTTGAAAAAAGTTTCTTTAGAATCTTCAAAAACTTTCTCGCTTTTTTAATATTTTTTGAACAAATATTCGAAAAGCACTTGACAAACTCGCGTTTTTGTAGTAAAATATCCGCATAAAGCTATGATTGAAAGTTCAGTAAGAATTCACGGTTCTTCCTGCAGAGAGCTGTCGGTTGGTGCAAGACAGTGGTTGGTGGATTCCGAATTACCTTTCGGGAGCTGTGCACAGAACGATTTTTCTAAAGGTGCAACGGTTTGCCCCCGTCATCGGGCGACACATTGGTAGATGTGCGTAAGGCTCGTCTTCGCAAGGAGCGAGTAAAGCAAAGTGGTAACACGGCTATATTAGTCGTCTTTGCATCCATCACGGTTGCAGAGGCGTGTTTCTTTTGCATCCGAAAATCAAGGAGAATTACCATGCCTATTACAGAAATTTTAGTCCGCAACGCGGCTTTTTACCCAAACGACACCGCGCTCGTTGAGATCAACGCGGCTCTCGAGCCGACGGAAAAGCTCACTTGGAAGGAATATTCGCTTATGCAGTCCACCGGCGGCGAAAGCTACCGCCGCGAGATGACCTGGAGCGACTTCGACCAGCGCGCCAATCGCTTCGCCAACCTCCTCCTCACCCGCGGAATCACCAAGGGTCAGAAGGTTGCTATCCTTCTTATGAACTGCCTCGAGTGGCTTCCCGTTTATTTCGGAATCCTCAAGGCGGGCGGCGTTGCCGTTCCCCTCAACTTCCGATACACCGCCGCAGAGATCAAATACTGTCTTGAAAAATCCGACTCGGAATTCCTCGTTTTCGGTCCCGAATTCACCGGACGAGTTGAGGAGATCTGCTCCTCTCTGCCGCAGATCAAGATGTGGAACTACGTCGGCCGCGACTGCCCCTCTTTTGCCGAGAGCTACGACAGACTCGTGACCTTCTGCTCGTCAAAGCCGCCCGCAGTTCCGCTTTGCGACCGCGATTACGCCGCGATCTACTTCTCAAGCGGCACAACCGGCTTCCCCAAGGCGATCCTTCACGACCACAAGGCGCTTATGCACGCATGCGAGGTCGAGCAGGCGCACCACTCGCAGACGCGCGAGGACTGTTTCCTCTGCATCCCGCCCCTCTACCACACGGGCGCAAAGATGCACTGGTTCGGCTCCTTCCTTGCAGGCTCCAAGGCGGTCCTGCTTAAAGGCGCGGCACCCAAGCAGATCATCAAAGCCGCATCGGACGAGCATTGCACCATCGTTTGGCTGCTCGTTCCGTGGGCGCAGGACATTCTCGACTCGATCGACCGCGGCGAGATCAATATTGACGAATATCAGCTCGATCAGTGGCGTCTGATGCACATCGGCGCACAGCCCGTCCCCCCGAGCCTTATCAAGCGTTGGAAGGAAAAATTCCCGCACCATAAATACGACACCAACTACGGACTTTCCGAGTCGATCGGCCCCGGATGCGTACACCTCGGCGTTGAGAACATCCACAAAGTCGGCGCGATCGGTAAGGCGGGCTACGGCTGGGAGACCAGAATCGTTGACGAACGCCGCCGCACCGTGCTTGCGGGCGAGGTCGGCGAGCTTGCCGTCAAGGGTCCCGGCGTTATGAAGTGTTACTATAAAGATCCCACAGCGACCGACGAGATCCTCGGCGAGGACGGCTGGCTCTACACGGGTGATATGGCGCGCGAGGACGAGGACGGCTTCATCTGGCTTGTTGACAGAAAGAAGGACGTCATCATCTCGGGCGGCGAGAACATCTACCCCGTCCAGATCGAGGACTTCCTCCGCTCGAACGCGAAGATCAAGGACGTTGCCGTTATCGGTATCCCCGAAAAGCGACTCGGCGAAATCACACTTGCCGTCATCGAGCTTAAGGACGGCGAGGAAATGACCGAAGAAGAAGTTGCAAGCTTCTGCCTCGAGCTTCCCCGCTACAAACGCCCGCGTAAGGTCGTGTTTGCAAAAGTACCGCGTAACCCCACCGGTAAGATCGAAAAACCCGCCCTCCGTAAACAGTACGCCGGCGAAAGCCTCGTCCTCCAACAAATCGAGAGCACCAACTAAAACAGCTTAAAGTTTTCGTCCACCTTTTTCAAAAGGTGGCGCCGTCAAGGGCGCGTAGCCCTTGCCGACCTCCGCAGAGGTCGGAACTCTCCCCTGCGCTTCAAACCGACTGCGCCCCGCAGGCGGTTTGAACAAAAGCGAACCCCGCCGCCGGCGGGGTTCGCTTTTGTTATCTTATTTTTTAAGTATTTCAGCAAGCTCGGGATATCCGGAAAGCTCTTCCTCAAGATCTTCAATATTCTTCAAGACAATACCATGGAGTCCCACAGCCTTTGCGCCGTCGACGTTTGTCGGCATATCGTCAACGAACACACATTCCTCCGCGCGCTTTCCGTAGCGCGAGAGAAACAGCTCGAATATATCCGTGCTCGGCTTGATAACTCCGTCAAGATACGACGCAATTCCGCCGTCCATATAGGAAAAGACCTCGTACGTGGACGTCATAAACTCAAACGCGTGGTCATTGGTATTCGATAGGTAATATACCCCAACGCCCGCCGCCTTCAGCTTTTTAACGACTTCGGTGTTCTTCTTCGATACGCGAAGCATATCATCGCAGTCCTTCATTATCATACGGACGTTTTCTGCATCCTCTGGGTATTTTTCGCAGATAGCGTCAATAATCGCCCCGCGCGTCTTCGTGCCGAGATCGCCGCACTTCCACTCCGCACTTTTGAAGCAGATATGATGATAATAGTCGATCTCGCCCTTCTTGGTGATAAACTGCGAGATGTAAATATCGGGATAAAAGGAAACAAGCACGTTTCCGATGTCGAGAACTACGTTTTTGATCATTGTCTTTACTCCTTTGATGAGTTGCACTTATTATAGCATATTTTTCGCTAAAATGCAACATATAAATTGCGTCCTTCGGGCGCGGGGGACAGAGCGCAAATACTTGTCTTCGACAAGTTGCATCTCCGTCTTGTCGGCTCACGCCTCCCTTTCCCTTCGGGAAACCAGCAGAGATGCACTTACCTACCTTCGGGAAGTATTGACTCTGTCCAAAATGTCGGCGGGGCGCCGCCATTTTGAAGCGCAGAAGCGAAGGCTGAAGCCTTCGCATTAAATCGAGACTCCGTCTCGAGCTCTGCCACCTTTTGAAAAAGGTGGACGAAAACTTTCCCGCTTTTATTAAAATCGGAAATTTCCGAGCAACGCGAGGAAATTCACCTTAACTCTGCACTCTGCACTCTGCATTCTGCACTAATAAAAAAGACCGCTGAAGCGGTCTTTTTTATTATATTTCTTAGCCCTTGATAGCTGCCTGAGCTGCTGCAAGACGTGCGATCGGTACTCTGAAGGGAGAGCAGGATACGTAGTCAAGGCCGATCTTGTGGCAGAACTCAACGGATGTGGGGTCAGCACCGTGCTCACCGCAGATACCAACGTGGAGGTGGCTGTTTGCGGGTCTGCCGAGGTCGATAGCCATCTTCATAAGCTTACCAACACCGGTGGTGTCAAGTCTTGCGAAGGGATCGTTCTCGAAGATCTTTGCATCGTAGTAAGCGCCAAGGAACTTACCAGCGTCGTCACGAGAGAAGCCGTAGGACACCTGAGTAAGGTCGTTAGTACCGAAGC
>JAZTXK010000058.1:0-20663 GCA_045636385.1 Eubacteriales bacterium
AAGAAGCATTTGCCGGTCCGCTGAACATTTATACCAAAGGAGAAAGACGCATGAAAAAATCACTCATTTGGAACATTATCTTAATAATCGGCATTATTCCTTTCGTACTGCCGTTTGCTTTCGGCATATACAAAATTTCGATTGAGAGCTGGACGATGTTTGATTGGCTCGTTATGTATTCATACATTTTCTGGCCTACATATATCGCAGGCATAGTCATTATCGCAGTTTCGATAATCGGCAGAATTGTTAAAAGATGAAGGAGCGAAAACCTCCCGCAAGGGGAGGTTTTACTCCTTCCAAACTGTCGACGGGGCGTCGACAGTTTGAAGAACATCGGAGGTTTCGCGCTCTGCGGAGCGCGACTTAAGGCTCTGCCTTAAGAATTCGCAAGCTTTTGAAAAAGCTTGACCAAAACTTCACGCTGCTGTTGTCTTTTGTTTGATTGAAAATTTCCGAGCAAAGCGAGGAAATTCTCCTTAACTCTGCATTCTGCACTCTGCACTCTGCATTTTGCCATCCGCAAATATTGACAACGCGGCCCAATCGTGATATAATTAAAATGTATAAATATAATCCCACGGAGGCCGAAATGAAACCCAAGCATATACTCATCATTATGACCGACCAGTGCCGCGCCGATGCTCTCGGTGCTTACGGCAATACCTATGCGCAGACTCCCGCGATCGATGCGATCGCCGAGGGTGCCGCGATCTTCAACCGCGCGGTCACTCCCTCGCCCGTCTGCGTTCCCGCGCGTCTTTCGCTCCTTGCGGGACAGTACGTTAACCGCACGGGCAACGCCAATAACAATCCGAAGACCTGCTATACCGGCGAGGGCTTCTATTCGATGCTCACGAAGGCGGGCTTTGACTCCTGCTGCGTCGGAAAGATGCATCACGTTTGGGACAGATTCGGCTCTATGGGCTTCGGCTGCCGCCACACTCAGGAGGAAATGTCAAATCCCGAGGATGATTATACCAAATTCATCGAAAATTCGCCCTATAAGAACGTTTTTGACTACAACGGTCAGCGCAGCGATATGTACTACGTTCCTCAGGTCAGCCAGCTCCCCGCAGAGGCGCATCCGACACAGTGGATCGGCGACCGCTCGGTCGAGTTCATTGAAAACTGCGACCCCGAAAAGCCGATGTTCCTGATGTCCTCCTTCATCCATCCGCATCCGCCCTTCTGCCCGCCCGCGCCCTGGAACAAGCTCTTCCGCGATCTTCCCGAGGCACCCTTCGTGCCCGAGGAAACTCCCGATCTGAAGTTCCTTCTCCCCCCCGCATTCGACCTTGATAACGTGCTGTGTATGACCGATTACGACATCCGCCGCGCGAAGAATTACTATTACGCCTGCGTTTCCTTTATGGATTACCAGATCAGCCGCATCACCGACGCGCTCAAGGCGAAGGGAATGTACGACGACACCGTCATCCTCTTCATCGCCGACCACGGCGAGACCCTCGGCGACTACCGCCACGCGGGCAAGCGCACGATGCTTTCCTCCGCGAACCGCATCCCCTTCATCCTCCGCGTTCCCGGAATGGAGGGCGGCGAGCGCACCGATCCCGTTTCGCTCGTTGACGTCGCACCCACCCTGCTCTCGATCTTCGGAGTTGACTACGATCCCGCCGAGTTCGACGGCATTGATATCCTCTCGGGCAAGCACTCGGAGGTCTATTCGCAGTACGAGTGCGGCGAGAAGGCTTGCTATATGGTCGCCGCAGAGCGAGACAAGCTGATCTACAGCCGACTTCACGATAAATACGCCTATTTCGACGAATGCCCCGAGCACGTAAACAAGTACGACGAGGGCGGCGAGCGCGTTGAATACCTCAAGGCTCTGCTCGACGCGCACATGGCGGCGGACAAGTGCCCCGAGGCGAAGAACCCGAACAAGAAGCCGGGCGGCGGTGAAAAGAAGCAGAAGATCAAGGATTTCGGAAACGACCGAATGGATCATCAGGCTCGCCGCGCCGCGGAAATCGCGCGAATCCCCACGCCCTACAAGATCGATATGCGCCGCTTTGAGGGCGACGATTATACTTGAAAATGAAATATATTTGGGAAAAATTCAAATTAGCCGCGCTTTTCGCCTGCTGTTTGTGTTTTCTCCTGAGTCTGAACGCCGACGCGACCGACAGCTCGCTGCTCTCGAAAAGGAGAAATGCGAGCTCGGACGGTGCGCGCGCCGCTACCGCAAATCTCACGATAATATCGGACACGGGGGAAAGCGAGGCGAGCCACGGCGTGCCCTCGTACGGTCATACCTTCCTCGTGATCGAAAATACGTCGGGGGAGGTTCTCGATTTTTGCGGCAGACAGCTGATGCCGAATGAAAATCTGACCTTCGGTTGGTGGGCGGTCAGCGCGCATTCGGGTATATGGTTCGGGCTTGAATCGAACTATATCGACTCCTTCGGCAGATACCGCGGGCGCGTTGCGCTCACTCGCGAGATCGACGCCGACGGCATCGCGCGGCTTGAGGACTATCTTTTGACGCACGATCTCTACACCCCGCTTGAAAACTGCGCCGTCCGCGCGGTTGCGGCTTTCAATACCGCGATCCCCGAGACGCGACAGCTTCGATGCGGTTATTTCACCACGCCCGCGATGGTTTACAAAGCAATCCTCGCGCAGGGAGGCTCGCACGAGCTTGCCATGGCGATCGATTTCGACGTCAGCACGCCAAGCACGGGCTTCGGCGACGAGATCGAATACTACCGTTTTGCGATAAAGAGAAAATGAGGAATATAATTTTTGCCAAAACAAAAAAGGCGCGCGTCATCTGCGCCGTCCTTGCCTTGATCTCGCTTGCCCTCGCTGTATTCGCGGCATATTACACCGTCGGAAACCTGCGTTGCGCCGCGGACTCCCCCGTCCTTATCGGAGATAACGGCGGCGCGGTTTTCCTCGGATATTACCTGCTTGCCACGGCGTACGGGTTTATCGGAGTTTGCGCGGTAATTGCGTGCGCGGTTTTTACCGTTAATGCGATCAGAAAATAGTTGCCTGATTCTAGTTGCTGGTTGCTGGTTGCTGGTTGAAGGAAGCTTTTCGCCGCGGCGAAAAGCTCAATATAATAAAAACTCGGATATCACGATTTTGCGATATCCGAGTTTTCTATTTGGTTGTAATATTAATTAACTTAACGATATTTTATCAACACCGAATAAAATTATAAATCTGATAGTTTTCTCGGCTTTGCCGAGAAAACTTACCTTTAACCAGCAACTAAAAACCGGCAACCGGCAACTTTTCCTAATCCCTCTGCTCCTTCTCCGCATCTATCGCTATAACGAGCGCGAGTGCGGCGAGGGCGTCGGATTCGTCGCGGACGTCGATCGAGTAGGTGTCGGTCCAGTTGAAGAGCTCCTTGGTGATCACCGCCTTGCGGTCGCCGCTTCCGTCGTAGATCGAATAGTCCCACTCAAAATAGTTGCCCTCGACGTCCCAGCCCTTGTAGTCTATGGTGAAACGCGGATGGAAGAAGGAAAATTCCTTGCGAACGCAGCCTGCGTAATCATCGCCGATGTAGACCTCGTAGGTCGGAAACCAGGAGAAGATCTTTTGCTGTACCGTCGCGACCTCGCAGTCGTTGCGGTCAAAGATTTTGAGGCACTTGCCCCAGGAGATCTGACCCTTGACGGTATAGATCGTGTTGCCCGATTCGTCGTAAACGTCGTAGCTGTCAAGCCACGAGAAGGCTCTCTGCTTGAATAACAGCTTCATAATTATACCCTCTTGGTCTCGCCGGGGGCGATCGAAGAGATCTCGTTATTGTAAAAATACCAGAGCGTGCGTGCGGTGGGGTTCATGACGAGCGAGCCGTCGACCGAGTAGACGAGGCTTTCGAAGTCCTTGATGTATTCGAAGATCTCGATGTTGGTCGCGTACCAGATGTCCTCGCGTCCGCCCATAAACTCGGCAAATTCCTCGATGACGTTCCAGTTGTCGTCGCCCTCGAATTCGTAGGTGTGTCCCCAGACGTAGAAGAGTCTCGCGGGGTCCTTGTTGACCTTCATATCGGCAAACTTACGGGCGTATTCCATAAGCTTCGGATCGGTGTGCTTGCAGGTTGCGGGCAGGCGGAGCCAGTCGCGCGGAATATTGAAGCTGCCGGTGACGGCGGTGGTGCGCGCGTAGAGAATGCCGCAAGCCTTGAGAACCTCTACCACGGTATCATTGTGGGTTCCGTAGGGGTAAGCCATACCGCGGATGATCTTGCCGAAGAGTGCCTCGAGGTTTTCGCGATCCTTGACGATCTCGTAAGCGATGCGCTCTGCGGGCATATGCTCGAGATGGGGATGAGTCATTGCGTGAACGGCGACCTCGTGACCGCCCTTCGAATAAAGCTCACGGACCTGTCGCTCGCACATCGGGCGATGGATCTGACCGGGCGCGTAAACCTTGCCCTCGGGAGCGAATCTGCCCGAATTGAGGTTGAAGGTACCCTTGAGACCGTTTTTGTCAAGAATTTCGATAAACTTAATGTCCTGATCGACGCCGTCGTCGTAGCTGAAAGTCAGCGCCTTCGCGACGCCGCCGGGATATCTCATAAATAACTGTGCCATAGTATGACCTCCTTTGGGTGTTGAGATAATTTTATCATAAAATCGGAGAAAATGCAATAGGATTGGGGAAATATCTCGCCGCGCGAGATTAGCAAAATAAAAGTCCGAGCCGCGATATCGCGGCTCGGATCGCTTTATTTAGTGTTTAACTTCTCCGTCGGTGTTCCCGTCGGAATTTGCTTCTTCTTCAGCCTTGAGTCTTGCTTCTTCTTCAAGTCTGCGCTTTTCGGCTGCCTCGCGCTCTGCCTCCTCGCGGCGGCGGGCGTTGGCTTCCTCGCTCTTGCGCTTCTTTTCAGCGGCGATTTCCTCAAGAGCTTCAACGGAGGGCTCGTCGGCCTCCATAGCGCACTTGAACTGCTCGCCGTCCATTACCTCGTGGTTTACGAGATACTCGGCGATAAAGTCGAGCTTATCCTTATTTTCGGAGAGAAGCTTCTTTGCCAGCTCGTAAGCCTCGGTGACGATCTTCTGGATCTCGGCGTCGATCTTTGCGGCGGTTGCGCCCGAGTAATCCTGCTTCGACGAGAAATCTCTGCCGAGGAATACGTCGCCTCCGCCCTGACCGTAACGGATCGGTCCGAGCTCATCCGACATACCGAGCTGAGTTACCATCTTGCGCGCGGTGTTGGTTGCGCGCTCGATGTCGTTCGACGCTCCGCCCGAGTAGTCGCCGAAGGTCAGCACCTCTGCGGCGCGGCCGCCGAGGAGAACGCAGATATCCTCCTTGAGCTCCTGCTTGTAGACGCTGTGCTTATCCTCGGTGGGGATATTGAGAGTATAACCGAGGGCTCTGCCCGCGGGGATGATCGAGATCTGGTGAACAGGATCCTGTGTGGGAAGGAGGAAGGAGAGGATCGCGTGGCCTGCCTCGTGGTAAGCGGTGTTGCGCTTTTCCTTTTCGCTGAGGCGCATCGACTTCTTCTGAGGTCCTGCGATGACCTTGGTGAAGGAGTCCTCGATGTCCTCCATACCGATAAGATCCTTACCGCGGCGGACTGCAAGGAGAGCCGCCTCGTTGAGAAGGTTCTGAAGGTCTGCGCCGGTGAAGCCTGCGGTGGTCTTTGCTACGGTTGCGAAATCAACCTCGGGCTCGAATCTCTTGCCGCGCGCGTGGACGTTGAGGATCTCCTCTCGTCCCTTGATATCGGGGTAGTTGACCGTGATCTGTCTGTCGAAACGGCCGGGACGGAGAAGTGCGGGGTCGAGAATGTCAGGGCGGTTGGTTGCCGCGATGACGATGATGCCCTCGTGCGCGCCGAAGCCGTCCATTTCAACGAGAAGCTGGTTGAGAGTCTGCTCGCGCTCGTCGTGCCCGCCGCCGAGACCTGCGCCTCTGTGACGTCCGACTGCGTCGATCTCGTCGATGAAGATGATGGATGCGGGAGCTTTACGCGCGGTCTCAAAGAGGTCGCGTACACGGGATGCGCCGACACCGACGTACATTTCAACGAAATCGGAGCCCGAGATCGAGAAGAAGGGAACGTCAGCCTCGCCCGCGACAGCCTTCGCAAGCAGGGTCTTACCCGTACCGGGAGGGCCCATCAGCAGTACGCCGTGGGGAATCTTTGCGCCGAGACGGGCGAATTTTTCGGGATTCTTGAGGAATTCAACGATCTCCTTGAGCTCTTCCTTTTCCTCGTCCGCGCCTGCAACATCCTTGAAAAGGATCTTCTGCTTGGCATCTGCGGGAGTTTTTACGCGAGCCTTGGCGAAATTGCCGGGCTTGCCGTTCTTTCCGCCGACCTGACCCATCATAAAGATCCAGAGAAAGGCAAAGAGGATGAGAAGTGCAACGTAGGGGAGGATCGATACCCACCAGGGCCAAACGGTGGCGGGCTCGTATTCGTAGGAGGTGATGATACCTGCCGCGTGCTGCTCTGCGATCAGATCACCGAGGTCCTCGCGGAAGAAGGAGATGGATGCAAGCTGATAGGTGACGGTCTTGTCGTCCTGAAGCTTCAGTTGGATCATTCCCTCGTTGTCAACGAAGAACTCTTTGACCTCTTCGTTTTGGAAGTGCGCGACTATATCGCTGTACTGCTTGGCCTTCTCGCCCGTTCCCGTGAAGAGGGAGGAGAGCATGAAGATGAGAACGCCAACGACCAGGATATAGATCAGTATTGTGCGGAAATTGCCTGAGCGTGTTTTCATAGGGGTGTGTAGCCTTTCGTATTAGTGTGAGTATACTTCTTCTTTAAGCACTCCGATGAAGGGCAGAGTGCGGTATTTTTCATCGTAATCAAGACCGTAACCGACGACGAATTCATCGGGAATGATCTTACCGACATAGTCGGGCTCGAATTCAACGACGCGGCGGTCGGGCTTGTCGAGCATGGTGCAGGTTTTTACGCTTCTTGCGCCAGCGAGCTTGAGGTATTCAACGAGATAAGAGAGTGTACGTCCGCTGTCGATGATATCCTCGATAACGAGAATGTCGAGGTTGGCGAGATCGGAGCGGTGGAGGTCGAGCATAATATTAATCTTACCCGAGGATGCGGTTCCGCTACCGTAGGAGGAAACCTTCATAAAGTCGATCTCAACGGGGCGTTCGATCTTTTTCATAAGATCGCCCATAAAGACGACGCTTCCCTTGAGAATACAGAGAAGGAGGAGACCCTTTGAGCGGTCGGAATAATCGCGGTCGATCTCTGCGGCGATGCGTGATACTGTGGTGTCTATTTCAGCCTCGGAGACGAGGGTGTAAGCAATGTCGTTCTTCATTTTTTCTCCTTAATATAATATGTGCTTTTTATTGTTAGTAATATTTATTAAAATTTGTTTTTTCGGTGGCTTTGCCGACGAAAAAACACCTTTCAGACGAGCCTTTGCGAGTCCGCGCGCGGAGGGGAGCTGCCAAAATTTTAATTTTGGCAAGCGGCGATGGGCGCGCGTATCACTTGTAAAACGCAGTTTTACAAGTGGCTTTTTTCGATTTCCGCAATCACGCCCGCGGCGTATTCGGCAAAGCCGAGATCGTTCGGGTGGAGTCTGCCGTCCCAGAAGAATTCGGGACACTGCGGCATAAAGGGTCTGCCGTCGATGACGATGAAGCCGTTCTTTTCCGCGACCTCTTTGATGAACTCGCAAGCCTCGTCAAGGCTGCCCTCGTATTTCTGCTTGCCCGATTTTGCATCGGCGCGCCAGAGGGGAAGGATCGCGAATTTCTTGGCGTCGGAGTAAATGCGGCCCGCCTTTTCAAAGAAAGCCTCGCACTTGGGGTGGAATACCGCCTTCGGAGTGCCAGACCAGTCGTTCGTGCCGTATGCAACGGTCACGACGTCGGGGCGGTACGCGGTGTCCTCAAGGAGAATGTCGGGAACGAATCTCTCGCCGCCGATTGCCTGATTGACGGTGTAGGCATCAAAATGGCTTGCGACGCGGTTGACGTAGGATTTCGATGCGAATGTGGCATCGTAGCCCTGAGTGATCGAATCGCCGAGGCAGAGAAGCTTCATTTTGTAATTGATGGGCGTAAGCGTTGCGCCGTCGTCGAGCTCAACGTTTGATAATTTTGCCGCCGCGAGGTTGGGGAGCCAGAGCGTGATGCGGTGCTCCTTGCCGTCGCGCGGGATGTAGTCGGAGACCTTGAGCGAGATGTGACCCCGCTTGATCCACGCCACCTCC
This sequence comes from Eubacteriales bacterium, assembly GCA_045636385.1. Classification (GTDB taxonomy): domain Bacteria; phylum Bacillota; class Clostridia; order Oscillospirales; family CAG-272; genus CAG-390. The sequence continues at coordinate 8,205 of JAZTXK010000058.1, forward strand.
TCGCCGAGGTGCTTGCGGATTATGCCGTCGATGCAAACGTCGAAATAATAATAGGTGCGGCTTGATCCGTAGTCCACCGTAAAGTCGGTGTCAAACCTATCGGAATCTGTCATAAAGTCGAGGCGGATGCTCGAGCTTGCTCTCGATTTGAGGCGAAAGCCTGCGTTGCCGCAGTTTTCGTAATATTCTCTTGCTTCCTTCTCAAAGCGGCAGAAGGTGAAGATGCCGTCGTTTTCGGTGATCTCGAGCGCACCTGCCGTTATTCTTTTTACGTCTTCAAGTGTAAGCTTCATTTAAGCCTCCAATTTTTAGTCAGTAAAGTCCGCCCATCCGTCGGCAACTCCGACGAAGGGCACCCAGACGATCTCGTCGCCCGCACATACGACGGGGAGGGAGCGTCTTTCCGAAAGCCCGATATGCGAGGCTTTCTCCGAGATCAGCTTTTTAACGCTTCTGTGCATACCGCCCTGAAGGATGCGATCACCCTCGCGGCGCGGCCGCGCGTAAAGCTGTCCTTTTATTGTATCAGCATTAATGAGAGCCGATGTTGATAAATTGTAAACTTGTGCGGAAATCTTTGTCAATTTGCCGTTAGCAAAGATCAACTTCCCGTGAGGAAAAGGATTTTCGCCCTCGCACAGCGCAATCTCCTCCCAAACGGGATAGACCGCGGTGTTCTTTTCTCTCGAATCCTTGCGGAAAACGATACGGTTGCCCGAGCATTCGGCTATGACCGAGCCGGGGAGCGTTACTGCGCCGTGTCTTTTTTTCGCGATCTCCAAAATACTCGCAATATGAAACGCCTCGGGAGATGCGCCCGCGCGGTATACGCCGAGCGCGACCGCACGCGATGCGATGGGGCGGGGGAGATTTTCGAGAGTGTCGCAGACGAGCGCGTCCGCGTACCGCTCTGCCTCCGCGTCAAGATATTCCGCATCGAGCCGCGCGGCTTCGGTGAAGCGAGCAAACGCCGAAAGAAATTCGGGATTGATCGCGCGAAGCTCGGGGAGGATGTTTTTTCTCACGCGGTTGCGGGGGTAGGATACGTCAGAATTTGTGGAATCCGTCACGAAATCAAAGGAGTTTTCGCGGCAGAATTTGATAATTTCTTCCTTTGAATATATAAGCAGAGGTCTTTGCACCTCGCCGAATGCGAGAGGGCGCGAAGGCGCGATCCCGCAAGCACCCGACGGCGTGCATCCGCGAGTCAGCGAGAGGATGAGAGTTTCGGCGTTGTCGTCGGCGTTATGAGCCGTGAGCAGAACCTCGATCGAGCCCCCGCGCATTACCTTTTCGAAAAAGTCGTAGCGCACGCGCCGCGCGGCTTCCTCGAGGCTTTCGCCTCTTTCCTTTGAAAGTCTCGGTACGTCGGCGCGGAGAAGATGGAATTCTACCGAATGCTTTTCGCAAAGCTCGCGGCAAAACTGCTCGTCGCGGTCGGCTTCTTCGCCTCGGATGCCGTGGTTTATATGCGCCGCGGCAAAATCGTATCCGCCGTCACGCAAAAGATGAAACAGACAGACCGAATCTGCGCCGCCTGAAAGCCCGAGGAGATATTTTTTGCCTCTGTCGAGTGAGAGGGTGGGAGTTTTCATATTTTACATACCGGCAGGCGGCTCTGCGGGAAGCGGTGCGCCTCCTCCGGGAGCCCCGCCGTCGTCGCGCTTTTCGATCGAATAGAAGGTGGTGTAGCGTCCGATCCAGTTGAGATATACCGTACCCGTCGAGCCGTGGCGGTTCTTGGCTACGATGATCTCTGCGACGGGCGTTTGCGTAACGTCCGCCTTCTTCTTGTCGGTTTCCTGATAGTATTCGTCGCGGTAGATGAAGATAACGGTATCCGCGTCCTGCTCGATCGAGCCCGATTCACGAAGGTCGGAGAGCATCGGGCGCTTCGAGGTACGTCCCTCGGTTCCTCGAGAGAGCTGAGAGCAGCAGATGATCGGAACGTGAAGCTCCTTAGCCATAAGCTTGAGGTTACGCGAGATATCCGCAACCTCGTTTACACGGTTGTCGGTGTGCTTATCGCCCTGCATAAGCTGGAGGTAGTCGATAACGACAAGACCGATCTTGCCCTCGCGGCGGAGCTTTGCCTTCATACCCGAGGCGGTGATGTTTGCGGTATCGTCGATGAGGACGTTTACTCCCGCCAGGTCAACGACCGAGTTCGCAAGCTTCTGCCAGTCCTCGCGCGAAAGGCGGCCGGTACGCATATTGTAGCTGTCTACCATAGCGTAGGAGGAGAGCATACGCTGAACGAGCTGTTCAGCGGACATTTCGAGAGAGAAGATGGCGACCTTTTCCTTGGTTCTTCTCGCGTAGTTGAGCGCGATATTAAGACAGAAGGAGGTCTTGCCCATACCGGGACGCGCACCGACGAGCACAAGGTCACTCTGACCGATGCCCGCGAGGGTGGTGTCAAGGTCGCCGTAGCCGGTCTGGATACCGTCGAAGGCGTTGGGGTCGTCGTAGAGGATCGAGAGATTACGGAAGATCTGCTCGAGCATTGCGGTCATCGTTACGAATCCGCGCGTATCTCTGCCCATAGCGATCTCGGACATCTGCGCGGCGGCGTATTCGATAAGCTCTCCGACGTTTTCCTGCTCGGAATAAGCGCGTTCGCTGATATTTCCGCAGGTCTCGATAAGACGGCGCATAAGGCTCTTTTCGATAACTATGCGCGCGTAGTCCTTGATGTTGAGCGCGTTCGGAACCGCATCAGCGAGAGTTTTGAGGTAGATCTCAGCCTCGTCGCGGCGGTATACGTTATCCTTTTCGAGCACGTCGAGAAGAGTGACGTGGTCGATATCGTGGTTGAGAAGCGAGAGCTGCTTCATTGCCGCGTAGATCTGGCGGTGCTCCGAAAGGTGGAAATCCTCGGGGCGAACGGTATCCGAGATCTGCGAAAGCGCGGGCGGGTCGATCAGTATCGAGCCGAGAAGAGCCTGCTCCGCAAGCATCGAAAAGGGAAGCTTTTTAATAATGTCCTGATTCATTTGAAAGTCCCTTTGAGGTTTTTATTACTTTTTGCAAACGAGAACGTTGATCTTCGCTACGACATCGGTGTAGAGCTTTGCCTCAACGGTATAGTTGCCGTAAGAGCGAATGGGATGATCCAGGTTCATCTTGCGGCGGTCAATATCGATGCCGTGCTGTGCCTTGAGTGCCTCGGCGATATCCTTTGCGGTGATAGAGCCGTAGAGCTTTTCGTCAGCTCCGCAGGCAACGGGGATCTTTACGAGAACCTCTGTGAGCTTCGCTGCGATCTCCTGTGCCGCCGCGCGCTCGGTCTCGATCTTATGAAGTCTGGAGGCTTCTTTGTTCTTTGCCTCGTTTAATGCTTTTGCATCTGCGATGATGGCGAGCTTGCGCGCGAGGAGGAAGTTGCGGGCGTAGCCGTCCGAAACCTCGATGATGTCGCCCTTTTTGCCCTGTGCCTTTACGTCCTGTGTAAGAATTACTTTCATTGGTTTATATTCTCCTTGTGATATTATTCAATCAGTTGTCCTCGCTGTCGAGGTAGGTGTCGATAGCTTCCTTGAGATTCTCGATCACCTCGCGAGAGGTTGAGTTCTTGATCTGTGCGCCTGCGGAATCGTAGTGTCCTCCGCCGCCGAGCTTTTCAATAATGAGCTGTACGTTTATCTTGCCGTTTGAACGCGCCGAGATGACTATCGAATCGTCGGTGCGGATAAGCACGAAGGATGCGTCGATATTTTGTACGGTCAGAAGCGTGTCTGCGGTCTTCGATGCGGCGATTCGGTCGTCCGAGCTTCCGTCGCCCTCATGTACGGTTATTGCGATACGTTCGCGGTAGAGACGAACCTCGCTGCCGAGCTTTGCTTCGGTCATAAAGCTGTCAAGGTCGGCAAAGAAGAAGGTTCGCGCGAATTCGGGATCCGCGCCCATACCGCGCAGATAAAGTGCCGCGGAGAAGGTGCGCTCCGACGTGGTTCGCGTGAAATTCTTTGTGTCGAGCATAATGCCCGAGAGAAGGAGATTTGCCTCGTGGCGCGAGAGCTTGGCGTTGCCGGCAGCCTCGCCCATTGCGGCGATCTCGATGATCTCGCTGACGAGCTCGCTCGCCGAGGACGCCGAGGGCTCGATGTAAGCGATAAGAGGTTCTCTGTCAAACTCCGCGATCTTGCGGTGATGGTCGATGATGATCATGTTGTAAACGCCCGACACGATCTCGGGTGCCTCAACGATGTTCAGATTGTTTACGTCCGAGAGGATGAGAAGCGTATCCGAGCGGATGAGGTCGAGTCCGCGCGCCGTGCCGATGAAAATATCCTCGTATTCGGGATGAGCCTCAAGAAGCTTCGCCGTCGAACGCTCGTAGTTGGAATTTTGCTTATCCATAACGATCTTGACGTTAGGATTATAGCTCAGCGCAAGGCGCGCGATTCCGACCGCCGAGCCGATCGAGTCAAAGTCGGGGGTGCGGTGACCCATTATCAGCACGTTTCCGGCTGACGTGATATGCTCGATGAGCTTATCCGTGATAACGCGCGAGCGTATCTTGGTTCGCTTTTGCTTGATCTTGGTCTTGCCGCCGAAGAATTCGATTCCGCTGTCGGTGCGGACAGCCGCCTGGTCGCCGCCTCTCTGAAGCGCGGTTTCAAGCGCCGAGAGAGCATTTCTGTTTCGCTCCTCGAGGTCTGTGCCCGCGTTGCTGACGCCCATGGAGATCGTGACCGACATGCCTCCGTCGCCGAAATGAACGTCGCGGACGCGGTCGAGAATATCAAAGTGGCTTTCAATACAGCCGGGGAGTCGGTTTTTGGGGAATACCGCCAGGTATTTTTCGCGGTCGTATTCGCGGAGAAGACCGCCGACGGAGAGCGCCCAATCGGTGATGATCTCCTCGACCTGCGCCGCAGCTTCTCTGTATGATCCCTTGACGTACTGCGTTAGTTCCTCAAGGTTATCGACGGTGATGTATGCGAAAACGGGGCTTTCCGAGTCGACCTTTTCCTCAAGAGCTTCGATCTCGGAGCGATCCTCAAGGGTGGTCATCCAATAATCGCGGTCGTGAGCCTCCATAAGGTAGGCGTAGGTGTAGAACTTTTTATCCGAAACCGTAACGATCTTTCTGCCGGTCGCGGTGATGATCTCGCTCATCGGCACACCCGAAATCACGGAAAAGTTCTTTCCCGAAATAGCCATTTGGTTTGAGGCGCCGCAGAGCTCGAGCATTTTCTTGTTCGCCCAGAGGATCTTTCCCTCGGCGGTGGTCACAACGGAGGGGAAATCCACCTCGCGAACGACCTCGCTGATAAGGTGCTCAAGCGATTTTGCGGTCTCCTCGGTCTTGAGCTTTTTATGGGCGAGGTAAGCGAAATAACAGATCAAAGCCTCGAAGACGAGGAAAACGAGGATGAAAACGAGTGCGATCAGTATTACGGGTATCTCGGTCAGCGCCGCTGCGATGATGGCGAATACAAGGAGGACGAGTCCTGTCCCTGCGCTCATCAGCGTCAGATCAAACGAGCTGATATCGTAATTTTTGTTTGAAGACATCGGATGGGTGCTCCTTTATCTGTTTATTTTGGACTTGATCTTTTTTGCGAGTGCGGAGTAGAAGGGCATCAGCGATTTTGCCGTGCCGAGCGACATGAAGAAGGCGAAGGCGAGCGAGGATGCGATAAAGAATATTATCGCGATCGTCACGCCCGCGACCTTTCGGCGTGCGGGAAGGTTTACGAAAAGCTTATTTATAAGGAACGAGTGCGCGGTCTGTATGCCGAGCAGAGTAAAGGGAAGCGCGAGAGCAACGACTACGTTGTCGCAAACTGCCGCCCACATCTCGAACTCTCCGCCCTCGAGCGAGAATGCCGCCGAGAGGAAGAAGCAGGCAAGGAATACGAATCCGTTGACGGGCGAGAGGGAGAGGGTGCGCATTTCGTCGGGGATCTCCTCGCCGAGTCCCGAGGAGTTGAGGAACGAAACCGTCAGCGAAGCCGCGAGATAGCAGATCGCGGAGATCACCGTGAAGAGCATCGCGGGCAGGATATTTACAAGGTAAGCCGCGATCATTTCCGCAACGCTTTCCTCGATGATGAAGATCTGTCCGTTGAGATCATTGATGCTCAGATAGAGGTCGGTAATGTAGGTGCGGACGCTGTCGCCGACCGAGGCGAGATCACCGCCGAGTGCGATGAATATCGCAACGCCGCCGGCAGAGAGAAGCGCGGCTGAAATTCCGGAGGTCGCGCCTATGCCGTAGCGCGGGAGCATGAGCGCGAAGAGAAATCCGAAAAGAACGCAAACGAGCGTTATGAGTGCCGCAACCGGACCGAGCAGATATGCGCCGCAGGCGTAGGCAACGACAGCCGCGCAGAGCGCGAAATACCATCTGCCGACAAGGGTGAGGTAAGCAGTCGCCGCAACTGCGAAGATCGCGCCGACGTAGAGTGCGGGAAGGGAAAGGCTTCCCGTAGCCATCAGCTCAAGAAGCGCGGGCAGAAGGATTCCGCAAACGGGAAGGATGTCGCGCGCGGTCATAAAGATGAGCGCGGCGGCAACGAAAAGGGCAATCCCGCAGAAGACCGGCACCTCAAAAAAGAGAGGCGTCAGTGTGCAGATGAGGATGGCGACCGAAAAGATCAGCACGAGCGCCGTCCTCGGCTTGTAGCTGCCGAATATTCTGTTTTCGCTTTTGATGTTTTCCATAAGCGATATTACTCCAATTATATAATATTACATTATAATATTGTATCATATTTTTTTATATTTGTAAATAGTAAAATATTGAATATGGGATGAATTTTGAGTGAAAGTATAAGAAATAAAGAAAAAGATATAAAAACTTTGAAAATAAAGGGATTTTTTTCATAAACCTATTGCATTTTTCGGATTCTTGTGATATAATATGTATGTACGTATTAGAGAGACTGAGAGTGGGCGCCAAGTCCACTCTCATTTTCTCGAATGGATATTTTTGTCGGAGGTGTTGTTTTGAAACCTCAAAAAGCACAAAAACCGCAAAAGCCGCTGTCCCCGATCGAGCCTCCCGCTCCGCATCCGGTACAGCCGCCGCAGAAACCGCAGAAGCCCCTGCGCCCGCTCGTAACGCTTCCCGAGCTCATCGCGGAGCATATCGAGAACAAAAAGCGTCTCAAGAAAGAGCTGAAGAACTTCAAGAAAACTCTTAAAAAAGAAGAGCGCGCGGCGAAGGCAACCCTCAAATGGGTCAAGCGGGAAAAGAAGAATCTTAAAAATCTGAAAAAACAAAAGAAAAAAGAGAAAAAGAAGAAATGAAGAAAGAACTTACGGGAGTTGCCGCGAGAGTTTACCCCCTGATCGAGAATACCGTGCGCGAGTGCGGATGTGAGATCTGGGATCTTGAATTTGTCAAGGAAGGCGCGGACAGAATACTCCGCATCACCATCGACACCGACCGCGAGGGCGGCATCGGCATTGAAGACTGTGAGCGCGTAAACCGCGCAGTTGATCCGATTCTCGACGAGACCGATCCCATCGACACCTCCTATTATCTTCAGGTGTCCTCCCCCGGAATCGAGCGCGACATCACTCTCCCCTGGCACGTTACCGCCTGCGAGGGCGAGGAGGTTGAGGTAAGACTTTTCGCACCGCTCGAGGGAAGCCGCAAGCATAACGGAATCCTCCTCGGATTTGAGGGCGGAGAGACCGATCCCGAGCGTCCCGTTCTTATAAAGGTCGGAGAGAACACCGTGTCCATCCCCTTCGACGCGATCTCGAAGATGAAAACGCTGTTTGATTTTGACAGCTTATAATTCAGTAAATAAATTTTCCCATACACATATTTGGAAAGGACTTAAAGAAAAATGAATTCGGAATTTTTCGCTGCTCTTGACGAGCTTGAACAGAAGCGAGGCATACCCAAGGCGTATATGATCGAGAAGATCGAGGCAGCACTCGTTGCGGCTTATAAGAAGGAATACGGCAACAACACCAACGTTCGTATCAGCATTGATGAAAATAAGAAGGACGTACGCGTCTTTCAGCAGAAGACCATCGTTGCAGAGGTAGAGAATCCCGAGATCGAGATCTCTCTTGAGGACGCAAAGCTCCGCAATAAGAGAAGCGCGGTTGGTAAGGTACTCGAGTTCGAGCTTAAGCCCAAGAATTTCCGCCGTCTCTCGGCAGGCGCGGCTCGTTCTGTAATCATTCAGGCTATCCGCGAGGCGGAGAGAAAGATCGCTCAGGACGCTTACGAGGCTAAGCGCGAGGAGATCATTACCGCGACCGTATCCAAGATCGACGATGAGAGCGGCGACGTTATCATCTTCACCGGAACCGGCAATGCGCGTCTCCGTCAGACCGAGCAGATCCCCGGCGAGGTTTTCGAGATCGGCCAGAAGATCAAGATCTACATCTCCGAGGTAAACCGCGAGGCACGCGGACCTCTCGTTACCATTTCGAGAGCACATCCCGGACTCGTTCGCCGTATGTTCGAGCTTGAGGTTCCCGAGATTCAGGACGGCACCGTTTCTATCAAGGGCATCGCTCGCGAGGCAGGCTCGAGAACCAAGATCGCGGTCCACTCGAACGACGAGAGCGTTGATCCCGTAGGCTCCTGTGTCGGCGCGAAGGGTATGCGTATCAACACCATCCTCGGCGAGCTTGGCGGTGAGAAGGTCGATATCATCAAGTACAGCGAGGATCCCGCAGAGTATATCGCCGCTGCACTTGCACCCGCAACCGTTGATTCCGTAACCATGCTCGGCGAAAAGACCGCGCACGTAGTAGTTAAGGCAGATCAGCTTTCCCTTGCTATCGGCCGCGAGGGTCAGAACGCACGTCTTGCCGCAAGACTTACCGGCTGCAAGATCGATATCAAGCCCGAATAATTTCAAATATAAAATATGGCAAAGAAGCAAAACACCCCCCTGCCGCAGAAAAAGATACCGATGCGCCAGTGCCTCGGATGCAACGAGCATAAGCCGAAGATAGAGCTTATCCGCATCCTTCGCACCCCCGAGGGCGAGATAACTCTCGACACCACGGGCAAGAAGTCGGGCAGAGGTGCTTATATCTGCAAGAATCCCGCGTGCCTTAAAAAGCTTCGCAAGAATCGCCGCGCCGAGTCGAATCTCGGTGTCAGCATTCCCGAAGAGGTGTGGGATCAGCTTGAGGCGGCACTCGCGGAGGAAAAGTGATGGGAAATACCCCGAAGGAAAAGCTTCTCGGAATGCTCGGCCTTTGCATCCGCGCCCGTCGCGCGGTCTGCGGAACGGTAAACGTCTGCGAGGCACTCAAGGCGGGTAAGGTAAAGCTCGTCATCACCGCGTCGGATAATTCCGCGGCGACCGAGAAAAGACTTTTCGACCGTGCAGGATTTTATAAAGTAAAGATAATCAAAACAGGTCTCACCTCAGCCGAAATAGGCGCGGCAACGGGAAAATCCCTCGTTGCGGCAATGGCGATAAACGACGAGTCTATGGCGTTGGCGGTTGAGAAAAAGGCGGAAGAGGCTTCCGCAGAAAATTAACAAAACTCAGAATTTCGTGTCCGTTAAGGAGGAAGACAGATAATATGGCAGTCGGCTCTCAGTATAAAGTGAATCAGTTGGCAAAGGACCTCGCGCTCAAGACAAAGGATCTTACCGATGTTATGGCAGCGGCGGGACTTGACGCCAAAACACAAAAGGCTCTCGATAGCTTCGAGCTTGACGTGATCTGGGAATATCTTACCAGATCGAATCAGATCTCGGGTATCGAGGACTATATCGACGGCGTGACAGGCATACCCTCTTTGCGGAAAAAAGCCGCAGAGACGAAGCCCGAAGTAAAGGCAAAGGCGGTAAAGCCTGCCGAAAAGCCGGAGGCGAAGCCTGCAAACGTGCAGAAAAAGCCTGCAGAAAAGCCCGAGGTGAAAGCAGAGGAAAAGAAGCCCGAGCAGAAGCCTGAGGGGAAGCCCGAGGGGAAGCCCGAGGGGAAGTCTGCGGAAAAGCAGAACGTCGCGCGCAGTGCGGGCGAGCGTTTTGAGTCGCGTATGAGTGCGGCAAACGAGAAATCCAAGCAGGAAAAGCAGGAAAAGAAGCAGGAGAAGCCCCAGGAGAAGAAGTCGGGCAGAACCTCTATCGATATGCGTTCCTCCGCGCGTCCCGAGGGCGAGCGCGAGGTCGTTACCGTAAGCCCCAAGGCGGCAACTCGCGTTGTCGATACCCGCGGCAGCGGTGCGGTCGATCTTTCCAAGTACGACGATACTCTCGATAATATCGTTCCCGAGAACATTCGCGAGGAGCGCGGCGGAAGCCAGAAGGTAAAGAAGTCTCCCGCGGCTCAGAATGCCGAAAAGGAAGGCGCGAACAACCGTCAGGGTCAGAAGAACCAGAATCAGGGCGGCAAGAACGATAACCGCAAGGATAACCGTCAGAACGGCAAGAACGATAGAAATAATAACAACAACAATAATAATAACAACAAGGGCGGTAAGAACGGCAAGAAGGGCAATATGCCTCCCGTTGTTCAGGCACCCGCAAAGAAGGTTCCCGTCAAGGCAGAGATCCCCGATGAGATCACCGTAGGCGAATTCGCATCGAGAATCAAGGCTCCCGCAGGCGAGGTTATCAAGAGACTTATGCTTATGGGAATGATGGTAACTCTCAACCAGACCATCGACTTCGACACCGCATTCCTCATCGCGGATGAGCTCGGTGCCGAGATCACAAAGGAAGTTGTAGTCAGCATCGAGGACAGACTCTTTGAGGAAGAGGAGGATTCTCCCGAAAACCTCGTTGAGCGTGCTCCCGTCGTTTGCGTAATGGGTCACGTTGACCACGGTAAGACCTCGCTTCTCGACGCTATCCGTAACACCCGCGTAACCGCAGGCGAGGCGGGCGGTATTACCCAGCACATCGGTGCATACCGCGTTAAGATCAACGGCAAGGAGATCACCTTCCTTGATACCCCCGGTCACGAGGCGTTCACCCCAATGCGTGCCCGCGGTGCGCAGGCAACGGATATCGCGATCCTCGTTCTAGCTGCGGACGACGGCATCATGCCCCAGACCGTTGAGGCTATCAACCACGCAAAGGCAGCAGGCGTTCAGATCATCGTTGCTATCAACAAGATGGATAACCCCACTGCAAATCCCGATAACACCAAGACCGCACTTACCCAGTACGAGCTCACTCCCGAGGAATGGGGCGGCGACGTAATGTGCGTACCCGTTTCGGCTCTCAAGCGCGAGGGTATCGACGATCTTCTTGAGTCGATCCTTCTCATCGCCGAAATGCAGGAATACAAGGCTAACCCCAACCGCCGTGCAAAGGGTATCGTCATCGAGTCGAAGCTCGACCGCGGACGCGGACCCGTTGCAACCATCCTCATCCAGAACGGTACTTTGCGCGCAGGCGATATCGTCATCGCGGGCACATCCGTCGGACGTGTTCGTGCAATGACCGACCACACCGGCAGAACCGTAAAGGTCGCTCCTCCCTCGATGCCCGTTGAGATCACAGGTCTTGCGGACGTTCCCCAGGCAGGTGACGAGGTCAACGCAGTTGTTGACGAGAGAATGGCAAGAGAGCTTGCGGAGCAGAGAAAGGCTCAGGCGAAGGAGGAGGAGTTCAAGGCAAATGCGAGAACCAACCTCAACGACCTCTTCGCGCAGATCCAGGAAGGCATCAAGGAGCTGGGCGTCATCGTCAAGGCAGACGTTGCGGGCTCTGCGGAGGCAGTAAAGCAGTCGCTTGAGAAGATCACCAACGAGGAAGTCAGAGTTCGCGTTATCCACGCGGCAGCGGGCGGTATCACCGAGGGCGACGTTATGTTCGCGGCGGCATCGAACGCAATCATCGTCGGCTTCAACACCCGTCCCGACCGTACCGCTCTCGATTCCGCAGAGCGTCAGGGCGTTGATATCCGCACCTACCGTATCATCTACGATTGCATCAACGAGATCACCGCGGCTATGAAGGGTATGCTTGCTCCGTAGTTCCGCGAGAAGCTCCTCGGCCACGTCGAGGTTCGTCAGGTCATCCACGTTCCGAACGTCGGCTTCATTGCAGGCTCTTACGTTCAGGACGGTAAGATCACCCGTAAGTCGCAGATCCGCGTAGTACGTGACGGTATCGTTGTGTACGAGGATAAGATCTCCTCTCTCCGCCGCTTCAAGGACGACGTCAGCGAAGTTGCGCAGGGCTACGAGTGCGGTGTCGGACTTGAGAAGTTCAACGACCTCAAGCTCGGCGATATACTCGAAGCTTTCATTATGGAAGAGATTGAACAGTAATTGTCATAAAAAATCAGGAAGCGTGAGCTTCCGGATTTTTTATGAGTGATGTTTCGCCTGCGGCGAAGTGATGTTTGCTTCGCAAGTGATGTACGGCTGCGCCGAGTGAAGTTTTGCCTTCGGCAAAGTTAAGGTGAATTTCCTCGCTGCGCTCGGAAATTTGCGATTTCAATAAAAGCGTGAAAGTTTTCGTCCACCTTTTTCAAAAGGTGGCAGATTCTTAAGGCGGAGCCT
>JAZTXK010000059.1:0-3757 GCA_045636385.1 Eubacteriales bacterium
GGTATTCTTTGGCTGACTCGAGTATTTATCAAATCGCTCTTTATTTAGCCAATTGTAAAACTCCGTTTTACAATTGAAGACCCGCGCGGCGGGGTACGCGCGCTTATCGCCGCCGCCAAAATCAAGGATTTTGACGGCTCCCCTCGGCGCGCGGGCTCGCACAGCTCGCCTAAGAGGTGTTTTTTCAGTCGGCAAAGCCGCCGAAAAAACAGATTTTATTACAATTCGTGTAGGTTACAATCAACTAATTAAATCACTCTTTATCGGAAAGGAGAAAAACTGATGAAAAAAAGCACTGTTGCCGTTATAGTTGCCATTCTTCTGCTCATTACGGGACTTGGGGCGGCGGGCGCGGCGTTTATTATGACGGATTTCAGCCTCGACGGCTTTTCAACCGAAAGCTTTGAAAGCTCCACATACACAGTCGATGGTAATTTCGATCACGTAATTATAGCTATGCAAGAGCACGATCTTATCATTCTCCCATCCGATAACGGCGAATGCAGGATCGTCTGCGACGAGAGCAAAGCGCAAAAGCTCGAATACGAGATCGATTCGGACGCGCTCGTTATCAAGATCGTTGATAACCGCAAGTGGTTTGATCACATCGGAATCTTCAGCGGCGAGGCAAGTATGACTCTCTATCTCTCCGAAAGCCACTACACTTCCCTGACTGCGGCTACCGACACGGGTGACGTTACCGTTTCCGAGGAATTGGCGTTCACGGGCTCGTCGGTCGCTACCTCCACGGGAGATATAAAATTCCTTGCCAAGATCGAAGGGGAGCTCGCCCTTGCCGCCTCCACTGGAGATATTACAGTTTCGGATCAAGAGCTTGCCACACTCGACGTCAGCGTTTCGACGGGTGAGATCTTGCTCGATAATATCAAAGCAACCGGCAAGATCACCCTCGAATGCAGTACAGGAGGAATCGAGCTCCACTCCGTCGAGGCGGACAGTATCACATCAAAGGGCTCAACCGGCTATATTTTGCTCAAAAACGTGTACGTCGAAAATGATATAAACATCAAGCGCGGCACGGGTGACGTAACCCTGACGAGCACTCTCGCGGACGCATTTGAGATCGAAACCTCGACCGGCGACGTAAAGCTCAACCTCTCGGATGCAGATGGCATTGATATCGAAACCGACACAGGCAGAGTCGAAGGCACTCTGCTGACAGAAAAGATCTTCATCGCCGAATCAAGCTCCGGCAGTATCAAGGTGCCGCACACGACCTCGGGCGGTACCTGCAAGATCAGAACATCAACAGGAAATATTCACATAACGATAGAGGGAAATCAATGAATACGATCAAAGAACCCGCAAGGGATATAAAGATAATAAACGACGTTGACGTCGTCGTTCTCGGCGGAAGCTGTACGGGCGTGTTTGCCGCTGTACGCGCGGCGCGGCTCGGCGCGAAGGTCGCCATAGTCGAGCAGGCGGGCGCGTTCGGCGGTACTGCGACGAACAGCTACGTTTGCATCTGGCATTCGCTGACCGACATAACCTATAAAAAGCAGATCATTTCGGGTTTGACCGAGGAAATGATCGAAAGGCTCAAAGCCGTTCCGAACGGTATGCGCATCCGCCCGCCGAAAGAAAATAAATGGCGCGCGCCGCATTACAGCACCTACGTTTTCAACACCGAGGAGATGAAGATCGAGCTCGACCGTATGCTTCTCGAGGCGGGCGTGACACCCTATCTGCACACACGCTATTCCGCGCCGTACGTAGAGGACGGCGAGTTGAAAGCTGTCATAATCGAAAACCGCTCGGGACGCTTTGCCATCCGCGCAAAATACTTCATCGACGCAACTGCGGATGGGTTCCTCGGCGCGGATATGGGAATGGAAGTCTATTACCACGGCGATTTTCAGCCCGCGACCACGGGTGCGCGTGTTGCGGGATGGGAAAAGCTGACGAAGCCTAACGATATCCTCCGAAGCGACGAAAACCGCATCCGCATCGGCGGCAGAGCGGGTTGGGAGATCAACGTTCCGGGCACGAAAAACGTGTCAAACTGGTGCAAGGCGCAATTCGTCGGCAACTGCTCGGATGCCGATATTCTCACCCGCGCCGAGATCGAGGGCAGACGTCAGGTGCGAGAGATGATGAATATTCTCCGCGAGAGCGATCCTTGCGGCAACGATCTTTCCCTCGTCGCGCTCTCGCCGATGATCGGTATTCGCGAAACGCGACAGCTCAAATGCTCATATCAGATCACGGGCGAGGATATCTGCTCCGGACGCTCGTTTGATGACGCGATTGGATACTGTGCATATCCCGTTGACGTCCACATCCCACAAATGCCGACGACCTTCCGCTACCTCGACGGTTGGGAGCGTCACAGTACCCCGTCGGGCGAGATCGAGGAGGTCCGCTGGCGCGAGGACGGCGATTATCCGACCTATTGGCAGATTCCATTCCGTTCCATTCTCCCCGAAAGCATCCCTAATCTTATGGTCTGCGGACGTTGCATAGACTCCGATAAGGATGCCCACGGCGCGCTCCGCGTTATGATCTCGCTCAACCAAACAGGCGAGGCGGCGGGAGTTGCCTGCTACGAGGCTCTGACCTCGGGCAAATCTCTGCAAAATATTGACTTTGCCGCTTTCCGCGAAAAAATGAAATCAGGCGGGTCGATAATATTATAATTTTAACGGCGGTGATCACCGCCGTTTTTCCTTTTCCTATTGATTTAATACAATTATTGTGCTATAATTATTATATATTTTCAAAAATCGGGGACAAAAAAATGAAACTCACCGAACTTTTCAAAGACGACAAGCTTTCCCTCTCCTTCGAGGTCTTTCCTCCCAAAACGGATACCGCTTTTGACAGCGTCAAGCACGCGACCGAAGAGATCGCGAAGCTCCGTCCCTCTTTTATGAGCGTCACCTACGGCGCGGGCGGGGGAACGAGCAAATATACCCTCGATATCGCGAAGAACATCAAGGCAAATTACGGTGTGCCGACTCTGGCGCACCTTACCTGCGTTTCCTCGACGCGCGAAACCGTGCGCGAGCGGATCGAGGATATGAAGGCGGCGGGAATTTCTAACGTAATGGCACTTCGCGGTGATATCCCCGCGGGACTTGAAAACGCGGACCGCTCGCATTGGGACTATAAGCACGCGGTCGAGCTTGTTCGTGAGCTGCGCGAATCGGGTGCGGATTTCTGCATCGGAGGCGCTTGCTACCCCGAGATACATCCCGAAAGCGCCTGTCAAAAGGAAGATATACTCTATCTCAAGGAAAAAGTCGACGCGGGATGCGAATTTTTGACCACGCAGATGTTCTTCGACAACAACCTGCTCTATAATTTCCTTTATAAGATCCGCGAGGCGGGCATCACCGTCCCGATCATCCCCGGAATTATGCCGATAACGAACGGCAATCAGGTCGAGCGCGCGATCAAGCTCTCGGGCTCGTTTATGCCCCAGCGCTTCAAGTCGCTCGTCGATAAATTCGGCACCACTCCCGCGGCAATGAAGCAGGCGGGCATCGCCTACGCGACCGACCAGATCATCGACCTTTTCGCAAACGGCATCAATGCGGTCCACATCTACACGATGAACCGGCCGGAGGTGGCCGAACGGATCATGGGAAATCTGCGCAACATTCTGGAAGGCTGAAGGTTGACGGTCGAGCTGGCGGAGATTGCGCGGTACATGCGCATGGGACGAACCGTTCCGGAAGGCGCACTTGCCGGGCGGGTCGAAGCCCTGCGCGCCGAAGCCCTCGCCTGCATC
>JAZTXK010000060.1:0-22702 GCA_045636385.1 Eubacteriales bacterium
GAAAAAAACTTTGTAACAAGCACGATTACTGCCGCAACTACGATAAAGAGAGTGTATATAGCCGAGCTTAAAATGACGGATTTAAAACCGTTACCGAAAAAACTAAAGGGAAAAATTTTACGCATTTCAGCCTCCGATAGAAAAAGTAAAAGGCAAGCCTTACGGCTTGCCTTGGTGCGAGAAACGGGACTTGAACCCGTACGGTGTGAACCACACGCCCCTCAAACGTGCGCGTCTGCCAGTTCCGCCACTCTCGCGTGTTGCTTTCGACAACGCTAATATTATAGCACTTTCAAGTCCTTTTGTCAATACCTTTTTTCAACTTTTTTCGGATTTTTGAAAGTTTTTTGCGCGGTCGAAAGCTATCGTTTGATTATTGAGGAATATTTCCTATATCGCTGCGCTTTTTGCCGTTTTTGACGAGACTTCTTCCCCATCCGCGTTCTGCGGCAAGTTTGAAAACGAAGCGGGGAAGATTAATGCTTGCGTAATAGTTCTCAAAAGCTTTTTGCTCCGTCACTTCATTGACCAATCTTTTGAGAGCCTTGGTATAGGTCGAGGTAATAATTCCGCTGATAGGCATGCCCTCCACCTCGGGAACGGCTCCGCCGCCTCCAAGACCTACGCCTCCGGCAAAGTCAAATCCCATATGGCGTGACCAATGCGCGATGACCTCGATCGACCATTCGCATTGCTGTCCGTCGTGGAAGCCGCAGTTCGATACAGCATAGATACGCTTTTTATCAAACGATTCCTTGCGGTCCTCGAGGAATTTCAGACAAGAAACAAGATGGCTCGGAACGCCGTCGACATAGAGAGGATAGAATACGATCCAAGCATCGCACTCGCAAAGCTTGGCGACACTGTCCGACGTCGGCTCGGGCTTGTTCATCTTTATCTCAACGCATTCGCACTTTTGTTCGGCAAGTTTTTTTACAAGTGACGAAAGGAAACCGCTTGCGCTTTTTTTATGCTTGGGGCTTCCGTTAATGAGCGCTATCTTCATCACAGCGACACCTCCGCGAGTTCCTTGTAGCTTTTCAGGAAGATCACCTTCTCGACGGTCGCGTAGAAATTTTTCGCATTTGCTCGGACGATGTTTTCAGCAGTGCGCTTCTCTTCCTCGGTGATGCCGTCGCCATAAAAATACGCCGTGATCTTGATTCTGTTATTATACCGTCTTTTGTGGCGCATTTCGCCATTTACGATATCGAAATCGCCGCGTACGTACGAGATCGCTCTGTCCTGTACCTTCTTGACAAACGCGCTGAAGCCTCCGTAAAGGCATTCGCTGATCATGATCAGCTCCTCGCACTTGCCCATATCGCATCCCGTGCGGTCAATGCCGTCCTTTATGACGCACTCGCCGGGAGTTTTTATCCAGCATCCGAAGCATCCGATGCAATGCTTTTCTTTCTTTTCGGTGGGTTTGATGATCTTGTGCTCACCTATCACGCGCAAAGCAAGATCCTTGACGTCTGAAATTATCAGTTTCATTGATTTTCCTCTTTCAATATTTTAAGTACCGATTCGTAAATATGCCTCATCCCCTCGGCATTGGGATGAAGGGTATCAGGAAGCATTGAGAAAGTCAAGCCCGAGTTGCGTATATCTACGCACTTTACTTTATAATAAGAACAGATCTCAAGCGCAAGATCCGCGAATTCCGAAAGCCGCGCGTTATCGTAATATCCGCCGCTGATCGACGGCGACACGGCGACGATCTCGGCTTCGGGGTAAAAATGCTTCAATCGAAGCAACGCCTCGGCATAAGCGTCGGCAAAGGAATTCCATTTATCATCGGAAATATCCATACGGTGCGATGGGTCGAAAGTGCACTTTTCTATCATCTTTCCTGCGTCGTTCGTTCCGCCGAAGAAAAGAATGAGGTCGGGCGTACCGCGGGCACCGAGATTGCGTATCCTCGTCAGCGACGCCATAGCGGCATCGGGTCCGAAATCCTTTTCGTTGCGGTCGCGGAAATTAGAGACGGTGGAGCCTGCCCAGCTGTCGTTCACTCCGAGTCTTGCGCCGAGCGTGTTGATAAGCTTCATCCACCAGGTATCGTTTACGTCGGTCAGCAGATTATCCTGCGGATAGCGGGGGCGGTGGGCGAGATTTACGCCGTCAGCCTCGGGTATATAGCCCGCAAAGGTTGATATACTGTCACCGAGTATAGATATTATTTTGTCTTTATATCTGTCCATGCGAGATTCTCCGTATTGTCGGTTTGTATTATTATACAATATAAAAATGACAATTTTGCGAACATTAATAAAAAAAATACATTAAGTTCAATTTTTTAGTTTTATTGTTGATAATCAGTTTATTTTTTAGGTATATAATATAATTAACATATTATTACTTAATGGAGGCAACGATGCTTCAAATCAAAGGCTTGAAAAAAACTTTCAAGACGGGAGAGCTTACGCAGGTCGCTCTTGACGGAGTCTCTCTCAATCTTCGCGACAACGAATTCGTCGCGATCCTCGGTCCCTCGGGATCGGGAAAAACCACTCTGCTGAATATGATCGGCGGTCTTGACCGATACGATAGCGGAGACCTTATCATCAACGGTATTTCGACTAAAAAATATAAGGATCGCGATTGGGATTCCTACCGTAACCATACGATCGGCTTCGTTTTCCAGAGCTACAATCTCATTCCCCACCAGTCGATCCTCGCAAACGTAGAGCTTGCGCTTACCATTTCGGGTATCGGACGCAAGGCAAGACGCGCAAAGGCTAAAAAGGCCCTCGAAGCAGTAGGTCTCGGCGATCAGCTTCACAAGAAGCCGAACCAGATGTCGGGCGGACAGATGCAGAGAGTTGCGATCGCGCGCGCGCTGATCAACGATCCCGACATTCTTCTCGCAGACGAGCCTACCGGCGCGCTTGACAGCGAAACGAGCGTTCAGGTAATGGAGCTCCTCAAGGAAGTCGCAAAGGACAGACTTGTCGTTATGGTCACCCATAACCCCGAGCTTGCTGACGAATACGCGAACAGAATCGTCAAGCTCCGTGACGGTAAGATAATCGGCGATACCAACCCATTTGAAATCGACGAAAGCACTCTTGAGGCACCCAAGCACAAAAACATGGGCAAGTCCTCGATGTCGCTCTTCACCTCCTTCGGACTTTCGCTTCGCAATCTTTTCACAAAGAAGGGCAGAACTCTGCTCACCTCCTTTGCGGGAAGCATCGGTATAATCGGTATCGCGCTCATTTACGCGGTTTCGAACGGTCTTACAGCTTATATCAACACCGTTCAGGAGGATACCCTCTCCTCTTCCCCCATCACCCTCGAATCCACTCACATCGACCTCGGCAGTATCATGCTGACGATGATGGATATGGCAGAGTCGAAGGAAGACCACGAGATGGATGCCGTTTACACAAAAACGGTAATGTATGACTTTGTAAACGTACTTAACAGCATTGAAGCGCAGGAAAACGACCTCAAGTCCTTCAAGGCATTCCTTGAAGCAGAATATGCGGATGAAGAATCCGAGCTCGGACTTCACGATGCGCTCAGCGGCATTCACTACGGTTATCACCTCACCCCCCTCCTTTACACCAAAAACGTAGACGGAACGATTATCCACTCCGACATTAACACTCAGATCGGCGAGATCATGGGTAAGTTCATCGGAAAGATGCTCTCGAATAGCGATGAGCTTAAAAACTCCGGCTCCTCCTCGAACAATTCCATGGCTTCGATGATGGGCAGCTCTATGGGTTACACTAACCTCTGGCAGGAGATGCTTCCGGGCGATGGCGAGATGATCAATCCCGTTATCAAGAAGCAGTACGATATCGTTGAGGGTAAATGGCCCGAAGCTTACAATGAAGTAGTTCTCGTCCTGGACTCTAACAACGAAATCACGGATATGGCACTCTACGCCCTCGGTCTTATCTCCGAGGAGGAGATCGACATTATCGTCGATGCGGCTATCAACAAAGCTCCTCTCACCGTCAATACCAACCGCTGGACCTACGCGGAGATCTTTGATATGGAATTCCGCACCATCTTCCCCGCTGATTGCTACACTCTTGACGAGCGCACCGGTCTTTACACCGATATGCGCGATACAAGTGCCGGCCTGAAGTACCTTTACGACAAGGGCACACCCATCAAGGTAGTTGGTATTATCAAGCCCAACGAGGACGCTGTTTCGGGTATGCTTTCGGGTTCTATTGCTTACACAAGCGAGCTCACCGAATATATCGTAGAAAAGTCCAAGTCCTCCGCCGCTATCAAGGCGCAGCTTGAGAACAGCGCAAACGACATTTTCACAGGTCTTCCCTTCGATCTCAGCGAGGGCAACCTCACCGATGCTGAAAAGGCAGAGATCTTCCGCACATACGTCTCCGAGCTTGACACCAAGGGCAAGGCAGAGACCTACGTTACGGTTATGGGTATTCCCGACAAGGCTTGGCTTGACGGTCAGGTTGGCGTATACCTCGGTCAGATGAGCGAGGATATGAAGCGCAATTATCTCATCACCGCGCTCACCGAGCAGATGGGAATGGACGCAGAAACCGTTACCGAGTACGTTAACGAAATGACCGTTGAGGATCTCGACGGACTTCTCTCCGAGGGCATCGCAGAAATGGTCAAGGAGCAGTACCGCAAGGGCGTTGAGGCTCAGCTTGCAGCATTGACCGAGGAGCAGCGCGCAGGTGCGCTTGATATGGCTCTTTCCACTTACAGCGACGAGCTTGCGGCGATTTACTATGAGGAAGCAATTGACTTTGCCCCCACCTCTTATGAATTCAACCTTATGACTCTCGGCTACGTTGAGCTTGACGATCCCGCGACCATCAGCCTTTACGCATCCACCTTCTCGGATAAGGATATCATCGAGGAGGCTATCGCAAAATACAACGAGGGCGTTGACGAGCTTGAAAAGATCGGTTATACCGATTATCTCGGAATCCTTATGTCCTCTATCGCAGACATCATCGACGCGATCACTTACGTTCTTATCGGCTTCGTATCGGTATCTCTCATAGTTTCTTCGATCATGATCGGCGTTATCACGCTCATCTCTGTTCAGGAAAGAACCAAGGAGATCGGTATCCTCCGCGCGATCGGTGCGTCAAAGAAGAACGTTTCGAGCATGTTCAACGCGGAGACCGTCATCATCGGCTTTGCATCGGGTATCGTCGGTGTCGGCGTGACCTACCTGCTCTGCATCCCGCTCAATGCAATTCTCGTCTTCCTGACGGGCATTCCGAACCTTACCGCACATCTTCCCGTTTTTGTTGCGGCGATCCTCGTCGTGATCAGTATGTGTCTGACTCTTATTTCGGGTCTCATTCCCTCCAGAAGTGCGGCGAAGAAGGACCCCGTTACTGCGCTCAGAACCGAATAATCTTCACTTAAAAATTAGATCGCCGTGCTCAATAAATGAGCGCGGCGATTTTTTTATTATTGACAAGATGCGATATTCGTGGTAAAATATCGGTATAAAACCAAGGAGCTTTTTGATATGAGAAAATATTCACACGTTATAGTCGTCGGCATAGACGGCGCGGGCGCATTTATAAGAGATGCAGATACCCCTAATTTTGATAAAATATTCGAACACGGGGCAAAGACCTTCGACGCCCTTGCATCAAATCCCACTATCAGCGCGGAATGCTGGGGATCAATGCTGTTAGGTGTCGGACCTGAGATCCACAAGCTGAACAACGGAATAGTTTCAAGCACCCCGTATCCCGTCGACTCCGCCTTTCCCTCGGTATTCAGAAGAATACGCGAGATTTATCCCGATGCAGTACTCGGATCTTATTGCGATTGGAATCCCATAACCTATGGCATTGTCGAAAACAACCTCGGTGTCTCTCACGACACCGCAAGGGATTTTGAGCTCACACCGAGAATTTGCAATTATATCAAAGAAAATCGCCCCGATTTTCTATTCGTTCAGCTTGACAGCGTTGACGGAACCGGGCACAGAAAGGGATACGGAACGCCCGAGCATTTTGAAAGCATAACCAACGCCGACAAGCTTGTAGGTGATATTTACAGTGCCGCAAGCGAGACGCTCGATATGAGCGAGACCTTGTTTATCGTCATAGCCGATCACGGCGGAGCGAATAACGAAAACGGCGGCGGAAGTCACGGCGGTTGGAGTGACACGGAAAAATACGTGACCTTTGCTGCGGCGGGACAAAACGTAAAAAGCGGTTTAATCCCTGCAATGAATATCCGCGACCTTGCCGCGATCGTATTATACTCCTTCGGGATCGATCTTCCTGAATTCGACGAAAAAGGCTGGACAGCACAAATCCCAGACGGCATATTTGAAGATGACGAGATTCCGAAATATAAGGATATCTCACACTTGACGGGTGCCGCACCGCGCATTTCAAAGATACCGCATACATCTGAACCTGTATAAGTAAAAAGAGAGAGTTTCGCACTCTCTCTTTCTGCTTTTATTCTACTCCGCTCTGGAGCAACTCAAAGCTCATATCTTCGGTGTCAAGCTTTGCGCGGACGGAAATGGGGAGTATCGCTCCGTTTGCGCCGTGGCCGAAGTCCTCGTTGCGGATTACGGGGATGTTGTAACGCTTTCCTATGCGGGTCAGAATATCGTCAATGACGGGCTTCTCTTCAAGAGAATAATGACCGAAGATAAGCGCCTTTGCTCTCTTGAACACGCCCTTATGCTCGAGCATCGTGAACCATTTTGAGATCATCGCAGGCGTTGAGAATTTTTCGTGATCCTCGATAAAGAGGATTATGTCCTCGTCGGGGAGGCTTTCGTACCATTCAAGTCCGAGCAAGGTAGCAAAGTTAATGAGATAACCTCCGATGAGCATTCCCTCGGCTTTGCCGGGTGTGAGCACGCGCCATTCGCTGTTTTTAACGTATTCGAGATCTGTCGAGCAGAGGCGTTTTTCAAAATTAGTCAGAGTGTACTCAATCGGTTCGTTTTCAAAAAATCTCGGAGACGATCCGTAGAACGTCACGAGCCCCGTCTGTTTGTTTACTGCGTTGAGCACTGTGGTGCTGTCACTGTAGCTGCAAAGGATCTTGGGGTTCTTCTTGATATTTTCATAATCTATAAAAGGAAGAATCTCGTTTCCGACCTCACCGCCGCCGAAGAAAACCATTTTGACCTCGGGATCGGCTATCATAGCGTTGAAATCCTCTGCTCTTTCCTCGATGCTTCCCGCGTAATCGTTTGTCGTCGAGAATAGGTTCTTCGAGAATTTCACCTTATATCCAAGTCGGCGCAGATTCTCCGCAGAACGCTCGATGGGGTCGCGCTTGGGTTTATATGAGGGGGCGATAAAACCTATGGTGTCGCCCTTCTTTAACATTTTAGGTTTGATCATTTTCTGTTCCTCCGTGATTGATTGCAATTATTATAATGCTAAAAAAAGAAAAAGTCAAGCAATTTTCAAAAATCGGTTGACCTGCGCTCCGTTTTGTGTTAAAATATTGAAAATCAATCTTTGGAGATGTAACATCAATGTTATTCCCCGTTTATAAAGAAAGCGTTCGTATCAACAGAATAAAGAAATTTGACAACGAGCTTTTCTTCTTCAATGACAATCAAAGCAAACCATTCGCATTCCGTTCGCCCGACTCCGACGGATCTACCGTTTGTGCGACTCTTCCGCCCCATCCTTCATCGGTGATCGGCGCATTTTCGCTTTACCGTGACGGCAGTGAGCTTTACTGCACATACGAAGGCACACGCAAGATTACCGCGCATATTGCCAAATCCGAGGCACGGACGGTGGACGCGATTGAAGATTATCTTCGCAAGGCTTACGGTCTTGACCCATACGCGATCTCGGCGAGGGCAGCTTTCGAGAGATTTGAAGAGCTCGTTTACATCGCCTCGGAATTTTGCGGTTGCCTTACCGACGTTGTGCACAACGATGTAGTCGCCGACTATTTCCCTCTCTACGGCACATCGCTCCAAAACGTCAACTGCGAGCAGATCGCGCTTTCTCTGCCGATAGTTGCGCTGATGTTCAGACGCGTCTCCGCACTCCGCGGATTTAATTTCAAGGTCACGGTGAAGGATTCTCTGCCCTGCCTGATCTTTTCGGCAAGGGCTTTGCCCGGAACGATCGACGCGCCCTCCGATATACCAGAATATTCCGCGCTCACCGACATTCTCGGAAACGACGGACTCGTTATCGGCGCAAAGCTGAAGGAGATTGACGAGTATACCGAAAACGGTGAATCGCTTTATAGGCTTTCGATTGCCATTTGTCCGCAAAGCTTTGATCCACGCGGTATTCTCCGCGCCCCTGCATGGCGCCAGCGCGTGAAAACTTTAATTGAAGATCTTGATATCCACATAGACGGAAAATATTAACAGCCGCGATCACCGCGGCTGTTCTTTATTTAAGGATCAGTTCCATTCCTATCTTTTGCTTATGAAGTCCGAGCGCCTCGTAAAATCCGAGTGCGGAAAAGTTATCAGCCCATACGTTAAGGGTCAGATTATAGCATCCGTTCTCTTTGGCGTAATTTACCGCGAAATTGTAAAGCTCGCGGCCGATTCCCTTGCCGCGCGCATTCTCGTCGACGCAGAGATCGTCGATATATAGCGTTTTAATATCGGTCAGTATATTATCTTCGAAGTGCTGTACGAAGATGCAGAAGGCATATCCCAAGACAGTTCCGTCGTCCGCGGCAACGAATATCGGGCGAGTATCATCGGTGATTATTGCGTCAAGCTCCTCCGAGGTATATTTCTTTGTGCCGCTTTTGAAGATATCCGGGCGCGCGTTATGATGCACCTCGAGCACCTGGCAGAGCAGCTCTTCGATTCTCGTTTTGTCATTTGCATTGGCTCTTCTGATATTCATTTCACACCTCCGATTTTCGATTATTATAGCACAGTTTTCCGCAAGCGTCAAGCGTTTGGCGAAAAAAAGCAGCACACCTCTTATGAATCAGAGGTGTGCTTGTTTTATATTAATATGTAAAATCGTCTCTTACAACCGCCTCGAGGTCGCGGTAATTCTTCTCAATGAAATTCATTGAGCCGCAGACTATCATAACGACGTCATCGTTATGCTTGACGTCACGGAGATAAGGGAATGCGTTTATCGCGGTGGAGAAATTTGCGGCACATTCGCAATTTGCAAATGCGGCTTCAGTCTCACCGACCACCACTACGCGGTCAAGCTTTTGTGAAAGCTCCTCTTCTGCGTTCATACGGTCGACAATCATGCTTTCGCGCGCCGCATGGGATTCGATTATCATATTGATACGTCTTCCGCGCTCTTCAACGATATTTCTCAAATCGTTGACCATAAGGTCGATTGCCTGAACGTCGGCGTGCTCGACAGTACAGCAAAGGGTGAAGGGCTTGATAGAAACGATCTCGCCTCTGCCATGCATTTTGCGGCAGTTGATAGCGACGTAAGCGTCGTCGTCGGAGATCTTAATGCGAAGCTTTGCAAGATCGCGGATCGTGACGAGCGCGGTCGCCGCAAGCGCAACTGTGGATTGAAGCTGTGTTCCCGCTATAGCGCTGAAATTACGGTAAGTGAACGGAATGCCTCTAAAACTCGGAGTTTCGGTTTCAATCTCTCCGCGCGCAACGACTGCGTGGTAGCAGTTAAGCTCGTTGCAGAGGTTGTAAAGAGCGCGTCTGCTGTCCTTCTGCTGAGGTGCGCTGACGATCTCCTCGACACCCTTACGGGCGATCATTCTGATTATCTCAGCTTCCTCGGGGAAGATCTCGTTGGCTTGGATCATTTTGGGCTGAGGTACGATCGAGGCAACGGGGGCGGGGATGCGTCCGAGGGGGATCTGAATTATAATATGCGACACGCCCATCTCGGAGCAAGCACAGAGCGCACCGAGGAGAAATACCTCGTAGACGCAGGGCTGTGCGAACTCCTCGGCATTCTTTGAGCAGAGCGAACGCTCAACGGTTCGGATCGCAGTAATTATCCTTGAGATAACTTCTGAGGGAAGCTGCTCGCCATTGACGGTAACAGCGGTTTCGGGCGAGACCGATACGTCGAAATTGATAGTCGCGCTGCTGCTTCCCGCGTGGCGAAGCGCCGCGCTGACAGCCGAAGCGGTATATTCGGAATCCTGACCGACCACGGCAAGGGTTATGGAATTCACGGGGCGAATTCCGAGGTTCTTGCAAACTGCGTCGGTAAGGGTCTTATAGTGTGCGGAAAGATTTTTAACGGGTTCTTTGGTAAGCTGTGCCAGATACTTTCTGACTGTGTGGATCTTCATTGATTCCTCCGAGGTAGTGCGTGCCGATGTGTGGAGACCGCATCGGTATGGTTGCGTTTATTTAAGAAATGTAAGCGATTTGTCCGCGCCTCCGAGCAGGAACGCGGCGGTGTTTTCAAAATCCTCGCGAAGCTTCTTCGCGCGGGCGCTTTCGAGATCGAAATTCTTGATCCTTACGGCGCGGAGAAGGATATTCTTCGGCGTATCTTCGGGATCGACAAGCTCGCAAGCCTCTACGTTATAGCCTTTACTTAAAAGGTAGGAAAGGCGGAGCGAGTCGGTCAGCGCGTCGCAAAGCTTGCGGCGCAGTATCGGATACTTTGCCACGAAATCGAGCTCGTCGCAATCTATCTTAGACGAAAGCTCGCGCTGACAGCAGGGGGTCGAAAGAATGACTCCCGCGCGGTGCGATGCGGCGTAGCGAAGAACGATATCGGTAGCGACGTCGCAGGCGTGGAGCGACACGACGAGGTGCGGCTCGGTGCCGGGGGCGAATTCGTTGATATCGCCGCAGATAAAATTCAGATCGCGGTAGCCGAGTCTTGACGCGACACCCGAGCAGTATTCTATAACGTCCGCCTTGAGGTCAACGCCCGTCATCTCGACCTTGCGATTTTTGATTACTGTAAAATAGTGATAGATAGCGAACGAAAGGTAGCTTTTGCCACAGCAAAGATCGTAGATCAGAAGCGTTCCTTCCTGCGGTAGGTGCTTGTAAATATCCTCAACGTATTCGAGGAAGCGGCAGATCTGACGGAATTTGTGCTGTTTTTTATCGTGTATTCTTCCTGAGCGATCGGAAATACCGAGCTCGACGAGAAAGCTTTCGTTGCCTTCGAGGATGTGGTTCTTTTTTCTGTCGTTTTGCTGTATCTCGGCTTTTTTGCCGTCTGCGCCGCCCGCCTTGAGTGCGGTCAGGATCTTTCCCGCTCCTGCGAGATTTTCCTTACCCGACTTTGAGGTGCGGAGCTCGGCATCACCGAGGGTGGTCATTATATTGATCTGTCCGTGGGATGCGATAAGCTCCGACATCGCTTCGCTTTCGTCGGCTGCGTGGTTCTTCTGGATCGCCTTGCCGTCGCGCATATAGGAGACCTTGCGAAGCATCGTCTTTCCGCCGATCATTACGGGAGAGAGTTCTGTCTTTATCTCGCCGTCCGACACAGGCTTCGAGAACACCGCCTTGCGGAGTACTCCGGCGCTTGCGACAGCAAGTAAAAGCTCAAGGGTCTGATTTCTCGTTTCAGAAAGTGCCATTACTTTTTATCCCCTTTTTTCTTTTCCCAAGGCATTTTCACGCGGGGCTCCTGCCTGTTCATTATACGCTTGAGGTTGGGGATGTGCATAAGTACGACGGTGAGGGTAACGAGGAAGGTCACGGGGATTCTGATACCCGCGGATGCGCCGTCACCGTACACCAAGGTATACCATATATCAATAAATATCGGGAGCAAAAACGCCGTCATTACCGACGCCATCGAAACGAGGCGGGTACCGATAAGTATAATCGCAAAGACGAGTATCATCATTCCGAAAACGGGGATATCGCACATAAGCATCATCGCGAACATTGCAAGCACGCCCTTGCCGCCCTTGAACTTGTAGTAAATCGGGAAACAATGTCCGAGAACTACGAAAAGTCCCGCGAGATAGGAACCGTCGTATCCGAGGAAAAGATATCCGAGCAAGATAGGAACGATCGTTTTCGCAACGTCACCGAAAAGAGTGAGGAAGCCGCCCTTTTTGCCGAAGGTGCGGAACATATTCGTCATACCCGCGTTGCCGCTGCCGTGACCTCTGATATCGCTGCCGAATTTTTTGGTAGATATTATTATTGCGGAATTGATACTTCCGAGAAAATAGCCCGAGGCTATACAAAGCACTACCGCCAAAAGCAGCAAAAGCCAATAACCGATATGCTCCGCAGTCACGGACAGAGCATTACAGACTATTCCGAAAAGTCCTCTTTCAATAATTTTAGTAAGCATTTCGTACCCCTTCAAAAGTTTACGGTTTGTTAGGATTTATCAAGGCAAACTGTCAATTTCTCTATGATATATTATATCAAATCCCGAGGAAAAATTTATGATAAATTTGAAACTAAATTGTTATATAAAGAATAATTTTTATTCACGAATTTTGTCAAAATCAATTGCATTATTCTAAAATATGTGCTATAATATATCGTATATTCCCCGTGCACCCCAAAGATGGTGCAGAAAGGTCAGAAATATGAAAAGATTAATGCTCGGAAACGAAGCTATCGCACGCGGTCTTTACGAGGCGGGATGCGAGCTTGTTTCCTCTTACCCCGGTACTCCTTCAACCGAGATCACCGAATTTACCGCTAAATACGCGGAGATAGATTGCGAATGGGCGCCCAACGAAAAGGTAGCGCTCGAGGTCGCCTTCGGCGCGTCGCTTGCCGGTCACAGATCCGCTTGCGCCATGAAACACGTTGGTCTTAACGTTGCCGCAGACCCTCTCTTCACCCTTTCCTATACCGGCATCAACGGCGGACTTATCATCTTCGTTGCCGATGACCCCGCCATGCATTCCTCGCAGAATGAACAGGATTCGCGCAACTACGCCATTGCTTCAAAGATACCTATGTTTGAGCCCTCTGATTCCGACGAGGCTCGCAGAATGGTACATACCGCTTACGAGGTATCCGAAAAGTTCGATACCCCCGTTCTCTTCCGTATCTGCACGAGAGCCGCACATTCGCAGAGCCTTGTTACAGAGGAGGAGCGCATACTTCCCACTCCCGTTCCTTACGAAAAGAAACCCGCAAAATACGTTATGATGCCCGGCTACGCAAAGCTGAAGCATCCCGTAGTCGAGGAAAGAACTCTCAAGCTCACCGACTACGCCAACGAATCGGGCATAAACGAGATCAGCGGCACGTCCGAAGAGCTCGGTATTATCACCTCCGGCATCTGCTATCAGTACGTCCGCGAGACCTTCACGGAGGACGAGGCAAAGGTTCTCAAGATCGGTATGCACAATCCTCTTCCCGATGAACTCCTGAAGGATTTCTGCGCATCGGTCAAGAGAGTTGTCGTCGTCGAAGAGCTCGACGCCATTATCGAAAAGCATTGCAAGTCACTTGGCCTTGACGTTGAAGGACGCAATCTCTTCTCCCCCGTCGGAGAATATTCACAGCAGACGGTAGCAAAGGCGTTCGGCAAGGCTCTGCCCGAGGCAAGCACTCCCGAGGCACTTCCCGCGCGTCCTCCCGTAATGTGCTCGGGATGCCCGCACAGAGGTCTCTTCTATATCATTTCCAAGATGAAGCTGACCGTTCTCGGCGATATCGGATGCTACACTCTCGGCGCACAGAAGCCGCTTGATGCGCTTGATTCGGTTCTTTGTATGGGTGCGTCGGTTTCGGGACTCCACGGCTTTGTCAAGTCCACTCCCGGCGCGGAAAAGAAGACGGTTGCCGTTATCGGCGACTCGACCTTTATGCATTCCGGTATGACGGGACTTTGCAACATCGCCTACAACGGAACCAATTCCACCGTTCTTATTCTCGACAACTCGATCACGGGTATGACGGGTCATCAGCAGAATCCCACCACAGGATTCAACCTCCGCGGCGAGCCTGCGGCTAAAATCGACCTTGAGGCACTTTGCCACGCGCTCGGAATCAACCGCGTACGCGTTATCGATCCCTATAATCTTGAAGAATGCAAGACCGCACTTACTGAAGAGCTTGCCGCTGACGAGCCCTCGGTAATCATCTCGCGCCGTCCTTGTGTGCTTCTTAAATCGGTAAAGATCCCGCCCGCAATGCACGTTGAGAGCGACAAGTGCCGTTCCTGCCGCCGTTGCATGGGTCTTGGATGCCCTTCCCTCTCCTTCAAGGACGGCAAGGCTGTGATCGATCAGACGCTTTGCACCGGCTGTGGAGTTTGCGCGCAGCTTTGCGCATTTGATGCTATAAAGGAGGGCAACTGATATGAAGAGCACTAATATTATGATAGTCGGAGTCGGCGGTCAGGGTACACTTCTTGCCAGCAAGCTCCTCGGAAAGATCCTCATTGGTCTCGGATACGACGTCAAGGTCTCCGAGCTTCACGGAATGAGCCAGCGCGGAGGTAGCGTTACCACATACGTCAAATACGGCGAAAAGGTCTACTCCCCCGTTATTGAAAGCGGCGAGGCAGATTACATCGTTTCCTTCGAAAAGCTCGAGGCTGCTCGTTGGGCGCATTGCCTTAAGACGGGAGGCAAGCTCATTACCAACACTCAGGAGATCTCGCCTATGCCCGTAACCTCGGGCGCGGCTGAATATCCCACCGAGATTCTCGACACTCTCGCTTCGCGCGGCGTTGATATCGATGCCTTCGACGCACTCACCCCCGCACTTGAAGCGGGCTCGCAGAAGGCGGTCAACATCGTCCTTATGGGCAGACTTGCAAAGCACCTCGGCATTGACGCAGAGCTTTGGCTCGAAGCGATCAAGACAAGCGTTGCCCCCAAGTTTGTGGAAATGAACCTCAAGGCATTTGAGGCAGGCTATAACGGTTAATATTAAAGGGAGCCGATATCGGCTCCCTTTATATTTATTTTATTAAATTTTACACAATCAAAATAGTTAATATCTATTGACAAATTCGTTCAAAAGTGGTATTATTATTTTGTCAAGCGACAAATCACAAAAAGGAGAAAAATAATGAAAAAGATTATTTCCATCATCATCTCGCTTCCCTTCATCGTTTCAGCTATACTTCCTATGACCGCAGTCAGCGCGGCTGACAGCCTCATCGACCTCCAGCCCGACGGATCTATCGTATTCGTTCCCGACTTCAACGGCGAAGTTGGCGTTTACGAGCCCGGTCTTCTTTCCGGTTCTCCTCAGGTTGACGTTGATCCCGCCAACTCCAACACCATCACCGTTCAGACCACAAAGGACAAGACCGCTTCCTATTGGGGCGGCTTCATTGAGACTCTTCCCCTCAATGAAAACACCTGCTACACCATTTACTACACCGTCACCCGTACCGGCAACCACGCTATCGGCGTTTACGCAGACTCCGTTTACGGTGCATACGGCTATCCCGACAAGATCAGACTTATGAACAAGGGAAGCTCCCTCACCGGTCACGAATACGTAAGCTTTGCAAACGTATGTAATGCTCCCGTTGATGCAGATCCCATCACCGGCACTATCGT
The DNA here is from genome assembly GCA_045636385.1 of Eubacteriales bacterium. Lineage (GTDB taxonomy): Bacteria > Bacillota > Clostridia > Oscillospirales > CAG-272 > CAG-390. The sequence continues at coordinate 15,424 of JAZTXK010000060.1, forward strand.
TCAGGAATACGCTCTCGAGGTAAACGGCGTTAACTGCACTACCGCTATCTACATCAAGGACATCAACGGTCAGTATGCTCTCGTTGACCAGGGTATTGAAGGTCAGATCGAATACTTTATGGCTGACGTTCTCGGTCTCTTCTTCTACTCCTACTACGCAGGTCACGTTGTTACCGTAAGCGATTGCTACGTCGTTAAGGGACTTTCCTTCGGCGAGGTAGTTTACCCCGAGACCACCGAGGCTCCCGAGACTACCGCAGCTCCCGAGACCAAGGCTCCCGAAACCACCAAGGCTCCCGAAACTACCGCTGAGCCCGAGACCGAGGCTCCCGCGGCTACCGAAGCTCCCGCAGTTACCAACGCTCCCGAGACCAAGGCTCCCGAAGAGCCCAAGAAGTCCGGATGCGGTTCCGTTATCTCCGGCTCTGCTCTCATTGTAGTTGCAGCTCTTGCAGCTCCCATCGTTATCCGCAGAAAGAGAAAGTAATTTCTAAATCATAAAATGCCGACTCGCAAGAGTCGGCATTTATCATTTTACCATTTATTACCCAAATTTAAATTTTATTTATCTAAAAAATGTTAATAACTATTGACAATTTCGTTCAAAAGTGGTATCATTATAAAGTCAAGCGACAAAAAATTAAAAAGGAGAAAAATCATGAAAAAGATTGTTTCCATCATCATCTCGCTTCTCTTCATCGTTTCGGCCATTCTTCCTCTGACCTCTGTCAGCGCAGCCGATAACATGATAGACCTCCAGCCCGACGGCGCAGTTGTATTCGTTCCCGACTTCAACGGAACAGCAGGCATCTACGAGCCCGGTCTTCTCTCCGGAACTCCCCAGGCCGACGTTGATCCCACCAACTCCAATACCGTTACCATCCAGACCACCAAGGACAAGACCGCTTCTTACTGGGGCGGCTTCATCGAGACTCTTCCCCTCAACGAGACCACTTGCTATACCATCTATTTCACCGCAACCCGTAACGGAAAGCACTCCATCGGTCTTCACGTTGACTCTATCTACGGTGTTTACGGATATCCCGAAAGAATGAAGCTTATGAACAAGGGTAGCTCCCTTTCCGGCCACGATTACGTCTACTATGAGCAGATGAGCATGGACGTTCCCACCTACGACCCCGTTACCGGAATGGTAACTCACGAGTACGCTCTTGAGGTAAACGGTGTCAACAGCACTCTTGCTCTCTACATCAAGGACAACTCCGGCAAGTTCATTCTTATCGACCAGTCCGTTGAAGGAACTATCCCTTATTTCAACGCTGACGTTCTCGGTATCTTCTTCTACTCCTACTACGCAAACCACGTTGTAACCGTCAGCGATTGCTACGTTGTTAAGGGACTTTCCTTCGGCGAGGTAGTTTACCCCGAGACCACCGTTGCTCCCCGAAACCACTAAGGCTCCCGAGACCAAGGCTCCCGAAACCACCAAGGCTCCCGAGACCACCGCTGAGCCCGAGACCGAGGCTCCCGCAGTTGAGACCGAAGCTCCCGCAGCTACCAAGGCTCCCGAAACTAATCCTCCTGCAGCACCTGCTAAGTCAGGTTGCGGTTCGATTATCTCCGGCTCTGCACTCCTCGTAGTTGCAGCTCTCGCCGCTCCCATCGTTATCCGCAGAAAGAGAAAGTAATTTCTTATACATAAAAATGCCGACTCGCACGAGTCGGCATTTTTGCATTTTAAATATAAAATCTCCAAGGGCAGATTCGATCCTTTTCATCGGCGTAGTCAATGCCGATACGGGGAGAGGTGTTGATATTTTCGGGGACGAAACCGTCATCCTCGATCCATAACTCGTCCGAGAATACAACGTCCGCGCCGTTATGACGGCGTTCGACCGAGAGCTTTTTCGTCAACTTGCCGGGTCCGTCGGCAGTTTCGATGCCTCGGAGAAGGACGGCTTGAGGATCTCCCTTTGCACCCGTTACAATGTTGAGCATATTGTGCATACCGTAGCAGAGGTAGACGTAAACAGTACCGCCCTTGTCCCACATCACGGAAGTACGCGGCGTTTTGCCCTTTGAAGCGTGGCAGGCGGTGTCGTCCTCTCCTCGATAGGCTTCGGTTTCGGTAATTCGATATTTCATCACTTCCCCGCCATCGGCTTTTCTGCAAAGCAGCTTTCCGAGAAGCGCGGGGGCAACGTCGAGGACGTCTTTGGTATAGAAATCGCGCCCGAGTCGTTTCGATTTATTCTTTTCAGCTTGATTTGCGGCACGGCGGGTGACAAAGAAGGAATCGAGAAGCGCTTTGCATTCGTCTTCAAGAACGCCGCGTTCAACAACAGTTTTACATCCGAGTGGGTAATCGAGGAGTGAAAAAAGACCTCCGAGAGCCCCCATCTTAGTGTCGTTCGCACCGTAAACGACGCGGTCGAGCCTTGCATTCACAATCGCACCCGCGCACATAGGGCAAGGCTCGAGAGTAACGTACAGCTCACATCCCGTAAGACGCCAGCCGCCGAGGTGAGCGCACGCTTCATTGATAGCAAGTATCTCGGCATGCCCAGAGGCTCCACCGCCGCTTTCACGGCGGTTTTGACCTCTGCCTATAATCTCTCCGTTTTTTACAACAACTGCGCCCACGGGAATTTCTCCCGCGTCTCGCGCGTCTTCCGCAAGTCGGAGAGCCTCTTTCATAAAAATTATATCCTTCTCTGCCATATCAACTTCCGAGTGCCATCAGCACAATCGAGCCTGCGAGGAAAAGGGTTACGCCTATATGAACGAACATTATAGGGTTGCAAAAGCCCTTAAACAGCTTTTTGTTCTCAACCTCGTATATTTTAGTCGGCACGGCACCTTCGGTACGCTTGCCGTTCTTTATTCTCAAGTAGATGAGCCAAGCGCCGATCGCAAGACCTGCGGCAGGAATCATAACCTCCATAACGAAGATCACGATATTGATCTCCTCGCTCTTTCCCGCTCGCTCGTAGATGACCTGCTGGATTATGCTGTAAAAGTTATTGAAAAGGTGGATAAAGGTGCAGGGCCAGATCGAGCCCGTCTCAACGTAAACCGCGCCGAGAACGAGTCCCGCGACGAAGGTATAGAAGAACTGCGCGACGTTGCCATGCATCATCGAAAAGAGCACGGCGGATGCGAATATCGCAGTCACCTTTCCGTAAGGAAGGAGATTAGAGAGAATACATCCGCGGAAAAGGAATTCCTCGCAAAGCGCAGGAACGATCGCGACGGATATGAACGCCATCAGTATCTTTATCGGAGTGTCAAGCGGCTCGCTTACAAGGATCTCGCTGAAATCTATAAATGACACCATAAACGAGTTGAGATACGCCGCGGGGAGGATGAGTCCTATCGCCGCGATGATAACGAGAGGCGTTTCGGGCTCGAGTCTGATCTCAAGGCGAAGCGGCTGACGGTTATCGTTTCTTGTCAGATACATAAAAATGAAAGCGGGGATCAAAAAAGCGGCGAGATAAGCCGTAAGGAAGAGTGTTTCTTCAAAGGCATAATAAAGATCTGCATATTTTATCGAGAGACTTCTCGCCAAAGTAGCGATAAGCGGTTCAAAAAGCATAGACACGAGCATTGCCCCAACACTTAAAATCTGAAGGAGCAGAGTGTTCAGAAGCACCGCGATCGCTATATTTTTACAAGTTCGTTTATATTTTAATTCGTTCAATTTTACACCTCGTTTCGTAAGTGATATAATTGATTATACACCAAAACCGAAGATTTGTCAAGACAAAAAAACAGACCTGCGCGGGGCAGGTCTGTTTTTTATGTAAGAATTAGTGAACGATGCAACGCTCGGTATCCTTATCGAAGATGTGGAGACGGCTCATGTCGAAGGCAACCTTGATGGTATCGCCTGCGCGAGAGGTGGATCTGGAGGATACACGTGCGATGAGTCTGGTCTCCTCACCAACGTTGAGGTAGAGGTAGATCTCAGCACCCATAAGCTCTGTTACGTCAACGTAAGCGTCGAGCTGGCTTTCGGGATGGTTAGCGAGATGGATGGGCTCGTCGTGAATAGCCACGGGACGGAGACCTGCAACAACTTCCTGACCGATGTAATCCTTGAGGTCGGGGTTGTTAGCCTTCTCTGCGGGAAGCTTGATGGAGAGGTTCTCGAAGTTGAAGTATACGTCCTCGCCCTTCTTCTCGAGCTTACCGTTGATGAAGTTCATCTGAGGAGTGCCGATGAAGCCCGCAACGAAGATGTTTACAGGGTAGTCGTAGAGGTTCTGAGGAGTATCAACCTGCTGGATAAGACCGTCCTTCATAACAACGATACGGGTAGCCATGGTCATAGCCTCGACCTGGTCGTGGGTAACGTAGATGAAGGTGGTTCCAACGTTCTGGTGAAGCTTGGTAAGCTCGGTTCTCATCGATGCACGGAGCTTAGCGTCGAGGTTGGAGAGAGGCTCGTCAAGAAGGAATACCTTGGGCTTACGAACGATTGCACGACCAAGGGCAACACGCTGCTTCTGACCACCGGAAAGAGCCTTGGGCTTTCTGTCGAGAAGGTGGGTGATGTCGAGGATACGAGCAGCCTCTTCTACGCGGCGCTTGATCTCTTCCTTGGGAGTCTTGTTCAGCTTAAGGCCGAATGCCATGTTCTCAAATACAGTCATATGAGGATAAAGAGCGTAGTTCTGGAAAACCATCGCGATCTTTCTATCCTTAGGAGCTACGTCGTTAACGAGCTGGTCGCCGATGAAGAGCTCACCCTCGGAGATCTCCTCAAGACCTGCTACCATTCTAAGAGTGGTGGTCTTACCGCAACCGGAAGGACCTACGAGTACGAGAAACTCCTTGTCCTTGATTTCAAGATTGAAGTCCGAAACAGCGGTAACGCCGCCGGGATACTTCTTATAGATGTGCTTAAGGGATACACTTGCCATTTATAAAATTCCTCCTTGAATTAACGAGCAAACCGAGCACACGGTTTAATCTAATTTTTTACTTTATATATTGTAGCAAATTTTCACGAAAAATGCAAGATGTTCATTACCCAAAAATTAAAGCTCAAATTTGTGCACATTGTACAAATTGTGTATAAATAGTGCCAATAACGGGCAGAATATGAATTTTGCGTGACTTTTGGTGGTAATTTATAATTACCTTTAAGCGTTACTTCTCTTCCTTGAAACGCATCGTAAGCGCGATACGGTTGCGCTTGGTATCGACCTCGAGAACCTGAACGCGGACGATATCGCCGACCGAGAGAACCTCGGAGGGATGCTTGATAAACTTATCGCAAATTCTCGAAATGTGCACAAGTCCGTCCTGATGAACGCCGATATCAACGAACGCTCCGAAGTCGATTACGTTTCTGACGGTACCCGTCATAACCATACCGGGCTTGAGCGAGTTGATATCAAGAACGTCATCGCGGAGAATGGGAGCGTCGAAGCTGTCACGGACGTCGCGGCCGGGCTTTTCAAGCTCTTCAATAATATCGTTGAGGGTAGGTTCACCGATGCCGAGCTCTTCGCAGAGCTTTGTCTTGCCTTCCTTTGCGACCTTGTTTCCGAGAAGCTTAACGCCTCCGGTGCGGATCTCGGACTCGTCGTAGCCAAACTTGTTAAGAAGTCCGCGTGCGGCGGCATAGGATTCGGGGTGAACGCCGGTACAATCGAGAACCTCGTCCGAGCCCGAAACGCGGAGAAAGCCCGCGCACTGCTCGAATGCCTTTGCGCCGAGTCTCGGAACCTTGAGAAGCTCGCGACGCGACTCAAATTCGCCGTTTTCCTCGCGGTACTTGACGATATTCTTCGCAACGGGCATACTGATACCCGAAACGTAGGAAAGGAGCGAGTAGGATGCGGTATTGAGGTCGATTCCGACAGAGTTTACGCAGTCCTCGACAACGCCCGTGAGTGCGCCGTCAAGGCGCGCCTGCTTCATATCGTGCTGATACTGACCGACGCCGACCGACTTGGGATCGATCTTAACGAGCTCTGCAAGCGGATCCTGGAGACGGCGCGCGATCGAAACAGCAGAACGCTGGGTAACGTCGAAGTCGGGGAATTCCTCTGCTCCGAGCTTGGATGCGGAGTAGACGGATGCGCCCGCCTCGCTTACCATAATATATTTACAATCAAATCCGCCGTCGCGGAGAAGACCTGCGATAAAGATCTCGCTTTCCTTCGATGCGGTACCGTTACCGATAGCGATAACGTTTACGCCGTACTTGCGGATAAGGCGGGTTACGATCTTGGTGCTTTCTTCAATTCTCTGCTGGGGCTTGGTCGGGAAAATAACGGCGGTGTCGATAACCTTGCCTGTCCAATCAACAACGGCGAGCTTACAACCGGTACGGTAACCGGGGTCGAAGCCCATAACCGTCTTGCCGCGGAGAGGCGGCTGCATGAGAAGGTGCTTGAGGTTGTCCGAGAAGACCTTGATTGCGCCCTCGGATGCGTTATCCGTGAGATCGTTTCTAATCTCGCGCTCGACAGAGGGAGCGATAAGGCGGTCGTAGCTGTCCTCGACAGCCTCGGCAACGTAAGCCTTTGCGGGGCTTTCATTCTGCTTGATAAACTTACGGTAGAGATAGGTCTTTACGATATCGTTGGTCAGCTCGAGAGTGACCTTGAGGAAGCCCTCCTTCTCTCCTCTGTTGATCGCAAGGATACGGTGAGGAAGAATCTTCTTGACCTTCTCGTTGAAGTCATAATACTGTGCGTAAACCGAATCCTCTTCCTTTGCGGCTTTGGAAACGATTGCGCCGTGTTCCATTGTCAGAGTACGGACGGATTTACGGCAGGAAGCGTTATCCGATACGTTCTCGGCGATGATGTCTTTTGCGCCCGCAAGAGCTGCGGCGGCATCGGGAACGCCCTTTTCCTCGTCGATATATTCAGCCGCGATCTCTTCAAGAGACTTTTCGTAGCTCTCTCTCTGCTCGAAGATGAGGTCTGCGAGAGGCTCGAGTCCGCGCTCGCGTGCAACCGACGCACGGGTCTTTCTGTGGGGACGGTAGGGACGGTAGATATCATCGATCTCGGTGATCGTCTGCGCCGCATCGATTGCGGCAACGAGCTCTTCGGTGAGCTTGCCCTGTGCGTCGATAAGGTTCTTTACCTCCTCGCGGCGCTTTGCGATTCCGCGAAGATAAGTGAGTCTGTCAAAAAGGTCACGAAGGATGGTATCGTCAAGCGAGCCGGTCACCTCTTTACGGTAACGCGCGATGAAGGGGATGGTGTTGCCCTCGTCGATAAGCTCGACGGTCTTGACTACCTGTTCTTCTTTCAGGTTAAATTCCTCTGCAAGGATCTGTTCGATTGTC
>JAZTXK010000061.1:0-32583 GCA_045636385.1 Eubacteriales bacterium
GTTCCCATAAATAATATTTTCATTTGTTTTCACCTCGAGTTTTAGCCTGCACGAAGCAAGCGAAAAGGTTTGGTCCACCTTTTTCAAAAGGTGGCAGAGCTCGAGACAGAGTCTCGATTTAATGCGAAAGCTTCAGCTTTCGCTTCCGTGCTTCAAAATGGCGAAGCTTGCTTCGACATTTTGGTCAGAGTCGATCATTCCCGAATGTAGGGAATGATCGCGCTCTGTCACCCCGCGCCCGAAGGGCGCACGATGTTGCACTTCGTGCAAATGATGTTGCACTTCGTGCAAATGATGTTGCACTTCGTGCAAATGATGTTGCACCATTCGGGCGCAAATAAAGGTAAAAATCCGTGCCGGATTTTTCTCATTTTATTATATTTCGCCCTTGATATTGCCCGGGCGCGAAATTCTTCGCTGCGGCGCTGACTGCCCACCCCAACCCCTCCCGCAAGCGGGAGGGGCAGTAAGAGAGTGCAGATATCTTCGTTCAGTTTCGGTTAGTGCCTTCTGCGGGCTGCGACTTCGTCGATACGATATGCTTCGCGCGATAAAGCTACGGCACGATATACCTACGGCACGATATGTTCGCCTTTGGCGAACGCGTTTTATTTATCGCGTCTTCTCGCGTACTTACGAAGACGGGGCGAAACGCGCTCCTCTTCCTCATCCTCGGGAGCATACATATACTCGGCAACGTCGATGTAAAGACGTCCGTCGAGGTGGTCGGTCTCGTGGCAGATCGCACGGGCGAGAAGCTCGGTGCCCTCAAGCACGTATTCCTCTCCGTTGCGGTTGAGTGCCTTTACCTTGACGTAGTTCGGGCGCTTGACGTGTCCCGAGCGTCCGGGGAGGGAAAGGCAACCCTCGCTGCCCTCCTGCTCGCCCGAGGTTTCGATGATCTCGGGGTTGATGAGCTCCCAAACCTGACCGGGCTCGGTCTCGATGACGACGGCGCGGAGGAGCACGCCGACCTGGGGTGCGGCAAGTCCGACACCGTTTGCGTCGCGCATCGTCTCGATCATATCGTCAAGAAGCGTGATGACGCGGGGAGTGATGCGGGGGATGGGGCGGCAGACCGTGCGGAGGGTGGGATCGTTATCTGTGAGAATCTTTCTTTTAGCCATAATAATTGTCCTTTATAAATTAGTTGGATTGAAATCTATCGAAAGCGTCGGGGCATTCGCACCCTCGGCGGGGAATTCTGTAAGTAATCGTGCGAAAAGCCGTTTAGAAGCCGTTCCGAGCTTGCATTTAACGACCATTCGCATTCGGTAGCGCGAGTCAACGCGGTAAACGGGTGCCTCGAAGGGTCCGAAGAGTATGAAGGGCAGATCGCGGTATTCCTCCGACGACGTAAGCGCGCGGAGATTGTCGTTGAGGGCGTTCGATGCCTTCAGCACGTCTCCCTCGACCTTGCCCGTGACCGTCAGAAGCACGATATCGCAATAGGGCGGAAAGGTCAGCGCACGGCGCAGACGGATCGTCCGCTTGTAAAAGGTCTCGTAATCCTGCATACTCGCAAGCTCGATGACCTCGTGGTCGGGATTGTTCGTCTGAATTATCGCGCGTCCCGGCTTATTTCGCCGTCCGGCTCTGCCGATGACCTGCGTCAGAAGCGCGAAAGTGCGTTCCTCGGCGCGGTAATCGTCGTAGTAGAGCGAGGCGTCGGCAAGAAGCACGCCAACGAGCGTGACGTCGGGGAAATCGTGGCCTTTGGTGACCATCTGTGTTCCGAGAAGGATATCAGCCTCGTGCCGCTTGAATTTGCCGAGAAGCTCGCGGTAGGAATTCTTCGTCTGCGTTGTGTCGGTGTCCATTCGCAGAATTTTCGCATCGGGAAGGAGAAGCGAAAGCTCCTGCTCGACTCTCTGCGTGCCGTAGCCCATACGGATCAGATGCTCGGATTTGCATTCGGGGCAAGCCTCGGGCAGGGGCATTCGCCGTCCGCACCAATGGCAGACGAGCTCGCCCGAGTCGTAGCTTCCGCGGCGGGTGTGATAAGTCATTGAAACGCTGCAGGAGGGGCACTTGATCGCCTCGCCGCAAACGGCGCAGGAAACGTAATTGTTGTATCCGCGGCGGTTGAGGAAAAGGATCGATTGCTCTCCTCGCTCGAAGGTTTCGACGAGCGCGGCGGAAAGGTCGGCGCCGATCGGGGTCAGGTTTCCCGTTCGCGCTTCGCCTCTCATATCGGCGATAACGACCTCGGGAAGGACCGCGTTTCCGTAGCGTTTTGTCATTTTAATTAAGGTATAAGCTCCGTCCTCCGCCTTTTTTCTGCTTTCAAGCGACGGAGTTGCCGAGGCGAGAAGCATAAGTGCCTTTTTGTCGGCACAGCGAAGACGTGCGATGTCCCTCGCGTGGTAGCGGGGGGATGAATCGGATTTGTAGGTGTGCTCCTGTTCCTCGTCGATGATGACGAGTCCGAGGTTGCGAGTCGGCGCAAAGATGGCGGAGCGCGTTCCGATAACGAGCCTTGCCGCGCCGTTTTTGATGCGGTTATAGGAATCCTGACGTTCACCCGCCGACATCCCGGAGTGAAGCAGGGCGACTTCTTCGCCGTAGCGCGCGCAGAATATCGAAAGCGTCTGCGGTGTCAGCGCAATTTCGGGCAGAAGAAGAATGACGTCGCGCCCCGACGTGAGAACACGGTCGATAAGCGCGAGCATAACGCTCGTTTTTCCGCTTCCCGTAACTCCCTCGAGCAGTGCCGCACGCGGCTCGCACGATTCGTAAAGCTCGGTAAGAGTGGCAAGTGCCGACGATTGCTCGTCGCTGAGGATAAGCTCCCGTTTGCTCCCCGCCGCTTCGGCGTGGGCGCGTATGAGGATAAGATCGCGGCATACCTCGCGCTTTTCCTCCGAAACGAGACCTTTTTTAACGAGTGCGGAAATATGCGCCGCGGTGATCTCGCCTCCGTCGCGCAGTTCGAGTGACGGAACGGCTTCACCGCGTTCGATCAGTCTGCGGAGTGCTGCAACCTGACCGTCGGATTTTATTTTTGCGATTTTCTTGCCGTCGATGATACCGCCCGAAATATATATTTCTGCGGTTTCCTCGTCCACGGCGAGGGAATAGAAGGATTCGCTCTTGCCCTCTGCGGGGTCGCGAACCTCGAGCTCGCGGCGGATACAGCCCGCGCGCAGCAGCTTTTCGATCGATTCGCCCGTGTTTACGCCGAATCGGTACTTGAGCGCTTCCTCGCCGATCTGACCGCGGCTGACGATGAGGTTGTAGATCATCATAGCCTGCGCGTTTTCGGATATCGCCTTCGTGGGCGGTTTTTCGGCAGGGAAATAGTGCTCCTCAAGCTTTGAGAGCGCGGCGGCGGGGATCATCGTATGGATGGCGTCCGAGGTCGTGCAAAGTGTGCTTGACCGCAAAAAACGCCAGATACGAAGCATTTCCGCGTCAAGATGAAGGGACTCCGCGCATTTCGCGAGGAGGGGCTTGATCTTGTCCGCGGGAACCTCGGTCGAATCCTTGACGGCACTGACGAGCGCGATCCTCCGTCTGTTGCCGCCCCCGAAGGGGAGCATAACGAAGTCACCGGGAGCGATAGAGATATCCTCGGGGATCGAATAATCGTATTCGCGATCGAGCTTGAACGGCGCGTCAAGAAGGTACACGCCGGCGTATTTTGTTTGCATTATGGCTGTACCTCCGAGGGACGAATTAAGTGAAAAGTGTAAAGTGGAAAGTGGAAAGTTAAGGTGAATTTCCGCCCTGGGCGGAAATCTTCCGTTAAACCTTCCGCGAAGCGCGATTTACGCCTCCTCGGTCTCCTCGGCTACCTCTTCAACAGCGGGGGCTTCTTCCTTTTCCTGGATTACGTACTCGCCGCCGTAGATCTTTTCGATAGCAATCTTGACAGCCTTTCTGTCGCGGTAGTCGGCGTTAACTGCGTGCTCCATCATGGGGCGGTCGATGTCCTTGTTGCCGGTGAGCTGCTTTTCAGCATTCTTGCGCTGGGTGGAGTACTCGTCGGTGATGATACGCGCGCACTTTGCGGTAGCGATCGCGAGCTGGTAGCGGTTGAACTTGTCGCCGGTAAGTTCTTTGATGGTGGGGTAGATCATGATTTGTTCTCCTTATATTTGAAATAATAATTTTTCTGGTTGTAAAAATCTTGAAAAATACAATAAAATCTGTTTTTTCGGTGGCTTTGCCTCCGAAAAAACACCGCTTAGACGAGCCAAGCGAGTCCACGCGCCGAGGGGAGCGTGCCAAAATCAAGGATTTTGGTGCGCGGCGATAAGCGCGTGTAACCCCGCCGCGCGGTTCTCGATTGTAAAACGCGGTTTTACAATCGTTTTTTATTCGTCATCGTCGTCGGACGATACCTCTCCCTCAAGTCTGCGGGAGATCTTTTCGGTTGTGAGCGCGGAAAGGATTACGTGCTCGGAGTCGGTGACTATGACCGATCTCGTTTTGCGGCCGCAGGAAACGTCGATGATTCGTCCCATTTCCTTTGCGTCCTGCATAAGTCTTTTGATGGGCGCGGACTCGGGGCTGACGAGCGCGACTATGCGCTCGACAGCGATCGAATTTCCGTACCCGATGCTGATGAATTTCATTTGCGGGGTCCTCTTATTCTATGTTCTGGATCTGTTCGCGAATCTTTTCGGACTCGTTTTTCATCTCAACGACGAGCTTTGCGATCTCGGCGTTCTGACATTTCGAGCCGATGGTGTTGATCTCGCGGCCCGATTCCTGAAGCTGGAAGTCGAATTTGCGTCCGACGGGTGTGTCGAGCTCCGCCATAGCCTCAAGCGCGCCGAAGTGCGAGCGCAGACGGACGAGCTCCTCGTCGATCGCGATCTTGTCAGCCCAGATAGCGCACTCGGTAAGGATGCGGTTTTCGTCAACGGTGATGCGGTTGTCGGCAAGGATGGCGACGAGTCGCTGGGTGATGCGGTCGCGCGCCGCCTCGATCTCGCCCTTGGAGATCTCCTCGATTCGGTCAACGAGCTCGCGCAGATGCGAGATCTTGGCGAGAATGTCGCGTCGCAGGTTTTCGCCCTCGCGCACGCGCTCCTCGACGAATTCGCGGCAGGCTTCGTCGATAACGGGAAGAAGATCCTCCCAGATTGCGTCAAGGTTCTCTCCGACCTCGCGGACGGCGAAGATATCGCGGTTTTGCGCCACGGTCATGACCGAAATATCGTCCTTCAGACCGAATTTATCGCGCAGCTCGTAAAGCGCGGCAATGTAGCCCTCGGCGTAAGCTGAGTCGAGCGCGAGAGTGTTGCCCGAGGATGCGGAATTTGCGTAATTGATGAAAACGTCAACGCGTCCGCGGCTTATCGGATGAGCCGTGACTGCGCTCTTTATGCGTGCTTCAAGAGGGGAGAGCGTACGGGGAGCCTTTACCGTGAGGTCGAGAAACTTGCTGTTGACCGATTTGAGCTCGACCGTTATCTCGCGGGAGTCGGTAAGACACACCGCCCGTCCGTATGCCGTCATGCTTCTGAACATTGTGGATCTCCTTAATAACAGTTATATTATATGTCAGTAATTATTAATATAAGCGAATATATATTTAATTATACTATATTTTAAGGAAAAAGTCAAGAAGTTTGATAAAATAGCCTCTGTTCGTTGACTAACGGGTATAATTGATTTTGTAAAATTTTTATGAACGGAGTCGATTTGCGGCGAAAAAGAGCCGCAAAAACAGAGGATGAAAAATGTAAATTTTTTTTAAAGTCGCGAAAAAACCGCACTTTTGTTGCCAAAGGGTATTGCAAAATTTCGAAAAATATTATATAATAGAGTGTAATTTTATGAAAACAAAACCACGGAGGTAAAATCACTATGGTATCAGCAGGCGATTTCAAAAACGGCGTAACTTTCGAAATGGAGGGTAACGTATTCCAGGTTATCGAGTTCCAGCACGTAAAGCCCGGTAAGGGCGCGGCATTCGTCCGCACTAAGATGAAGAACGTAATTACCGGTGCGGTAATCGAGCGTTCCTTCTCCCCCACAGACAAGTTTGACAGCGCATTTATCGAGAGAAGAGATATGCAGTACTCTTACTCTGACGGCGACCTTTACTACTTCATGGACATGGAGTCCTTTGATATGGTTCCCCTTAACGCAGAGGTTCTTCCCGATTCCTTCAAGTTCGTTAAGGAAGAGATGATGTGCAAGCTTTGCTCCTTCAAGGGCAAGGTATTCAGCGTTGAGCCCCCCACATTCGTTGAGCTCGAGATCACCGATACCGATCCCGGCTTCGCAGGCAACACCGCTACCAACACTCTCAAGCCCGCAACCGTTGAGACCGGTGCAGAGATCAAGGTTCCCCTCTTCATCGAGGTTGGCGAGGTCATCAAGATCGACACCAGAACCGGCGAGTATCTCTCCCGCGCATAATTCCCGGAGGCGACCGATATGGCACTCAAGGAAAAGGCAGCATACCTTAAGGGTCTTGCTGACGGTCTTGATTTTGACAAGACCACCGCAGAGGGCAAGCTTCTTGCCGCTATTCTCGAGCTTCTCGGCGAAATGACCGCCGATATCGAAGAGATCGAGGAGAGCATCGAGTACCTCGGCGACTACGTTGAGGAAGTTGACAAGGACCTCGGCGAGCTCGAAGAGTTCTGCTACGAGGATGATTGCGACTGCTGCGATTGCGACGATTGCGACTGCGATTGTGACGATTGCACCTGCCTCGCATGCCTTGAGGAAGGCTTCGAATTCGACGACGAGGACGAGGCTGAAGAAGAGAACGAGTAATTCTCGCAATAAAACGGGGCTGTTCGGTTTTTACGACAGTCCCGTTCTTCGTTGAGGGCAGAGGTAAGAGGGCAGAGGGCAGAGGTAAGGTGAATTTCCGTCGCTGCGCTCGGAAATTTCCATTTTGATTTAATAAAAGTACTTTTCGAGCAAAGCGAGAAAAGTTTCCATACCTCTGCCCTCTGCCCTCTGCCCTCTGCCCTTTCCCGCCTATCCTTCGAATCATATTTTCCCACTATCTAAGGAGAATCAAATGAACAACAACCCTTTTGATAATTACAAAGGTACGTCGGACAACGCGGTCAGAAATAATCTGCGCGAGCTGCCGATGGGGTGGTATAAATTCCTCATCTGGGTCGCTCTGCCTGTGTCCGCCGTGGTCAATATTCTCGGCGCGATCCCGTATTTTTCGGGTATGTCACAGACCGAGGAGGTGCTTGCGCAGTTTCCGATACTCTCGACAATCGACCTTTTCTACGGCGTGCTGACGCTTGGAATGGGTGCGCTTGCCGTTTATACGCGTGTCGCGCTTGCGGGCTATAAGAGAAACGCGCCCTCGCTCGTCGTCGGACTTTACGCATACGGGCTCGTCATTTCCCTCGGCTACAATCTCGCCGTTCTCACGATCACCTCGAGCCTATACGAGCCCGTCGACTTCATCATTACGGGAATGTCGGTCAGCACGTCGGTCATCATCAACGCCGCGCTCGTGATCTGTAACCACTTTTATTTTAAGAAGAGAAAAAGACTCTTCAATAAATGATCAAAAGCCCGCCCGAGCAGAAGGAGCGTTTGAAAATGGAAAAGCTTACTTATTCAAATAATATATCATACCTCGGCGAATACGAGGTCTGCGTTATCGGCGGCGGCCCCGCGGGCGTTTGCGCCGCTATCGAAGCCGCGCGCGAGGGCAAGAAGACGGTTATCGTCGAGTCGACGGGTATGCTCGGCGGTATGGCGACAGCCGCGCTTGTCGGCCCCTTTATGACCTGCTACGACAGCAAGGGCGAGGAGAGAGTAGTCCGCGGACTTTTCGACGAGATCGTTGACCGCACCATCGCCATCGGGGGCGCGATATCGCCCGACGAGACCGACGCGCCGAGCGTTTATACCTCGTTCCTCAAGAAGTATCACCGCCGCGTCACCCCCTTCGATTCCTACGCGCTCCAGCTCACACTCGACAGAATGTGCATCGAGGCGGGCGTTGAGATCTTCCTTTATACTAAATACGTCGATAGCGTGTGCAAGGGCGGCGCGATCGATTCGATCGTCCTCGCCGCGCCCGAGGGGCTCGTTGCTCTCAAGGCGAAGCTCTACGTCGATTGCACGGGTAACGCCGACGTTGCCGAAAAATCGGGTGTCGAGACCTGGTGGGGCTCGGAGGACGGAATGCTTCCTCAGCCCGGCACCCTCTTTTTTGAGGTCGACGATGCCGACGACGAGGCTTTCCTCGGCAGAGGAACACGTCCGAAGCTGCCCACGAAATGCTACCAAAAGCCGATCCCCGGAACATACAAGGTCAACCATTATAGGGTTTACGGTGTCAATGCCAACAGCGCAAGGAGCATGACGGATGCTCATATTCAAGCTCGCGAGCAGGTTCTTGATTCCTATAGGGATCTGCTTGAAACCGAGGGCTTTGAGCATTGCAAGATCACGCAGGTCGCGCCCGTGCTCGGCATCCGCGAGTCGCGCCATATCGTCGGCAAGTACCGCCTCACGGTAAACGACATCTCCGAGGGCGTGTTCTTCGACGATACCGTCGTTGTTTTTGGCTACGGAATGGACGTTCACAGCCGCGACGGTCAGATATCGGGCGGCTTCCACGGCAAGGTCGCGCGAAAGTACACCATCCCCTACCGCTCGCTCGTTCCCGAGGGATGCACAAATCTCCTCGTTGCGGGCAGACCTATCTCGGCAGAGTCGCAGGCTGCGGGCGCGTTCCGCGTCATCCCCGGTTGTATGGCAATGGGTCAGGCAGCGGGTCAGGCTTGCGCGATAGCACTCAACAGCGGCAAGCCCGTCGGCGAGATCGACACGGACCTCCTGCGCGATAACCTCCGCGCACACGGAGCGATAGTTGATTATTGATCAAAGTGCAGAATGCAGAGTGCAGAGTGCAGAGTTAAGGAAAATTTTCGCTGAAGCGAAAATTTCACATCTGTAATTTTGTGCTGTGCTGATGAGATTTTGTGCCGATAAATCTATAACAGGTAAATAAAAGCTCGGATATCTTGAAGTGTTTGCTTCAAGATATCCGAGTTTTTGATATTAAATTATCCCATTCAGCAAAGGGTTATCAACACCGAATTAATTTATCACAATATCCGATTTCCGAGTCGGGCGAGGAAATCTTCCTCAACTCTGCACTCTGCATTCTGCACTCTGCACTTTAATTACACAACGCCATTTACCATTATATCACACACTTGTCAATATGTCAAGTACAAATTCATCATATTGCCTAAATTCTGCGATATATACAAAAAATAATTGTATACTTTGTGGAATTTGCATATTGTAATTCGAAAAAAGATGTGCTATAATATAGTCACAGGAAAGGAAGGTACAAGCCGATGTACAACTAAACACCGACTCACCGAAGACTCAAAAGCTTGAATAACTCGATGCCGGGACGACGGATCGCGGGTCGAAGAGACGCAGAGCCGGGAGGCTCATAAGGATCAGGTTCGCGTGTAAAAGGGCACGGAGCATAGGTCAAATTTATATATAGGTTCAAGCTAATGCAAAATCTTTAGGATTGAGTCAGAGGAACCTTCGCCTTCATCCGAATCAAAGATGCACGAAAAAAGCATATGGGTATTCTCCATAGAGAAAAAAAGAAAAAGATGCTTTGCGATGTGTGATGATTGGAAAAGGCAGATGAAGAAAGAGAGGATAAACAAATGATGTTAGATACCAAGATCGATCACAAATGACCCTTGGCTGATGGTGTAAAGAAACCTCGGTCAAGGGTCATTTGCTTTTTTATTTTGGTAATACTTTTCCCCTTGACACGGGGATTTTTTTATTGTATAATAAAAGTGGCCAATTGTAAAACTGCGTTTTACAATTGATACGCGCGCTTATCGCCGCTCGCTAAAATCTGCGATTTTAGCGGCTCCCCTCGGCGCGCGGACTCGCTTGGCTCGTCTCGGCGGTGTTTTTCCGTCGGCAAAGCCGCCGAAAAAACGGATTTTATTGTACCTTTCGGAATTTTACAATCGGCTATATTAAAAAAACGGAGTATATAAATGATAAGATACATTGGCGTAAACGACAGAAAAATCGATCTTTTTGAGGGTCAGTACGTTGTTCCGAACGGAATGGCGTATAATTCTTACGTTATTATAGACGAAAAAATCGCGGTTTTCGACACGGTCGACGCGCGTTTCGGCGCGGAGTGGATGGCGAATCTCAAAGCCGCGCTTGAGGGCAGAACGCCCGATTACCTCATCGTTCAGCATATGGAGCCCGACCACTCCTCGAATATAAATCTTTTTACCGCCGAGTTCCCGATGGCGACCGTCGTTGCATCCGACCGCGCTTTTGTTATGATGAAGCAGTTCTTCGGCAGCGACTATGCCGACCGCCGCATCGTTATCGCGGACGGCGACAAGCTCGAGCTCGGCAAGCATACGCTCAATTTCATCGCCGCGCCGATGATCCATTGGCCCGAGGTTATGATGACCTACGAATCGAGCGAAAAGGTGCTCTTTTCCGCTGACGGATTCGGCAAGTTCGGTGCGCTTGATGCAGACGAGGACTGGGCTTGCGAGGCGAGAAGATACTATTTCGGCATAGTTGGAAAGTACGGCGCGCAGGTTCAAAAGCTTCTCGCGAAGGCTTCGGGACTTGAGATCACCAAGATCTGCCCCCTCCACGGTCCGATTCTGACCGAAAATCTCGGTTACTACCTTAATCTTTACAACACCTGGTCAAGCTACGGCATCGAGAGCGAGGGTGTTGCGATCGCGTATACGTCGGTTTACGGCAACACCAAAAAGGCGGCGCTTCTGCTTGCGGACGAGCTCCGCGCGCTCGGTTGTCCCAAGGTAGCAGTCAGTGATCTTGCGCGCGACGATAACGCCGAGGCGCTTGAGGATGCCTTCCGCTACGGCAAGCTCGTCCTCGCGACAACGACCTATCAGGGCGATATCTTCCCCTATATGCATAATTTCATCCACGCGCTCACCGAACACGGATACCAGAAGCGCACCGTGGGCATAATAGAAAACGGAAGCTGGGCGCCCACGGCGGCAAAGAAGATGAAGTCGATGCTTGCGGAGTGCAAGGATATCACCTTCACCGACACCACCGTCACCATCCGCTCGGCAATGACCGACGCGAACCGCGAGGAGATCAAAAAACTTGCTCTCGAGCTCGCGGGCGTTCAGGAGAACGAAGAAAAGGAAGAGAAGAGCGTGAAATACGTATGTGAAATCTGCGGCTACGAATACGACGAAGCCGCCGGCGATCCCGATAACGGCATCGCACCCGGAACAAAATTCGAAGACCTCCCCGAGGACTTCACCTGCCCTCTCTGCGGAGTTGGTAAGGAGAATTTTAAGAAGGAAGAATAATTAAGTTTTATTCGCCTACGGCGAGTGATATTGCTACGCAGTTATATTCGGCATCCGCCGAGTGTTATTCGCTTCGCGAGCTTTGAAGGCGAATAAAATACCACTGCGAGCCTAGCGAGTAATAACACTTTTGCGAAGCAAAAATACCACGCTGTCGCAAGACAGCATAAAACTGAAAAGCCCCGACAGATTTGGCCGTCTGTCGGGGTATAATTTTATTTTATGGAATCTTTCACAACAGAATCGATATACATGCAAACCGAAGTAAAATCGTTGTCAATCTGGCGATTGGAAAATCTGATAACCTTCAGATCGTATCCTGCAAGAACGCTTGTGCGAAAATCATCTTTTTCTTTGCCATTGGCTGTATAATGTTGCGAACCGTCAATCTCAATCACAAGCTTTGCCTTGTGACAATAAAAGTCTGCAATAAAATTATCAATAGCCTTTTGACGTTGAAATCTGATTTCGTATTTTGATAAAAAATCATACCATAGGTGATTTTCCTGCGGTGTTGCTCTTTTGCGCAGATTTTTGGCAAGGATGATATTCTTTTTGTTGTAATCAAGCGATATTTCAAAAGAACTCCTTAATTTGTTTCGAATGAACTCGAAGTTACGTATTTTTCTTTCATTTGTGCTACTTCCCGCAAATACAAGACCTTTGTATTGATAACAGAGGTGAAGCGTGCGGTAATGATGAAGTCGCGCGGGCTCCTTCCACCGCTTCCGCGGTCCCCCTCCCTCCCGGAGGGAGGCTTATGTTTGTGCTAAACCTTTGTTAGAGCACAGAATTACGTTAAGTGTTATAAGATCATTTTGTTAAATAGAAATATTTTATTGAAAAGATTTGCAGAAACTCCACCGTGAGCGCAAATTGATTTTAATAAAATATTCCTATTTGCTATTTATAGTATAAGCTTAAACGATATTCGCTGAATATCCGATGGAGTTCGCAGTAACCCTTTAGCCTCCCTCCGGGAGGTAGGGGGACCGCGGAAGCGGTGGAAGGAGCCCGCGCAACTTCATTTAAGTGCTTGTTTTGCCTCTATGTATGGACTTAAAACCAATACCCTCGAAAAACGTAACTGCACGCGCAATATATCGCGACTAAAACCGCGAGAGAAAGAGAAATCAGCAATACTCTCAAAATTATTCGCACAGCCTTGTTTGGGATCTTTTTAATTTTTATAAACAGAGAATCGTAGTCATCCTTGAACGGCAGAAAAAGAAGTGATAGAATCAGTTCTAAAATATCTTCCATTTTTATACCTTAAAATACTTCTCCATCATCTCTGCCTGCTGACCCTTCATAGCTTTAAGGATGGTAACGGCTCGGGAGTCGCCGGCGAGGTAGCGGTTCATGTAGTAGCCTTCTGCCTCGCACGCGAGGTCGTGGAGGGGGAAGTAGTGCTCCATCAGGAAGCAGCCGTATTTGATGAGGCGGAAGTCGCCGACGAGGCGGTATTCCTTGCTGATGGTGTCAACTGCAACCGAATATTTTTCCTTGATCGCGTCGATCAGAGCAACGCGCTCGTTCTGCTTTGCAAAAACGATGGTGGAGCAGATGTCGCCGTTGCGGTTATGTTCGGTGGAGTTGTGGCTGTCGGTGCTTCCGACGATGGGGTGATCGTAGCCCTGCTCACGCATCATATAGTAAAATGCGGTCTGGAAGCCGTTGTGCGAGAAGAAATTTTCGCCGCCGAGCACCTCAAAGGCATCGAAGGGCTTGTTTTTGTAGACGAATTCGGTGTAATCCTCGGGGAGCTGCATCATCTGGCAGAGCCAATAGGGATGCGGGAAGATGCCGAGTCCGCCCGCCGCCTGCACCTGCTCGTGCGTCCACTCGAGAACGGCGTAGCTGAGGCGTTCTGCTTCGTGCTCGCGCGGAACGCTCTTTGCGCGCTCGCGGATCATCTCCTTGAACTCGTCAACCGTCATCGTTTCGGGCGCGTTGCCGTTCGAGGAGCGGTATTTGAGCGAACTGCCCGCCTTTTCCTCGTTCTTCGAGGGAGTGACAAGGGCATTTATGCTGTAAGTGCCGCCGAAATTGACGTAATGGACGTTGTTGAGGGGCAGATGAACCTCTTCGCCCTGAACGATGGTGAGGTCGGTGAGGTCGCCAAACGCCTCGATGGCTTCAAGCGAGGGATAGTAGCGGTGGTGGTCGGAGATGACGGTGAAGTCATAGCCCTTCGCGCGGTAGTTGGCGGCAACGTTTGCGGGGCCCTCCTTGCCATCCGAGCGGCAGGTGTGCATATGAAGGTCGCCGCGGAAGGGAAGTCTGCCCGCCATATCCTCGGCGAGGCTGTAAACGGAGAGTGTAAATTTCGGCTTCGCCGCGGGATCGTCATAGACGTTTATGTAATGCTCGCCCTCGCCCTCAAAGTGGGCGGAAAAGCGCAGGCATCCGTCGCAATCGGGCTCGGCGATGAGCTCGCTTCTGCCGCTGCGCTCGGGATAAACGCTCGGATTCGACTCGCTGACCTTGAATATTCTTACGGTGTAGTTCTTGTCCTGAACAAACTCTGCGTGCAAGCCGAGCGGCTGAATTGTGATCTTCTGATTGCGGTCGCCGAGAAAGACCTTGGGGTATATATCATAGTGGTAAAAAATCGGTTTCATTTCATTTCTCCTTTGAGGAAAGATTTATGATACAATTATACTTATATTTTTGTTCAAAGTCAATAGAAACGCGAAAAAACTGCATAAAAAAAGCCAATTGTAGAACTGCGTTTTACAATTGATACGCGCGCTTATCGCGCTTGCCGTCACTATGCATGGGCGGCGAAGTTAAGATAAAGTGCTTTTGGAGTAGAAAAATTCCCGTAACAAGCGAATGGTGTTCTAAATTTGCGTTATTGAATTTGTTGTGGTTTTATGATAAAATATATTCACAGCAGAGCTCGCTGAATATTTGTTTAGGAGATATTATTATGGGACTTTACATTTCGGAAAATATTAAGAAAAACAGACGTGAAAGCAATCTTTCACAAGAAGCATTCGCTGAGCGACTCGGTGTAAGTTTTCAAACTATAAGCAAATGGGAACGGGGAGAGTGTTATCCTGATATTGAAATGTTGCCTAAAATTGCGAATTTTTTCGGCATTACAATAGATGCTTTAATGGGAGCGGATCAATGTCAGGAAAAAGAATATGTGGATGCTCTGCAAGAAGAACTGCGCAAATACGATCAGATGCGTGAAGAGGTTACGTTGGTAAGGAAAGCCGAAGAAGGTTTGCGAAAATATCCGAACAACCATTTGCTTATGGCGTGGATAGTATACGGTGCGCAAAACATCAATCCCAAGAGAAGTATAGAGCTTGGTGAGTATCTTATGGCGAATTGCCGCGATCCGCATATCTTGAATTGGGCAAGAGCAGAGCTTTGTTATGCATATTATAAAGCCGGAAGGCAGAGTGATGGAATCGAATCGGCAAGCAGATTGCCCTCTGCGGCACAAACGCGCCAAGCGGTTTTAGCAGATCTTCTGACGGGCGAGGAGCAATTGAAGCATATTTTAGAAACGGACATAACGAAGGTTTGCTATCGCTTCAAAACATCAATATTGAAGCTGCTTGATCACTATACTCCGCAGAAGCAGATAGAGCTTTTGAAAAAAAGTAATGCATTTTATGATGTTGTATATGAATGTGAAGATAACGTATCTGCGATGAAAGAAAAAGCAGACACGTATATAAAAATAGCAGAAATTTATATGAGCATAGGAAATGCGGATGAAGCTCGTCTTTACGTTGAAAAAGCCTTGTTATGTGCAGAGAAGCACGATACAATTCCGTATGGCGCACAGCGTCAATCCGTTTTGTGCGGTTGTGAAAGATATGGATATGTTGCTACGCATTCGGGAAGATCAGTACATCCATACGGAAAACTCAAAAAAATGCTCGTAGCTTCCCTGAAAACAAATTCGATTTTTGATGATATCATATCAGATATCGAAGCATAAAATATAGGGGAATGTTTCGCTTTTATTCCGTATAATCACCCAAAAATAAATATGCATAAAATTTCTATTTCGCAGGAAAGCTCTATATTTAAGAAAGTTTAGTTGCAAGCATATATTCAGTACGGAGCGGTGTATGCCTCATTCACCGCTCCGTACTGTCTCTGTTATTACGGCGGCGGGTGTTCCTTTTTAGAGAAACTCCCGCCGCATAGTGCTGTTGATTTAAGAAATATCGATAATAATAACGATGTGTATACAATAAAATTTGAACCTGCAGCACCTTGTTTTAGTTAAAACAAGGTGCTGCAGATTGTAATAATATTTGCTTGTATTGCTATAAATGAATTATTACTTATTTGAAAGCTCTATCAATCTCAACAAGCAGTCAAGGAGGTCTTCTCGCTGCTTTTTGGGTTTTATCAGATTGCATAAGAACAATGCTACAGCCGGTATTGCCCAAAGGAGCATTTCGTATATTTTGAGTATTCCCGCGCCGAGGCCGCAACCGAAGATCAGCATAAATATGGGCGCGAATACCGTAAAAATCATAGATTCAATATCGCGTTTGAAGGCGTAATTAATATTGCCGTCTTCATCAATTTTTGCAACAAGCATATCGTGTGCGATTATCTTAACGCTTCGCGCCGCCTTTTTGGAATAAATACGGATTTCGTTTCCGTTAATATAACCGTAATTCTCTCCGATTTCAACATCGTTCAGACGGTTCGGAAGATATTTTTCAAATGCTTGGCGGAGTTTTTCTTTGTCGACTCTTAAATTTTTATCCATTGTTTTTCTCCATTTCAATACATTCATCAATCACGGCATCGCGGGCGGGATCGAGGGTTCTCGCCTTGATCTCGCGGAAGAAGAATTCCTGTGTGCCGAGGGAGAGCTCGGGGGCGTAGAATGCGGTTTCTTCGGGGTGCTCGGATGTGGAATAGTAGCCGCCGCAGAGTCCTTCGTGGTCGCTGCCGCCCGAGATGAAGAGCTTGTGCTCCTTTGCAAGCGCAAGCGCCTCGATGCGTTCTTCGTCTGTCAGGAGCTTATGCCATACCTCAAGCCCCGAAAGTCCCATTTCGGTGAGCTCGGGGATCGCGTGGAGCTGATTATGCGGATGCGCGACGACGGCAAAGCCGCCCGCGTCGCGGATGAGGCGGAGCATTTTGTCGATCGGCAGAAATTCGTAGGGCGGCTTGACTTCACTACGGCGTTTGCCGTAGACGCTGCGAAAGAAATTCATATAATCGAGGTCGGTGGCAAGCCCTTTTGCCTTCATCGTGTTGAACACGTGATTATTGCAGAGCCAAGTTACTCCCTTGTTGTATTCAAGCACCTCGTCCCAAGTGATATCGTGAAGCAAGCCCTCGGCAAGTCCTCGCTCGAATAGGATGCGCGTCTGCTCTGCCTCGCAAAAGCTCCGCTCGGCAAGGTATTCCTTCATTTCGGGATATTCGGGATCAAAATCGAAGCCGACGATGTGGAAATTTATCCTTTTTTCGCGCCACGGAGAGGAAAATTCGCATCCGAAAATGTAATCAAGACCGTTTTTTTCGCATTCGGCGCGTACTAAAGCGTTTCCCGTAGTCGTGTCGTGGTCGGTCAGCGCAAGCGCGCGGTAGCCCTCGTTTTTGGCAACGCGGACAAGCTCCTCGGGCGTGTAAACGCCGTCCGAGTGGGTGGAATGAAGATGGAGATTTGCAAATTGTTTCATACTATTACCTCGGTAATACTTGACAAATTGAATTTATAATGCTATTATATAATAAAAGGTTCAATAAGTCAATATAAAGAGGCAAAAAATGAGTGGGAATACATCGGCATTATTTTTGAATATACTGATTATTGCCGCAATATTTATCTTAAATTATTTTTATCAAAAGAACAAGTTTGTGTTTTCGCTGAAATGTATATGCAGTGCGGCATTTGCATTGCTCGGCATCATTAATCTTTTGTTCGCAGTTGCAACAGCTCAAGAAAATTCGGGATTCTTTATTCTGATGTCGGCGGGACTCGTGCTTGCTATGCTCGGCGACGTTTTCATCAATAAGAGCTTCGCCATGGGAGCGGGATTTTTTGCTCTCGGGCACGTAGGATTTGCTGCTGCGTATTCCTTTTTGCAAGGATTTAACTCCCTTGACGTCATCATAGTCGGCGTCATCTTTTCGGCAACCGCTGCCTTCCTTCTTTTTGCGCCCTGTGTAAATTTCGGCTCGAAAAAAATCAAATGGATATGTCTTTCGTACGCCCTTATCATTTCGGTAATGCTCGGAAAGGCGGCGGCTAATCTGATCTGCGGGGTGAACGCCGTGAACGCGCTTATTGCGGCGGGGAGCTTTCTGTTTTTCTTCTCGGATCTGATGCTTGTTCTGAATTGGTTTGTCGGCGTTGGAAGGTGGGCGGGGAACGCTTGTATGGGAACCTATTATCCTGCGCTTTGCATTCTTGCATTTTCAATGTATTTTAAAGCTTTTTGAACGCTGAATAATGAAAAATTATTTTTGTGAGGTATAAAAATGGGCAGATATGCGATTTACGGCGCGGGCTCGCTTGGTACGGTGCTTGGCGCTTACATAACTAAAAACGGTGGTCAGATCGATCTGATCAACCGCAATAAGGCGCACGTTGAGGCTCTGCGTTCGGGCGGTGCGAAAATTATCGGTACGGTCGAGCTGACCGTTCCCGTTACTGCTTATACACCCGACGAAATGAGCGGGAAATACGATATTATTCTCTTGATGACCAAGCAGCTTTACAACGCCGAGGTCGTTACGACCTTGAAGGATTTCCTCGCCGAGGACGGCGTGATCGTCACCCTCCAGAACGGTCTGCCCGAGCCGGGGATTGCCGAGATCGTTGGCACGAACCGCACCGTCGGATGCGTTGTCGAGTGGGGCGCAACTCTGTCCGCGCCCGGTGAATGCACGCTGACGAGCGATCCCGCATCGCTTTCCTTCCACATGGGCAAGATGGAGGGCATATCCGATGCGCGTTTTGCCGAGGTCAAGGCTCTGCTTGAGCTGATGTGCCCCGTTCACGAGGAAGAGAACCTCATCGGTGCGCGTTGGTCGAAGCTGCTTATAAACGCGACCTTCTCGGGTCTCGGCACGGTTGTCGGCGGAGTTTTCGGCGACGTTTCCGAGAACAAAGCGGCGGCAAAGGTTGCCGTTCGCTGTATGAAGGAGTGCATCGACGTCGGTCACGCGGCGGGCGCGGAGTTCGCTCCCGTTCAGGGCAAGAATATCACGGCACTTTTCTACTACAAAAACGCCGTCAAGCGCGCGTTTGCGACCTTCCTCATTCCGATCGCGATGAAGAAGCATCGCGCCATCGAGCCCTCGATGCTTCAAGACCTCAAGAAGGGCAAACCCTGCGAGATCGACGCCATCAACGGCATCGTCTGCGAGTGGGGCAGAAAGTGCGGAGTCAAGACTCCCATAAACGATAAGATCGTCGAGATCGTAAAGAAGTGTGAGGCGGGCGAGCTCAAGCCCGAAGCGGCGAATATTAAGCTGTTTGACGAGCTTTTGTAAAGGAGTTCTCAATGAATAAATTCCGAATTGATATTGGCGAGCCGAGCATTGTTGCGCAGGGCAAAAATACCGGCTGGGGCAACTATCAGTTCCCCGAAATATGCTTCACCAAAAACGGCTCGGTTTACGCGATCTGGGCAATGCGCCCCGATGACGTTGAGGCTTACGAGGGCAAAAACTACGGTGAGGCGGTGTCCGACGATCTCGGCAAGACTTGGCGCGAGCCTACCGAGGATGACGTACTCACTTGGGGTATTCCGCTGAAGAGCGGTAAGCTCTTCAAGGGCTTTCAGCGCCAGTATGCCTTTGCCGCTGATTACATAAAGAATTACACTCCCCTTGCGATACACAAGGGCAGAAAATACCATTACCTCGAGGATATCAAGGAATACGTGCCAACCCTCGAGGGAGTTGAGCGCGATCCCGAAACGGGCGCGGAAAGTCTGTTTCCGATCGATCTGAAATGGAAAAATCTTTCCCTGATCGAGTATGCGGACGGAAGGCTTCTCCCCACCGCTTATATGATGGCGGTCTGCGGCGCCGCGCCGCGAATTCTGCGGCTTTCGGACGGTCTGTATTTTGCCACCTACCATTGGAGCTTTGATATCTGCGCGAAGTCGCGCGAGGATATTGTCGATCCCTACCTTGATTACAGCGTGTTCGTGTTCCGTTCAACGGACGAGGCGCGGACGTGGGAATGCATCTCCAAGATAACCCCCGACTGCGACGTTCACAGAACCGATGACGGCTACGAGGGCTTCTGCGAACCACAGCTTGAGCTGATGGCGGACGGCTCCGTCGCGGTGCTGATGAGAAGCGGATCGCCGAGAGGTCCGCACGATACAAAGCGTTACCCCTCCTATATTGCGCATTCGACGGACAATTGCCGAACCTGGTCGAAGCCCGAGGTCTTTGACGAGATCGGAGTGCTTCCGCAGATAACGAGGCTCGGATGCGGAGTGACGCTTGCAACCTACGGCAGACCCGTGATCTATCTCAAGGCGACCGACGATCCCTCGGGCAGAGAATGGGCTGAGCATATTGAGATAGAGCTTTCTCCGTCCTCGCACGACAGATCCTGCTGTTATACCCGCCTGCTTCCCATAGACGATCACAGCGCGCTTTTGGTCTATTCCGACTTCAATTACCCCGATAAGATCAGCGGCGAACCTAAAAAATCCATACTCGTTCGAAAAATAACTGTTACAGTAAATAATTAACAACATAGAAAAGAGGCAAATTAAATGATTCCCACCACAAAGCACACCCTCCGCTTCCACGAGGACGGCACCTTCCGCATCCTTATGGTTTCGGATCTTCAGGACAAGCTTGATTACGATCCGAGAACCCTTGCGGGATTCGACGCTATCGTTGAGGCGGCAAAGCCCGACCTCGTTATTCTCGGCGGCGACAACGTCGACGGCAGAAAGCTCAAGCCCTATGATGAATTTATTAAATATATGGATATCTTCACCGAGCCGCTTGAAAAGAGAAAGATTCCGTGGATGCATATTTTCGGCAACCACGATTATGACGTTGACGTCCCGGGCATCGAAATGCAGAAGGTTTACGAATCCTATCCCTATTGCATTTCCTCTCACAGCGAGGGTATCCCCGGCATCACCAACTATATGGTACCGATCCTTGCGCACGATTCGGACAAGGTTGAGTACGCGGTCTATGCCTTTGACTCCAAGTATAAAAACGGTGAGCTTCGCCCCGGTGTTACAGCCGAGGATCTGATGCTCCCCAACCGCGATCAGGTTTATAAAAAGTGGGATCCCATCCGCTTTGAGCAGCAGCTGTGGTATTGGAATCTCTCAAAGGAGCTTGAGGCGCAGGAAGGACACACCGTCCGCGCAATGGCGGTAATGCACGTTCCGCCCCATGAGATCATGATGGCGGTAAACAACCCCGAGGAAACCGGCTACATAGGCGCGGAGGGCGAAAAGTGGCAGTGCCCCATGATCAACTCGGGCGTATTCTCGACGATGCTCGAGCGCGGCGACGTTGAGATAATTGCGGCGGGCCACCTGCACCATAACATTTCCGACGGCGTTTACGGCGGTATCAGACTTACCCTCGATGCTTGCGGCGGATTTGCTATCGGCGGAGTTGACACACGCCGCGGCGGTCGAATCTTTGATATCAAGCTCGACGGTACGCACGAGACCCGTATGATCTACGCCAAGGACTATATTGACGTCAGCAAAAAATAAATAACAATAAAAGGGACGCTATTTCGTCCCTTTTATTTTTTTTGCGTCGAATGATAGCAATATTTGTCTGTAACAACAAAACTATTGTCTTGCAAATCGGGTACAAAATATGATAAAATTATACCAAATCAAATTTAAAAAAGGAGAAAAAAGATGAAAAACTTCAAAAGACTTCTCTCGGCTCTTCTCGTTCTTGCGCTTCTCGTTCCTATGATGAGCGTTATGGCAAGCGCAGCAGACCTCGTAAACAAGTACGATTCTTCTGCAAAGATTATCGGTATTCCTCCCGAGAAGAGAGACGCCGAGCACACCTCCACCAATCAGAACTACTACGCCTCCAATCTCATCGAGCTTCAGCCCGGTGACGTCGTTTGCTTCGGCCCCGTTGCGACCAATCTTGCATACCACGCAAGAACCTACACTCCCGACGGCGCAAAGAAGGATAACAAGATCACCACAAGTGACTGCGAGATCGTTGCGGATATCGTCCCCGGTATCTCGATTCTCAAGTATACTGTTCCCGAGGGAACCGGCAGTATGAGATTCGCCATCAACCAGATGTTCGGTGATTCCTTCCTCGTAACCATCAATCAGGAGTTTAATAAGGAAGATTATTTCGCGGCTATGGATAAGGCGGGCGTAAATATCGACTACTTCCGTCCCGCATCCTACTCGGGTGAGTTCGTAAACGTATTCCCAAAGGCTGATACTACCTTCGCGGGCTCTGTTGACAAGAAGGGCGAGGAGAAGGCAAACGAAAAGTACCGCACCAGCGCGATCATCCCCGTAAACGAGGGTGACGTTATCTATTTCGCAGGCTGTGCTCTCGATCAGGGTTATCAGCTCGTTACTTATGATGCGGCAGGCGCTCCCGCTGAGGAAGCTACCACTCTCAACTACGTTTCCCGCTACGTTGACTTCGGCGACGGCTACGGCATCTGCGCGTACAAGGCTCGTCCCGGCACCGCAGGCGTTCGCATCGTTGCTCCCGCGGCTACCTACGACGAGGGTAAGGTTTTCGTAACCGTAAACCAGCCTCTCAGCCTTGATAGCTATAACGCTCTTATGAATCCCGCTCCCGAGACTACCGAGCCCGAGACCACCACGGCTCCCGAGACCGAGGCTCCCGCAACCGAGCTCGCTCCCGAGACCACCGAGCCCGCAGCACCTCCCACCACCGGTGACTCCGCGCTTATCTTCGTTGTAATTTCCGTTATCGCCATCGCAGGCGTTGCAGCGGTTGCAAAGAAAAGAGAAAACTAATTGAATAATTCACTCGGATATTACGATTTTTGTAATATCCGAGTTTTTTGCATAATTGGCAAAAATATATTGACAATTTGTTAAAAACGTGATATAATAAATTAACTATAATGGCTAATTGCCACAAAAAAGGAGAAAAACATGAAGAAATTCTTTGCAAGACCCCTCTGCATTATTCTTATGCTTGCGATGCTCGTTCCCATGATGAGCGTTATGGCATCTGCTGCGGACCTCGTAAACCTTTACGACGCATCCAAGGCTGTTTGCGGAACTCCCAACAGCGCGCAGAGAGACACCGCCCCCACCTACAACGCAAACTACTATTGCTCCGAGCCGATCTACGTTAAGGAAGGCGACGTTATTACCGCAGGCCCCGTACACGTTGATCAGGGCTACTACTTCACCGCTTACAAGGCTGACGGTTCCGTTCACACCAAGCAGGTTAAGTACGCTGATTGCGTAGAAGTTGAAGTAATTCAGGCTAACTCCGTTATCGTTAAGTGGACCGTTCCCGCAGGCGTTGACAGCTTCAGAATGGGAACCTCCCAGATGTTCGTTGATAACACCCTTGTCACCAAGAATCAGGAGTTCGGCAAGGCTGACTACATCGCATTTATGCAGAAGGCAGGCGCTGACATTTCCTACTTCACCGGCGCAGACGCAAACGGACTTGTAAACCTTTTCCCCACCTCGGACATCACTTTTGATGGCAGAGGCTCGACATCCGGCGACATTGCTGACGCTAAGTACAGAACTTGCGATTACATCCCCGTTAAGGAAGGCGACGTTATCTACTTCGGCTCGGCTGTAGCTGCACAGAGCTATCAGATCGTTCTTTACGATGCAGACAAGAAGCCTACCACCCACGGTAACTACAAGTACATGGTTAACATAGGCAACATCGACGATACTCACGTTATCTATGCATACAGAATTCGTCCCGGTTCTGCATACGTTCGCTTCGTAGCTGCCACCGACGTTTATAACAACGGTCAGCAGCTCGTAACCCTCAACCAGCCCTTCACCGTTCAGGGTTACAACAACTTCTTCAATCCTCCCGAGACCACTGAGCCCGCTCCCGAGACCACCGAGCCCGCAACTCCTCCCACCACCGGTGACTCCACTCTCGTATTCGCGGCTATCGCTGTTATCTCCCTCGTCGGAGTTGCAGTTGTTTCCAAGAGAAAAGAGAACTAATATAATTTAATAAAACAGCCGTTCATTGAACGGCTGTTTTTTATTGACAAACGTGTATTTTCGTGCTATAATAAAATATCCCCAAATATATAAAGGAGAAGACTATGAAGAATATCAGAATAGCTATCTGTGTGCTTCTGATGCTCGCAATGCTCGTTCCTATGATGAGCTTCGGCACAAGCGCGGCAGAGTTCACCAACCTATACGACAACGCCCAGGCAACTATCGGAGTCCCCCCTGCCACCAAGGATGCCCCGGGAAACGGAAACACTACTTACTTCGTTTCAAATCCCATTGAGGTCAAGGAAGGCGACGTAGTTACCTTTGGTCCCGTTCAGATCAACCAGGGTTACTTCCTCACTACTTATGATGCAAACGGAAATAAGAAGATCGCTCAGGTCAAGTATGCCGATTGCACAAAGGTAGACACCATCCTCCCCGGCACAGAGATCGTTCAGTGGACAGTTCCCGCGGGAAGCGCATACGTCAGAATGGGCACCTCGCAGCTCTACTTCGATTGCTCTATGCTCACCGTAAACCAGACCTTCAACACTGCGGATTACTTCGAGGCTATGGATAAGGCGGGTATCAACGTTGAATTTCTCCGTCCCGCCCCGGCAAAGGGTGAGCTTGTAAACGTATTCCCCAAGTCGGATAAGGTATTCGCGGGCAAAGTAGATGCAAGTAATACCGAGACCGCAGCTGAACAGTACCGCTCCTCCCCCGCAGTTCCCGTTAACGAGGGCGACGTACTTTACCTCGCTGCCGCTGATCTCGGTCAGGGTTACCACCTCGTTCTTCTCGATAAGAACGGCAACGGTACTACTACCGTTAAGCTGGATTATATGATCCAGTACGATATGATCGGCAACGGCTTTGGTGTTCTGGCGTTCAGAATGCGCCCCGGCACCGCATACGTTCGTATTATAGTATCCACCGGAGTTTATGATGACGGAATCCAGCTTGCAACCATCAATCAGCCCTTTACTGCCGCTGATTATATGAAGATGTACAATATTACTCTTCCCGGTACCGTGGAGAGCGATAGCCCGCTCAGTGGCAAGACTATGCTCTTTATGGGCGACTCGATCAGCTTCGGCGCGGGTGACACCATATCTCCCTTCCGCACCGGCCGCGCTTGGGCGGGCAGAATCGCCGATTGGACCGGCGCGATCACTACCAACGCAGCCGTCAGCGGCGCGAAGGTAAGCTTCCAGACCGGCGACGATAACTGGGTATACAGCCAGTACATTCCTTATCAGAACACCAAGTTTGATATCATCGTTATGCACGGCGGCGGTAATGACGCAAGATATGAAAGACCTGTCGGAACTCTCTCCGAGGGCAAGGATGAGGCTACCCTCAAGAAGAATCAGGCGTCCTTCGTCGGCGGTCTTGAGTGGATCTTCTACAACGTAAGCAAGACCAACACCGAAGCTAAGCTCTTCTATATAGCAAACCACCATCTTGACGGTCACTCCAAGGGTCGGGCGAAGGATATGAGCGAGTACTTCGACGCCGCAAAGCAGGCGTGCGCTAAGTGGGGCTTCATCTTGATCGACCTTTACAACAACAAGGAGCTCAACGATAAGCTCGATACCAAGACTACCAAGTATCTCCCCGATACCCTCCACCCCAATGCCGCAGGTTACGATATTATCACTCCCTATATCATCGCGGAGCTTGAGGCAGGTCTGACGGCTCCTCCAGTAGTACCCGAGACCACCGTCGCTCCCGAGACCGAGGCGCCCGTAGAGACCACCGAGGCTCCCGCTGACGTAGAAACCGAAGCTCCCGCCGTTACCGAGGCACCCGCAACCGAACCCGAGGTAACCGAAATTCTTGTGGAAAAGAAGGGATGCGGCTCTATGATCGCAGGCGCGGTCGCAGTTGTCGCACTTCTCGGAACCGCTATCGTTTTCAAGAAGAAGGATTAAAATCATAATTACAGCAAAAACCTCGCCCTCGCGCGAGGCTTTTTGCATTTATAATAATAAAAATGTTGACAATGTGTGAATATTGTGATATAATAAATTAACTATAATGGCTAATTGCCACAAAAAGGAGAAAGACATGAAGAAATTCCTTAGCATTATCCTTATGCTTGCTATGCTCGTTCCTATGATGAGCGTTTTTGCAAGTGCCGCTGCTCCCACGAACCTCTACGACGCTTCGAAGGCACAGCTCGGTACTCCTCCCACCAATGTGAATGACACTGCTTCCGGCAACAGACTTTACTGGAGCTCAGAGCCCATCGCCGTAAAGGCAGGCGACGTCGTTACCTTTGGTCCTATGCTTACCGGTCAGGGCTACTACATCACCACTTATGATGCATCCGGCGCGGTTAAGATCTCTCAGATAAAGTACGCTGATTGCACCGTTGTTGACGTTGTTGATAACAACGCCGTAATCGTTAAGTGGACCGTTCCCGAGGGTTCCGCTTTCGTCAGAGTGGTTAACTCCCAGATCTTCAAGGAGTCCACTATGATCACCCTGAATCAGGAATTCACCGCAGCTGATTACTTTGCGGAAATGGATAAGAAGGGCATCAACGTTGATTACGTTCGTCCCACAACCGCAAAGGAGCTCGTAAACGTATTCCCCACCTCTGATAAGACCTTCCTTGGCAGATGCGACAAGTCCAAGGGCGAGGTTGCGGCTGATAACTACCGTACCTCCGATTACATCCCCGTTAAGGGCGGTGACGTGCTCTACATCGGCGCGGCTGCAACAAGCCAGACCTATCACATCACTCTGTACGGCGCAAACAAGGTGGCTATTACTAACGTAAATACTCCTTATTTCGTTCAGTATGATGATCTTGGCGACGGCAAGGCTGTTCTCGCGTACACCATGCCCCACGACGTTGAATACGTTCGCGTAGTTATTTCTACTCCCGTTTACGACGCAGGTAAGCAGCTTGCTACCGTTAACCAGCCCTTCGATGCTGAGGGTTACAACAACTACTTCAATCCTCCCGCAGAGACCGAGCCCGCTCCCGAGACTACCGAGCCCGCAACTCCTCCCACCACCGGTGACTCCGCTATCATCTTCGTTGTCATCTCCGTAATCGCCATCGCAGGCGTTGCAGTAGTTGCAAAGAAGAGAGAAAACTAATTGAAAAACGACTCGGATATTGCGATCCTTCGCAATATCCGAGATTTTTTCATAATTAGTAAAAAGATATTGACAGAATGTTACGATTGTGATATAATAAATTAACTAAAATGGCTAATTGCCACAAAAAGGAGAAAGACATGAAGAAATTCTTTGCAAGACCCCTCTGCATTATTCTTATGCTTGCAATGCTCGTTCCCATGATGAGCGTTATGGCATCTGCTGCAGACCTCGTAAACCTCTACGACGCATCCAAGGCTGTTTGCGGAACTCCCAACGCTACCCAGAGAGATACCGCTCCCACCTACAACGCAAACTACTATTGCTCCGCTCCCATCGAAGTTAAGGCAGGCGACGTTGTTACCGTAGGTCCCGTATTCATCGGTCAGGGTTACTATTTCACCTCTTTCAATGCTGACGGTTCCGTCAAAACCAACCAGATCAAGTATGCTGACTGCACCAAGGTTGATGAGATCATGCCCGGCGTTGAGATCGTTAAGTGGACCGTTCCGGAAGGAACCGCAGACATCAGAATGGCAACCTCCCAGATGTTCGTTGATTGCACTCTTATCACCGTAAATCAGGAGTTTGATAAGGCCGGCTACTTTGCAGCTATGGACAAGGCAGGCGTGAACATTGATATGCTCCGTCCCACCAACGCTCAGGAAAAGCTCGTTAACATCTTCCCCAAGGCAGATACCACCTACCTCGGCAGAGTTGACAAGTCTAACAAGGAAATCGCTGCTGACCATTACCGCACCTGCCCCGCTGTTCCCGTTAAGGAAGGCGACGTTATTTACTTCATTGCTGACCTCGCTCAGAGCTATCAGCTCGTTCTTCTCGATGCTGAAGGCAAGGGAACTACCACAGTTAACAAGAGCTATATGGTAGAATACGCTAACTTTGGCGACGGCTACGGAATTTATTCCTACAGAATGCGTCCCGGCACCGCTTACGTTCGTGTAGTTGCCGCTACCAAGGTGTACGATGCAGAGACACTTCTTGTAACCATCAATCAGCCCTTCGACGCTGAAGGCTACAACAACTTCCTCAATCCTCCCGCAGAGACCGAGCCCGCTCCCGAGACTACCGAGCCCGCAACTCCTCCCACCACCGGTGACTCCACTCTCGTATTCGCGGCTATCGCTGTTATCTCCCTCGTTGGAGTTGCAGTTGTTTCCAAGAGAAAAGAGAACTGATACAATTTAATAAAACAGCCGTTCATTGAACGGCTGTTTTTTATTGACAAACGTGAGTTTTCGTGGTATAATAAGGTATCCCAAAATATATAAAGGAGAAGACTATGAAGAATTTCAAAAAAGTCGTCTGTGCGCTTCTGATGCTCGCGATGCTCGTTCCTATGATGAGCTTCGGCACAAGCGCTGCAGATTTCACCAACCTCTATGACAATGCTCAGGCAACTGTTGGAACGCCTCCCACCACCAAGGATGCCGCAGGCTCCGGCAACGCTAACTACTACACCTCCAACGCCGTTGAGGTTAAGGAAGGCGACGTAGTTACCTTTGGCCCCGTTCAGATCAACCAGGGCTACTTCCTCACCACCTACGATGCAAACGGCAAGCAGAAGATCGCTCAGGTCAAGTATGCCGATTGCACAAAGGTAGACACCATCCTCCCCGGCACAGAGATCGTTCAGTGGACAGTTCCCGCGGGAAGCGCATACATCAGACTGGCTACCGCACAGCTCTACTTCGACTGTAGTATGATCACCGTAAACCAGACCTTCAAGACTGCGGATTACTACGGAACGATGGATAAGGCGGGCATCAACGTTGATTTCCTCCGTCCCATCGCGGCAAAGGGTGAGCTTGTAAACATCTTCCCCAAGTCCGACAAGGTTTTTGAGGGACGTGTTGACAAGAGCAACGCCGAGATCGCAGCCGCACAGTACCGCACCTGCCCCGCAGTTCCCGTTAATGAGGGCGACGTAATTTACATCGGTGCAGCAGCTCTCGATCAGGGCTACCACCTCGTTCTTCTCGATAAGAACGGCAACGGTACTACCACAGTTCAGAAGGATTATATGGTTCAGTACGATGTAATCGGCAACGGCTTTGGTATTTATGCGTACAGAATGCGTCCCGGAACAGGATACGTTCGCGTTGTAGCCGCTACCGGCGTTTATGACGACGGCATCGAGCTTGCAACAATCAATCAGCCCTTTACCGCGGCTGATTATATGAAGATGTTCAATATCACTCTTCCCGGTCAGACCTCTTCCTCGAGCCCTCTTTCGGGCAAGAAGATGCTCTTTATGGGCGACTCGATCAGCTACGGCTCGGGTGATTCTGCATCACCCTTCCGCACCGGACGTGCATGGGCGGGCAGAATTGCTGACCTCACCGGCGCGATCACTACCAACGCATCCGTCAGCGGCGCGAAGGTAAGCTTCCAGAACGGCGACGATAACTGGGTATACAGCCAGTACGTTCCCCACCAGAACACCAAGTTCGATATCATCGTTATGCACGGCGGCGTTAACGACGCACGTCACCTCCGTCCCGTAGGTAAGCTCAGCGAGGGCACCGACGAGGCTACTCTCAAGAAGAACCAGTCCAACTATGCGGGCGGTCTTGAGTGGATCTTCTACAACGTAAAGAAGACCAATCCCGATGCGAAGCTCTTCTTCATCGCAAACCACCGTCTTGACG
Organism: Eubacteriales bacterium; assembly: GCA_045636385.1. Taxonomy (GTDB): domain Bacteria; phylum Bacillota; class Clostridia; order Oscillospirales; family CAG-272; genus CAG-390. The sequence goes on from JAZTXK010000061.1 coordinate 29,293, forward strand.
GCCACGCTACCGGTAAGGCGAAGAATATGAGCGAGTATTTCAATATCGCAAAGGATGCTTGCGAGAAGTGGGGCATCATCTTCATCGACCTCTACAACAACAAGGAGCTCAACGATAAGCTCGAGACCACCACTACCAAGTATCTTCCCGATACCCTCCACCTCAACGCTGCAGGTTACGATATCATCACTCCCTATATCATCGCGGAACTTGAGGCGGGTCTTACTGCTCCTCCTGTAGAGCCCGAGACCACCGTCGCTCCCGAGACCGAGGCTCCCGAGACCGAGGCTCCCACTACTGAAGCTCCCGTTACCGAAGCTCCTGTAACAGAGGCTCCCGCAACTGAGGCTCCCACTACCGAAGCTCCCGCTGAAGAAAAGGGCTGTGGCTCGATGATCGCAGGCGCAGTTGCAGTAATCGCACTTCTCGGAACCGCTATCGTTTTCAAGAAGAAGGACTAATTTATAAAAATCGGCAGAGAATTCATTTTCTCTGCCGATTTGCTTATTGACAAAATCTTGAATATGTGGTACAATAAATTCAAACTTGTAGCAGAAAGGTAGGGTTACCTATATGAGAATCGGAAGAATACAAAATAACTATACTGCGGCGGGATTTGATCTTGTCAAGAATACGAATCTTGAGTTCATCGAGATCTGCTGTAACAATCAGGCGGAGGCTGAAAAGTTTATCGCGAACAAGGAGAATATCAAGGCGGAGATCGCGCGCACGGGCATCGACGTTTCCTGCGTCGGCAGATGGAATCACGATATCAACGTCGGCGGTAAGATCGATGCGGACAGACTGAACGCATATCTTGCTCAGCTTGATGCGGCTATTGAGCTTGGTGCGAAGACCTTCGTTTGCGGATGCAACTATGCCGACGAGGTATCGCTCTATAAGAATTACACCGTTGCGCTCGAATTCCTCGGTCAGCTTACCGAGAGAGCAAAGGCAAGTGAGAGCGGCATTAAGATCGCTATTCAGAACTGCCATTGGAACAACTTTATCGATTCCCCCGAGCAGTGGAAGGTGATCCTCGGTGAAAATCCCGATCTTTGGCTGAAATACGACGCGTCTCACGCGTATAACAGACACGCGGACTATCTGGCAGAAATGTCCGATTACGGCGAGAAGATCGCGCATTTCCACGTCAAAGGCACTACCCACGCGGGAAGCCGCGCGGTGTCCGATCCCCCTGCGGGAATGGACGATCTTCGTTGGGGAAGCATATTCTCCATCCTTTATGCAAGAGGATATGACGGAGATCTGAGCATCGAGCCCCATTCAAGCACATGGCAGGGCGAGCTCGGCGCGGCAGGCGTTGAGTTTACAAGACAGTTTATCAGCAAGTTCGTTTTGAAATAAGTACAAAAAATCTAAAAAAACCCGACAGACTTTAAAAATCTATCGGGTTTTTTGTTATTCTCAATAGTATAATTCCGATATTATCCGTTTGCAGTCTTCTTGGTTCATTCCGCATTTGAGCAGGGGATGATACAGCAGGCGTAAGATCAGCATATCAATATCGGTCATTTCCTGCGGAGACGAAAAGCCAGAATAAATAATGCTGTCCGATCTCAGTGAAGTATCCTGTATCGGTCCGAGACTGTTATATATTTCTTCCATTATGACGGAATTCCGAAGCTCCTGACCAATATCGTTGCGGATGCAAATGACAGAATCGTATATTTCGTCGTTTGTGTACCAGAATGTAACGTATCCGTCATTGCCGTCGCAGTTGTGCCCAATTATAACTGAAAATTCATTGGCGGGACAAAAATGTATCTTCATATTGGCGGTGTTCGGGTCATTTGTTTGTGAGATTCCGGGAAAACCGTCTACACTGTTGAGAAATGAAGCCATTTTGTCAATGACAGCTATGTCATCTGCCGTAGGCGTGCCGAAGAGCATGTAAAAGATGGGAGTTTCCCACTTCTGAAGCCGTGTCGGATCTCCCGAATTGACAAATTCCGCATCAAGGCAGACCTCGGCAAAGTATCTGACGGCATCATTCAAAGAAAGCGAAGGCAGATAAAGCTCGGAATGCATTTCCTCGGCAGTTGTGATTTCCGGCGCGGAGGTAGTCTCGGGTACGTCGGTAGTCTCGGGTGCAATAGTGGTATCGGGAGCAATTGTAGTTTCAGGAATGATCGTAGTTTCGGGAGCTTCGGTTTCGGTATTGCTTACGGTGGTTTCAGTTTCGGAGAAAGGCTCCGTGGACGGCGGGGCGGATGTGGATTCGATCGGTAGAGTTGTGTCGGCTTCACCGAAAGAGTCAGCCGTACATCCGAAAGATAACACAGCCGAGATCGCTAAAAGCCATATAAAAATCGATTTAAGAATAAGTTTCAAATCAATCACCTCATTCTATATTATAGCACAAAACCGTACATTCTGCAATAGAGACGAAAAAAGAGCTATCACATCGATAGCTCTTTTTATAATTTCATTTTATCAAGCCGTTTGAGTATCATCGCGGCGCAGAGACCGATCAGCACTCCCGCGATCGTTCCGCTGATGAAGAGGACGGGGAGATAGTACGCTATCTGTGCCGTTTCCATAACCAGGCAGGCGGTTGCGATCTGACCGATATTGTGGAGTATTCCGCCCGCAACGCTTACGGTAACGGGGGCGAAAAGGTTCGTTTTTTTGAGCAGTATCATTCCGATAAGGCTCAGCGTTGCGCCGACGAGGGAGTAGATCATCGAAAGGGGTGTGCCAAAGAGGATTCCGACGAGGATTACTCGCAGAATGCTGACGATCGCGGTGTCCTTTGCTCCGATCTTGTAGAGCATAAAGACCATAACGATGTTCGGCAGACCCATCTTGACGCCCGGAACAGCCATAAGCGGCGGTATCTGGCTTTCAACGAAGGACAGTATCATTGAAAGCGCGATGCACATTCCCAAGAACGCGACTTTTTTCGTCTTCATAATACTGTCCTCCTTTTAAATGCAATTGTAAAACTGCGTTTTACAATTAAAATCCGCGCGGCGGGGTTACGCGCGCTTATCGCCGCTTGACAAAATCATAGATTTTGTCAGCTCCCCTCGGCGCGCGGACTCGCTTTGCTCGTCTAAGTGGTGTTTTTTTGGCGGCAAAGCCGCCAAAAAAACAAAATTAATTATAATGGAATGTTTTAACTTACTAAGTCAATTGATTCCTCCGTACCGAAAACGGTGACGGTCAGCTTGTTGGGCAGGCAGGTGATGTCCTCGCCCGTCATTGAGATTTTGCCCTGGTGAACGCTGAGCTTGTCGGGGCAGTTTGCATCGGTAAGATACGCCT
>JAZTXK010000062.1:0-22607 GCA_045636385.1 Eubacteriales bacterium
TTTTGAAAAAAACAAAACCCCTAACCTTTTATTCACTTTCTTCCGAATTGTCTGAGCAGTCTTTTGATCAGTTCGGAAAGCGGAAGAACGAGCATTCCCGTGAAGATATTGGAAATGCCGTGGATAACGTCGAACATCAAGCCCGTCGATATCCAGACGAGCGTTTGCTCAAGGTTAAAGCCGTACATAAGAGCCTGAGCGGGAGCGTAAAGCACACCGAACGCAAAGCCGTGGAGTGAGCAAACGATAGGATATACTATCATCGCGGCTATACGCGGCATATTCTTCGGCAAAAGCATGGTTACGCCCCACAGTACCGTCCATACATAGGTATAAGGCACCCACCAAGGCGCAAAGCCGGCATATATTCCTTGAACTATAACATAAAGGTAAAGTGGAATCAAAGCCTTTTGACGGAAAACCACCGTCATAAGCATCACAAGCATCCCGAGCAGGTGGATGTTTGGAAAAGCCTCCATAATTATCTTTGACGTGAACATCAGCGCCGCAAACATCGCAAAAAGCACCATTTCAAAGATGCGATTCGATATGCGGCGTCTTCCGGATTTATTTTGCGTAGGTGAACTCATAGCATTCGCCGTCCGCGATATCGGTCATATCCGCACCGGTCATCATATATTCACCGTTTTTGGTGAAGTTCCAGTATCTCTGATCAAGGTCATAATCGGCACGAATGCCGTTGACAAACTTAATGTAAAGACCGTAATCACCCATATCACCCGCAATAAGTCCGTGCGCAAGAAGCGCCTCGCCGAGAGTTTTCGCGTCGGTCTTGACGGTGAAGGTCACCGATTTATCCTCTGCAATGACCTTGACGGTAACCGTCTTCGCACCCTCGCCGAAGGAGGTGTCTTCAAGATAAGTAGCGGTCTCCCAAAGACCTTCGCGCGAGATGGGACCGGCATTTTCAGCAGCGACGCCGCTCGTTTCGGGAGTTTCGGTTTCACCGTTTTTGCAGGAGAAGAGGCAGAGTGTCATAAGTAGCGCCAGAATCAGCGCAAGTGTTGATTTGATCGTGTTGTTCATTTTTCATTTTCCTTTCTTTTTCAAAAGGATAAAGCAAAAAGCACTCTCCAAGTGAGAGTGCACGACCAAATAGAGATACCCTGCCCGTATCTCATTCGCGCCTGCTCTCCCAAAATGCCCAAGAGTTTTTTCGCGTGTCACGGTCCGATAAGCATTCCGACTTTAACGGTAATGGCTGTTGCCGCGGATTTTCACCGCCGTTTCCTTATCCCCGAATGAAAAATCATCCGACAATGGAGTAAAATCACCCCAATGAACCGTGTTTATTCTTTTGTTTGAACCTATTATAGCACAAAAACTCAAAAAAATCAATAAAAACTCAAAAAAATCTCAAAAAAATTCGAAAAAGGTATTGATTTTTTCTTTTGTTTGTGATATAATATACAGGTCAGCGCGAGCTGCCATGGAGAGATGGCTGAGCTGGTCTAAGGCGCACGACTGGAAATCGTGTTTGGGCTAATACCCCAACGAGGGTTCGAATCCCTCTCTCTCCGCCATAAAAAAGTCCGAGAACTTCGTTCTCGGACTTTTTTTATCCAAGCCGCAGGCTTGGCATATCATCACGCGCAAGCGTGTATATCATCGCCGAAGGCGTATATCATCACGCATAGCGTGTATTATCTGCGGCTTGATGATATACAACACTTGGTGTTGATGATATACAAGGCTACGTCTTGATGATATGCAATTCCTACGGAATTGATGATATACAATGGCTTCGCCATTGATTATGCGCGAACCGTGGGTTCAGAATCCCGTTTTTCATCCAACACTCCACATTGATGCCATACAGCCTTTCGGCTGATTCCATACCGTCTGCCGACGGATTCCATACGCTCGCGAGCGAGCGATTCCATACACGCCTTCGGCGTGATTAAGTTGCGAGTATTGCAACTAAATTTCGCGCATACTCCCCAAACCCATCCTTGTTCGGATGCAGGTCATCGGCAAAATACAGTCTTTCGTGCGACACAAGGTCAAGTCCTCTTATATGCTCGATTCCGCACTTCACTATCTCGTCGGCGATAAGCTGATAGCATTCCCAAAGGTTGCCCATCCGCTTCTCTTCACTGCCGCCCGATACCCAGATCGGCGAGATCGCGTAGATCTTGCTCTGCTTGTACGTTTCCTTCACCATACCGAGATAGAGCCTTAACTGCTCGACCATTTCGTCCTTTGTCTTAAAATGATTTACGTCGTTTGTACCGTAGGCAACTGTAACAACCTCGGGATCAAACCCGCTGTCGGCAAAGGTCGAGGCGTGGAAATACGCTCCGCCGACACCCTGAATGATGCTGTCATAGTTGAGAGCAAACGATGTGCGGTATGCATAAGAAAGCGTGTCGATGCCCGAATTCCACCCCTGCGTGATGCTGTCGCCGATGAAAAGGACTTTTTTGTCAAACGCATGGCGTACCGCACTCGCGCCGTCGGAAAGCTCTACGTTATCAATAACGCCAATTTCGTGCGAGGGGAAAACAAGTGTCACGCGGCAGGGCGCGGGAATCTCGATTTTTGCTCGCTTGTCATCGCCGATCTTCACGGTACCCTGATAAACTCCGTCGATAAGGTACTCAAATCTCGTTCCGCTCTTGACGTCAAAAGCAAGGAACTCGCTGTCGGTCTCGAAGTCAAGTCTGATGCCCGTTGTCGTCTTCGCGCGGAATCCGAGGATATCCGAGAGCGCATAAAAGGCCTCGACCTGGCACTTTTGCATCTTATAAAAATGTAAACCGTCCGCCGTCTGCTCAATATCCACCGCGCCTACGGTTAAGTTTTTGATCTGTTCAAGATTCAATTTCATATCATACCTCACTTGCCTGTCGCGGGTCTGACCCACGGGCAGGTTCTTTCGTTTACGTAATAAATCCCGTCAATCTCACGCATCGCCTGCTGGCAAAGCTCCGAACGAATGGAATAGCCTTCGTTCCTTACGATCTCGGAATCAATCAGCGCGCGCAGATAGAAAAGTCTGAAATTGCGCGATGACGTAATATTTTCGGGCAGGATCGAGTTGTATTTTTCAAATACCTCGCGAATGTTCTCGACCTTGCTCGGGTCGGCGATCGTGACCTTGATGTTCTCAAGATGTGAACGCTTGCGCGCAAGCGTTTGTTCGGTCAACAGAAGTGCCTCAAAAAGCTCATCCGAGTCGGTGCAGAATTCAAATTTCATATACTCGCGCAGAGCGTCAATTGCGTTTTCGCACTCGCCCGAGTAAAGCGCAAGCTCGATAAACTTGTTGGCGTCCTCGAAAATGCCCTCGGAATAGGGGTATGCGCCGCTGTAAATATCCTTTCCCGTTGAGTTGTTGCGTTCAAGAAATCCCGCAAGGTGGCTCGCTCCGTAGCCGCCCCAAGGCGAGCAGGTCCACATACTGATCTCGGGGAATTCGATAAACTCGACACCCTCAGGCATTCCCCTCTCGCTTAAAACGGGAGGCAGCTCGCCGTTCGCAAAGAAGGAAAGAATATACGGAATATCCTCAAACATTTCATCGTCGAGTCTGTCCGTAAAGCCCTCCCATTCGCCGCTTGTGAATTTGTCAAAATACCACGCGGAAACAATGATCTTCGTTTTCGGCATCATTTCGTTTACAAGCGCTTTGAAGTGCGGCAAAAGCTTCAAAAATCCGTTCGAGCCCCAGGGAGCGCATTCTTTGCAGGTGCATCCACCCTGATCGTAGGGCCAATAAACGACGTAGTCGATCTTGAGATCGGCGAAATGTTCGAGCATTACTCGGCGAGCGCGGAGAATTTCCTCGATTCCGCCAGCCTTCGAGGGGCAGATCTCGACGTGATAATGCGAATCGGGCGAGGTATGATATCCGTTCTGCACCGCCCATTCGGCGCGCAGATTTTCGGGCGACGAGGCAAAGCCCTCGTTCGATATCATCGTAAGCGAGCCGCCGATGCCGATCTTATTGGCATAAGCGAGTATCGCACGGAGACGCTTTACAAGGCTCTGCGCTCCCTCGTCCTCCATCGACGTGAAATGATGCATATCAAACCAGACGAGCAAGCTGTTGCAGCCACGCAGAGCAAGGTCCTCGACGACCTCGTAAATCTTCTCGAGCGGCGCAGAATGATAGAAGTTTTCAAAATGCGTGGCAAAATACATACCGCGCAGTTTTTTCTTCGGTGTAAAATCAATCGTTCCTGCAAACGGCGCGAATCCGCCCTTGCCGTCAAATGTCGACAGTCGCAAGAATCTGCCGAACGCGGCAAAAAGCGCAAGCGAGTCCGCCGCGCGGAGAAGACAGCCGTTTTCTTCCGATGTTATTATATAGCGTTCGTCCGAAAGTGAGGTGTCGATCTCAAAAGAAACCGAGTATCCCTCTCCCATCGGCACGGAACGAAGATTCAAAATTCTCGCCGCCGCTTTTTCGAGTATTCCGAAAGCCTCGGCGGGCATATTTTTATTTATAAGGATCATGGCATTCACTCCTTTCATTTGCGTTAATTATATCACACATTTCGCACTTTTTCAATAAAATATCAAAATAAACTTGAAATCCCGCACCGCCGATGATATAATATAACCGTAACTCTCAAGAAAGGCTGATAACCCATGAAATCCGTACTTATAACCGGAGCCGGCGGCGGTATGGGACGCGCGGCAACCGAAAAATTCAGCGCAGAAGGATGGCGTGTTTTCGCGCTTGACAAAAAGCTATGCGAATCAGGCGAAAACGTCATACCGATAGAAGCCGACGTCACCGATGAAGAAAGCGTCAAAAGCGCGTTTGTCGCGGTATGGAAACACACAGATCACCTCGATGCCGTCGTTCATTTTGCGGGAATATATATGCTCGATTCGCTTGCCGAGATGTCCGATGAAGCATTCAGACTCATCCTCGACGTCAATCTGCGCGGCTCATTTCTCATAAATAAGATCTTTCTGCCGCTTCTCGGCAAGGACAGCAAAATTCTGATAACCACAAGCGAGCTTGCGCCACTCGATCCTCTTCCCTTCACGGGCATCTACGCGGTCACGAAAGCCGCACTCGACAAATACGCCTACTCGCTCGCGATGGAGCTTCAGCTGCTCGGAATCAGCGTTTCGGTGCTCCGCGCGGGCGCGGTCAAGACCGATATGCTCGGCGCTTCGACAAGTGCACTCGATAGATTTTGCGAAAATACAGAACTGTATACCTGCAACGCCGAGCGCTTCAAGCAGATAGTTGAACGCGTTGAAGCACGTCACATTCCCCCGCAAAAGATCGCCGAAAAAGCCTTCACCATCATCTCAAAAAAGTCGCCCGCCTTTGCTTACTCGATCAACCGCAATCCGCTTTTGCTTCTGCTCAACATCCTCCCGAAGCGACTTCAGCTATGGGCGATCCAACTGGTGCTGAAATGAAATATATAGATCTTCATACTCATACGAATTTTTCCGACGCGGTAGTGTCGCTTGAGCATTCGCTCAAAGAGGCGAAAGGACTCGGTCTGTCGATTTTCTCCGTCAGCGACCACAACACCGTCGCGGCATATTCCGAGCTCGATGAATCGAGGCACCTTTTCAGCGGTGCGATACTCCCCGCCGTCGAGCTCAGCACGACCTTCAAGGGCGATGTGATCGAAATTCTCGGATACGGCATCGACGTCGACAAAATGAGCATCTTGATAGGCGAAAACTATTTCTCCTTTTACGATAAGCAGGCCAAGGAGGCGCGGCTCGACACCGAGGCGATGCTCGCTGCGGGAGTCACGCTTGATGCGGAATTCGTCCGCGCGATGACAGAGGAGCCGTGGACTATTTTTGATCCCTCGCATAAAACCAACCGTCCGTATCTTCTCGCCGAAATAAAGAGGCACCCCGAAAACGCTCGTTTCTTTGAAAGTGAGGAGGAGTTTCTGGCTCTCACCCCAACGGGATTTTCGCGGAATTATCTTTTTAATGCCCAAAGCGCACTATACAGCGATCAATCGTCATTGAGTACAGACCTCCTCACCGTTCTTGATATGATAAAGAAATGCGGAGGACTTTCCTTCCTCGCGCACCCGTTTATATATTCTAAAAACGTGATTTCCTCGCTCGACGTCCTCACCGCCGTCGGACTTGACGGAATGGAATGCTTCTACGGCACCTTCACAGCAGAGCAAAAAAGGTTTATGTTCAATTTCTGCGAGGAAAAAGGACTTTACAAAAGCGGCGGAAGCGACTACCACGGCATAAAAATGCGCCCCACGAACCCACTCGGTCACTCCAACGGTGAAAAAATCCCCTTTTCGCTGATAGAACCGTGGTTCAGCCGCGTCGAGCACAGTTTAATGTAAGGAAAAATCAATGAATAAATATCTCGAAAACCTCAAAAAGATCGAGTTCGTCATCACCTACGCCTGCACGGGAAGATGCAAGCATTGCTCGGAGGGAGATCACAAGTCCTGCGGAGTGCATATTGATCCCGCAGTCGCCGCCGATGCGGTAAAAAAGATCGCGTCCGCCTACGACATAAAAACGGTTATGACCTTCGGCGGCGAGCCGTTGCTCTATCCCGAAGCCGTTTATGCCGTGATGCGTGCGGCGAAGGAATCGGGCGTTGTGCACAGACAGATCATAACCAACGGTTATTTTTCAAAGGATGAGGAACGCATCCGCGAGGTGGTGCGCTGTCTTGCCGAATCGGGTGTGAACGACCTGCGCCTTTCGGCGGATGCATTCCATCAGGAATATATTCCGCTTGAACCCGTCAAGATCTTTGCCGAAGAGGCAAACAGGGCGGGAATTCCGATCAGAATCCAACCCGCGTGGCTCGTCAGCCGCGAGGATGCGAACGAATACAATATCAAAACTAAAGAGATAATTTCAGTTTTTGCAGAACTCGGCATAGGCGAGGCTGACGGCAACGTCATCTTCCCCGAGGGCAACGCGCTGAAATATTTCGCGGAATATTTCACCGATTCCGCGCCCGAGAATCCTTACGTCGAGGATCCCGCCGACGTCAGATGCGTATCCTTCGACCCCGACGGCTCCGCCCTCGGCGGAAATGTATACAAGACGGATATAATGGAGATACTGGAAAAATATACTCCGTAACTCAACAGATTCAGCGGACGTTGTTGTTCACTTTTTCGTTTTCGTTTGATATAATAAATGCACAAACGAAAAAGGAGAAATTAAAATGAACACAGACAAGATCTACGCAGAATCCATCGCAAAGGAGTACGCTCCCAAGGACAACTCCAAGATAATCGCCCTTCGCAAGCTTGATGCAAAGGCAAAGCTCCCCGCAACGATATTCACTTATACCTGCGGTATCGTATCATCGCTTGTTTTCGGCACGGGTATGTGCCTCGCTATGAAGGTTATAGGCGATAATATGTTTTTAGGTATTATAATCGGTATCATCGGTATGATCGGTTGCGGCATCAACTATCCAATCTATAAGAAAATACTTGAAAACGGAAAAAAGAAATACGCTTATGATATTGTTGAGCTCGCGCGAGAGATCAGCGAAAGTAATTGACCGAAAGGAGGGCTTCTCGGATGAACAAGAACGAAAGCAAATATTTCAATACAGCCGTAAAAATGGACGAAGCCCTCATCTCGCTTCTTGATAAGAAGGATTTCGAATATATCACCGTCAAGGAGATATGCGAGGTTGCGGGCGTGAACCGTTCGACCTTTTATCTTCATTACGAAAATATATCGGAGCTTTTGAAGGAAACTACGCGATATATCCTTGACAAACATTTTTCCTATTACAATGTCGATAAAAAGGATATGATCGGGCGTTTAGAGGAGCAGGACAGGTCAGAGCTTGTTTTCATAACGCACAAATATTTAGAGCCTTATCTGACCTTCATAAAAGACAACCGCCGCATTTTCAGACTTGCCGTCAAGCAATTTGACATACTGAATATGAAAAGCGTGTACGATCAGATGTTTAAATATATTTTCGAACCCATCCTTGCCAGATTTCATATCCCTGAAAAAGAACGCGTATATGTTATAAAATTCTATCTCTCGGGCATATACGCCATCGTAACGGAATGGCTTGACAGAGATTGCAAAGACAGCATAGATGCAGTAATAAAGATCATAGATGATTGCGTTATGGGGCCGAGGGATATAGCAAATGGATAGAACGCATAAGCTTTCGATTTTAAGCTTGTTATTCAATATTGCTTACAGCGCGTATCACATCGTTTTCGGAGTAAGTGCGCGATCGTGGTGGCTTTTTACTGCCGGCCTCTATTACGTAATCTTGAGCATAGTCAGATTTGCCGTATTACGGACGAATAAAAACGATGCCCTTTTGATACGTTTTACCGGCGCAATGCTGATGCTACTTTCCTTTCCGCTGGTCAGCATGGTCGTTCTTGCGGTCGTTCGCGACAGAGGAATAGTTTGGCACGAGATCGTAATGATCACGATAGCTGCGTATACTTTCACCAAAATCACGTTTGCGATCACAAATTTTGTCCAATCAAGGCGCAGAAATTCTGCCAAGCTCATAGCTTTGCGCAATATTTCGCTCGCCGACAGTTGCGTTTCAATATTTGCCCTACAACGCTCTATGCTCGTTTCCTTCGTCGGAATGGCTGAAAAAGATATACGCATAATGAATGCAGTTCTCGGTTCTGCCGTATGCCTGACCGTCTTTGCGCTCGGATATAAGCTGATCCGCAAAGAAACCTTTTGGTTTCAAAACATCAAATAAAATTTTGCCGCTGAGAAGGCTTTGACTTCTCAGCGGCATTTAATTTTCACCTTACTACCGAAGAATGCCTGTAAATATAGAACTCCTCCTGGCTCGGCATCCATTTCTTTTCCTTTGGCGCGAAGGTTGCATCGAACGCTTCAACTGCGGCTTCGTCGTCGCAGCAGTCGGCGGCAGTCGAGGCGATATACATCCACTTTTTGCCGTCAAGCGCACCGGGTACAAGCTCGCAGACGAGAAGCGCCGTCGGATAATTGCCCGGCACAACAAAGCTGACGTCCTTCTTCTTACAGCTCACAAATCCGCGGCTGACGTAATTTCCGGGGTTGCCGAAATTGATGTTGACGTCGTATCCCATCTTTCGCGCAACCTCAAAGGAATGCTCGATCAGCAATTTACCGAGCTTCTGTCTTTGATATTTCGGCGCAACGCAAAGCGGACCGAAGGAAAGAATTTCTTTTCTATTCCCTTCTTCGTCCTCAAGCCACGCCTTGGTGTACATAATGTTGCCGATGATCTCGCCGTCTCTTTCAAGTACAAAGGCAAGCTCGGGGATAAAATCGGGATGATTACGCATCATGTGGACGTAGTAATGCTCAGATGCGCCGGGCACGTATACGTTCCAGAAAGCCTCGCGGGTCAGTTCTTCAACCGCTCTGTAATCCTTTTCGGTTTCGTTTCTTATAATAATGTTTTCCATTGTCATTCCCTCAAATAAAATCAAGCCAAGGCTTGTAGGAATATTATATCATAAAACTGTAAATAGGTCAATACGAATTTCGCTTACAAATGGCATCGACGCAATAAACAACGAAAAAAGCTCAAAAAATTTTGATTTTCGTATTTTCACAAACACCTTGAAAGAAAGTCTGTTTTATGATACAATAATAGCTGACAATACTGAGCAAAGGAGTGCAATTGTGAAAGACGAATGCCTTATCTGCGGTGCGCCGCTGAAATATTTAGAAAATGACGAGCTGATGGAGTGCGCCATCTGCCACAAAAAAGAGAACAGCAAGACCGTTTGCGAAAACGGTCACTACATATGTAACGAATGTCATACGCAGGGGATGGACAGCATAGTCGGCGTGTGCCTTGCCGAAACCTCGAAAAATCCGATCGAGATAATTCAAAAGATGATGGCTCTGCCCTTCTGCCATATGCACGGTCCCGAGCATCACGTTATGGTTGGCTCTGCGCTTTTGACCGCCTATAAGAACGCGGGCGGCAATATCGATCTCGTAAGAGCGTTATCCGAAATGCAGGCTCGCGGAAAGAAAGTGCCCGGCGGTGTGTGTGGATTCTGGGGAGCTTGCGGTGCGGGCATCAGCGCGGGAATGTTCGTGTCCATCGTAACGGGCTCGACCCCGCTTGCAAATGAAGCTTGGGGACTGGCAAACAAGATGACCTCTTCCGCACTCGGCGCAATCGGTGAGATAGGCGGTCCTCGTTGCTGTAAGCGCGATTCCTATCTCGCTATTATCAAATCCGTGGAGTTTGCAAAAGAACACCTTGGTGTAGAAATGGAACTCGGCGAGATCAAATGCAGCCATTCGGCACAAAACAATCAGTGTATCGAAAAACGGTGTCCGTTTTATAAATAATATGATGCATTGATAACGAGGCATTATATGAGTAGATATTTTTTAGGCATCGATCAAGGCACCACGGGTGTCACCGCGATGCTGTTTGATAAAAACCTCGCTCCCGTATCGCGCGGATACCGCGAGATTAAGCAGTTTTATCCCAATAACGGTTGGGTCGAGCACGATCCCGAGGATGTATGGCAATCGGTAAAATATGCGGTTTCTGATGCTTTGGAAAGCGCTTCGGCGTCACCCGAGGACATCATCGCCATCGGCATAGACCACGAGGGCGAGAGCGCGATGCTTTGGGATAAGGAAACTGGTAACCCGATCTATCCCTCAATAGTCTGGCAGGACAAGCGAACCTCTGCGCGTGCGGAAGAACTTGAAGCGGAATACGGTGATCTTTTTCGCAAAAAGACTGCCCTTTCGCCCGACAGCTATTTCAGCGCGACGAAGATAGAGTGGATCCTCAAAAACGTTCCGAATTCCCGCTCTGCTATCGCGGGCAATATGGACGCGTGGATACTTTATAAAATGACGGGCGGCAAGGCGCACAAGACCGATGCCTCGACCGCCTCGCGCACAATGCTTTATAATATCGAAAGCGGAGAGTGGGATTCCGAAATTTGCGGTATTCTCGGAATTGACGTTGGTATTCTGCCCGAGATCGGCGACAGCACGCGCATTTTCGGGATATCCGATCCCGATGCGTTTTGGGGTATCCGCGCCCCCATCGGCGCAATGCTTTGCGATCAGCAAGCCGCCCTGCTCGGTCAAGGGTGTGTCAAAAAAGGTATGCTCAAAACCACCTTCGGAACGGGATGCTTTATGCTGATGAATACCGGCGACCGCCCCGTTTATTCGGAAAACGGACTCGTCACGACCGTTGCGTGGCAGATTGACGGCAAGCGCACATTCGCACTCGACGGCGGAGTTTATGACGCGGGCACCGCTATACAATGGCTTCGCGACGGACTCGGCATCATCAAATCGGCAAGCGAATGCTCCGCGCTCGCGCTGTCTGTCAAGGACAACGGCGGCGTTTATTTCGTTCCCGCTTTCAGCGGACTCGGCGCGCCGCACCACGATCCTTACGCACGCGGAACTATGATCGGTCTGACGCGAGGAACTACCCGTGCACATATCGTCCGCGCCGCAGATGAAGCAATGGCGTATCAGGTTGCCGACCTCGCCAAGTGTATGGAAAACGACACCGCCACGCCCATCACACTAATGAGATGCGACGGCGGCGCGGTGCGCGATAAGTTTTTGATGCAATTTCAATCCGATGTGCTCGATATCCCGATCGAAATTCCCTCTTGCACCGAAGCAACCGCTCGCGGTGCCGCCTTCGCCGCCGCTGTCGGTGTAGGAATGGCGAAGATCGAAGATGCGGAATCTCTGTTTGATGTCAAAACACGATACACTCCCGCAATGACCTCCGATGAGCGCACACGCCTGCAAAACGATTGGCACCGAGCCGTCGAGCGGGCAAAAGGGTGAAAAAAATAACACGTTATTGCTTGGGCAGCATTATTTTATAAAAGTAACATCGAAACATCTTAAAGTAACACCCGAAAGTGTGGTTTTTCCGGCAAAAATGTGATATAATACGATCATCAATAACGGAGGTGTTTCCATGGAATTTTCCGAAAAATTAAAAGAGTTGAGAAGTACAAAAGGCATATCGCAAGCCAAGCTTGCGGACGATATACATATAAGCCGCTCTGCCGTTGCAAAATGGGAGAACGGACTAGGATTGCCTAACGACGAATCCCTCAAAATGCTTGCCGATTATTTCGGAGTGACGGTTGACGAGCTGATCCGGAACAAAAGCGATGAGGAGATACTCGTTTCAAAAAACAAGACTATCGATCAGCAAAAGAAAGCTCTTATCGGTTTTGCTTTGGGGTGCGCTATCGGTTTGTTCATTCTGGCTTTTATCTTTATCGAGCCTTTGCGCGACACACTTGAACTTTTTGGGCTCGGTGCAATACTGACGGCACTCGGCATATTCAATATGTGCGGAAACATCGGTTCGATACATTGGTATAATCGGCGTAATGTCAAAACGGAGGATCAAAAGCCTTATTGCCTGATCGTAGGTCTCGGGACACTTATCGTCGGGGTTGGGCTTATCGCAGCAGGAATAGTTCAAGTCCTTGTCGGAGTCGAACAAAGCTCGTTTATTATGGTCGGAGGGATCTTGCTCGGATTAGTTTTGATTCTATATGCACAGTTTAAATACAACAAAGGTTTGTTTTGAAACAAGATCGTCCTCGCTCCAAATCGGAGCGAGGACTGTTTTTATATCCCATAATTACCCGTCAAAGGATCAAGGAAAATCCCAAGATCGGGCGTTCTGAAAGTGAAAACGGCAAATAGTAAGCCGATCACGCAGAGTGCGGCAAATGCAAGTTTTGGCGACTTGCAAATCACTTTTTCAGAGTTAAAGAGCCTTGCTTCGTAAATATACACCGCGGCGGCGGAGATAAAAAAGATCGCGATATTAAGCCAATCAGGTGACTTTCCGATTGCCCCGTTAAAGGTGAAAAAGATGATCGGTATCAGCAACAAACCGAGCAATATCCCGCGCAGTTTGATACACCAAAAATTCTCCCGTTCACGGAAGAAAAAGCTCTGTACCACAGCGAAAACAAACATCGGCCAGAAAAGCAGCTTCATGTGCTCCCAAGTTGATTCATTCACACCCGAAAATGGCGCGACCCACACAGCACCGTCGAGCCAGTCGTATAAAAAATGCAAAAGCGACCCGCCCGCCGACGTCACACCAAAGCCAATCCATTGTGATATTCCTATCGACCGTTTCATCTTTCACCTCGTTATATTTTTTATATATTATATTCAATAAATATTAGAATAATATTGAAATCCGGATGTTTTTTTGGTATAATGAAATAAAAGCAGGAGGCGGAGATAATGAATTATAAATATATCACTCTACGCGAAGCCCCCGAGATGATGACCTCCGCCGCGGAGTGGTTCAGCTCCAAATGGCGCGTTCCAAAAGAAGCCTATCTCGCGTGTATGGACGCACACCTCAAAAACAAAACCGAATACGGATGGTATCTCTGCCTCAGCAATAATGAGATCGTCGGCGGTCTCGGTGTTATTGAAAATGATTTTCACGATAGAAAAGACCTCACGCCCAACATCTGCGCGGTCTATACCGAAGAAGCGCACCGCCGCCGAGGTATCGCCGGACGTCTGCTTGATATGGCGGTCGAAGACCTGCGTTCAAAAGGCTTCTCGCCCGTATACCTGCTGACCGACCACACTGGATTTTATGAAAGATACGGCTGGGAGTTTTTCTGCTTTGCTATGGGTGACGGTGAAGATGAACCGTCGAGGATTTATATACACAGATAATTTGCCATTAATTTAATGATTTCAGGAGGATAAAATGAAAAAAGCATTATCTTTATTTTTAATCGTCAGTATTTTATTGATCCCGCTCTCACTTATCGGATGTCAGCCTAAAGAAGAACCCGAAAATGAAAATCAACCTGCAAGAACCGTCGTAGAGCTTACCGAGGACAATTACTGGAAGTACATAACCGTTAATTCCGAAGTAATCAGTGTTTCGGCAGGAGAGAAAGGCTCAATTTCATATGAAATAAAAGGCGTTCTTGATTTTGCATTGTATGAAGACGTTGTTTTTTCATTTGATGTTTTCTACTACACCGACGGTCAAAAAGATGACGAATACCAAAGCTATACTATGCGCATAGCTTGTAACGCCGCAGGAGATGCGTCTTTTGAAACCATATACCAAGGTATTACCCTTGTAACCGTTGGCAAATGGCTCGGCATTGACGGCGAACTTGTCAGCTTTGAAAACTATAATTGGAAAATACACTTAAAATCTGTCACGGGAAAAGTGATTTATACGGCATAACAAATGAACCCTACCAGAAATTTTGAGAAATATGACTAAAAATGAATTTTTGCAAACAATAAGATCAACTTGCGTGTATAAAGATAACTGTGAGCCGGAGTATCAATATTGGTATCCGTTAGCAGACATAAAAGAAAATATCCCCGCCGTCGCTTATAATCTTGATGCAATTTACTCAAGCGGAAATATTGAACAGATTGAAAAAGTCTTGACTGAATGTTCGATTCATAATGTCATTTCGGTTCAGAATCAAGATCACAAGGCGGAGCACGAAAAGATTGATCTGTTATTCCGATTATATGAATCGGACGGCGATGGTTACAATTTTCCGTGGTATGTAGAGAATTATTACTATAACGAAACGAAAAAGTGGCTTATTTACGTTTCACACGAAGGTACAATTACTTTTGCCGGAGAGCAAATTACACAAGCAGCAAAGAAATTTATTGATAATAAGTACAAAGTCGGAGAAAGTCAATGACACTTGAAACACCGCGCCTCATCCTCCGCCCGTGGTGCGAGGATGACGCAGAGGAATTATATAAATACGCGAGCGACCCCGAGGTCGGTCCTCCCGCGGGATGGCTGCCTCACACGAGCGTTGAGAACAGCCGCGAGATCATCCGCACCGTGCTTTCCGCGCCCGACACATACGCTGTCTGCCTCAAGGAGAACGGCAAGCCCGTTGGCAGCATCGGTTTTCACCGCAACGATCTTGCCGAGGATGACGACGAATACGAGCTCGGCTATTGGATCGGCAAGCCCTTCTGGGGCAAAGGACTCATTCCCGAAGCCGCGCGCGAGATGCTCCGCTATGCCTTCGAGGATCTCAAAATGAACCGCATCTGGTGCGGCTATTATGACGGCAACGAGAAATCCCGTCGCGTGCAAGAGAAGCTCGGATTTATCTATCAGCGCAAGACTGAGGGCATTGAGGTCAGACAGTTGAATGAGATCCGCACGGGGCATTCCAATCTTATGACGAAAGCGCAATGGGAGAAGGTGAACAAGAATGATTAAAAAGACAATAACAAGAATGATAAAAAAGGATCAAGAGGATGCCGTTTCGCGAGCTCTCACGGTAACACCCATAACCCCTAAAACGAAGAATTTTACACACACTACTATCGGCGAGGAGCTGTTTGCCGAACTGAAAACGAGACTTGGATTAGTTGTTGTTACCGGCGATTTGGTTAAAAACGGAACAAGTCCCTATGAGATTTTGAATCTGTATATTGACGTACAAAAAAGCGATCGGTGTTGGAAAGAACGATTGTCCTGGGTACACGACGCACAGCATTATCAGATTCGCGATATTCTTTTCGAAGTGTTTGAAAAACACGGCTTAAAGCCGCCGATTGAAAAAGCATACGACAAGAAAACGGGCGAATTGATTTCGGATACGTGCTTTAATATATCTTTAATTGATTTTGCGTATTGGCAGGAGTATTGGAAACGAGGGGACGATAGATGATTCAAGAGCCTATGCGCAACCTGATGAAGATGCAGGGAGTTGAGTTGTAAAATGAAGATCGAAAACAACGTCTTAAAGCATTATCTCAAAAACGTATATTTCATCACCGGCACCGCATACGCGGGTAAATCGACGATGGTGAAAATGCTCGCCGAGCGTTACGGATTGACCGAGTGCGGCGAAAACTACCATATGGCGGTCTCCGAGAAGGTTGCAACATCAAAAACTCACCCCGATCTCTGCTACAACCGTCAGCTTACCGATTGGCGGGATTTCGTCACGCGCACGCCCGAGGAATATGAGCGATGGATATACGCCGTCGGACGCGAAGTGGCGGAATTTGAGGTTGCGCAGTTGATTGCGCTTTCGCGTGATAAGAAGGTGATCGTCGATACTAATATTCCGATCGATCTTCTGAAAGAAATTTCCGATTACGGTCACGTTGCCGTGATGCTCTCGCCGCAGTCGATGAGTGTCGAGCGTTTCTTCGACCGCGCCGATCCCGATAAACAGTTCCTTTTGAACGTGATCGACAGCTGTGACGATCCTGTCGCTGTGATGGAAAATTACCGCCAAGGGCTCGCGCGAATAAACAGCCGTGAGCATTACGACGAATACGCAAACAGCGGATTTTTCGCCGTCGTTCGTGAGGATAACGGCATTGATACCAGAGATGAAGTTTGCAATATTCTCGCAAAACATTTCGGATTTACGGAGTAAAAATATGTTTGATTTTAAAGATAAAGTCGCCGTCGTTACGGGCGGCGCGAGAGGAATAGGAAAGTGCATCTGCGAGCAATTCCGCGCGGCGGGTGCTCACGTTTGCATCATTGATCTGCTCGAAAACGACTTTTTCACCGGCGATCTTTCCGACAAAGACACGCTTGAAAAGTTTGCAGAGAAAGTCATTGCCGATTACGGCAAAGTAGATTTTCTGATAAACAATGCCGCGCCGAAGATGTGCGGGATCGAAAACGGCAGTTACGAGGATTTTGAATACGCTCTGAAGGTCGGCGTTACCGCACCCTTTTACCTTTCAAAGCTATTTGCACCCTATTTTGCCGAGGGCGCGAGCATTGTCAATATTTCGTCCTCGCGCGACAGAATGAGCCAACCGAATACCGAAAGCTATACCGCGGCAAAGGGCGGAATCTCCGCACTGACACACGCTCTTGCCGTGAGTTTCGCGGGCAAAGTGCGCGTCAACTCGATCTCGCCGGGTTGGATAGACACGAATTATACCGTTTACGAGGGCGCGGATGCCACCCAACAGCCCGCGGGAAGAGTCGGAAATTCGCCCGATATTGCCAATATGGTGCTCTATCTCTGCTCGGATATGGCGGGATTTATCACAGGCGAAAATATCTGCATCGACGGTGGTATGACGAAGCTTATGATCTACCACGGCGACTATGGTTGGAATCTTAATGAATAAACTCAACAAGCAAAGGCTTTATGAGCTTCTACGCGAGATTCCGTGCGGCAAAGTCGTAACCTACGGCAACCTCGCCGAAACGCTCGGAAATAAAGCGTGGGCGCGTGCTGTCGGAAACGCCCTGCATTCCAATCCCGACGGCGATAAATATCCTTGCTACAAGGTAGTGAACTCTAAAGGTGAGTTAAGTCCCGCCTACGCCTTCGGCGGCATCGAAGAACAAAAACGCCGCCTTGAAGCGGACGGAATTGCTGTTGAAAACGGAAAAGTTGATTTAAAAAAATACGGATATAACAGGCAGTAGCAAAATCATAATATAGTTGGCAAAAGCCGCTTATACATGATTGCAAACATATCTTTCTTTATGGAGTCTTGATAAAACAGAGGAAAATAAATATGGACAAGAAAAAGTACTTTGGGGATTATGATGTTTGCACGGAGAAAGGAATATTAGAAGTTTCCACGAGAGGTATAGCTTTGAGGAGTGGTATGCATATTGATTTCATCGAGTGCTCGAAAGTTTGGGCTGAAGTGAATTCACTTGATAAAACTACCTGTGTCGGCGAAAGGGATATTACAGACCTCAGCTTTACATTTTATTGCTTGCCAAAGCCGATAATGATAAAATATATCCCAAAAGGCAGACTTGCCGAACTTTTTTCAAAGCGCAATACAGTTTGCCGTTTTCACGATTTACAAAACAAGATTTACGAATACGGATTCACTACTTTTGATATGAGTTAAAAAGGAGAAATAATAATGAAAACAGGAATCTACGTACCACTTATTACACCCTTCAAAGAAAACGGAGAAGTTGATTACGAAGTATTGGCAAACGCGACGAAGTTCGTACTCTCAAAGGGCGCGGACGGTATCTACGCTTGCGGAGGCACTTCCGAGTTTTGTCTTTTGACAACAGAGGAAAGAAAGCGCTGCCTTGAGGTAGTCATTGCGAATGCGGATGGCAAAGAGGTGATCGCGCACGTCGGTTCGCAGTCGACTGCTGAATCCGTCGAGCTCGCGCGCCACGCGGCAAGTGTCGGAGCCAATATGCTCTCTGCGGTAGCCCCCTATTATTTCGGCTACACCTTCCCGCAGATTAAGGAATATTTCCGCAAGATCGCGCACGCGACAGAGCTTGAGCTTATGATCTACAACGCCGCACAGGCGCGTGACTATTCCCTTGCCGAGATGAAAGAGCTTCTTGAGGATGAAAAGATCACCGCCGTCAAATACACGGGTCAGAACTTCTATTTCCTTGAGCGACTCATCCATTACTGCCCCGACAAAAAATTCTACACGGGCTGCGACGAGGCTTTCCTCGCGGGCGCGGCGGTCGGCTCGCACGGCGCGATCGGAACGACCTATAACTATTATGCCGACAAATATATCCAGGCAAGAAAGCTTTTCAAGGATGGCAAAAACGCCGAGGCTCTTGAAATCATCCACAGCCTTAATTCCATAACCGAGGCGATCATTTCGACAACCTCTCTGATCGCGGCGACGAAGTATATTATGAGTCTTCAGGGACTTGATATTCTTCCTATCTCGCGTGAGCCCTTCTCTCCCCTGACCGATGCTCAAAAGGCGCACGTCAAGTCGGTCTATGAAAATGCTTTCCAATGATTAAAGAACTGATGCACGATCCCATCTTCCTCGGTGGGAAATCGGAGATCGCAACTAAAGAGGATATTTCGGTCGCAAACGACCTGCTTGAAACGCTTAAAGCTCACAAGGAGACCTGCGTCGGAATGGCGGCAAATATGATCGGCGTGCGCAAGCGCATCATCGCCTTTCTCGACGAAAGCGGTAAGACGCCGACATACACCGTGATGTTCAATCCCGAGATAATCAAAAAAGACGGAGCGTACGACACCGAGGAGAGCTGTCTCTCGCTCCTCGGCGGTCCGCGCCCCTGCAAACGCTATAAATCGGTCAAGGTCAAGTACCAAACCGCAGAAATGCAGACCCGCATCAAGACGTTTGCCGGCTGGACGGCACAGATCATCCAGCACGAGGTCGACCATTGCAACGGGGTGCTGATATGACCGAGGTCGTTGCCGCGCTTATTTGGCAAGGCGAGAAATTTATGATCTGCCAACGCCCCGCACACAAGGCTCGCGGACTTCTATG
Organism: Eubacteriales bacterium; assembly: GCA_045636385.1. Classification (GTDB taxonomy): domain Bacteria; phylum Bacillota; class Clostridia; order Oscillospirales; family CAG-272; genus CAG-390. The sequence goes on from JAZTXK010000062.1 coordinate 19,264, forward strand.
GGAATTCGTCGGCGGCAAGGTTGAGGCGGGTGAAACGAAGGAGCAAGCACTCATCCGCGAATGCCGCGAAGAGCTTGCGGTAACACTCGCAGTCGGTGGTGTGTTTATGGACGTCGTCCACGAATACCCCGATCTGACGGTTCATCTCACGCTCTTCAACGCCACCATATCCGAGGGCGAACCGCAGATGCTCGAGCACAACGACATTAAATGGATCACGCCCGGCGAGATCAAAAATTACGATTTCTGCCCGGCGGACGTCGAAATTCTGAAGGAGATCATCAAAAGGTATGGGTAACGAAAAGATCTATAATATGGCGTTCTCAAAGGTCTATCCCCTGCTGATCGCCAAAGCTGAAAAAAAGGGACGCACCCGCGCGGAAGTTCTTGAAATCACCTCGTGGCTGACCGGATATGCACCCGACGAGATCGAATCGGTGCTCGGAACAGACCTGACCTACGGCGATTTTTTCCGCCAAGCTCCAAATCCCAATCCGAAACGCACACTTATCACGGGTACCGTCTGCGGCGTTCGCGTTGAGAACGTGGAAGAAGACCTGATGCGCGAAATACGGTATCTCGATAAGCTCGTCGACGAGCTTGCCAAGGGTAAGCAGATGGAGAAGATTTTAAGAGGCTAATAAATGAAATACGAAGATATTTTCGGTACATCCTTGCAAAACGATAAATATTCTATTGATATTGCTGAAGACACTACATTTACATTAGATTCCTCAGACAACAAAAAGTATGATCGTATTATGAATCCAACCGATAAAAAGCGAAGTAATATGTACAAAACTTTGCGGATATCGGTAAAAGGAAACATAAACAAAGAAATTGCTCTGATCGGTGACTGTTGTATCTGCGCACTGGATTGTGCGATTCTTGAAGATGACGTCCTCACTCTGCTTCTGAACAACCACATTACACAAATCAATATAACTACTCTTGAAATCGTCGGTGGATATGAACTCGACGTTTTCGGAACAACTTTTGCTATATACCGTATGGCGGACGGCTATCTGATTTACGGAGAAATCGAAATCATTAAATTGGATAACAATTTTAATATTGTATGGAAATTCAGCGGAAAAGATATTTTCGTTTCCGTATCCGGTAAAAACGCTTTTGAACTTACAGCGGAATCAATCAAACTATATGATTTTGAAGACAATTTCTATGAGTTGGATTTTGACGGAAATATAATAAATCACGTGGATAAAAATTAATATGAAACAGCAATTATATGTATACCAATATCCTAAGGTTAAAAAATATGCCGAGGGAACGGTAATTGACGCGCAGTATGACCGCGGTGGAATCGAGCGATGCCCGAAGTGTAACGGTGTTGTGTCGGGGCTGAAGTGGGTAGGCGACAAAAAGGTAGCCATCACATCCAAGCCTTTGCCCGATTTCCTTATTATCTACGGTGGCAGCACCACTCCATTTTTGATTTCTGAAAAGGCACACAAATGTTTTCGTGAAAACGGCATCAAAGGCATTGAATCCTATGAGCCGATCGAGCGTTTTTACCGTAAAAAAGAAGAAATCACCCTGCGCTACTACAACATAAACCTCACGAGACTCAACATCCCGATAGATCACGAAGCATCAATAATAAAGTATGGCGAACTTTACCATCCTGATCAACAATGCGAACTTTGTTATCCCAAAGGAAGAACCAAAGATATTATTCTGAGTCTGCATCTGAAGCAACCCGAATGTATTGATTACGATGTTTTCAAAACCTATGAAATGTGTGACATACCGCTTTTTTCGGAACGCTTTGTCGAAATATGCAATTCTAATAATCTGAGCGGTATTTCATTTGAAAAAACTCAGGATTATGACAGTAAAAACCGAGATTTCTTTTCGAGAGAAAAACTGATAGAATTCTTCGGTACTGATATTATTAAATGAAAGGAACAATCACCATGCGTAAAAATTTCGGAGCCAAGACCTGGCTTTACCCTATGCCCGTGTTGATCGTCGGCACTTATGACGAAAACGGCTCGCCCAACGCGATGAACGCGGCTTGGGGCGGTATTTACGACACTAATCTGGTAATGGTCTGCCTTGCGGACGACCACAAGACCACCGAAAATATCAAAAAGACGGGTGCATTCACCGTCAGCTTTGCGACTGCGAAGACGGTCATCCCCTGCGATTACGTCGGCATCGTGTCGGCAAACGACGTGCCCAACAAGTTCGAAAAGGCGGGCTTCCACGCCGTCCGAAGCGAATTTGTCAACGCGCCCATTATAGAAGAACTTCCGATGACGGTCGAGTGCAAGCTCCTCAAATTCAACGAGGACGGCATCTGCATCGGTGAGATCGTCAACGTCAGCGCAGACGAGAGCGTGCTTGACGAAAACGGCAAGGTTGACGCCAAAAAGCTCGATCCCATCATCTACGACAGCGTCACCCACGCGTATTGGAGCTTTGGCGAAAATGTCGGACAGGCGTTCTCGGAAGGCAAAAAGATCAAATGAAAAATCAATATCTCAAAAATCTGAACAAGATTGAGTTTGTCGTGACCTACGCCTGCACGGGGCGATGCAAGCACTGTTCCGAGGGGGAACACAGCTCTTGCGGTGAGCGGATCAATCCGCAAATTGCCGCGGATGCGGTGCGTAAGATAGCGGCAGAGTACGACGTCAAAACCGTGATGGCCTTTGGCGGCGAGCCGCTTCTGTATCCCGATGCAGTTTGTGCAATTATGACGCTCGCAAAGGAACTGAACATTCCCAAACGCCAAGTCATTACCAACGGCTATTTTTCAAAGAATGTCGAGAAGATTCGTGATGTCGCGGAGCAGCTTGCCGCGTGCGGTGTGAACGATCTCCTTTTGTCGGTGGATGCTTTCCATCAGGAAACGATACCGCTTGACGTAGTGAAGCAGTTTGCCGCGGAAGCAAAGAAGTGTGGCATACCGATCCGCCTTCAGCCCGCGTGGTTGGTGAGCGATACGGATGATAATTCGTACAACATAAAAACGAGAGAGATTCTCGACAGCTTCGCCGATATGGAGATTCCCGTGGGAGAGGGGAATATCATTTTCCCCGAGGGAAACGCGATGAAATATCTCGCCGAGTATTTCACAGACACACTTCCCGAAAATCCTTACGTGGAAGATCCGCGCGATGTTCGTTGCGTGTCGTTCTCGCCGAACGGCGACATTCTCGGTGGAAACGTATATGAGCGCGATATTATGGAAATTATAAAGAATTACGCTCCGTAAAGGAGAAAACAATGCAAAAAATTATCATCATCGGCTGTCCGGGAAGCGGCAAAACCACCTTTGCCCAAAAACTCGCCGAAAAAACGGGATTGCCTCTCTT
>JAZTXK010000063.1:0-20959 GCA_045636385.1 Eubacteriales bacterium
AGACGCGCGCCCCAGCTTCGCGAACAGGGGTACGATACCATAGAGAGGTAATGGCAAAATCCCGTTACCATTATGCTCTCTCTCCCGGGTTGGTTCGTCCTTCGGATCGAGTACGTTATAGATTATACACCTTTTGTTTGCTCATAGCAATTATTGTCGCTGCCTCCCCCGCCGCCAATAATCCGCCTCCTCGATCAAAAACGGCATTTTTGCCCCGCAAACACAAAATTAAAAATGTCGTTATGAAAAGAAAGCTGTCCTCCGGGCGAAAAAAACAAAAAAGCCTCCCACCGGGGAAGTCCGCCGCCCCGCGCCGATGAACGCGCCGCACGGGATCAAATAAAAATGAAATTTGCCCCCGGCAAATTTCTACCTTAAACGATTTTCCACCCCCACCCGAGCGACATAATTTTTCAGGCAAAAAAATAGGCTGATCCATCAATGAATCAGCCTATTTTTCAAGCTTAGTCGACTACCGCGACAGCACCGTCGGTGAAATCGAATTCAAAACCGTGGTAAGGGGAATTGGTCTGCGGTACGATCGTTACGTCCTCGCCGTTCTCCGTGAACGTAAATTCAAAAAGGTTTACGGCGATACCCTCGCCCTCCTCGATCTTTCCGTCTGCAATTACAACTCTGTAAGCATCCTTATAAGCCGAGTTGACCTCCTGGAGAGCAGCCGACTGACGCGACTTTTTAATGATGCTCGAGAATGTAGGTATCAAAACAGCGGCAAGAATTGCGATAACAGCGATAATGATAACGAGCTCAACCATAGTGAAGCCCTTGCTTTTCATTTTCATTTTCGAAATTACTCCTTGTAAAATTAAATTTCCGCCGAGGCGACACAAAAAACGTCCCCCGCGGGCGCGCAGAGCTTAAAATGCGCGCGGAATGCGTTTCTGATTCGTTTTTCGAACCATTATATGACAAAATTATACTACTTCGCTTGCCGTTTGTCAATAGTAATTTCAAATTTTCTATATCCAAAAAAGTCACAAGCTACCCCTTTTTTCAAAAAATGTTACCGTTTTGTGTGATTTTTTTGCTCTTTTCTATTGACTTTACTGTGCGGAAGGTTTATAATATAATATAAATATAAATTTAGATTGTTTCTGCATTATTTACGTAAGCGCAGATTTTTAACTTACGAAGACAGAGCAGGAGGAGTATTATGAAACTGATAAAAGGCAAAAATGCCAACCGCGGCTTTACGCTGGTCGAGCTCATCGTCGTTATGGCGCTCTCGATCATGGTACTTACCCTTATGGTAAGCATGCTGTCGATATTTACCACTAAAGTCGAGCAAAATAAATTCCACCACGGCTTCTACGACGAAGTTTCCGCCTGCCGCGATGAAATCCAGGAGTGGCTTGCGAAAAAGGATAACAATACGATTGCTTTAAGTGCAGATATCACTGTTGTTAATCGCGCTGCCGACGAAAGCGGCTACATGCTTCAGTGCGGCACAGATAAAGTCGAGCTTTACGGCTCCGAGTTCACGGCGACCGGCTCCGATAAGATCTATCTGAATTTTATTGAAAGAATAGAGTTTACTATATTCGACGTTGAAAACAGCAGCGCAGACCTGCGCATTATCCAATGCGAATTCATTGGCAAGGATCCTTACGATAAAGAGTACAGTCAGTCCATGCTCTTTTGCGTAGAAACGGATGGCTTGATTTTCAAGTATAAACATTAAAATACCGATTTGGAGGTATCTTTAAAATGAAAATAAAAAAATTAAATAAAAAAGGATTCTCCCTCGTCGAGGTTATCATAGCCATGGCAGTCGTAACCATCGTAACCCTCACGGCTATCTCGATAATCTACTCGGGAGCGGATCATACAAGAGAAGGAAATGCCCAAAGCAGAGCCCTCTACTTCGTAGCTGATGCAATAGAAGCCTTCAAGGCTGCTGAACCTGACCAATTAGGCAATCACTCTGATTTCTATAACGCACTTATGATGACAGGAAAAGACGCTTCGGGAAATATCGTGTATAGAGACGATGTAACGCCTATTGTCCCTCCTTCGGGTTTTACTTATGCTTTTCAAATCAATGGTAGTAATTGTCGTGTTTATATCAAATTTTCTTCTCCCAAACCCGGAGCTTATAACGGTATTGAGATCGAAGCCAGAGACAGCAAAGACAATATTATAGATAACTTTTCTTACGAAAAGTCGCCGAGGTGAAATTATGCATCTTAAAAAGTTACTTAAGGATAAAAAAGGCGCCGCGCTTGAAATGGCGATCATCTTTATGGTCACTATTTTCTGCTTCTGCCTCCTGGTCACTACAATGACGCTTACATCGCGGAGCAGAGTTAAGCTTGAAAAAGCGTTTTTGAATATTGATCTTAATACAGATAAGGTCGTAGAAGGATATTTGTTATATCTTGACGATTTTAATCAAAAGGTTTTGATCAACGGCGCAGCTTGGGATACCGATAAAACAAGCGTGAAAATTTCCGATAATCAACTTAGAGATCAGTGTTCGTTTATTGCAAGCGGTGCACAGACGTTTTTTCAAATAATAACTCCTGTAGAGGGAGAAGAACCTATCGTCGAGAAATTCGATACCTTTGAGTCTTACATTGTTGGTAAAGATATGTATGCCAATTACACCGTCGAAGAGGAGAAATTCGAATATAATCTTGCGACTCCTGATCAGATAACATGTACCGTAACTCTTAAGAAAAACGATGCTACGAAAATTATAATCAGCGTTGTCTTTTTGCGCCAGCATAATCCGTTAACGGACGTAGATGGAAATATACTTGCAGATAGTTATAAAGTCGAAAAGAAGATCTTAATACTCAATAAATCCGCTTAAAAACAGACAAGGATATTAATTATGGGAATCATGGGAAAACTTAATTATTCTACAACCATCGCGATCGATACGCGCCGATCGGCGATTCATTATTATTCGATGCTCGGAAACGATCAGTCGAAGATCGAGCATAGCGTCAAGAATTATTCGGGCTACAGCCTCGACGAGAACTTTTACACCCGATTCAAGGAGATAATTGCCGAGTTCGCCGCAGAAACTCCCTCCGAGTCGATCAGAAAGATTTCTCTCATCCTGCCCGACAACGCCGTTGCACTTGATACCGTCAACGTGCCCACGATGCGTAAGAAAACCGCAACCGATAACGCGCTCGGACTTGCTCTCGGCGAGATCTACCGCAACTCCATCGACCTCAAGATCTCGAGCCACCTTGCGGCGCAAAACAGACAGTATACGACTTACAGCGTTGCCGCAATTCAGAAAAAGATCCTGACCGGCATCTATTCCGTCTGCGCGGAAAACAAGATGCTCGTCGAGACGACTACCTTCGCCGCAAGCTCGACTGTCGGTGCAGTCGCTTCGCTCAACCCGAAGCTCAAGAACGCGACTTATCTCTTCCTTGATATAAAGGATACGTTTTCGCGATTCGTGTTCGTCGTTAACGGCAGAGCCGTTGGATTCTACACCCTCCCCTTCGGTCTTGAGTTCCTCGACGGTCAGAGATATATCCAGGAGGATATGCTCTTCGACCACACGATGGCAGAGCTGACCGTCATCAATGCTCGCGAGAAGGCAAAATCAAAGAAGCTGACCGTTCTTGCTGAACAGAGTGACGAAGACGCCGACATGGAAATTTCAGAGGAAGCTCCCGCTCAGGCAGACTCGACCGCCGAGGGCGATGCTGATCTCCTCGAGGATGAGGCTGATCAGGAAGATGAAAGCGCCGCAGATCCTGCTGAAACGAGCGCAGATCCTCGTCCCGTCAACCAAAAGGTTCTGGCGAAAAAGGCTCCCCGCCGTCTCCCCAAGTTTATGCAGAGACCGATCCCCGAAACCCCTGAGCAGATCGTTAACGAGAATTTCAGAGTTTTCGTCAAGTGGGCTCTTTCGCTTCTTATTTCTAACGAAAAGATACTGACTCTCGGCGCACCCGAGTTCGTTTGTGTAAATATTCCCGCTCATCTTTCTTACGCCATTGACTTTGTCAACGAGGAAAAGGAAGAGAACGGCATCGAATTCCGCGCATTGGCTGCAAACGATGCGTCTGCGGAGGTTCTTTCGAACCTTGAACTTTACGGCGGATTCTTCCCCAAGGCGATACATAAGTACACGAAGTTCTGAGGTGCACTGATGGACGTCTATGAATTGGTCGTTGCCTACGTTTTTGCGGGGCTGTTCGGAATTTGTATCGGCAGCTTTCTTAACGTAGTCATTTACCGTGTACCAAACGGGATGAGCGTTGCGTTTCCCGGATCACATTGTCCGAAATGCGGATATCAGCTCAAATGGTACGATAATATTCCCGTTTTATCTTACCTTATGCTCGGCGGAAAATGCCGAGGCTGCAAAGATCGTATCTCGCCGAGATACGCGACGGTCGAGCTTGCAAATATGCTGCTGTGGCTACTCTCCGTTGCTCTCTTTTGGGAGCGGAGCATAGTTTTCGCCTGTGTCGCTGCGTTTGCTTCGTCGCTTATGATCTGTGTGTTTTATATAGATATCGACCATAAGCTCGTGTTCGACAGATTCGTCATAATGATAGGAGTACTCGGAATAGTGGCGATGTTTTTTGATCCCGCTTTCAAATGGTATTCACATCTTATCGGCGGAGTGGCAGGATTCGTTACCTTTTATCTTATTGCGTGGGGATTTGAAAAGCTTCGCGGCAAAGAGGGACTTGGTGGCGGAGATATAAAGCTGACGGCAGTTTGCGGACTTTTGCTTGGATGGGAGAGACTTCTTCTCTCGGTCCTGATAGCAGCCGTGTCTGCAAGTATAGTTCTTGTGATACTCTCAAAGAGAGCAGAGAGCGAGTCAGGCGACGGAGCGGATATGGAATATCCCTTCGCACCGTTTTTGACCAGCGGCTTTGCGATCGCAATGTTTTTCGGCGATGCCATTATAAATTGGTATCTTGCATTAATTGGGCTTAATTAAGAAAGGAGCGGTACTGAAATGCCAACCTATAAATACTTAGCACTCAACCTGCAAAAACAAAAATTCAAGGGTAAGTTTATCGCGGAAGACGAAAAGGATCTCGCGGTTCAGCTTGCCAAGCAAAACCTCTATCTCGTTTCTGCGTCCGAATTCAAGGGAGGAACTCCTTCCGCGTTCTGGACTCTCGGAACGGGTAAGGTAGCTCTTGTAGAGCTTACAAGCTTCTGCAGACAGTTTGCGATTATGCTTTCCTCGGGAATTCAGGTTCTTGACTGTCTGGACATTCTTAAGTCTCAGTCCTTTACCGGCTATTTCAAATCAATTTTGGCGGTTATCGCGGACGACGTTCGCGCCGGAGATATGCTTGGCGATGCACTCGAAAAGCATAAGAAGGTTTTCCCTGATTTCTTTATCAGTATGTGCCACGTCGGTGAGGCGAGTGGTAAGCTCGAGAGCGTATTTGTTTCTCTTGCGAATTACTACGAATCCGATTCTGCGATCAGAAGAAAAGCAAAGAGCGCACTGACTTATCCCTCTATCCTTATGACTATGACCGTCGGTATCGTTATTTTGATGCTCGCGTTTGTAGTTCCTACCTTCAAGGACGTACTTGTTGACCTCGACGTTCAGCCCACGGGCTTTACGGCTGTGGTTTACGCGATCTCTGATTTCCTTGTTGCTTATTGGAGATACTTCCTTATCGGCGTTATTCTGCTCGCTGCCACTATTTTCATTATTCTGCAAACCAATGGCGGCAAAAATGCATTTGACGTTTTTAAGATCAAAGCGCCTCTCATCGGTAAGATCACTATAGAGCTTATCACCGCGCGCTTTGCAAGAGCGTTCAGCATCCTTCTTTCCAGTGGTATGGACCTTGCTACAGCACTCGACGTTACGTCGGTAATTCTTGGTAACCATTATCTTGAAGAAAAGTTTAAGGAAGCTTCCGAAGAGGTACGTCGCGGCGTTACTCTGACGAATGCATTCAGAAAGTATGATCTTTTCCCTGAAATGCTGATTCAGATGATCATGATCGCGGAAAGCACCAACACTCTCGAGGAAGTACTCGGAAGATCCTGCGCTTATTTTGATGAGCAGGTCGAGGTATCTCTTAACAATCTCACGACAAAAATCGAGCCGATTATGCTTGTAATAATGGGTGCAGTTATCGGATCCTTGTTCCTTGCAGTTTACTCTCCGATGCTTTCGATCATGAACGGACTTAATATTTAACGGGAGTGCTGATCAATGAATATTAATAGAGAATTACTTCAATTTTATATCTATAAAAAAATAATTAAAAAGAAGCAGGCGGACAAGATCCTCGAGGATTGCGAGAGATTAAAGGTTAAGGTTCGTGATTATATGCTTGCGAAGGAATACGCGACAGACGTTCGCGAGCTGCCTGCGCTGGGCGACTTCTATTGCATGCCTTACGTCGAGATCGATATGCTCGATATCGATAAATCGCTCTTTGATATGTTCTCGTTCGAGTTTATGAAGCGTAACAAGATCATTCCCGTCTGGATGAACTTCGAAGGAAAGCTTCTCGTTGCTACCGGTAAGCCTCTCGACTGCTCGGCGATTTCCGCTATCTCGTCGCAGGTCGTTTGTCCTGTTGACTTCGTTCTCGTTCCTCCGGCGCAGATCGATCGTTATATTGACTCGATTGCTGCTGTTCTTTCGACCTCCGCTGCGCTTGACGACCTTAATACCGAGGGCGATAGCGTGCTTTTCTCGGACAAGAAGTCTGACAACGAGGCAGACTTTATTGAAGGTGACGTTGTAAACAACGCCTCCGTACGACTCGTTGACTCGATCATCAAGGAAGCAGTTCCTTACAGAGCGAGTGATATTCATATCGAGCCTTATGAAAAGATCGTTAAGGTTCGTTACCGTATCGACGGTGACCTCCAGGAAAGAGCGGAATTCCCGATTAATTCTTATGCAGCGATCAGCGCACGTCTCAAGATCATGTCAAGCATGAATATTGCAGAGAGACGTGTTCCTCAGGACGGCCGTATCAATATGATCATCGGCGGAAAGGAATTCGACTTCCGTGTATCCTCGCTTCCCACCGTTTTCGGCGAGAAGTTCGTAATACGAGTTCTTGATAAAACTTCTTTCCGATTCACGAGAGACGACCTTGGATTTACCGAGAGCGAGAACGTGCTTCTTGATAAGATGCTGACTAAGCCTCACGGAATTATTCTTCTGACCGGTCCTACCGGATGCGGTAAGTCCACGACGCTTTACTCCTTCCTTAAGGAAGTAAACAAGCCCGATGTCAACATTGTCACAGTTGAAGACCCCGTCGAGTATATTATGCCCGGTATCAACCAGACTCAGGTAAATACAAAGGCGAATATGACCTTCTCGAACGCGCTTCGTGCGATCCTCCGTCAGGACCCTGATATCATAATGATCGGTGAGATGCGTGACGAGGAGACCGCGGATATAGCAGTAAGAGCCGCAATTACCGGACACTTGGTATTCAGTACCCTCCATACTAACGACGCGCCCGGAGCGATCCTGCGTCTTGAAAATATGGGTATTGCCGATTACCTCGTTGCAGACGCGCTTGTCGGCGTTATCGCTCAGCGACTTGTAAAGCGCCTTTGCCCCGCTTGTAAGAAGAAGGGTAAGACGAACGCCAAAGAAATGGAGATCCTCGGTCTTGATGAGCCTGTCAGCATCTACCGTCCTCAGGGCTGTCAGTTCTGTAACGGCACCGGATATAAGGGCAGAATTGCTATTCACGAAATGATGTATATGAATGAAAATATGCGTAACATCGTTTCAAAGGAGAAGAACCTCGAGCTGCTTCGTGAAGCCGCAAGAGAAAACGGCATGGTAACTCTTTGGAATTCCTGCCACTCCCTCGTTATCAAGGGCGTTACGAGTATTCAGGAGCTTATGACCCTGAACGTAGAATAATTGATCCCATACATAAAGCGCACCGATCCTGCCGATCGGCGCGCTTTTGTATTTTTTACTTGACAACGGAGGGTAAATATTGTATAATATTTAAGCAGATAGTAGCGTCTGCTACTCTATAAGAATTGGTGGAAATAATGGAAACTCAAATCATAATCGGGCAGATACTCGGCATCATTGCGCCGATAATTACGTTCGTATCTTATCAGGTAAATTCAAAGAAAAAGCTCCTGATACTCCAGACCGGCGCGACTCTTGCAACCTGTCTTTCGTATCTTCTTCTTGGAGCAAAATCGGGATTTGCGCTCAATATCGTATGCATCATCCGAAATGTTGCTTTCTTCTTCCAGGATTCGAAATCGAGGTTTAATCTCATCTCCGCTTGTATCCTCGCGGCGGTGATGGGCGGACTCGGATTCCTTTCTTGGGAAGGCCCCATTTCGCTCCTCGTTATCTTCGCGCTTGCGGCAAACACGATCTTTATGTCCTTCGGCGACGCACAGCTTCTCCGCAAGAGCGTTATCTGCACGTCCTCGATGATACTGATTTACAATTTCTGTATTCCCAACCCCACGATCGGCGGAATCATTAATGAAAGCGTTGCGATCGTTGCATCCATCATTGGTATTGTTATCTTTATTAAGATGAAAAAGGAGAAAAAAGCGTAATGTCTTACGACGATCTGTTGATCAACGCGATCAAAAGCTGCGCGGATTTTCCAATAGAAGTTGAGCTTGACGGATATCCCGACGTGCTTTTTGATATTGTGTTTAACGATCGAATAAAGCCGGAAGAAGTCAAAAAGATAACTGAAGCACTCGAAAAGTTCTTTGTAAAATACAATAGATGGCACTTTAAGCCAATCCATTATATTTCATCAATGTGGGGCGATCCACCCGAGCAGATAAATGTTTTTACGGTGCGCATTCACATAGATTTCGGAAATGCAATGCCTACAGCACTGTTGGGCGCTGTCAAGGCAATAGCTAAAACCGACATAGAATTATACAGACTGATTTTGAATTAAGGAGAAAGAAATGAGCGACGCAAAGAAAGATAAAATAATCGAACCTTTCAGACTCTTCGGTAACGTATACTTCATCGGCACTTACGCCGAGTCATCGCATATCATCGACACGGGTGCGGGGCTCATTATGATCGACACGGGCAGAGATAATTTTGATGCGATCTTAAAGGGGCTTGATGCGTTTGACTTCTCGCCTTCCGATGTCAAGTACATTATCAATTCTCATTGGCATCACGATCACACCGAATCCACAAGCAGAATGGCAGAGCTTTCCGGTGCAAAGACTCTTATCGGACGAGAGGATTACGAAAAGGCAAAGAGATTTTTCAATGCCGATATTCTCATTTCCGAGGGCGACACGCTCTCGCTCGGAAACACAACCGTAAGCTTCATCGAAACTCCCGGTCATACCAAGGGAACGATCTCGCTCTTTTTCAATTCCGAGGATAACGGACGCGTCTGCCGTGTCGGAATGTTCGGTGGGGCAGGCGTCAATACGCTTCATCAAGGCAAATTTGATTATGAAGGTTGCCGCGAGGATTACCGAAAGTCGGTGCATCGACTTCTCGGCGAGAAAGTCGAGGTCTTTATAGGAAACCATTCCTGGAATAACAAGACCTATGAAAATTCGATCATTCTTCGCGAAACGGGCGAAAACCGATTCATCAATCCTTCCGCGTGGACGAAATTTCTTGAATCCTGCGAGCGTAAGCTTGATGAAACTATAGCAAAAGATATCCTTTAATATGAAAGAGCCGTCGGTGTGACGGCTCTTTTTAATATTTATTGATGCTTGCGATCCCGCTTTTCATAATGAACTTACGAAGCAGAGGAGAGCAGAGTATCTTCATTTTTGGTATCTTGAATAGAAGCTTCAAGCGGAGTTTTCCTGTTTTTCTTTTATAGCTTGCGAGAATATTCTTGTCGGCAAACGCGTCGGCAAGATATTTACCGCTGAGGAATGCGCTACTTATTCCCTCAAATGAGCTCGAGCTGATAAATCCCGCCGCCTCGCCGATCAGAAATACACGGTCGCTGCCGAGGATGAAATCCCCTGCAACACGCGGGCTTGTCAAGAGACACGCCTCTATCTTTGTCGCCTCTCCGAACGAGCGACCGAGATGCGCTTCAAGCCGTGCCTTCTGCGTGAAATACGCCTCGCGCCCGCCTTTTATATCAAAAGCACCACCGAAAATCACATATCCGTCCTTGCGGATCGTCCACGAACAGCTGTCGGAGGTCTCGGGATCGTAAATGCAGGAATAGCTTGGCATATCGCCGCCATCGTCCTTGAAATGCTCTTGTATTGAAATATACTGCTTTTTGCAGGTTTTGAAGAATTTACGGCGCACTATCGAAGCACCGCCGTCTGCACCGACTATGCATTCTGCGGTAAGCGAGATTTTTTCACCGTCCGCAATTGCGGTGAGTTCAAATTCATCTTTGATTTCCGTGCATCTTCCGCGTATGACGGTGACGCTGTCGGGAACGAGTGAAAGAAGCCATTCGTCAAAGGCGGCTCGATCCATATTCAGATAATGTCGCTGATAATTCCTCGTGATACCCGAGGCAAGGTCGATCGTTTTGACGTCAAATATCTGCGGGTCGGCAAGAATACTCTTCGGCAGATCAAGATCAAATTGCGCCAGAACCTTCTGCGCGTCCGGCGCAAGAAGACCGCCGCAGACCTTCGAGCCCGTCCGTGGCTTTTCATCTATCAGAACTATTCTTTTTTCGGGAGAAGTTTTTGCAAGCTCGCGTGCGAAGGTCGCGCCCGCGGGTCCGCCGCCTATGACGGCAATATCATAATGATTATTCATTGCTTCAATTGTTCTTTTTCAATACTGTTTTGATGAGTGTTCCAATCTTCGGGGGTGTTCCGTAGAGAAGTACGCCGACACGGTATATTTTTGCCGAAAGCAAACCGATACCGACGGTCGAGGCAAGAAGTATTGCTATTGAAATTACTATTTCGTACCACGTGACGGTGCTCATTGCTATTCTCGTGAACATAGCCATTGGTGAAGTGAGAGGGAAGTAGGAGCATACGACCATCAGCGCGTTGTCAACCGTTCCGCTGCTCATCGAGAACACAACGACCATCAGTGCCGCCACGAAGCTGAACGTGATCGGCATAACTGAGGTGTTAATATCCTCAAGCTTGGATGCTGTCGAACCTACCGCACCGAACATAAATGCGTAAATGAGGAAGCCGAGAATAAAGAAGATGATCATATACACGAATAGCTCGACGGGAATGTCAAACAGCGACGCGAGAAGGGGATTGGTGAAATCTTCCTTGTTGAAGTTGTAGAAAAGAATTGCGGTTCCGAAAATCAGAACGAGCTGTGAAAATCCAGCTATGCATGAAGCAAGAACCTTGCCGAACATCATGCTCGTCGGGTTTGCGCTCGTGATGAGAAGCTCCATTGCGCGCGAGCTCTTTTCTGTTGCCACGTTCGTTGCAACCATCTGACCGTAGAGAAGAATGACGGTGTAGAGCGCAAAGATCATAATGTAAGTGTAGAAGAAATTCTGCATCTGATCCTTGCCCAGAGTTTCGGTTGTCCCCTTTACGGCGACCGACAGTACTGCACCCGCCTGCTCCGGCGTCAGACCTCCCTCGATCATTGCGTTCATTCGGCAGATCTCACCGAGGATGGAATCCGCAATAGCGGTGTTCGTGTCATACATCGAGAGATTGTTAACGTAATAAACGTATGAGGATGCGTTTTCCAGAATAAACGCACATTCGGCGTTTTCCTCGGTGATCTGCTGCTTGATATATTCCTCGCCGTATTCGGATATCTTTACGTCATATTGAGGAAAAACCTCGGCGAAATATTCGCGTACGGTGTTCATAAGCTCGGTATCATCGGAATGAACGAGCATCGTTTTGATCTCGTTTTCGGTTACATCTTCTATATCTATCTCAGAGAGAACCTTGGGGATATTCATACCGAGAACGATCGCAATCACGAAAAATAACGTGATACCGACGAAGAGCTTATTTTTGAGATAACCGACAAGCTCGAATTTCAGTATTTTTCCGAATTGTTTCATAACTCTCCCTCCGTCAGTCGCCCGCGTATTCAACGAAAATATCGCCGAGAGAGGGCTCGAAGACCTTCACCTCGTCAATGTCGTAGCTTTCCACAAGCCTCTTCATCATCTCCGCCTTGTCGCTTGGCGAGGAAAGACGGACAAGAAGCGTCCCGTCCTCGCGCTTGGTGCAGACAGATCCGAGATCGGCACAAATACGCTC
Source organism: Eubacteriales bacterium (assembly GCA_045636385.1). Classification (GTDB taxonomy): domain Bacteria; phylum Bacillota; class Clostridia; order Oscillospirales; family CAG-272; genus CAG-390. The sequence goes on from JAZTXK010000063.1 coordinate 12,181, forward strand.
CGCTTCGGTCGAGCTGACCACAAGTCGGTCGCGCACGTAGTTGCGCTTTATTTCGTGAAGCTCGCCGCATATGGCGATCTCGCCCTTGTTTATTATCGCGATACTGTCGCAGAATTCCTCGATATAGTTCATCTGGTGACTCGAAAATAGAACGATCTTCCCCTTGGCGATCTGTTCCTTGACAACGTCCTTGAGAAGCATCGCGTTTACGGGATCGAGACCTGAAAAGGGTTCGTCGAGAATGACGATATGAGGATCGTGCGCAAGCGCGGTGACGAGCTGTATCTTTTGCTGATTGCCCTTCGAGAGGGTGTCAAGACGCTTGTTTCTATACTCGGTCATACCGAGTCTGTCAAGCCAATAGTCGATGGATTTTACGGCGTCCCGTGTGTTCATACCTTTAAGTTCCGCGAAATATACAAGCTGATCTATGATAAGCTTTTTCGGGTAAAGACCTCTTTCCTCGGGCAGATAACCGATTCCGATGCTCTTGTGGTCGATCGGCTTGCCGTCGATCAGTATTTCGCCTGAATCAGCGGGAAAAACGTTCATCAATATTCGTATCGTAGTAGTCTTGCCTGCACCGTTTCTTCCGAGCAAACCAAAAGCCTTACCGCTCTCGGCGGAAAAGGATATCCCGCGCAAAACCTCCTTCTCGCCGAAGGATTTATTTATATTTTTCAGTTCAAGCAACATTCTTTTGCCGCACCTCCGAAATTACTTAATTAATTATATCATTATTCATTGCGGATTTCAAGAGAAAAATAAAGATTAAAGCTTACGCAAATCAGTTGTTTCAAAAATAAATAAAAAACTTGCAAAAATTACTTTACAATGCTTCAGAAATATGGTACAATATAACAAAGTATATTATTACGTCAAACAAGGCGTACCTATTTTACGGAGGAAAAACAATGAGCATTTTAGTTGAAATTTGTGAAAATCTTCAAAAGGGTAAAGCAAAGATTGTTAAGGAGCTTGTAGCTCAGGCTGTAGAGCATGGAATCAATCCCGAGCAGATACTCAACGAGGGTCTGCTTGCAGGTATGAATATCGTAGGCGAAAAGTTCAAGAATAACGAGATCTACGTTCCCGAGGTTCTCGTTGCTGCGCGCGCAATGAATATGGGCGTTCAGATCATCAAGCCCCTTCTTGCCGCAGAGGGCGTTAAGGCGACCGGCAAGGTCTGCATCGGTACAGTTCAGGGCGACCTTCACGATATCGGTAAGAACCTCGTTAAGATGATGATGGAGGGCAAGGGACTTGAGGTCATCGACCTTGGTACCGACGTTTCTCCCGAGGCGTTCGTTCAGACCGCTATCGAGCAGAACTGCCAGGTCATCTGCTGTTCGGCACTTCTCACCACAACTATGAGTGTTATGGAAGAGGTTGTCAAGAAGGCTGAGGAGGCAGGCATCCGAGATAAGGTAAAGATTATGGTCGGCGGCGCTCCCGTAAGCGAGGAGTACTGCAAGAAGATCGGTGCTGATATCTACACCGTGGATGCGGCAAGCGCGGCAGACGCGGCAGTTGAATTCTGCAAATAATATCCGCCATTCCGTATTCGGAAGGTAATTGCGATGACTGCTCAAGATAAATCGATAGTAAGAGAGCTTGCAAAGCGATATATGGAGCTGGTCTGCAGCGAAAAGCAGGAGAAAATGGTTCGCCGTTTCAGGGATACCAATGATCTGAAGCAGGGAAGACCTCCGGTCATTCTCGATGAGATCCCGTGGTATCAGATGAACTCGGGCGGCGAGCTTACCTGTGTATGTGAGGACAAGGATGCGCGAAATACCGAGCTCTATTTCAGAAAAGCCATCTACTATATGGAGCATTTCAAAGCAGATAATCTTTATGAGCCCGTATTCCGCCTGAAGCGCGCTGTTGAATCAACCGGCATAGGGCTTGAACCCGTAACAGCGGATATTAAACGTACTGACGAGATTAACAATATCGTTTCCCGCGAATTTAAGGACGTCCTTGAAGACGAGTCTGCTCTCCAAAAGCTGCACGACCCCGTTCTTACGCTTCGCCCCGACAAGGACGCCGCAAGAATGGAGCTTTATACCGATCTGCTTGGCGATGCGATCCCGGTCAAGCTTTATGGCTACACCTACTTTTACTTCGCACCGTGGGATAAGATCACGCGCCTGCGCGGAGTTGAGCCGATTTTGATGGATATGTACGATCGCCCCGAATACTTGCATGAGATCATTAAAAAATACGTTTCCGCAGCCCACGCAGAGCTTGATTTCGTAGAAAAGAATCTCGACGTTTGCCCGACTCCGTCGCTTCATTGCACACCCGGAGAAGTATCCGGCTTGGCCGGGGAAGGCTTAAAGGCAACGTGGTGTCGCAGTATGGCGCAGACCTTTGGCGTCATCTCGCCCGCAATGTTCGAGGAATTCGAAATCAATTATCTGTTTTCCGTTGCAGAGAGGTTTACCTATACATACTACGGCTGTTGCGAACCGCTTGACGATAAAATCGGCGTGCTTAAAAAGATACCCAATCTGCGCAAGATCGGCTGCTCGCCTTGGGCAAACGTTGAAAAATGCGCCGCACAGATCGGCGGTGATTACGTTTTGTCAAGGAAACCGAATCCCGCGCACGTTGCGATCAGCACCGATCCCGACCTCATCAGGCGAGAGACTGAAGAGACAGTCAAAGCATGCATAAAATACGGCTGCCCATACGACATCGTGCTCAAGGATATCAGCACCGTTTCCGGCAGACCCGAAAATCTGATCGTCTGGGCACAAACGGTAAGCGACGTGCTCGACAAATATTACGATAGCGTCTGAAAGGGATAACAATATGACAACACGCGAACGTTGTATGAATATCCTTCATTATAAGGGCACCGACAGAATCCCGGCGGTTCATTTCGGCTATTGGCGCGAGCTTCTTGACGAGTGGGCTCTGCAAGGACATATCACTCCCGAAATGGCAAAAGCCGCTGTTCGTGACAACTCTCCCGAACAGCGAGAGCTTGATAAGATCATCGGTTGGGATTGCAACTGGTACAACACCGTCGGAACAAACAACCACCTGTTTCCTCGCTTTAAGCGTGAAGTGCTTGAAACCTTTTCCGACGGCACGCAGAGAGTCTTGACTCCCAACGGTGTTATTGAGCGCGTCAAGCCGGGTGTTGTTTCGATCCCGTCCGAGGATGATTATCTTCTCAAGGACCGTGAGGCTTTTGAAACTCTTTTCAAACCGAAAATGCAATACTCACCGGAAAGAGTCAACACCGAGGCTTTAAAGAAATTTAACGAAACCCGCGCAACCGATATTCCGATAGGAATCCACGTCGGCAGCGTTATGGGACACATAAGAGATATAACTACTGTAATGGGTATGAGCTATCTCATCTATGATGAAGATGAGGAGCTATTCGCCGATTTAGTTGATACCTATGCCGAGATGCAGTATAAATGCGTCGAGGCGGCACTTGCCACGGGCGCGCAGTTTGATTTCGGTCACTATTGGGAGGATATCTGCTACAAGAGCGGTCCTCTCCTTTCTCCCGACCTCTTTGATGAGCTCTGCCGCAAGCACTATAAAAAGCGTAATGATCTCTTACATAAGCACGGCATCGACATCATCTCCCTCGACTGCGATGGCGTGACCGAAAAGCTTATCCCAACTTGGCTTGAAACGGGCGTAAACGTCCTTTTCCCGATCGAAATCGGAACTTGGGGCGATCAGTTCGAGCCCGCGCGCAAGAAATACGGCAAGGAGATCCTCGGAGTCGGCGGTATGGATAAGACCGCGTTCCGCAAGGATAAGCAGGCTGTCGACGTTGAGATCGAACGCATCAAGCGTCTGTTTGACCTCGGCGGATTCATCCCCTGTCCCGATCACCGCCTGATGCCCGGCTCGAAATTTGAGCTCGTTCAGTATTACGCTGAAGAGATCAAGAATATCCGAATTTAATTTCAGAGGATTTCGATATGAATTACAATATGAAAGAATGGATCGCGTCGCTTAAAGGCACGGGCGCAAAAAATCCCATTCCTATACTCTCCTTTCCCTGCGTCAGTCTGCTCGGCGTTACCGTCCGCGAGCTGATCTCCGATAGCGAGCTTCAGGCAAGGGGAATGAAGGCGGTAGCAGACAAAACTCCTTCCGCCGCATCTGTCAGCTTTATGGATCTTTCCCTCGAGGCTGAATGCTTTGGTGCGAATATCGTAGTTTCCGACGAGGAGGTTCCGACAGTTAAGGGAAGAATCGTCAACGATATGGACGAAGCCGAGGCACTCGCTGTTCCTTCTGTCGGAAGTGGCAGAACTCAGATATATCTTGATGCTATCAAGAAGGCATCCTCGGAGATAACCGACCGCCCCGTGCTCGCGGGTATGATCGGCCCGTTCTCCCTCGCGGCTCGTCTGCTTGACGTGACCGAGATAATGATGGATTGCTACGATGATCCCGATATGGTACATCTCGTGCTTGAAAAGGTCACCGAATTCCTTTGTGACTACGCCAAGGCATACAAGGCAGCGGGCGCAAACGGAATCGTTATGGCAGAGCCTGTAGCAGGTCTGCTCTCCCCGATGCTCGAGGAAGAATTCGGTTCGCCGTATGTCAAGAAGATAGTCGACGCGGTTCAGACCGACGATTTCGCGGTTATTTACCATAACTGCGGCGACAACGTCCCCAAAATGCTCGATTCGATCCTGACTACGGGCTGTGCCGCTTACCATTTCGGCAACTCGGTGGATATGGAAAAGGATATTATTCCGAAGGTTCCCGCCGATACCGTGGTAATGGGTAATATTGATCCTGCGGGAACGCTTCGTCTCGGAAATCCCGAAAAGGTACGATCGGAAACACTCGCACTTCTTGAAAAATGCTCGAAGTACCCGAATTTCGTCCTCTCAACCGGCTGTGACGTCCCGCCCATGACTCCGTGGGAGAACATCGACGCATTCTTTGCGGCAAGTAATGAATATTATGGAAAATAAGATTATTATTGATAAGGCGCTTGAGCTTGGCGCTAACAAAGCAAACGTTATCCGCACAAGCGAGATAAAGACCGATCGCGTATTTCGTGACATCTGTCTGTCAAACAGCTGCGGAATGTGCGGAAAGTGCTATATGTGCCCGCCCGACGTAGGTGATATCGAAGACCTTATGGCGCAGATCACGGAATATGATTATGCGCTCGTTTACCAAACGGTATCACAGCTTGAGGATAGCTTTGATATTGAAGGAATGGCAGAGGCGAAAAATAACTTCCGCCCGATATCGCAAAAGCTTCGTTCCGTCTTTCGTGATATAGGCATAGAAAACGCCTTGCACCTCGGTGTCGGAGCTTGCGGCGTTTGCAAGGTGTGCGCAAAGCGCACGGGTGAGCCCTGCCGTTTCCCCGACCTCGCGATGGCGTCGCTTGAATCATACGGTATAAACGTAAACGAGCTTGCGAAATCTGCGGGTATGAAGTACATAAACGGTCAGAATACCGTCACCTATTTCGGCGCGGTACTGTTCACGCCCGACGGAGAGTGAAATGAATAAGCAGTTTAAGGTTATAATAAACGGAAAGACCGTACTTGCTCCCGCAGGTACGGTCCTCTCGGATTTACTTGATATTGAAAAGCCCTGCGGCGGCAGAGGCACCTGCGGCAAATGTAAGGTCAAGGTCTGCGGCGAGGAAAAGCTTGCGTGCAGATATATTATCGACTCGGATATTGAGGTCGAAACCTATGCTAAAAGCGAAATAGTATCCGAAAGCGGCATCACCGAAAGCGGCGAGCTTTCGGGTAGGCTATGCTATGCCCTCGACATAGGAACGACTACTCTTGCTCTCGCCCTCGTTTCGCTTGACGCGAAAGAGACGGTAAAGGTCTTAACGGCTACCAACCCCCAAAGAGCCTACGGAGCCGACGTCATAACGCGCATCGATTATTGCCAAAAGAACTCGGTAAAAGAGCTTCAAACGGTACTTATAAACGAAATCAACCGAATGATTGCGGAATTTAACGTTGGAGACGTTGATAAGCTTTTCGTTTCCGCAAACGTCACGATGCTTCACACGCTGTTCGGCATCGATCCGTCATCCATAGGCGTCGCGCCGTACACCCCCGTATTTCTTGAAAGTAAAACTGAGCAGGCAGAGTCGATCGGTCTTTGCGGCGTGAAAACAGTGATCTCGCTCCCGTCTGTGGCATCCTTCGTCGGCGCGGATATCGTCGCGGGGCTTGGACTCGTGGGCGCGCCCGAGGAAGGGAAGTACGATCTTCTCGTCGACCTCGGAACAAATGCGGAGGTCGTTTTGTTCTCGAATAAATCGGGAGTTGCCACCGCCGCTGCCGCAGGACCCTGCTTTGAGGGCGCGAACATCAGCTGCGGAATGAGCGCAACGAAGGGCGCGGTCTATTCGTTCCGCCTCGACTACGGCAACGCAACCTATCAGACGATTGCAGACGAAAAAGCCGTCGGCATTTGCGGCACAGGTCTGATCGACATAATCACCGAGCTCCTTCGCAACGAAATCATTGACGAAACGGGCTATATGGACGACGATTACGAGATTGCCGACGGAGTCTACCTCTCAACCGATGACGTAAGACAGTATCAGCTTGCCAAATCCGCAGTCTGCTCCGCGATACTCTCGCTGATGAAAACCGAGGGCGTCACCTTTGATGATATTTCTCATATGTATATCTCGGGCGGATTTTCAAGCAAGATCAACATACAGAACGCCGTAAACAGCGGCCTCCTCCCGCGCGAGCTTGCGGGTAAAACCGTCGCGCTGAATAACAGCAGTCTGCAAGGAACCGTCAAATACGCGCTTGAACAGAGTGACCTCGCCGGCTTGACGGAAATAATAAAGTACGTAGACCTTTCATCGAACGCATATTTTACCGAGCTGTTTGTGGAGAATATGATGTTTGAGTAAAATTTGCCGGGGATTCTGAACCCACAGTTCGCGCGTAATGCACAGCTAACGTATAGTTGGGCGGTAGCGCGAACTTATGCATAATCGCGATGAAGTTTGTGTTCCTTGATAGGAAAAGATATGCGATTATGCAAGGGTTCGAATCAATAATGCGTAATGCTCCACTAAAATAACAGACCCACCGCGAGCGGTGGGTCTGTTATTTTGGTGGAGCATAGGGGATCCAGAACCCACAGTTCGCGCGTAATGCACAGCTAACGTATAGTTGGGCGGTAGCGCGAACTCCTGCATAATCGCGGTTAGATTTGTACTCCTATATACAAAAATATATGCGATTATGCGGGGGTTCGAATCAATATTGTAAGTACCCACCAAAAGAATGAGGACGGCACAAGTGCCGTCCTCATTCTTTTGGTGGAGCATAGGGGATTCGAACCCCTGACCCCAACACTGCCAGTGTTGTGCGCTCCCAACTGCGCTAATGCCCCTTGCGTTTTTTATTATATCATACAGAGTGATTGAATGCAATACTTTTTTACAAAAAAATCCCTCAAATTAACGCTGAACTCTTGATTTTTTTCCGATTTTGTAGTATTATATTATCATCAAAAATACGGAGGCACAAAAATGAGCAAGAACGTAAAAGACATCATTCAGATGATCGAAGAAAACGGTATCAAGATGATCGACTTTAAGATGGTCGATATCAACGGTCAGTACCGTCACGTATCCATCCCCGCGGCTAACTTCTCCGAGGACACTATGAAGAGTGGCATCGGCTTTGTCGCGTCCAACTACGGATACGCTGTGGTAGAGAAGAGCCATATGGTATTTATCCCCGATCCCGACACCGCAGTTATCGATCCCTTCTGTTCTATCCCCACTCTTTCGATGACCGGTAATGCAATGATCATCGACACACCCGAAAACCGTCCCCTTCCTCAGTACCCCAGAAACATCATCAAGGCGGCTGTTGAGGAGATGAAGAAGAGCGGTATTGCGGACGAGATGTTCATCCTTCCCGAATTCGAGTTCTACCTCTTTGACCGCGCAGGCTGGCAGGTCAGCGGCAACGAGATCAGCGCCTCCATCGACGCAAAGCAGTCTTACTGGAACAGCGCCACCGAGGGCCTCGGCGTCGTAGTTCCCAAGCAGAAGAACTATCATATCGCAAAGCCATTTGATATTTCCTACGAAGCCCGCAGCGAAATGTGCCTTCTTATGAAGGATATGGGCATCGAGAACAACTACCACCACCCCGAGGTTGCCGCTTCGGGTCAGTTCGAGATCGAGCCCCAGCTCGGCGAGGTCGTTCATATGGCTGACGCGACCATGATGATCAAGTACATCATCCACAACACCGCGCTCAAGTACGGCAAGACCGCAACCTTTATGCCCAAGCCCATCTACGGCGAGGCTGGAAGCGGAATGCACGTTCATATGCTCCTTATGAAGGACGGCAAGCCCGTATTCTCGGACGATAACGGCTACGCACACCTCTCCGAGACCGCGCATTACTTCATGGGCGGACTTCTCAAGCATATCGCATCCCTCTGCGCACTCACCAACCCCAGCACCAACTCCTTCAAGCGTCTTGTTCCCGGTTTCGAAGCACCCCTAACGATCGGTTATGCGACTTCGAACAGAAGTGCTGTCATCCGTATCCCTGCATACGCAAAGTCGCCCGAAAAGCGCCGCTTCGAACTTCGTAACCCCGACGCGACCTGCAACCCCTATTTCTGCTATGCGGCTATCCTCATGGCGGGTCTTGACGGCATCAAGAATAAGATCGATCCCCATGCAAACGGTTGGGGTCCTTATGACGTGAACCTCTATCATCTCAGCGATGAGGAAAAGGCGAAGCTTCAC
>JAZTXK010000064.1:0-18276 GCA_045636385.1 Eubacteriales bacterium
TTTCCCGCTTTTGGTTATAAATAAATTCGAAAATTTTCGAGCAAAGCGAGAAAATTCACCTTTCATTTCGCGCTTGCGCGAACTATCATTCTGCGAAGCCGATTATCATTCCGCGCAGCGGACAATCATTCTCGCGAAGCGAGATATTGCTTTTTCCCCAAAAATATGCTAAAATATAAAAAAGTAGTGTTATCCCCCACCCCAAAGCTGTCTTGTAGGATGAAGGACCTTCAAAAAGGAGTGCGCAACATGGAAGACAAAAAAATAATCGACCTGTTTTTCGCCCGCTCCGAGGCGGCGATCGCGGAATCGGAGAAAAAATACGGCAAATATCTGCGGTATATTGCATTTTCCGTTCTCGGTGACGAGGGCGACAGCGAGGAAGTTGAAAACGATACATATCTCCGCGCGTGGAATTCGATACCGCCCGAAAACCCCTGCTCGCTCAAGGGCTATCTTGCCGCGCTCTGCCGCAATCTTTCCATTAACCGTTACAAGGCGAAAAAAGCGCGGAAACGCGGCGAATCGGATCTTGCGCTCGATGAACTCGGAGAGATAGCCGACGGCTCTAGTTCTGCCGATCTTGCCGAAAGGTTCACCCTGCGCGAGGCGATCGAGAGCTTTCTGCGCTCGCTCGACCGCCGCGACCGCATCATCTTCCTTCAGAGATATTTCTACAACTGCCCCATCCGCGATATTGCAGAGCGGCACGGAATGAAGGAAAGTGCGGTAACTATGCTCCTTTTCCGCACCCGCACGAAACTGAAAGACAAACTTACAAAGGAGGGGATCGACTTATGAAAAAGAATGATATTTACGAAGAGATCGGCAACATCTCGCCCGATCTGATAGCTGAAGCAGACCCGACCGCGCCGCTCGTGACGCGGAAAACGATGCTCCGCCGAAAATTCACGATAGCCGCAGCGTGTGCTTTGCTTGCGTTGCTTTTGGTGTTTGCGCTTGCCGTTCTTCCCTATTTTAACCGTGAAGAACCTTTTACCGCAGAGCTACCCGCAGAGCTTCTGGAATATGCTGACAGCGAATATATAAGGCTTATTTATTCGTTATATAATAACAGCACGCTTGGCATCAGCGATCAATCATCTGCGGCGGGAGGCGCAATAATGGATTCGATGAGCGATGGCGGTCGCAATGATTACGTTGAAGTAACCGACAATCAGGTCGAAGGAGTTACCGAGGGTGATCTTTTCAAACGTTCAAAAACACATATTTTTTATGCAGATGCACGAAACAAAGCGATAAACGTCTATATGATCAAAGGTGAAAAGACAACTCTTTCCGCTCAATACCGGATCGACGATACAACTCTTGACGGCAGGGATTTTACTCCAAGAGAAATATATTTGTCGAAAGACTGCGACACATTGACTGTTATAGGGCAGTTTTCAGGTGTCAAAGAAAGCTACCGCGGCAATACGTATTCACATAAGACTGTTCTGGCATCCTTTGACGTGTCCAATCCCAATAAGATCAAATTGAAGAAGACCGTAGTCGTTGCCGGCGAGTATATCACTGCGAGGGCAATAGACGGAAGTATTTATCTGCTTTATGAATTCGGGATAATGAACGGTTTTAACAAGGATTATTCGGATGAGACGAGTTTTGTTCCGCAGATAGACACGGGAAACGGTTTTAAGAGTATCGATATGAAGGATATCGTTATTGCCGATGGAGCTTCGGAGGATATTTACACAGTTCTTCTTCGCGTAGACGAGGATTCACTCAGAATAGAAGATATTAAAGCGATTTTCGGTCCCACAAACGAGGTGTTCGTTTCGGAGGACAGGATCATTCTCGTCGATAATTACCGAAAATACTATGAATATGAAGAAAACTCGGAAAAGCATATCAGACGAAGCCTTTTCTCGGATATCAGCGTAATTTCGATCGGAAAGAGAGATATGGAATATATTACGCGGTTTACGCTTACCGGATGTGTCAGCGGACAGTATTTTATTGATGAATACAACGGAATTTTGCGCGTTGTCGCTAATACGAATTTCATCGAGTGGCGCGGTGACGTATGGCTTGAGAAAAGGAGCTATGATTATTGTGAGGTAAGAACCGGCTCGGGTTTTGACAAAGAAAATGATTACACCGCCCCCGGGGAAAACGTCTCACTTTACTGTATAGATACAAACACATGGGAGATCGTTGCCGAGGTCGTTGAATTCGCGCCTTGGGGCGAGGAAGCAGTGTCGGTGCGGTATGAGGAAAACGCGGCATACGTCTGCACCGCCGAGGTGGTAACGTTCAGCGACCCCGTATTTTTCTTCGACCTTTCAGATCTTGGTAATATCACTTATACGGACACAGGAACGATTGAGGGGTACTCGTCGTCGCTCGTTGATTTCGGAGAGGGTGTCCTGCTCGGAATCGGTTACGGAGATGACCGAAGCGTTATGAAGCTTGAAGTGTATAAAGAGGGCACGGGCAAGGTCGAATCGGTTTGCGCCTATACCAAAGAAAATGCTTGGTATTCGGAAGATTACAAGACCTATTATATCAACAGAGATCTTGGACTCGTCGGACTTATGTACAGAACGGGAAAGCAATACACATATATCCTTCTGCATTTTGACGGCAACAGTCTTAAGGAAGTTTTTTCAAAAAGTATGACTGAAACACATATGGACGTCGTGCGCGGAACATTGATAGATGATTGCTTCTATATTTTTGCGCAAGGTCAGTTTAAGGCGGTTAAGGTAAAATAAACGTAAAAATCCCCCGAGACTTTGAATTAAAGGCTCGGGGTTTTTTATATTTAGTTAGTTTCCTTCAGTTCTGCAGAGAGATTCGTCAAAGATTTGTTCCAGGCTCTAAGTTGAATCTTGCCCGAGGAGGCAAGCGAGTTCAAGCCGTTCTCGATCTGCATTCTCCAGACACGGATGGGGCTCGAGGCGTCGCCGCCGAGAGAATCGAAGAAGGGGCGTCCGATATCGAATACTACGTTGTCACGGATAACCTCAAAGAGCTCCGCGTCGTAGGGGTTCTTGGAATACTGATATTTGAACGCGGTTTCGAAGAGTGCGGGGGTAACGGTGCGGTATGCCTCGGATGCCATGCACTCAAGCACCGCGCCCGACATCGAGGTGTTCTTCGCATCAATCGGTATACAGTACATAGTGTGGGTAAATGCAACGGGCGTGCGGTAATTTTCCTGCGTTTCGTCAAACTTGGGCGCGGGAAGGATGCTGTAGTTGATCTCCGAGTTGCGGAACTGCTGTGCAAGATGCTGACCGGATACGTTGTAGAAGAGGGAATTGCCCTCCGCGTAGAGGGTTGCGGATGCCGTCTTGATAAAGAATCCGTCGTTTGAATTGTGATAGAGATCATTGAAGCGGTCGATGACGGCAAATGACTTGTCGCTGAGGACGTCCTCCGAAAGAGTAAGATTGCCATCCGCGGTGGGAATGACGTAGTTCATACCTGCTCCCATATAGAAAATATCAAGAAGGGGATGGGTGATAGAGAAGAGACCGTAGCGGTCTGTCTCCGACTTTTTACCGTCGTTATCAAGGTCCGAGTAAACGCCCTTGGACATTTCAACGAGAAGCTCCTGAGTCCACTTGCCCTCAAGAGCAAGTGCTTGAGGGTTGGTGAGGCTGAGCTGCTCGCCGAGATCGTTGTTGTAAACGATGAACATCATCTGATAGATGAGAGTAGAAGCGATATCACCCGAGGTGAAGTAGAGGCGGTTGTTGATGGTGTTGAGCTCAAGAAGGCTATCCGACCACCAAGGCTTTTCAAAATCAAGATGATCGACCTCAAGAAGGTCAACGAGCATGTGCTCGATCGTCAGAACGCCCGCGGAACGCAGATAGCAACCGATGAGGTCATAAGCGCCCTCACCAACGCTGATGGTGTTGGAAAGAGTCTGGCAGAAATCCTTGAAAGCGGAGCTGTTACCCTTTGTGATGGTAAACTCAAGCTCGACACCGAGTCTGCTCTCGGTTCTTGCGTTGCGGTTGTAAACCGCGTCTTCGACAATGTTGCCCGACTGCTCCTCAACGTCAAACTCGGGAAGGGTATGCTCCCACGCGAAGATGTTGACGGTCTCGCCGCCGAAATTGAGGGTGGGATCAAGCTCATCCTTAAGATATCCGTCGCTGTCGTAACGGTCGTCAACGGTTTCTTCCGCGACGGTATCATCAATGACCGCTGCCGCTGTAGTGGTTGCCGCAGTATCCTCGCCACCCGTGGGATCGCTGCAAGCAATAGCGGTGCCGGCAACGCCGAGAAGCATGAGAAGCGCCATAATGGCAGATAATGTACGTTTCATGTCTGTTGTCTCCTGATAAATATTGGTAAGATAATTATAGCATAGTAGAGCGGAATAGTCAATAGAAAAGCGACGGTTTATCCGATTAAAAATGACTCAGTAGTCTGATTCTCGCGAAGCGAGATATTGCAATTTTTCAAAATTTATGCTAAAATATTATCAAATCCCGTGTTACCCACCCCAAAAAATCTGTTATTTAGGATGAAAGGCCTTTAAGACAGAAGAAAGGAGCATAAAAATGGATGACAAACGAATAGTTGAACTCTTTCTGGCGCGCGCCGAGAGGGCTATCTCCGAGGCGGCAAAGAAGTACGGCAGGTATTGCCGATATATCGCCCTGCGGCTCCTCGGCAACGATCAGGACGCCGAGGAAGTTGAAAACGATACATATGTGAAGCTTTGGAACAGCATTCCGCCGAAAGAGCCCGATCCGCTGAAGCCCTACGTCGGCAGGATCGCGCGCAATATCGCGCTGAATCGGATCGAGGAAAAGTCGGCGCAGAAGCGCGGCGAGGTCGCAATCGTACTTGAGGAGCTTTCCGAGTGTCTGTCCGATCCTTCGGGCGAGGAAATGGGCGAAAGCTTTGCTCTTCGCGAGGCGCTGGGTTCCTTTCTCGCGTCACTCGACGAAAAAACGCGGATCATTTTTATGCAAAGATACTTCTACACTTGCACGGTGCGCGAGATCGCTGCGGCGCGCGGACTTAAGGAAAGCGCCGTCACAATGCTCCTTTTCCGCGCAAGGCAAAAACTCAGGGAACATCTACACAAGGAGGGATTTGAACTATGAAAAATAAAGATATCTATCGCGAGATCGGCAACGTAGACGAAAAATACATCCGCGAAGCCGACCCAACCGTGCCCCGCACGGGCGTGAAGCGCAGAAAATTGACTGTTTTAGCGGCTTGCATCAGCGTTTTTGCTGTATTTTTGAGTTTTTGGCTCTTCCTGCCCTTTTCGGGTGAGCTCGAGGACTTGTCAAAATACTCGAACAGCGAATATTACGGTTTGATGCTCAAGGTGCAGGAGCTTGCCTGCCGTCCCGCAAATTACCGCTACGCGAACAATTTTGACAAGTACGTTATGTCGATAGGAAGAGTATTTTCTTCGGCAACGGGTGAAGATGCCGCTCCGAACTCTTCGGTAAATATGGATGCGGTCCCATACGAGGAAGTCACCGACAATCAGTATGACGGAGTTATCGAGGGCGACCTTTTCAAGCGCAGCGACAAGAATATTTTCTATCTCGACCCCTACAACCTCATTCTCTATTCCTACTCGATCGAGGGCGAGTGTAAGCTTGATGAATTCAATGTGCGCGAAGTTGTGGTAGAGCATTGGGGCGGAAGCCCGAAAAGCGAAATGTTCCTCTCCCCCGACTGCACCAAGCTGACGGTCATCGTCCCCGGTTACAAAAAAACCGTCGCAGTAATGCTCGACGTCACGAACGCCTCTGATATCAAGAGCGCGGATGTGGTTGAGATCTCGGGCAACGTCATCGCCTCGCGTATGAGGGATGGCAAGCTCTTGCTCGTCACGGGAATGCCGATCTATAACGATCCCGATTTTTCGGATGAGAGCGAATTTCTGCCGCAGATCACGAAGAACGGCGAGTGCGAGAGCCTTGCCGCGCCCGACATTATGTATAATGAAGATTGCACAAACGCTTATTACACCGTCGCCGTGATGCTCGATGCCGAGAGCCTCGACGTTCTCGGAAGCCTTGCGGTGCTCGACAATGCCTGGGTAGTTTCGGTTTCCGAGAACAATATCTTCTTCGGTTGCAATTTTTACGGATATACCGAAGAGCCCGGCGAGAATGACAATGAAATAATCACGAAAAATATCAATCAGACCAATATTTATACCATTTCCTACGCCTCGGGCACGCTTGAAAACAAGGGTATGGTCAGAGTTGACGGATTCCTCAACGATCAGTATTCGCTCGACGAAAAGGACGGAGTTCTCCGCGTTGTGACCGAGACCAATACCCGCACGGGAAAGCGTTATCTGACGGTTGATGAAGAGGTATATAGCTACGTTCAGGTTGAACGCTGTCAAAGCGCCGATCTTTACTGCATCGACCTCGCGACCTTCGAGATAATCGGCAGTATCATCGGTTTTGCACCCGAGGGCGAGCAGGTTGCCTCCGTCCGCTTCGACGGCGACAGCGCATACGTCTGCACCGCCGTTGTGGTAAGCTTCACCGACCCTGTGTTCTTCTTCGACCTTTCGGATATGAGCAACATCACCTACACCGACACGGGCTTGATCGAAGGCTTCTCGACCTCGCTCATCGAGCTTGAGGGCGGTTATCTGCTCGGAATCGGCTACGGCAATACGAGAGATCATCTCAAGTTGGAGATCTATGAGGAGAAAAACGGAATGGTCGTGTCGGTATGCACCTACGAGCTCAGCGGAGTTGAGTTTTCGGAAGATTACAAATCCTATTATATAAATAGGAAGGATAATCTCTTCGGACTTATGACCTCAAGATTGGATGTTGGCGATTATATTCTGCTTCATTTCAACGGCGGTGCGATAGTTCCTGTCGCAAACGTGAGATTTGACCGCGTTTCGGACGAGGGTGTGACGAGAGCGACGATAGTTGATGGAAAGCTTTTCGTGTTTGCTTCAGAAGGGCAGTTTAAGGCGATCAAGTTAGAACAATAGACAACAGTAGCAAGAAGTTTTTTGAAAATTCTTAAGAAACTTTTTTTCAAAAAAGTTTCTTAAGTCGACCTCCGCAGAGGTCGAAACACTCTTGTGTGCTTCAAAATGGCGGCGTCCTCGCCGGCATTCCGGAAAGCTCCCCCATCCCGTCAAAACGGGATGGGGGAGCTTTCACTTTTATAGTGATATCATTTGCAAAAGATTGGAAGGAGTGAGGGGAGGGAATGAGTAAAACCTCCCGCAAGGGGAGATTTTACTCATTCCAAACGGTCGGCGGGGCGCCGCCATTCCGAAGCACAAGGGGTGAGCAAGCGAAGCTTGCGGGGTTGCCGAAGGCAACCGTTTTCGCTGCTCTGCGGAGCGCGACTTAAGGAACTTTTTGATAAAAGTTCCTTAAGAATCTTCAAAAACTTTCCCGCTGTTTGTTATAATAAAATTTGGAAATTTTCGAGCGCAGCGAGATATTGCTTTTTCCCCAAAAATATGCTAAAATATAATAAAATCGAGTGCAGTTTCACCTTCGTTTGCTGTCTATTAGGGTGAAGGTACCTTTACTACAACGAAAGGAGTACGCTATGGAAGACAAAAGGATAATCGAGCTGTTTTGGGAGCGTTCCGAGGCAGCTATCGGGGAAAGTGCGAAAAAGTACGGCAGATATCTGCGCCGTATTGCCTTCAACGTGCTCGGCAACGAACAGGACTGCGAAGAAGTTGAGAACGATACGTATCTCCGCGCGTGGAACTCGATCCCGCCCGAAAAACCGAACTCGCTCAAGGGATATCTCGCGGTAATCTGCCGAAATCTCGCCTGCAACCGATATAATATCAACATGGCGAAGAAGCGCGGCGAGTGTGATAATGTTTTATCCGAGCTTTCGGACGCTATGCCCGAAGATGACGGGCGCGATCTTGCCGAGGCGTTTGCTCTGCGGCAGACTGTGGAAAAGTTCCTCTGCTCGCTCGATGAAAAAACGCGAAATATCTTTTTACAACGCTATTTTTACCTTTATCCGCTGTCCGCGATCGCGAAGGGCAACGGTATGAAGGAAAGCGCGGTCAGCATGCTCCTTTTCCGAACACGCAAAAAACTCAAAGAACATTTGCAAAAGGAGGATATCGACATATGAAAGAACAGGATATTTTTGACGCGATAGGCAACGTCGATCCCGAAATGGTCGCCGCGGCTGATCTGAAACCGCACGCAAGAGCAATAAAACGCAGAAAATTCGCCGTCTGGGCGGCTTGTATCTCGATTTTCATTCTGAGCCTCAACCTATGGCTCTTCTTGCCCTTCTCAGGCGAGCTTAAAGACCTTTCGCGCTACTCGGACAGCGAATATTACGGCTTGATGCTCAAGGTGCAGGAGCTTGCCGAGTACCCGCCCAATTCAAGATACCTCAATAATTTTGATAAGTATTTCAGAACGCACGAGCAATCCGGTGAGGGTGTTCTAACCGCGAGCACTCTGATGCCCGGCGTACCCGCCGATAAATACGAGGAGACGACCGACAATCAGTTCGAGGGGATAATCGAAGGCGACCTTTTCAAACGAAGCGACAAAGCCGTGTTCTACCTCGACCCGAGCACGCTGACGCTTTATTCCTATTCGATTGCGGGCGAGGACTCGGTCAAACTCGATTCGTTTGCGGTTGCGGATGAATTCGGCATTCCGATCAACAAAATCCATTATTATAACAGCGTGATCTACCTCTCGCCCGATTGCGGAAGCGTCACCGTGATATTGCCGCAATACCAGAAAACTATGGCGGTCTCGATCGATGTAAGTAACCCCGCCGAGATGAAGAAGGGCGAAGTGATCGAAATGTCAGGCGGATTTATCACCTCTCGAATGATCGAGGGAAAGCTTCTTATGATAACGGGCTGGGGCATCGAGCGCAATCCCGATTTCTCGAAGGAGAGCGAATATCTGCCGCAGATCGCGTGGAACGGCGAAACTCACAGCCTTGCCGCCGAGGATATCGTCTACACCGAAGAGGCTTGGAGACCGTTCTATACAGTTATGGCGATGCTTGATATGAACTCGCTCGAGGTCGTCGACTCCGCCGCCGTGCTCGACTACGCGGGTGTGGTAACGGTGTCGGAGGAGAATATTTTCCTTGCGTGTACGTATAACGAAAACGTGACTGAACCCGGCGAGAACGAGAACGAAACTATCTCGATTGGCATCCTGCAGAGCAATATTTACGTGGTGTCCCATTCGAACGGCGCCCTTGAAAACAAGGGAAATTTCCGCGTCAACGGAATGTTGATAGATCAGTACGCTCTTGACGAAAAGGACGGCGTTCTTCGTCTGGTGACGGAAACCAGCGTTGGAAAATACGTCAACAGAACGTATTCCGAAGGAGGCTACTCCTTCAGCCTCCTTGAGAGAAAGGAAAGCGCCGATCTTTACTGCATAGACCTCGAGACCTTTGAGATCATCGGCTCGATTACAGCCTTTTCGCCCGATGGTGAAGATGTCACCTCGGTGCGCTTCGAGGGCGATATGGCGTACGTTTGCACCGCCGAAAGGCAGTATTATTGTGACCCCGTCTACTTCTTCGACCTTTCCGACCCCGCGAATATCACATATTCCGACACGGGCGTGATCGACGGTTATTCGACGTCTCTCGTTGATATGGGCGACGGCAAGTTGCTGGGAATCGGTTACGGTGATTCGAATCAGACGCTTAAAGTTGAGGTCTATGAGGAGCGCGAAGATAAGGTCGTGTCGGTATGTTCCTTTGAGCGCAAATTCGTAATTTTTTCGGAGGACTATAAATCGTATTATATCAACCGCGCCGAGGGGTATGTAGGACTTATGGTAGTGAATGCGTACGTCAGCGAGTATCTTCTGCTCCGATTCGACGGTGAGAACGTTACGCAGATCGCTAAGCAGGGATTTCCTATCGTGAAAAACGAGGGGTGGGCGCGTGCAACGGTAATTGACTCGACTCTCTATATCTTCACTGAGGACGAATTTAAGACCATCCAACTCGAACAGTAAACAACAGCGAGAAGTTTTTTGAAAATTCTTAAGAAACCGCCACCTTTTGAAAAAGGTGGACGAAAACTTTCCCGCTGTCTGTTATAATAAAATTCACCGTAAATTTCGCAGAAGGCGAACATTAATTTGGTGCGCTGCGCAATATTAACTCATAAGTAAAACCCGACTCGTTGAAGTCGGGTTTTATTTTAATGAAGGCAAACAATAACTCACGCAAAGTGTGTCAGAATCATTCTGCCACCATAATGTAGCTATAAATATCCTGTCCTCCGTGGAGGGGATAGACCTCGCAGTCGGGGTGGTTTTCGGCGATATAGTTGCAAATCTGCTCTGTCTCTTCTTCGGTGGAATCGATTCCGGAGAAGAGCAGGAAAAGTCCGTGATTGTCGAGATCGAGGTTATCGATAAGATTGATGGAGGCTTTAAGTCGCTCGTTCGACGCCGAAAGAATATTTTTTCCGACGTAGCCGATGTAGTCGCCCGTGTGGATCTCGACGTTCTGCATCTCGGCGTCGCGGATACAGCGAGCGATCTCAGCGGTCACGACGCCTTGCATATTGGCGTTCAGCTCGGCTTCGATAGCGTCGGCATCGCCCGAGGAAAGATCCATCATCGAGAGGGATGCGTAGCCCTCGCCGACGTTGCGCGACGGAATGACGCGGACGTCCGATCTATCGTACATCTTCGCCGCCTGCTGTGCGGCAAGGATGACGTTTCCGTTGTTCGGGAAAACGAATATGATTTTAGCATTTACCGTGTCAAAGGCGCGGATGAAATCCTCCGCGGAGGGATTCATACTCTGTCCGCCCTCGACGATAAAGTCGGCGCCGCACTCGAGGAAGGTCTGCTTGATGCCCTCGCCGCAGGCGGTGACGACAACGCCAAAGTCCCGCTTTTCCGGCTCGGTCGCGATTACTTCAGCTTCGTTTTCGGCTTCGATGCTGTTGTGCTGGAGCGACATATTCTCGATCTTAACCTTAAGGAACTCGCCGAACTGCTGACAGAACGCGAGGATGCGGTCGGGGGTCTTCGTATGAACGTGGATTTTGAGTATGCTGCCCGACTTTACCACGGCGATCGAATCGCCGAGCGCGGTGAGCGTGTCCGTGACTGTCTGAACGTCAAAGGCGGAAATATCGGTTTTTGCATTCTGCAGACGGACGAGAAGCTCGGTGCAGTAGCCGTATTCGAGAATATCGTCGGCGGAGAAAAGGTCGTAATCTACGGTGCTTTGCGCGGATTTAGCAGTAACGTCTAACGCCTGCGCGTCAAATCCCTCGTCCAGAGCCAGACACATACCCTCGATGATAGAGAGCAATCCCGCTCCGCCCGAATCGACAACTCCCGCACTCTTGAGAACGGGGAGAAGCTCCGGGGTGCGGTCGAGAGAACGGCGCGCCTCGCTTACGAAATTGCCGAGGAAGTCCTCGACCGAGAACATTTTGGTGTTACAAGCGTATTCTGTTGCGTCGCTTGCAACGGTGAGGATCGTGCCCTCTGTGGGCTTCATAACGGCACGGTAAGCGTGGTGTACGCCCTTGCGGAACGCCTTTCCGATAGCCTTTGCATCGGCGGATTCAAGACCCTCGAAGCCCGATGCGATTCCGTCAAAGAACTGCGAGAGGATAACTCCCGAGTTTCCGCGTGCGGACAGGAGCATACCGTCTGCTACCCTGCGGGCAGTAACGCCGAGTCCTTTACCGTCGGCTTGAGCGCGTTCAACTCCGCCCATAAGAGTCGAGAGCATATTGTCGCCCGTGTCGCCGTCGGGAACGGGAAAAACATTGAGGTCATTGATCTTTTGTGCTTCGCTTCGGAGGTTGAGAGCAGCTCCGCGGATCATTTTTATAAAGGTCTCATCTGTGAGAATGATTTCGGCTTTTGTAGTATTCATATCAATTTTGCGCCGCAGGGCAGCGATTTACCTTTCGTTTCCTATGAAGAAGAGAGCAAGCGTTCCGGGGCCGGAGTGTGCGCCGATGACGGGGCCAGTGAAAACGGTGATGTCTGTGTCGAGGCCGTAGGTCTCCTTGATCATCGAGGAGAGAAGTGCGGCGTCATCTGCACAATCGGCATGGCAGATGAAGACGGGACCCTGCGATTTATCGGTCATAAGCTCGCCGAGCTTATCGGCAAGAGCCTTGATCGACGCGCGTCTGCCGCGAACCTTGAATTTGCTGACAAGATGTCCTTCGTTGTCCATGTGGAGCACGGGCTTGATGCCGAGAACGCCGCCGACGAAGGCAACGGTGGGGCTGATTCGTCCGCCTCGCTTGAGGTAAACGAGGTCGTCAACTGTGAACCAATGGCACATACGGGGAACGAGCGAGGTGATGTATTTTGCGTTTTCTTCAAGAGTAGCACCCGCTTCGCGCTTCTTGACAGCGAAGTAGACGAGCATACCGAATCCCGCAGAGGCGGAAAGCGAGTCGACAACCACGATCTTGCGCTCGGGATATTTTTCCGCGAGCTTATTTGCGGCGATCCTGCCCGAGTTGCAGGTGGTGCTCAGACCCGAGGAGAATCCGAGATAGAGTATGTCCTCGCCTGCGGCAAGGATCGGCTCAAAAACCAATGCGAATTCTTCGGGGTTGACAGCCGACGTCTTGGCAACGCCGCCCTCGCGCATACGGTTGTAAAAGGCAACGGGCTCGATCTCGTCGTTGCGTTGGATTTTATCCTCGCCGTCGAATTTGAGAGTGAGGTTGACCGAGGGAACTCCCCATTCGGAGAGATATACGCCCATATCGCAGGCGGAGTCTGTAATTATACGATAGCTGTTCATAGTGTTCTCCCTGTTAAATTATAAAAATATTATAACATATAATTATTATTATGTCACGGAACTTTGCAGAAAAATCACTCTACCGCGCAGAGAACCTATGTAAACTGCAAGTAGAGTTCAACGCTGATTGAGGTTCGGCACACTTATAGCACACTGTGTGCTGAAACCATATATTATTATAGCACATATTGTGCTGGAATTCAAGTCTAATTTGTTAACAGTACAAAAGTAAAAAAGCGAACCGAAATTTTTCGGTTCGCTTTTATCTTTATGCCGCGAGTGAGAGCAGATAGATGATCAGAAACGCGATGCAGATTATGCCGATCACGGCAAGCATCGGGAGGAACATCATTCTGACAGCGGCGAAGTAGGTGGTGAGGTGATCCTTTTTGATGAGCCCAGAACGGTTGAATTGGCGTTCGGTTTCGCTCATCTCGCGCTTCGGACGTGCGTCCGAAAGGCTTCTGCCGAGTCCGCGCGTGGGAAGGTTTGACATATCGGCGATGGTACGTCCGTCGTCGATATACACCACCTTCTCGCGCTTTTTCTTTTCCTTCTTAGCCATTGGAGCAACCCTTGCAGAGGTGGCAGGCTACGAAGTGGCCGGGCTCGACCTCACGGTATTCGGGCGCGGACTTCGCGCATTCCTCTGTTGCGTGGGGGCAACGGGTGTGGAAGCGGCATCCCGAGGGGGGATTTGCGGGGGAGGGAATGTCGCCCGCGAGGTGGATTCTCTTCATCTTGACGTCGGGATCGGGATTGGGGATCGCCGAGAAGAGCGCCTGCGTGTAGGGGTGGAGGGGATTATCGAAGATATCCTTCTTGTTTCCGAACTCCATCATCTTGCCGAGGTACATAACGCCGACCTTGTCGGAAATGAACTTGACGACCGAAAGATCGTGCGAGATGAAGAGGTAGGTCAGATTCATCGAACGCTGAAGCTCTTTGAGAAGGTTGATGATCTGCGCCTGAATCGAAACGTCGAGTGCCGATACGGGCTCGTCGCAGATTACAAGCCCGGGCTTGACCGAAAGCGCGCGCGCGATGCAGATACGCTGACGCTGACCGCCCGAAAACTCGTGGGGATAGCGCTCGTAGTAATAATCGCGCAGACCGCATTTTTCCATAAGGTCGAGAACGTAATCCTTGACCTCATTCTTCGGAACTATGCCGTGAACGAGAACGGGCTCGGAGAGGATGTCACCGACCGTTGCACGGGGAGGGAGCGAGGAATAGGGGTCCTGGAAGATGATCTGCATCTTGGTTCGCAGATCGCGCAGATCCTGACCCTTGAGGTCAGCGATGTTCTGACCCTTGAAGTAGATCTCGCCGCCGCTCGAGGGGTGGAGGCGGAGAATGGTTCTGCCGAGAGTGGTCTTGCCGCATCCCGATTCGCCAACGATACCGAGCGTTTCGCCCGCTTTCAGCTTAAAGGATACGTTATCGACCGCAACAAGCTCCTTTGTGGGCTTGCCCATAAGGGTCTTTGCAAGCACGAATCTCTTCTGGAGATTGCGTACTTCAAGTATCGCCTCGGGATCGGGAGGGAGTATGGTCTTGATTTCGTCAGACATTTAATTCTCCTCCTTTCCGTAGAGGTGGCAGGCAACGTAGTGAGTGGGGCTGACCTGAACCATGCAGGGGTAGTCGCCCGAGCACTTCGCGATGCACTTGTCGCATCTTTCTTTGAAATAGCAATGAGTGGGCATATTTACGGGGTTCGGGACGTTGCCGGGGATGTTGAAGAGTGTGTCGGAGTCGGAATTCATAGTCGGCTTCGACTTCTGCAGACCGATGGTGTAGGGGTGGCGGGGATCGTGGAAGATCTCGGAAGCCGTTCCGCGCTCGATTACCTTGCCCGCGTACATAACGACGACGTAGTCAGCCATTTCGGCAATAACGCCGAGGTCGTGGGTGATGAGCATGATCGAGCCGTTGATCTTTTCCTTGAGGTCGCGGAGAAGATCGAGGATCTGCGCCTGAATGGTAACGTCGAGAGCCGTTGTAGGCTCGTCGGCGATGATAAGACGGGGATTGCAAGCCAGCGCCATCGAGATCATAACTCTCTGACGCATACCGCCCGAAAGCTCGTGGGGGAAGGCGGCGTAAACGCGGTCGGGAGCGGCGATGCCAACAAGCTCGAGCATTTCGAGCGACTTTGCCTTTGCCATTTCCTTCGTTGCACCGGGAACGTGGATGAGGGTGACCTCATCGAGCTGTTCGCCGATAGTGAAAACGGGGTTGAGCGAGGTCATAGGCTCCTGGAAGATCATCGAGATCTGGTTGCCGCGGATGCGGTGGATCTCGGACATCGGCATATTTGCGATATCGTAGACCTTTTCGATCTCGTTGCCGTCCTTATCGTGCTCGAGGGAGCGGAAGCGGATCTGACCGTCAACGATCTGTCCCGTGGGACCCTGAAGGAGGCGCATGACCGACATACTTGTGACCGATTTTCCGCATCCCGACTCACCGACGACGCCGACGGTAGTGCCCGCGGGGATCTCGAAGGAAACGCCGTTTACTGCCTTAACTACGCCCTGATCGGTGAAGAAGTAGGAGTGAAGACCGTCGATCTCGAGGATGTTGGAGCTGTCCTTCATCTCGGTGAGGTATTCGGATTCGTCGCATTTACGGAACTTCTTGGCTTCAAGCTCGCGCATAACCTTGGCGTTTGCCTTGGCGATGGCGCGGACCTCCTTGCCCGAAAGATAGTGTCCGTTCTGCTTTTTCTTTCCTATATTATTAATAGCCATATCTTTTACCTCCTCTGCTTGGGGTCGAGAGCATCGCGCAGACCGTCACCGACAAAGTTGAAGCCGAGAACGGCGATGATGATGCAAACGCCGGGAGGTCCCCAGACGTTGAAGAAGTTCTGGAGAATATTCGAGTCCTCGGCAACGATGTTGATCATCGTACCCCAAGCCGCAAAGGGCGCGCGAACACCCATATTGAGGTAGGAGAGCGATGCCTCGTAGAGGATCATACTACCGAGCGAGAGAGTCATCGAAACGATGAGCTGGGGCATTACGTTCGGGATAAGATGCTTAAAGATCTTACGCGAGGTCGAATAACCCATAGCCTCTGCCGCAACCATATATTCCTGCTCGCGCAAGTAAAGGATCTGTCCGCGGACGAGTCGCGCGGTGCCGGGCCACGAGAAGAGCGTCAAAAACGCCATCAGGAAGTAGATTCGCATATTTGCCGCGACGTTTGCCGCGTCAAGCAGAGTGGAGATGATAAGAAGGATCGGGAAGCCGGGCAGGCACATCAGAATATCGCAGATACGCATGATAACGTCGTCGATAACTCCGCCGAAGTAGCCCGAAATACCGCCGAGAACAACGCCGAGGACGTTGATGGCGAAAACGGCGATGAAGGATACGGCAAGCGAGATTCGTCCGCCGTACATAAGACGGGTGAAGACGTCGCGGCCGTCCTTGTCGGTGCCGAGGATGTGATCCTTCGAGGGCTTTGCAAGCGAGTTGATCTCCTTGCCGGTTTCAACAAGCTGATAGAAGGAGTGAGTTTCTCCGTTTTCCTCGTATGTAACAAGCGAGTAGGTATACTCGGTCTTGCCCGAGAAGTCCTGCTGTGTCTCGCCCCAAACGGGGTAAACGATCGGTCCGAGCCAGCAGAAGAGGAAGAGTCCGACGATCATAAGAAGTCCGACCATCGAGAGCTTCGAGCGGAAGAAACGGCGCGCGACCATTCTGCCGGGGGAGAGGAGCTTGACGTTTTTATCGTGGGGCTCTGTCGCCTCGGGCTTTGAGGTAACTACTTTTTCATTTTCATTTGACATAATAATTACCTCCTTTACTTGGTAAGCTTAACGCGCGGGTCAACGATAACGTACATAAGGTCTGCAAGGAGCACGCCCATAACGGAAAGGAGCGCGAGGAACATATTGTATCCCATGATGAAGGGGATGTCCGCCTGCATCATTGCCTTGAACGCAACGTTACCGATACCGGGCAGGTCAAAGACCTGCTCGGTAATGATCGCTCCCGAGAAGAGCGAGGGGAGAAGTCCCGCAAGCGAGGTGACAAGGGGAATGAGAGTGTTGCGGAATGCGTGCTTGTTGATAACAACGCTTTCCTTGAGTCCCTTTGCACGCGCGGTGCGGATGTAATCGGAATTGAGAACCTCGAGCATATTTGTTCTGGTCATTCTCATTCGTCCGCCGATCGAAAGAATAACGACGGTGAGGATCGGGATGAACATATGCATAAAGTAGTCGCCGAGGAGGGCGATTCCCGTGTTCGACGCGGTCGCGTCAACGAGACCTGAGGGCGGGAAGAGCCCGAGTTTGTTTGCAAGGAAGTCCTTGAGTACCTGTCCGAAGAAGAAGGAGGGAAGCGAGATGCCTATCATTACGCAGATGGTAACGAGGTAATCGCGGATCGAATACTGATGCGTTGCCGCGGTGATACCGAGGGGTATCGCTATCATAAACTCAAAGACGGTCGCGATAAGCGCTACGGCGAAGGAAACTCCCATATGGTCGACGATAACGTCGAGAACGGGCTGACCGTAGACGAAGCTCGTGCCGAAATCGAATCGGCAGAGCGCGCCGAGCCACTGAACGTATCCCTTGATAATACCCATAAAGCTTGAGTCGGAAAGACCGTACATTTCGTACATCGTCTGTATCGCCGTTTCGTCAAGCGAGGTGTTGTTCGAGAGTGCCGCGATCTTGTTAGTTACAAAGTCGAAGGGCATAGAGCGGACGAGAATGTAAATGATCAGCGAAACACCGAGAAGGATAAGCAGGGCAAGCGCAAGTCTTTTGATGATATACTTGAACATTTTACTTTATTGCTTTTATCAGTTAGCAAACTCGATCTCCCAGATCTTGTCAAGGGGAGAGGTGTAGGGGTTGATCTCTGCGGGGAGAGAATCGGAATTGATAACCTTTGCGTTGTAAGCGTAGAGAACCTTTCTCTGGTATACGGGAAGCTCAACTGCGAGATCGAGAACGTAGCCCATAGCCTCACGGTAAAGTGCGGAACGCTCTGCCTGATCGTTGATCTCACGCGCGTCGTCGATTACGTCGCTGAGCTTGTTGAGGATCTGAGTCTCCTCGGGATAGGATGCGGGAGAAGCAAGGATCTCGCGGTAGCCCCAAGCAAGGGTGCTGGTTGCGGTCGAGTTCTTGTGGTAAACCTGATACATATCGGGGTCAACGGTGGTTCCCCAAGCTGCTGCCCATACTGCAAGCGAGCCGGTTGCGAGTTTGGTGAGAGCCTGAGTATCCGGAACTACCTCGATATTCCATCCGCACTCGTTGAGAAGGTCAGCGGCGGACTGGAAGGTCTGGTAGGTGGGGTGATCGGTGAGGTTGGAGCCTGCGATGGTGAACTTGATAGAGAGTGCGGAATCGCCTGCGGAAACGCCTGCGAGCTGCATATATTCAAGAATTGCAGCCTTTGCCTCCTCGCGGTTGAAGGAGATCGAGGGATAATCGTGGAGGTTATCACGGCTGTTGTTGCCGCTTGCATCCTTGGG
>JAZTXK010000065.1:0-3045 GCA_045636385.1 Eubacteriales bacterium
GATCCGAGTACATATTGCGGCGCGCTCCGCTCGGTTATTCGCTTGATAAAGAGCGATTACTCCGAGTCGAAGCTGATCATTTCATCTTCGATGAGAAAGAAAAAGGAGCCGCAGCTACGTGAGGATGATCTGAAGCATATAGATTTCCATAACGCATTTATGGCAGTCAGCCGCAGCGAGGGCATCGAGCCGATCAACTTCTACGACGACCCCGAACTTGACCCCTTCAACCCCGAAAGTATGCCCGACGGCACGCATATGTCGGAAAAGGCGTGTAAGCATATGGCTGATGTTTTTGCGGAGTATATCCGAAATCTGTAAAACAAAAAGGCTGAAAGTTTTGATCGAACTTTTTCAAAAGTTCGCGGTTTCTTAAGGCGGAGCCTTAAGTCGACCTCCGCAGAGGTCGAAACACCCTTGTGCTTCGGAATGGCGGCGCCCCAGCCGACGTATTTGCCTTCGGCAAAAGCCGACTCTGTCTTGTCGGCTTACGCCTCCATTTTCCTGCGGAAAATCGCCAGAGCCGCGGAAGGAGTAAAATCTCCCCGAGGGGGGAGATTTTCGCTCCTTCACCCCGCGCGCTCCGCAGAGCGCGCAATACCCCCAAAAACTGTATTTTATCTCCGCACTTTATCAATATACACGACATCTATATTATATTTCATTGATTCATAGCGGATAATTTTACAAACCAAAGAGTGACAGAGCGCAATGCTTCCCTACATTCGGGAAGCATTGACTCTGTCCGAAAATCCGAAGCATAGCTTCGTATTTTCGAAGCATTGTGGCGAAAGCTGAAGCTTTCGCATTGAATCGAGAATCCGTCTCGAGCTCTGCTAAAGAAACTTTTTTGAGAAAAAGTTTCTTTAGAATCTTCAAAAAACTTGACTCTGAGGCGAAATCGTGATATACTTATGTCAATAATCAAAAAATCGGAGGACAATTATATGATCCGTGCGGCTATGATTGGCTTTGGCGGCATTGCCCAGAGCCACAAAAATGCTTATCTTTCTCTCGAAAAACGCGGTATTCCCGTTAAACTCGTTGCTATCTGCGACATCGACCCGCAGGCGTTCGAGCGTCGTGTCAAGATCAATATCGAAACAGGCGAGGCAGGTCTCGGCGGTGATTTCCGCACCTACACCGACCTTGAAGAGATGCTCGCAAACGAGCAGATCGACCTCATTGACATCTGTCTGCCCACTCCGCTCCATTCCGAATACGCCATCAAGATGCTTGAGCGCGGATATCACGTTCAGAGCGAGAAGCCGATGGCTCTCACCGAGGAGGAATGCCGCCGCATGATCGAGGCGCGCGACCGCTCGGGCAAGCAGCTTATGATCGGTCAGTGCCTGCGCTTCTACCGTCAGTACGAGTTCCTCAAGGCTTGCATCGAGGACGGCAGATACGGCAAGCCCACGACAGGTCACTTCGACCGTCTCGGCGGACCTCCCAGATGGGGCTGGAACAACTGGTATATGAAGCCCGAGCTTTCGGGCGGCGTAATCTACGACCTCCACATCCACGATTGCGATATGATCCGCTGGCTCTTCGGCGAGCCGAAGGCGTTCTCGGCAGTCGCGGCTGAGACCTTCGTCAAGCACGACACCGTTTTCGTACAGTATTATTACGACAACCTCCCCGTCAGCGCGGTTGCGGAATGGTCGCTCAAGGGAATCAAATTCCACGCAGGATACCGTGTCGGATTTGAAAAGGCGTCGGTTATTTACGATGAAAACGGCGTGACCGTTTATTCAAAGGAAGACGGCTCTGCCGAGAAGATCGAGATGGCACCCTACGGCGGCATCGAAGCCGAGATCGAATACTTCGTCGATTGCCTCGAAAAGGGTATCGCACCCGAGCGCAATATGCCCGAATCCTCCGCACGCACCGTAGCGATCGCGAATAAGCTTCTTTACTCCGCCAACCATATGGGCGAGAGAATGGAATTCGACCCGCCCGTTTACGGCAATTAAAAACCGAAATCAGCGAAAAAGTTTTTGAAGATTCTTAAGGAACTTTTTTCAAAAAGTTCCTTAAGCGGAGCGCGAGGCAGAGCCTCGCAACTTGCGCTTCAAACGGGCGGCGCCCCCGCCGACCGCTTGGAATAAGGTGACCATACCCCCCCGGGATGGTCGGGTTATTCATTTTTTTTAGAATAATCTCCCCGAGGCCGCCAAACAATATTACTATTACTTTTCGGAGGAACTATAATGGATTCGTTTTGGACAAAGGATGCAGAGCACGTACGGTTTGAGGCGTTGGAGGGAAATAAAAACACCGACGTTCTGATCATCGGCGGCGGTATCGCGGGTATTTTATGCGCTTATAAACTCAAAAACGCTGGTGTCGATTGCATATTAGCGGAAGCCGCGGAGATCTGCGGCGGCATCACGAAAAACACCACGGCAAAGATCACGCTCACTCACAGCTTGATCTACGATAAACTGATAAAATATTTCGGAGAGGACGGGGCAAGGCTCTACCTTGAAGCGCAGATAAATGCGGGCAAGGAGTACGCGCGCCTCTGTCAAAAAATCGACTGCGACTACGAAACGCGGGATTCATTCGTCTACTCCCTCGACGACCGAAAAAAGATCGAAAAAGAAGTCGCCGCGCTGAAAAACCTCGGAGTAAAAGCCGAGCTTTCGGATGCAGGTGAGCTGCCTTTCACCGTCGCAGGAGCGGTTCGCGTGCGCGGTCAGGCACAGTTTCATCCACTCAAATTCCTATACGCGATCGCAAAAGACCTGCCGATACACGCGCACACCAAAGTCCTCGAGCTGATGCCCGGCAGAGCCGTGACCAATCGCGGCGAGATCGGGTTCAAAAAGCTGATAATTGCGACGCATTTTCCGATCCTTAACAAGCACGGATTATATCCATTGAAGCTCTATCAGCACCGTTCTTACGTTATTGCGCTGAAAGGGGCACAGAACGTGGACGGAATGTACGTTGACGAAGTGAACACGGGACTTTCCTTCCGAAGCTACGGAGATCTCCTGCTCCTCGGCGGTGGGGGACACCGCACGGGAAAGCAGGGAG
>JAZTXK010000066.1:0-31075 GCA_045636385.1 Eubacteriales bacterium
CGCTTCGGGATTTTGGACAGAGTCAACACTTCCCGAATGTAGGGAAGTGTTGTGCTCTGTCCCCCCGCGCTCCGCAGAGCGCGTTTTTATAAAAGGAAAAAATCCGCCGCGGCGGATTTTTCTCATCTTATAAATTTTCGCTCTTGATATCACTTGGGCGCAAACTCCCCCGTTCGGGCGCTGACTGCCTTCCCCAACCCCTTCCGCAAGCGGAAGGGGCTTTTTTGATGATGCTTGAAGGGTCCGGGGGCAAAATTGCATTTTTAAAAATTGGGACTGCCTCTTTTGCGAGGCAGTCCCTTAAATTCACTTGTGGTTTTATCTCTTCTTGAATACGATCGCGGTGCCGAGGATCGCTACGATAACCATACCGCCGAATGCTACGGACGAGCCGCATCCGCTCTTTTCGGGAGCTTTAGTGGTCTCGGGAGCTTCGGTTACCTCGGGAGCCTCTGTGATCTCGGGAGCAGAGGTAGTCTCGGGAGCTGCGGTGGTTTCGGGAGCCTTAGTGGTCTCGGGTGCAGCGGTGGTTTCGGGAGCTGCGGTGGTCTCGGGAACGACACCCTTCAGCATTTCTGCAAAGGTACCGGTGAAGTAGGTATCGATCTTATCCTTGACAGAATCGTTTACGGTGACGGTATGCTCATAAAAATCATAAGCTTCAAAGATCTTTGCAAGACCGATGAGCTGATTTTCCGTTGTAATCTCAAACGAAGTTACAGTGGGATCAAACCAGGACATATCGGCAGCGGCATACTTGGTGTCCGCAACGTCCTTTGCAATGTGAAGAACGGGATACATTCCCTCGCGGGTCGTCCAGCCGAGGATAGAGAAATTGAGCGCGGTCATCTTCAGCGTAGCGAGCGTGCCCTTGATATCGTCAAACGAAACGACGGTGGGACGGAGCGACGCATAGGAGTCAAACGCCTCTGCCTGACTTTCAACGGTTTCAAGGCCGACGGTTATCTTATACATAGTGTTGACCTTATCTGCCGTATAGTCAACTCTTGCCATAAAAGGAGTGTTGGAGAGCGAATAGCAATCAAGGAAGGTTACCTCGAGAGAATTGGGAGCTTCGGTGGAGGAGTAGCCCGCGCCGAGACCGATCCAGGAGATTGCTGCAGGGGTGGGGGAGTAAGAGGACTTCGAGATACCGCTGTTGAAGCAGTTGGTGAAGGTCAGAATGGTGGGAGCGGTGTCGCCGGAGTTTGCTCTGCCGATGAAGGCACCCGCCTGAGTTGCGGTAGCGGAGACGATACCGTCGAACTGACAGTCGGTGAAGGTTACTGTGGTCTTTGCGGTTACGGTACCGACAAGACCGCCGACCTGCTTGCAGTTTGCTTCGATCTTACCGCTGACGTAGCAGTTTACAAAATCGGTGCTGGTGTTGGCGTTACCAGTGATACCGCCGATCATGGTAAGGCTTGAATTGTTGGTGGTGATGTTACCGGTATAAACGCAGTCCTTGAAAAGGTTGCCCGCGATATTCGAGTATGCAACGATACCGCCGCACCACTTCGCGCCCGCGGTAATGATGGTAGCGTCCGAGCGGAGATTGGAGTATTCGCAGGGAGTACCGGTCTTCTGAGGTCTCGAGTAGCCTACGAAAGAGCCCGCGGTGTCGGCTGCAGTGTTAATGTATGCACCGGTGAGGTAAATGTTCTTGATACCGCCCGCGCCCTGAGAGCCGACGAGACCGATGTTTTTCTCGGTGTGAGGAACCTCCTCGGTACCGATCTTCATATTCGCGATGGTGACAGCCTCGCCGTCAACGCCGCCGAGTCTACCGATAAGGAGACCTGCAAAGGCGTAGTTGTTGCTGATTCCGATGGGAGTCCACTGATGACCGCCGAGGTCGATATTCTTGGTGATAACGAATGTCTTGCCGAAGAACGCGCCGGGGTCCTTGTGGTCAGCGCCCTGATATTCGTTTGCGAGGCATGCAAGACCCGCAAGCTTTGCGGCGGTATCAAGCTCAAAGTAATCCTTGTCCTCCGAGAACCAAGAGGTGTCGGTGGTAGTGCCGTCCCACTTGTCAAATTCGGTGTCTGCCGCCGAAGTGCCGAGCGCCGCCGCGCTCATGATAGAAAGAATCATACAAACCGAGAGTAAATATGAGAAGAATTTTTTCATAGTATAAAAGTTCCTTTCTTAATTATTTTTGTTTAGGGTACAACGCGGTATAATTTGTGCTTATGTATTGTGAAAGCTTCCAGACGTTCTGGCTCCAGATCATCAGCTTGCCGGAGGATGAAAGCTTTTTCCACCAATCCTCGGTCTCGCTGAACTTGCCGCCGTCATAGAGATTTACGTCGTTGGTCCAATAAGGCTTGCGGAGCGAATGACCGCTGACAGAAAGATAACTGCGGCAAAGCTGAGTGTAATCTGCAAGATCCTTGTTATCGGGATCGAGCTTGAGCCATTTGTCAAGGAGTGTCACGCCGTAGAAGTAGAAGAAGCATTCCTCCGAGCCTGTTTCGCGGGCGAGGTTATACATTTCCTTTGACGCCATGTCGAGCGTACCGCTCTTGTCGTCGACCTGAACGAAAACGCGTCCCGCGCAAAGCTTCAAGGCTTCGTAAAGCGTGCCGACCTTATAATCGGTAGTGTTGCCCTTATCGTCCTTATATTTCAGCGCGCGAATCTGATCGTAGGTCCAATCGGTGACCGAGAGCGATTTGGGGTATCCCGTCATTCCGACGTATAGAGAAGCATCGGTCGCTTTTGCCAGGGATACATCGTGCAAGAGCACGGCGACGCCATCCTTTGTTACTTGCGTGTCAAATTCAACGCAGTCCGCGCCCGCAAGAATTGCGCTTGCGATAGCCTCGATCGAGTTGTCGGGATAGTTGTCGCTGTCGCCGCGGTGCGCCTTGATGGTAATTCTGCCGTCGGGACAGGTGACCGCGTAGGTCTTTTCGTTAAAATCAAGCATCCAAGCGGGCGGGGTGTAGCTGCTCGCCCAAAATGGAGTGAAAAGGGAAATGTCGTTTGCGATCGGATTCATATCCGCTTCGGAGAGTACGGTATAGCTGTAATCTGCGTCGGTGTCGAGCTTCAGCTCCTCGGAGATTGCAAGCTCTATCAGCTTTTTGCCCGCAGCCTGAAGTGCCGCGCCGCTTCCGCCGACGAGGTAGATCTTGCCGCCCGAGACCTTGACGGAATATTCAAAATAACCGCATTCAATGTCCTTCGGTGTGCGCGAGGTAAATCCGATCAGGATCTCTTTATTGGCGCCCGAGCCGTTATCGTTGCGTCTTTTCGGTGCGATGTCGGTTTTTGAAAGGAAGGTGCTTGCAATATCCTCCGCGATCGCCTTTTCTCCCGAGTTGGAGAGAACGGGGAAGACGAGCTCGTATTCAGACGCAAGCTTTGCGATCACGCTGTCGGAAGGAACCGCTTCTTCAACGAAGCTGTCAAGGAAAGAGTATTCCTTTTCGATAGCGCCACCGTCCGCGGCGAGAAGTGCCGCAAGGTGTTCTACTCCGCGGATCAGCGCTTCCTCGCTGCCGCCGTAGACGACAACCTTGGTGCCCGTCTGAAAGACCGTGAAGCCAAAGCTGCTCTGCGCCTCCTTCGGCACCTCAAGACTTTCGGCGCGGTTGGTTGCACCTACAAGAATTTCCTTTTCGTCATTTCTGACGGGTTCTGTGGGAGCGATCGCCATCCAGTCGTTGGTGTGAGCGAGCTTTATTCCCGTTGAGGTGGAGATCGAGTTGACCGTGTCTCTTACCGCGGCGATAAGCTCCTTTGATGCCGACGAGGGGTAAACGAAGGTGTAGCCGTCGAGGCTCATCAGATCACGCTGTGCGGGAGCTTCGGTGGTTTGGCTTTCCGCCCCGTTATCGTCGCAGGAAACACCGCAGAAAACAGTAAGAACGGCAAAAAGGGTAAGTAAAATCGAATTTAAGAGCTTTTTGATCTTCATTTAAGTAATTACTCGTACTGAGCCATCATGTCGGTAAGCTTGCTCTGGAAAGTCGAGCCCTTGCTTGCCCAGTAAGAGGACCAGTTACCCGCGGAAGAGCTTGCGAGAAGAGTTCTGAGAGCCTGTGCGGGATTGCCGATTGCAGCGGAATAGGTGAATCCGAATTCGTAGCAAAGACCGTCGTGGATGATGTCGAGCATCTGCATTGCGTTAACGTCGTTTGCAACACGGGACTTGAGAAGAACCTCAAAGTATGCAACGGTAGTGGTCTCGTAGGACTTCGATGCGGTCAGCTCGAGAACTGCGCCGATCTTGTTGAGGTCCGTTGCGTTGTCCGGCACGAGGAACATAGTGTAAACGTCGGAGAGTGCGGAGTAGTACTTGCCCTGATCCTTGTCAAGCATGGGGTAGGGAATGATACCGAACTGACCGCTTATATCACTTGCGTTGAAGTCAACGCCCCACTCCATACCGCCGTGAGTAAAGAGGGTGTGACCTTCGATAAAGAACTTTTCGGAATTACCCTTGGAGGAGGTAATGTAGGTCGCGTTGTCGCTGTAGAGGAGCTTGTTGAGCTTCTCAACGATGACGGTCATTCTGTCGTTGTTCATAGCGATCTTGTATTCGCCGTCTTCCATAGAAACGATGGGCTGATCAAATGCCGCAAAATAACCGTCAATGATGGTCTTGAGGTAAATGTTACAGCCGTAAACGTCGTTGGCATCCCAGTCCTGGTTTCCGTCGTCGTGGGAATATTCCTTGCTTATTTCAAAGAGATAGTCGATAGTCCAGTTAAGGTTGTTTACCTCATCGTAAAGCATCTGGGGTGTTCTTTCGCCCTGAGTTTTGAGCAGGTTTTCGTTGAAATACATGCACAGGCCCTTACCGAGAGTCAGCTGAGAGGCGTCGCCCGATGCCATATAAAGCTGATCGCCGATAGTAAGATTCTGCGCCATTTCGGAACGGGAGCCCCACCATACCTTATCAAAGTTCAGATGAGGAATGTCGAGGAGGTTGGCAACCAAGCCCTCCGATGCAAGGGTCGGTGCCTGGAATGCGCCGGCGCAAATGACGTCAACAACGTATCCGGATGCGATATTGTTGCGCACTCTTTCGACAAGCTCGCCTTCCTTTACGGTCTCGTAGGAAATGGTAACTCCGAGCTGGCCTTCAACGAATGCCTGTCTTGCGCTGATCGCGGTCTTTACGGTGTCACCGTTGTCCTCTTCAGCAGTGATGAGGAATTCTTCAACTGCACCCGCACGGTCTGCGCGGAGGAGCATTGTGAAGGTCTCGTTGTTGAAATTCAGGTTCGGATCGAGCTCGAGGTCGTCGTCACCGGGAGCCTCAGTGGTCTCGGGGATGGGTTCTGTCGTTGCCGAGGGAGCAGCGGTGGTTTCGTCGGGCTGCTTCGTCTCCGCGCATCCTGTCGCAAGAGCTGCGGACACGAGCATGGATAACATCAGCAAACATGCTAAAAATCTTTTCATGTAAATCTCCTTTTCTGCCGCCGATCATTCAGTTCAATGCTTCGCGGCGCTTTTATGATTTTCATTCGGGAGTGCTTCTGCCAATTTATCCCGAACTCTAACTTCATTATATCATAATATTAAACATTTGTCAACTTATTTATTTATAAACAAGTCAAATTAACTTTTTGCTTTCCCCTTGACTTTTATTCCCATTTGTGATATCATTATAATGTATGTAAAAATCAACCGAACCACGAAAGGGTTAGAAAATGAAAAGAACGTTTATATCAGACGTTAAGCCGGGCGAGCAGGTTAAGATCGCGGGCTTCGTTGAAAATTGCCGTAACAAAAAGGCACGCGCATTCCTCGTTATCCGCGATATGACGGGTAAGGTTCAGGTCTACGTTGAGAAGGAGGGCAACGACGCTCTTGCCGCTGTTGTTGACCAGCTCACCATCGACTCCGTCGTTACCATCGAGGGCGAGTGCATCGCTAACGAATACGTAAAAATGGGCGGAATGGAGATCATCCCCACCTCTATCCGCATCGAATCCATCGCAGACGCGCTTCCCATCAAGGAAGACTCCGCGATCGACTCGCGCCTTGACTACCGTTGGGTAGACCTCCGCACCGAGCGCAACACTCTTATCTTCCACGTTCAGAGCGAGATCACCGCGGCTATGCGCGATTACCTCCTCAAGAATAAGTTCACCGAGCTCCATTTCCCCAAGATCATCGGCGCGGCTTCCGAGTCGGGCTCCGAGGTCTTCAAGCTCAACTATTTTGACCGCGACGCGTACCTTGCACAGTCGCCCCAGTTCTATAAGCAGATGGCAATGGCAGCCGGACTCGAGAGAGTTTTCGAGTGCGCTCCCTGCTTCCGCGCTGAAAAGTCGCACACCAACAAGCACGCGACCGAGTTCACCTCCTTCGACCTTGAGTTCTCCTACGTCGAGTCCTTCCACGATGTTATGGCTCTCGAGGAGGAGATGCTCACCTACGTTCTCGGCAGAGTAAAGGAGAAGTACGGCGAGGATATCCAGAGAATCTTCGGCATCGAGACTGTTGTTCCCACCAATCCTTTCCCCGTTCTTTCGGTTGCTGAAATTTACAGACTCCTCGAGGAGAAGTACGGTTACACCTGCCCCGAGTCCGAGAAAGGCGACCTTACCACCGACGCTGAGCGTATGACTCACCGCCTCGTTAAGGAAATGTACGGACACGAGTTCCTCTTCGTTACCGATTTCGCACAGGACAAGCGTCCCTTCTATCACATGCGTGACGAGCAGGGCGTTCCCCAGGGCTACGACCTTATCTGGCGCGGCGTTGAGATCACCTCGGGCGCACAGAGAGAGCACCGCTACGACCACCTCTGCGCTAACGCGGCAGAGAAGGGACTTGGCGAGGACGTTAAGTTCTACACCGAGTTCTTCCGTTACGGCTGTCCTCCCCACGGCGGCTTCGCTATCGGCGTAGACCGTCTGACCATGCTCTTCCTCGGCATCCCGATCAAGGAAGCTATGTTCCTCTTCCGCGGACCCGACAGACTGCATCCCTAAAGATGGCAATTGTAAAACCGCGTTTTAATTAAAAATCAATAAAGCCGCACAGAACCCGTTTCTCTGCGGCTTTTTCATCATAGGAGTCACCATGAACACTCAGGACAATTTCAAAAAACAGATTCCCGAACCTCCTAAAAATATAAAAGTTTTCAACACCCGCCGCAAACCGAAGAAGCGCAAATTCGTGCCGTGGGTGGCGCAGACCGTTATTTCGTGGCCCGACCTCAAAAAGCGCGGCGCAAAGCTGACCCGCACGAATATGGAGGCGCTCGACGGCAAGCCCTATCTGCTTCTCATCAACCACGCCTCTAAGGTTGACCTGAATATGATGTATAAGGCGACGCACCCGCAGCCGCTGGTCAACGTAATGACCATCGAGGGCTTCCGCGATTTCACTCTGCCGCTGATGAACCTTCTCGGAGTTATCGGCAAGAGAAAATTCATTCAGGACCTCAATCTTATCAAGAATATCAAATATACCATCAAGGAGCTCGGCGCGATCTTCGTGCTGTTCCCCGAAAGCCGCTATTCGCTTGACGGAACAACCTCCTATATCACACCCTCGGTCGGTGCGCTCGTTCATATGATCAAGGTGCCTGTCGCCGTGATGACTTTGCACGGTAATTTCGTCACCCATCCGCAGTGGAACAAGAAGAATAAGCATACCTACGTCGAGGGCGAGATCCGCCCGATCGTCCTGCCCGAGGAGGCAGAGACCTTGTCGACCGACGAGATCAACCGCCGTATCGCCGAGGCGTTCGTCTACGACGACTACGCGTGGCAGTATGAAAATAAAGTCGTCATCGACGATCCCGACCGCGCGAAGGGACTTCACTCGATCCTCTATAAATGCTCGCGCTGCGGCAAGGAATTTGAGACCGATTCGGCAGGATGCGAGCTCTGGTGCAACGCCTGCGGAGCGCGCTGGGAGCAGGACGTTTACGGCAGGCTCCACGCCACCGACGGCGGCGAGACCGTCTACGAGCACATCCCCGATTGGACGAAGTGGGAGCGCGAGTGCGTCCGCGAAGAGGTGCGCAACGGCACCTATTACTTCGAGGACAACGACGCGCGCATCGAAACTCTCCCCAACTGGACGAAATTCCACAAGCACGGCCACGGACGCGTCATTCAGAGCATCGAGGGCACGCGTGTTGAAGTCGATTCCTACTACGGCGGTGGTCCCACCACCCTCTTCCGCCCCGCACTCGACCTTGACAGTATGCATATCGAGTACGATTACCTCGGCTGGGGCGACTGCATAGACATCTCCGTCCCCAAGGACTCCTTCTGGTGCTACCTCTCAAAGCGCGACCAGATCACGAAGATCTCGTTCGCGACCGAGGAGATATATTTCCTTGCGAAGGAAAAAGCAGCACGCGTTAAGAAGGAAAAGACCGACAAAAAGACCGAATCATAAAACGAAAACAGCCGAAAAGTTTTCGTCCACCTTTTTCAAAAGGTGGCGCCGTCAAGGGGGCGCAGCCCTTGCCGCCCTCCGCAGAGGGCGGAATACCCCCTGCGCTCCGAGCCGACTGCGCCCCGCAGGCGGCTCGGAACACAAGAAGTCCTCACGCCAAAGCGTGAGGACTTCTTGTGTTCATCAAATCGAACGCACAAAATCTTCCGATATAAGACAAAAAATGGTAACCGCATTGATTTTTGATGTTATATTTCTAATAATTCTTATAAAATATCAAGAAAAAACTCAAAAACATCTTGACAAACGCTAAAAAATAGGGTATAATATTATCCGCGAGTTCTGCAAACGGCCGCTCGCGACGAGTATATACGGAGATGTACTCAAGAGGCCGAAGAGGCGCCCCTGCTAAGGGTGTAGGTCGGGTAACCGGCGCGAGAGTTCAAATCTCTCCATCTCCGCCAACAAAAAACGGTATCGCTTATGCGATACCGTTTTTTGTTCGTGAAGCTGCATTGATGCAGAACTCCGCGAGTTTGCCCCGCAAACTCGCCATAGCGTGCGCATAGCTGAAACATTATTTCCGCACCCAATTTTCGCGCACGCAGGAGTTCGTAAATCTCTCCATCTCCGCCAAAAAATCGACAAGCGTATGATTCGGGTTCTAAAGGACAGTTTTTTCAATAAAACAACAGACCAGCAAACGATTACAGCCAGAGGCTCCCTTGTGTAAAGGGAGCTGTCAATGAAGTTGACTGAGGGATTGTTTGGATGTAGAGTTTAGCTTTCACAATCCCTCCGTCACGGCGTTGCCGTGCCACCTCCCTTTACACAAGGGAGGCTTTTTGTTTGTCTGGAAATGCGCACTTACTCACCACCATTGGTGATTGTGCGAAAAAAACAAGATGCCGCCGAGAGCAACCAAACGGTTAATCTCGGCGGTGTGTTTGTTTATTTGAAAAACAAATTCGATATAATTATTCCCAATCCGCAACAAAGGATTACTATCAACAAAAAAAGCAATAAAAAAGGGGCTTTTTTGTTAGTCAGTTCAAAACATTCTTTCCAAACGCTGTTTGCAGGCAGGATATTCAAAAATATGCACGGGAAAACAGTAATAAACCAAACCTCATAAGTATACAAAGGGATTAAAGAAACCAAAAAAACACAAAAGTATGTCGGAAGAAGCGTAGTTAAAGAAAAACACAGTATTTTATTACAATCTTTATTGTACAAGCCAAAATGAATCAGTTTTTGCTCACACTTTTTTAATTCTTCCATGCTTTTCCACGATGCCCCCATGCACACACCATAAGCACAAAAGAAAACAAAAAGAATACATACGGCAATAGCTGACATTTTAAACATGCCAATATACACATAGGAAAAGAGTGTTATGGACAAAACAAATAGCACAATATTGCTGATAAAACGTTTCATATTTTGCAATCTCCCATAGATCTTTTCGCAAATCATTATACCATATTTATGGCTGTTTGTCAATCTGCAAGTGACAGCTTCGGGAAAATACTTGTTTGCCCTTATCCTATTTGTTTGCAAACGCACAACTTGTAAAAAAAGCAGAGAACATATCAACCGTTCCCTGCCTTTTTCTACCGATAGACAACACGTTCTCAAAACTGTCCTTAAGAACACGCGCCATACGCTTGTCGATTTTTTTATCCAAGCCGCAGGCTTGGTATATCATCACGCGACAGCGTGTATATCATCGCCGAAGGCGTATATCATCACGCGAAGCGTGTATCTCCTGCGGCTTGATGATATACAATCCTTCGGATTGATGATATACAAGGCTTACGCCTTGATGATATACAACACTTCGTGTTGATGATATACAAGGCTTACGCCTTGATGATATACAACACTTCGTGTTGATGATATACAAGGCTTACGCCGTGATTAAGATGCGAAAGTGCGCACCTAAACGACTATGTTTTCGACCGGGAAGAAGAAAGGCGTATCCTTTCGACTTTTTATTATACCGCTTTTTATATTACGAGCTACTATATCTATTCCTCCATACTTCAGTAGTTTTTACAATCACTTAAAAAGCTTTCATGGGATATTGCAATACAACCAAAATTATGATATAATTTATTTAACCCAAAAGTTACATATAATCACATTGCAATACTCAAGGGAGGTAAACCGCAAATGAAACGCATCAGATATATCCTCGCTGCTCTTCTGCCGTTTATTTTGATCTGCCTTTTCTGCAGCTGTATTATTATCCCACTTACCAAATATTATGATTTTGACACTGCTTCGGTATCGTCGGTTGAGATCTATGACCTGAGACAAGCGAGGTCCCATTACAGTGACTTTCCTGATAGCGAAACACCCGCTTATACTATCCCCGAGGAGCAGACAGAGGAGTTTTTTGAGGATCTTTCAAAAATACGCTTTACTGACCACATAATCATCGTCCTCGCCGCCATTGATCCGAGCTTTGTCTTTGACGATTGGGTGGTACGGATCAATTATACGGACGGCTCCTTTGACTTGCTCTCCTGCGACGGATATAACGAGTCCTACGATTCGGACGGAAACTTTTCGGACAGCAATCATTTCAGCTGCGACAATGACGAATGGCACGCCTTTATCTTCAAGTATCTGCCTCGGGAAATAATAGATTATGAAATGTGATTTCAAATAATCCGAGCCAAAAGGTGTATATCATCACGCATCAGCGTGTATATCATCGCCGAAGGTGCATTTTCTCTGCGACTCGATGATATACAATTCCTTCGGAATTGATGATATACACGGCTTGCGCCGTGATTTGGATGCGATATAGAAAAACGGTATCTCGCGATACCGTTTTTTATTATCCCGCCTTCCTTTTTAATCTTTCAAGGATCAGCTTCAGCTTTGGCGTATTATATCTCAACGCAAGGGTGGGCAGGATGTTCAGATATAGGTTCACTACGGCAACGGGCAGGGCTACCGTGAATACGGGGAGACCCGTGAGCGTCAGCATAGCCAAAAATCCGATTGGATAAGACAGCCTGTGCGTAAGGACGCCCTTGTTGCATTCGATAATGAATTTTTCAATATATCCGGGATCACTCGGATCGGTCAAATGCTTTTTGCTGAATCCGCCGAGCCCGCCGAGTTCCCAGACCTTGTCCTTCCAGAATTTCACCCGCAGTTTTTTATACAGCTTCTGCTCCCATTCGGAAACGTGATAAAGCGGATTATTGACACCGAACCACCCATCGGGCATTTTGTTTATCAGAATGGCTATTCCGCCGTCAAGGGCAAACTGCAAAGCCGTGCACCAGATCACCGCGATAACGATAAAATACCACG
This sequence comes from Eubacteriales bacterium, assembly GCA_045636385.1. Taxonomy (GTDB): domain Bacteria; phylum Bacillota; class Clostridia; order Oscillospirales; family CAG-272; genus CAG-390. Next base: position 11,716 of record JAZTXK010000066.1, read on the forward strand.
GGGCGGTGCCGAATACAATATTGACGGCAGATATTATCAGCATTGCAATGCCTATCGTAGAAAGATACAGCTTCATTGTTCAGAGTATACCAGAGGCTTGCCGTAAAAATCCTCGTAGACCTTGACCCACGCATCGTAGTTTTCTTTTTTCATTTTTTTCTTTGCCTCCGCCGAGGAAAGAGTGTCATCCGGATATATGGCGGGAAGAATATGGAGAGTGAATTCCTGGACCGGGAAGCCGTCGCCGTCGATGACGTCGCTGTCCTCCATCGTAATAAAGATCGGAACTATGGGTGCCTTGTTATGAACGGCAAGGGCGAACGCTCCGTCCTGCATCGGGCGGGGCTTGCGGTAGTTCCACCACATTCCCTGCTCGGGGTAGATAAGTATCGTTTCACCTCTGCCGAGGAGTACGGAAACTGCCTTCAAAAACTTTTTCATCGTGAGAAGCTGGCTTGAAAGCGGCAGAGTGTTGCAATGGCGCATAAAAAGTCCGAAGGGCTTCGGGGGATTAGTATAGTTGCCCTCGCGGATGACCTTATAAAGCAGCTTTCCTTCCATATGATCGCGAAGCGCTACCCATACGGCATAGTTATCACCGACGCTGAAATGATTGCAGGTGACTATCCTTCCGCCTTTGACCGCGCGGAAGTTCTCGATGCCGCGAACCTCTTTTATGATCAGTTGGCGATTCGCTATCATTTTGTCAAAAAAGCGCGCGCCCATGATATTGGCTATCTTATTTTTAATACGGTTCGACAGCTTTTCATTAAGATAATCCACCATATCGGGCATAAGGGGATATGTTTCGGGATCGTCCTCTACGTCAAGATGCCAGAGCTTTTTCTTTTCAAGCTCGGCTATTCTTCTCTGAAGCTCGAGCTTATGTGCTGATTTTTCCATTATACCGTCTCAACAATTCTTTAGGATTTTCAAAAAAGTATAATCTGATGCGACTATCCTGCCGGCGTGCGACAGTATTTCTCTTGCCGAGGCTTCCTTCTGGGCACGCGCCTTTTCATCAAACGCCTCTTTTTGTTGAATTATATCGTCAAAAAACGGAGAAAGCTTTGCGTAATTCCAAAAATACTCGCCGTCCTGCACGTCATCGTATTGCCACGGCTTTTTATAAAGCGCGTAATGAACTATATTCTTTTTGCCTTCGCAGGGAAGAGGCATCGGCTCCTTATTCCATCCGTTAGGCAATACCCGTATTTTATCGCGGCACAAATAATTCAGATATGCCTGATCGGGGTCAAGAAGATCGAAGTCATAAGCGGTTATGAGGTCGATGAACATTTTTTCGATCATATTCTTTCTGAATTCATCAAGACTTATGACCAGAACCCCGGCGTTTACGTATCCGTCGGGATCGACGCCCAGAGCTTTTTCGGCATACATGCGGAATTCGTGCGTGTTCTGAACGAATTGTTCCGGCGCGGCGGCAATAATATTGCCTCCGAGATCGGTGTTATAAAGCTCGGATATATCCCCGAGAACGACGATATCGCAATCGAGGTATAATACCTTATCGTATTGCGGAAAAAGCGAAGCGATAAAAAGCCGATAGTAGGTCACAATCGAAAAATGGTAAACGTTTTTGAAGCGTGACTTGATATTCTTCAGATCTTCGGATATATCGACAAAATCGATAGTAAATCCCTCGCGCTCTCTTTGCTTGATCTTGGCAATATTCTCGGTTTCAAGACCGGTATTCAGAACAATGATTTTGTATTTATACTCCTTCGATGCATTTTCGATCATCGAAGCCAGGGCAACGTCAAGAAATTGAACGTAATGATCGTCGGTTGAAAAAAAGACCGGAATCTCGACTGTTCCGATATTACTTAAGTGATTCAAACTACAGTACCTCCGGGGACCGTTACGGTACAATACAGCATTTCATAGGACTGTAACGGTGATTTTTTATCAAATTACCTGAATAATCATAGCATAAAAACCGAAAAAAGTCAATCGACTTTGCCAATCATCAATAATATTTGAAAAATCAAGTATATACAAGGATTGTTCTGAAAAAACTTTTTTCTCAACCCCTTGACAAACCCAACTCGTTGTGATATAATTTAACAAATTAAAAACGCAATGATGCGGAATAGTAAACGAACACTTTCATTTTCAGAGAAATGCCGGTCGGTGTGAGGCATAGTGAGGGAGTCGTTGAACTCACCGCGGAGCGGTTGCCGTGAAACTTCGGGATAGCGGCTTCCGGGAACTCCCGTTACAGAGTTAAGATGTACTATGCATCCAAAGTGCATCCCATCGGGGATGAAGAAGAGTGGTACCGCGGAAACAAAGACTTGTACGTTTTCGTCTCTTTGAAGCAACAAAGAGCGGAGACGTTTTTTGTTTTCACGATTTTGTTTTATTCGTAATTTGAAAGGGGTTTTCCAAAATGAGAAAAATCAATATTTCCGACGTCACACTGAAAAAGCTTTCCGAGGACCGCGCCGTTTCGCTGCTTTTCCGCGAAAAGTCCGCTATTGCAAGCTGTGCAGATAATCTCGGTGCCGACGCCGTCGAGCTCCCCCGTGTTAAAAATGTCCGCGAGGATTCTATCATATATAAGACCATCGCCAAGAACGTCAAGCGTGCCACGCTTGCTATTCCCGTCGGCTTTACCGCCGAGGACGCCGCTGTCGCTTGGGAATGCGTAAAGGACGCGAAAGCGCCCCGCCTTCAGGTCGAGCTTCCGGTTTCCACTATTCAAATGGAATATACCTATCATATAAAGCAGGCGAAGATGCTTGAAAAGATCGCCGAGCTCACCGCCGCCGCACGCGCGCTCTGTGCCGACGTTGAATTTTCCGCGCTCGACGCTACACGCGCCGACGAGGATTTCCTCATCGCCGCCGCAAAGGCAGCCGAGGAGAACGGTGCGGGCATCATCACACTTTGCGACAACGCGGGCGCATCGACTCCCGATCAGATCGCAGAGCTTGTCGCGAAAGTGAAGGCAGCGGTTGCGATTCTCGTTTACGTTCAGGTCTCCGACCGCATCAATATGGCGGTCGCTTCGGCTTTCGCCGCTATCGGTGAGGGCGCGGACGGTCTGAAATGCGCTATGATCGGCAAGGACGCTCTTATCGCGGGCGAGATCTCCGATGCGATAAGCGCTTGCTCCGCACGCATTGATGCAGAGATCGGACTCAATCACACAAAGATCCACGCAAGCGTTGACGATATGCTTTCGGGCATCAGCCACAGCTCCTCCGATTCGGAGAACGAGATCGGCGACAGAAGAAATATCCTGCTCGATTCGGATTCCACGCTTTCGCAGGTTGCCGAGGCTTCGGCTCTGCTCGGTTACGAGCTTTCGGATTCGGATATCGGAAACGTATATAAGGCTCTCGCGCAGGTCTGCGCGAAGAAGGGCGCTGTCGGCGCGAAGGAATTCGAGGCGTTGATCGCAAGCTCGGCTATGCAGGCGCCCTCGACCTATCATTTTGAGACCTATACCACCACAAGCAGCAACCTCTCAAGCTCGATGACGCAGATCACCCTCAAGTGCGAGGGCGACGTCATCTGCGGCGTGAGCGCGGGCGACGGTCCTATCGACTCGGCTTTCCGCGCGATCGAGCAGTGCGTCGGTCACCACTACGAGCTTGACGATTATCAGGTTCAGTCGGTCACCGAAGGAAAAGAGGCGCTCGGCTCGGCGCTCGTCAGACTTCGTTATAACGGCAAGCTCTATTCGGGCAACGGTACCTCGACCGACATCATCGCCGCAAGTATCAGAGCTTATATCAACGCTCTCAATAAGATCGTTTTCGAGGAGGCGTAAGGTATGAAGATAGTATTTTCAACCAAAAACGTCAGCCGTCCCTCATTCCTCGACACCTGCCGCTTTGCCTACGACTACGGCTTTGAGGGCTTTGAGATCTACGACGCGCTGAAGGAGAGAAGCGGTCATCACGACAGTATCCTCCGCCGCGACCGTGTCGCTGATGCCAAGAGAAAGCTCGTCAACAGAAATCTCGCGGTTTCGGCGCTTCGTATGCCCGATCCCGTTGAAAACGATAAAACGACCTCGGAGCTCGTGCTGAAATATGTTGAAATGGCGGCTTTGTCGGGCATCGAGAACGTCATAGTCCGTATCGAAGAATTTTCTTCCTATGAAGTCCTCGACGGAAAGCTCTCCGCCGCGATCAAGCGCGCGGACGATCTCGACGTCAATATGCTTTTTGAAACCATCGGTTATCTTTCCAACACCGAAAACGTGATCGGCATCATCAATCACTTCGCGTCGGCATCCGTCGGCGCGGCGTGGAACGTCCGAGGCACCTATTTCGGCGCGGGCGAGACCGCGGAGGCGACCATCAAGACCCTCGGCGCGTATATCAAGTACGTCCGCCTCGGCGATATGAAGGACGGCAAGACCGTTCTCATCGGCGAGGGCGACCTTGACGTCGAAAAGCTGATCGGTGCGCTGTCCTCCCTCAACTACGAGGGCTTTATCTGCGCCGCTTGGAACGAGGAGATCGAGGACGCCGATATCGTTCTGACCCATTTTACCAACTATATTTCCTCTCTTTCCCGCAATAAAAAGACCTTCGACCGCACCTATTACAACCGCGCGAAGACGGGTACTTTCGTTTGGAAGAAGTACGACGTTATCGAGGCGACCTTCTCGGACGTTCTCGACGCTATGGTAGAGAACTACCCCGACCAGTACGCGTTCAAATATCCTACTCTTGATTATACGAGAACCTACGAGCAGTTCCGCCGCGACGTTGACGAATGCGCCGCCGCGCTCATCTCGCTCGGCGTAAAGGCGGGCGACCACGTTGCCGTATGGGCGACGAACGTTCCCGAGTGGTTCATCACCTTCTGGGCGACCACCAAGATCGGCGCGGTTCTCGTAACCGTAAATACCGCCTATAAGATCCACGAGATCGAGTATCTGCTCCGTCAGTCGGATACCCACACGCTCGTTATGATCGAGTATTGCAAGGATATCAATTATAAAGCTATCATCGAGGAGCTTTGCCCCGAGCTCAAAACGCTTGAAGCGGGCAAGCCTCTCTATTCAAAGAATCTGCCCTTCCTGCGCAACGTCGTTACCGTCGGCTTCGAAATGGACGGCTGCCTGAATTGGGAGCAGATGCTCTCGCGCTCATCCCTCGTTCCGCGCGAGGAGGTACGCAGACGTGCCTCCCTCGTCAAACCCGACGACGTTTGCAATATGCAGTACACCTCGGGTACAACGGGATTCCCCAAGGGCGTTATGCTGACGCACCGCAATATCGTCAACAACGGTAAGACCATCGGCGACAGAATGGATCTCTCGACCGCGGACCGTATGATGATCCAGGTTCCGATGTTCCATTGCTTCGGAATGGTGCTTTCGATGACGTCTATGATGACGCACGGCGGAACGCTCTGTCCGATCCCCTATTTCTCGCCCAAATCCTCGCTCGCTTGCGTAAACGACGAGCATATAACCTGCTTCAACGGCGTGCCGACGATGTTTATCGCGATGTTCAACCACGCTGATTTTGCAAAGACCGACTTCTCCTATATGAGAACGGGTATCATGGCGGGCGCGAACTGCCCCGCCGACCTGATGCGCCGCGCGTCGGTCGAGATGAATATGCGCGAGATTATTTCGGTCTACGGTCAGACCGAGGCGGCTCCCGGCTGTACGATGGGTGAGGTCAACGAGGACCTCGACCACCGCGTTGAGACGGTCGGTTCGGCGTTCCCCGGAGTTGAATGCAAGATCATTGATCCCGAAACGGGCGCGGAGCTTCCCGACGGCGAAAGCGGAGAATTTGTTGCACGCGGATTCAATATTATGAAGGGCTACTACAAGATGCCCGAGGCGACCGCGCAGGCGATCGACGCCGACGGCTGGCTCCATTCGGGCGACATCTGTATGAGAACCCCCGACGGCTACTATAAGGTCACGGGACGTCTCAAGGATATGATCATCCGCGGCGGCGAGAACCTCTATCCCCGCGAGATCGAGGAATTTTATTTGACTAACCCGAAGGTTCGCGACGTTCAGGTCGTCGGCGTTCCCGACGAGACCTACGGCGAGGAGTGTTGCGCGTGGATCATTCTCCACAAGGGCGAGACCGCGGACGAGGCGGAAATGAAGAAGTTCGGTAACGCTTCGATCGCGAAGCATAAGGTTCCGAGATACTTTGTCTTTGTGAACGAATTCCCGATGAACGCGGCGGGCAAGATACTCAAATACAAGATGCGCGACGAATCCGTCGAGATGCTCGGACTTAAAAAGTAAGTGAAAGAAATGAAAAAATACAGAATAATCGACTCACACTGTCATATCTACCCCGACAAGATCGCACAAAAGGCGTCGAACGCCACGGCTGACTTTTACGAGCTTCCGCCGAGCATGGACGGCACGATCCAAACGCTTCTCGAGCACGGAGGCGCGGCGGGTATAGATCATTTCATAGTTCAATCTGTGGCAACGACACCGAAGCAGGTCTCAAGCATAAACAAATTCATCGCGGCGTCGGTTGCCGAAAGCGGCGGACGATTCACGGGTCTCGGAACTCTTCATCACGATAGCGAGGATATGGAGGCTGACGTAAACGAGATCATCGCCCTCGGACTCAAGGGTGTCAAGATCCATCCCGATATTCAGAGGGTTCAGCTCGACGATCCCCGAATGCTTAAGATGTATGAGCTCTGCGAGGGCAGATTGCCTATGCTCATCCACACGGGCGACAAAAGATACGACAATTCCAACCCCACCCGCCTGCTCCCGATACTCAACAAATATAAGAATCTGACCGTGATCGGCGCGCATTTCGGCGGCTGGTCGATTTGGGAGGATGCCTGGAGGGACTATGCGGGACGCGATAACTTCTACGTCGATTGCTCGTCCTCGCTCTATGCCATAACCCCCGAAAAGGCGAAGGAGCTCATTATGGCTTACGGAGTAAAGCGCGTGCTCTTCGGCACGGATTACCCCCTCTGGACTCCCGAATCCGAGATCGAAAGATTTATGCGCCTCGACCTGACGGAAGAAGAGCGCGAGGATATTCTTTATAACAACACGGCAAAGTTGTTTGGTATATCTTAATAGGCTGATATGGCGGCGGAACTTGATTCCGCCGCCATATTAAAATATTCCCACATTAAAAAACTGTTAAAAAAGTATTGACAAAACTTTTTTTCTGTGCTATAATTTATAAAAATTTGAATATCACAAAAACGACTGTGACGAAGACGGTCGGTGCGTAAAGTTTGAAGAGAGTTGTCGGACGGTGCAAGACAATAACGGAACGCTCCAATGACCCATCACTTCCGAGTCGAAGGACCGAAAGGCGAGAGCCGAGTAGACTCCTTCCGTATTGCTGCGTTAAGGCAAAGGACTTGTCAGAGTCCGGTAAGTGACGGAATTTTTTCCGTAATTTGAGTGGTACCGCGGGTTTATTGCTCGTCTCAAGGGTTTCTTTTGAGGCGGGTTTTTGTTTTATTCGGATTGGTAATCAAAAGGAGATATCAAAATGGATTACAGTTTGAAAGAAGTTGCGGGCAGAATAAAAGATCTGCGCGAGGCGAAGGGTTACACACCCGAGGAGCTTGCAAAGCTTACGGGCGTTTCTCTCGAGGACTATTTGCTTCTCGAGCAGGGCGAGACCGATTTCAGCTTTACCTTTATCTACAAGTGCGCCAAGGCTTGCGGCGTCGAGGTCGTTGACCTTCTCGAGGGCCGAAGCACAACGCTTACTTCTTTTGCCATCACCCGACGCGGCGAAGGATTGAAGATCTTAAAGCAGCACGGCGTTGAGTATAATAACCTTGCGCCCAAGTTCAAGGACAAGCTCGCAGAGCCCTTCCTTGTTAAATTTCCTTATATAGCAGAGGAGCAGAACGCTCCCATCAAGCTCAGCTCGCATAACGGTCAGGAATTTGACGTTATCGTCAAGGGCTCACTCAAGGTTCAGGTCGGCAGCCACGTTGATATACTGAACGAGGGCGACTCGATCTTCTATAATTCCCTCATTCCCCACGGTATGATCGCCGTCAGCGAGGGCGGCTGTGAGTTCCACGCGGTAGTTCTCAATCCGCAGGACGGTCAGGTCAGCGAGGAATACCCCGAGGTTCCCTTCGTTCCTGCCAAGGCTGTCGAGAAGGAGGAGACCGTCGCTACCGTTGCCGACAATTTCATTACCTCCACCTACGATGAAGCGGGCGTATTCAACGGTATTTCCTTCAAGAACGACGATCAGTTCAACTTTGCCTTTGACTGCGTTGACGCTATCGCGAAAAAGAATCCCGATAAGCTTGCGATGCAGTGGGTTGCGGGCGACAAGAGCGACCGCAGATTTACCTTCAGCGATATGAAGAAGTATTCGGCAAAGACCGCGAACTATTTCGAATCGCTCGGCATCAAGCGTGGCGACAGGGTAATGCTCGTTCTCAAGCGCCATTATCAGTTCTGGTTCTGTATGCTCGCGCTTCACAAGATCGGCGCGATTGCGATCCCCGCGACCAATCAGCTCGTCGAGCACGATTTCACATACAGATATAAAGCGGCAGGCGTTAAGGCGATCGTCTGCACCGCTGACGGCGATGTTTCCGCCGAGGCTGAAAAGGCGGCGGCAGAGTTCCCCGGTATGCTTAAGATACTTGTCGGCGGCAATAAGGAGGGCTGGAACGACTTCAACGTAGAAATGGAGCGCTTCAGTACCCACTATTACCGCACCGAAGAGACTCCCTGCGGCAACGACCCGATGCTTATGATCTTCACCTCGGGCACCACGGGATACCCCCGCATCGCGACACATTCCTACAAATACGCGCTCGGTCACTATCCCACCGCGAAGCATTGGCATAACGTAAATCCCGACGGCCTCCACTTCACCATTTCCGATACCGGATGGGGTAAGGCTCTGTGGGGCAAGCTCTACGGTCAGTGGCTCTGTGAGGCGGCAATCTTCACCTACGACTTCGACCGCTTCCGCTCCGAGGACATCCTTCCGATGTTCGCGAAATACGGCATAACCACCTTCTGCGCACCGCCCACAATGTACCGCTTCTTCATAAAGGAGGATCTCTCGAAGTACGATCTTTCCTCCATCCAGTACGCGACAACGGCGGGCGAAGCGCTCAACCCCGAGGTCTTCAACCGCTTCAAGGAAGCGACAGGACTTACCATTATGGAGGGCTTCGGACAGACCGAGACCACCCTTTCGATCGCAAACTTCGTCGGATCAACGCCGAGAATCGGCTCTATGGGTAAGCCGAGCCCGCTTTACGACGTTGTCGTGCTCGATCCCGATGGAAACGAGTGCAATACCGGTGACACGGGTGAGATCTGTATCCGCACCAAGAACGGCACTCCCTGCGGACTCTTTACCGGCTACTACCTCGACGAGGAAAAGACGAAAGATGCTTGGCATGACGGCTACTACCACACCGGCGACCAGGCAACGATGGACGAGGACGGCTATCTCTGGTACGTCGGACGTATCGACGACGTTATCAAGTCCTCGGGCTACCGCATAGGCCCGTTCGAGATCGAAAGCGTAATTATGGAGCTCCCCTACGTTCTCGAATGCGCGATCACGCCCGTGCCCGATGAGGTGCGCGGTCAGATCGTCAAGGCTACCATCGTCCTTGTAAAGGGAACCGAGGGCACCGACGCACTCAAGCGTGAGATTCAGGAGTACGTCAAGACACATACAGCACCCTATAAGTATCCCAGAATCGTGGAATTCGTCGACGAGCTTCCCAAGACCATCAGCGGCAAGGTAAGACGAGTCGAGATCCGCAAGAACGATCTGGCGAAACTGAATAAATAAAATTCCACCGCACGGCAAATTTTTCGCCGTGCGGTGTTTTTGTTGTTGACATTTTCCTATTAATATGATAAAATTAAACTAACTATATATAAGAGAGGGTACTTTAATGGAAAGAGTTCCCGTGACAATAAATATCGAAAATTATCCCGAATCGCTTCGCCCCATGCTCTCGGGTGCGGATATCTACGACAGCCGATGCGCCAGCGGCGCGGAGGTGCTGTTTATTGATAAGGATGACGGATATTTTCTCAAAAGTATGCCTCGCGGCGAGCTTGAAGCGGAGGCGCGAATGACGAAGTATTTCGGAAGCCTCGGACTCGGTGCAAAGGTACTTCATTTTGAGCAGACCGACCGCGATTATATGCTCACCGCCCGCGTGCGCGGAGAGGATTGCACCGATAAGCTCTACCTCTCCGACCCGAAGCGTCTTTGCGATCTCTACGCCGAGCTGCTTTACGGCTTGCATCAAAGGGATTTTGCCGCCTGCCCCGTGCAGAACAGGATCGAATCCTACTCGGCGCTTGCCTTTGAGAATTACCGCACGGGCAATTACGATAAGGATTCCTTCCCCGATTCCTTCGGTTACGCGTCCGCCGAGGAAGCGATGGCGGTTATCAAGAAATACGGCTCGTCGCTCCGAAACGATACCCTCATCCACGGCGACTATTGCCTGCCGAACGTGATGCTTGATAATTGGAAATTTTCCGCTTTCATCGACGTCGGGAACGGCGGTGTCGGCGACCGTCACATCGACCTTTTCTGGGGCGTCTGGACGCTTTGGTACAATCTTAAAACGAACGAATACGAAGACAGATTTCTCGATGCCTACGGCAGAGGAAATTTCGATCGCGATATGCTCCGCGTAGTCGCGGCTTATGAGGTGTTCGGATGAAAATTAAATTAAGAATATTAAAGGCGGCGGTTATTGTGTTGGCTCTTTCAATGCTTCCGATAGGCATTCTGCCCTCCGCCGCGGCGCAGATCAAAGCGTATTCGACTCAATCGGCGGCTATGCAGATCGGCGAGGGCGTCGGCGTTATGGGTATGCGAGTTAAAGTCAAAGTGCCTGTTTCGGGCGTCGGCTTCACTATGCCGACGTGGTCGGTCAGCGGTAAATATTCCGCATATATTTCGGCTTACGAATGGAAGGGAACGTACGGCGCAACGGTTGCGGCGGAACCATTTGCAACGAAGGAATTTACCGCGCTTCAGGATAACGCGACAAATTGGCTATATTTTGAAAAACAACCCGCGGGCGAATACTTTTTCGCTATCGAGCGCGTGACGGGCACGGTCGGATGCTGGTGCGCCGATAACAATTCGGTCAGCCGCGGATTCCGATACACCGACGGAGTTGAAGTTAAGGGGGATATGCTTATGACACTTGAAGTTGAAGGCAACGAAAAGGATATCTTTGAAGAATGCGAAAGCACGGCTCTCCTCTACGGCGAGGCGCCCGTTTATGAGGAAAATACCGCGGATATGACCGACCTTTCGGCTCACGGTCTGCCGCAGGACAGCCTTTATCTCAAAAATGACGTTATGCCCGACACGTGGGTGTTCACCGATTCTCTCGGCAGAAAAGCGTTGACCAACGCCGACGTCGGTGACCCGCGCGACGATAAAATCCTCGCACTCTTTTATTGGACGTGGCACGCCTCGCAGGGCAATGCGAACCACTTCAACGTGCAACAGTTCCTTGACTCGGAGGCTGCAAAGGGCGTTGATATTTCAAAGATAGTCAACGATTACAGCTACGAGGGCTGGCCCGTCGGATATTACAACCATTTCTGGGACGAGCCGATCTACGGCTATTACCGCACAAACGACGAGTGGGTGCTCCGCCGTCAGTCGGAAATGCTCGCGAACGCTCTCGTTGATACAGTTTTCACCGACAACACCAACGGTCAGTACACCTGGCGCGACAGCTATATTCCGCTGTTTGAAGCTTGGGGTCAGGCGCAGAAGGACGGCGTTGCGACACCGAAGGTGTCCTTTATGCTCCCCTTCGCGGCAACCGACGATGCCGTCGCGCAGATGAAGATGCTTTACACCGACATCTACCGCGACGGAAAATATTCCTCGCACTGGTTCTGGTTCGAGGGCAAGCCGATGCTCATGGCACACCAGAGCAAGCTCGATAAAAAGGACGGCTTGCAGAGCGAGATAAGATCCTTCTTCACGTTCCGCAACAATTATCCCGGTTACATAAATAAGCTCCCGAATTATAAGAATTGGGGCTGGCTCTCGACCTATCCTCAGGCGAAGTATTATTCGAACTATAAGGATGAGGATGCGGGAATCGTTGAGCAGATCTCGGTCGGCGTTTCGCAGAATCACAATTTCGTCACCCATCAGCTTTCCGCGATGAACGGCCCGAACAACACGGGCAGAACCTATACCTCGAAGGGCTACGATACGAGCGAAAACGCGATTCTCAAGGGCGCGAACTTCGCCGAGCAGTTTGGTTACGCGCTCGAGGTCGATCCCAAGGTCATTTTCGTCACGGGATATAACGAGTGGATCGCGGGCAGATACGATGAGTGGCAGGGCGTGAAAAACGCATTCCCCGATCAGTACAATGCCGAAAACAGCCGCGATATCGAGCCCTCGCGCGGAGTCCTCGGCGATGCATACTACTATCAGTTCGTCAATTTCGTAAGACAGTATAAGGGCGTGCGCCCGATCCCCGAAGCGAGTGCCAAGACGAGCATTGACGTCACCGCGGGCACGGCGCAGTGGCAGAACGTCGCTCCCTACTACGCATCCTATATCGGCAACACGGGCGACCGCGAGGCGAAGGGCTACGGCGAGCTGACCTACCGCGACTATTCGGGCAGAAACGATATCATAGGCGCGCAGATGGCAAGGGATGATAAGAACGTTTACATCCTCGTCGAGTGCGCGGAGAATATCTCGCCCTATACCGATCCCCTCTGGATGAATATCTACCTCGACGTCGAGGGCAGAGAGGGCGGATGGGAGTCCTTCAATTACGTTATCAACAAGACAACGCCCAAGAGCGAGAGCATAGCGGTTCTCGAATGCTTCACGGGCAACGGCTACGAAAGCGAAGCGGTTGCCGATATCGCATACTCGGTGCAGGGAAGATACCTTCAGGTCGAGATCCCGAAATCGGCACTCGGCATCGAGGGTGAGGAGTTCACTCTGAACTTCTCCGTCACCGACAACGTCCACGACGAGGACGATCAGGCGGAAGCCAATACCGATAATTACGTTTACACCCGCTTCTCGGGCAATATCCTCGACTTTTACACCTCGGGCGACGTCGCTCCCGGCGGAAGATTTAAGTATAGCTTTACGGCAAAGGCAGAGCCCGCGCCCATCGAAAGCGAACCCGTCACCGAACCCGCCGAGATTGAAAACTCGGGCTGCGGTTCATTTGCCGCCGCACCGCTTGCCGCAGTTCTTCCCGCCGCGGCTCTTATAACCAAGAAAAAATTAAAAAATAAAAAGGAGAAAACGTTATGAAAAAACTTTCCCGCATCATCATCGCGCTTCTTATTCTCGCGATGACACTTCCTATGGTGCTCTCCTGCGCTGAAACGGGTACGGCAGGTGAGACCACCGCTCCCGCAGAAACCGAGGCACCCGGTAGCGGCGCAGCCGAAACCACAGCCGAGGAAACCCTTTTCGCAAAGAGCGACATCCCCGAGGACCTCAGATTTGACGGTACTACCGTTAATATCCTCTACTGGGACGACGTTCCGAACGTAGAGTTCTTCGTCGAGGATCAGACAGGTGAGGCTGTCAACGACGCGATCTACAGAAGAAACGCAAAGATCCAGGAGCAGTTCGGTGTAACTCTCGATTTTACGGGAACTCCCGGTAACAACAACAATCAGGCGGCTTTCGTAAACTCCTGCGTAAACAGCACTCAATCGGGCGCGGATGCTTACGATATGTTCTGCGGCTACACCATGACCGGCGCAACCCTTATGACTCAGGGTGTAACTCAGGATCTCACCAACTATGAGATCATGGAATTTGATAAGCCCTGGTGGCCCAAGAGCCTTATTTCCAAGGCTACCATCCGCGACGGTATCTATTTCGCATCGGGTGATATCTCCACGAACTTCATCCATATGATGTACCTCGTTATGTTCAATAAGGAGCTTCTGACCGACATTCATAATATTGGCGCGGATGCTCTCTATGATCTTGCTTATGAAGGTCAGTGGACTCTTGATAAGTTTATCGAGCTCACCGACGGCGTATATCTCGAGAAGGACGGCGACAATGTTCCCAGTGAAGGCGACAGATACGGCGTTGTAGTTACCAACGTACATTTCGACCCCTTCTATGCAGGCTCGGGACTTACCACTGTTGACGTAAACGGCGACGGTAACCTCGTCCTCTCCCCCGACCTCTTCTCTCAGAAGACCGTTGACCTTCTTGAAAAGCTCTGCAACCTCCTCCACGTTTCGGGCAACGCATATATCAAGAAGAGTGAGCCCCTCTTTGCAGCGGGCAATGCGCTCTTCCTTGTTGACCGTCCTTACGTAATCACCAGAAGCCTTACCGATACCGCGTTCTCCTTCGGTATCCTTCCCATTCCGAAGTATGATGCGGATCAGGCTGAATACCGCACCTGTCTCGGCTTCGGCTACACGATGTATATGCTCTCGACTGCCGCTCCCGATCCCGAGGCTACAGCCGCAACTCTCGAGCTTATGGCTTACCAGAGCTACCTCAACGTCACTCCCGCACTCTTTGAGGAGTCTATGAAGATGAGATACGCAGACCAGAGCGACGATTCGTTTATGTTCGACCTCATCCGCGATGGCGTTGATATTGATATCGCAAGACTTTTCAGCATTCAGCTTGAGAAGATGTCTTACAGCATCTTCCGCAACGCTGTAAACAATAACAGCGCTGGCTCCTACATCTCCCAGCAGAAGGCTTATGAAAAGACTCTCAACAGAAAGATCACAGACATCAACGCGGGATTTGATAAGCTTAACTAATTAAATAAATAAGGGGCTGAGTCACTTGTTTTAGTGCGCTCAGCCCCTTATTAATATTTGAGTAAAATAACGGTTTTTTTCAGTATATATCGACGATACTGCTGCGATATTCCTTCGGTGTCATGCCCGTATGGCTTTTGAATACCTTGTTGAAATGCGATTGTGAGCAAAAGCCGGTTTCAAGCGCGATCGTCAGCATAGATTCGCGCCCAGCCGCGATAAGTCTTTTGGCTTTTTCTATCCGCTTTCGGGTGACGTATGCATAAGGCGTTTCGCCGAAGGCTTCCTTGAAAGCCGTGTGCAGATAATTCGGTGAGAGATTTACCTCGGCGGCTATCCGCTGGAGCGAGCAGCCCTCCGAAAAATGCTCAATGATGTATTCGCGCGCCGCGTGGAGAGGATCGCCGACGGGTTCGGTATCCCTTAAAGCGGTTTTTTTATCGCATATTTTATGTAAACGGTAGAGTATATCAAGAAAAAGCGCGTTTGTGCGCAGTGAGGTGAGGTTATCCTCGCTTCTGCCGAAAAGGCGGCGCTCAAGCTTTGAGAAAAGCGCGATCACCTCATCCGTCTCCTCGGGGTCTTCTATATAAGTGTAGGAGGGGAGTGAAGAAAGCAGGTCGCCCAGACCCTCGCGCTTGGCAGCGTCCTCGGTGATCCGTATGTATCCGCATTTGACGGGAAAGTCGCTTCGGCGAACAGCTCCCGGCTTGGCGCAAAGCAGCAGGCCGCGGCGCACCTCGCGCTGCTCGTCGTTCATAAAGCTCACGCCGCCGTCCTCAAGGAATATTTCAAGCTCAAAGGAGACAACCACTCTCGGGTTGCTTTTCGTTTGTTTTTTTCGCAGTAGCGAGCTGTCGAAAACTCCGCAGCTTATTTCTTTTTCGGGAGTCAGCATATAATTTCTCCTATACCGTAAGATCGTGATAAAATAAGAGTATATTTTGCCTTTTCAAAGCCGATATATCGTGATATAATTAAAATACATTAATTTATATTATATCAGATAACGGCAAAAAAGTAAACAGTATTTTTAAAATTTCGGAGGATATTATGGAAAGACTTAAAAGAATCGGCGCACTTCCGCGCCTTTCATCGAGTGAAATTGAATATTCAAAAATAGGCATCGGCTTTGAAAAGCTCGACCGCGACGTTTTCGATCCCGAAAAGGCATACGATAAGGTCGCCGCTATCGGCGTAAAGAAGGTAAGAATCCAATCGGGTTGGCTCAAGACCGAGCGCGAGCGCGGAGTTTATGATTTTGCGTGGCTCGATAAGATCGTCGATAACCTCATCTCGCGCGGAATGGAGCCTTGGGTCTGCCTCTGCTACGGCAACCCGCTCTATACCGATTTCGCCGCAAAGGTCTTCGGCGCGGTCAAGTGCCCTCCCCTCGGCGAGGACGCAAGGCGCGGTTGGGTAAATTACGTAACGGCGATCACCGAGCATTTCAAGGGCAGAGTTAAGATGTGGGAGATCTGGAACGAGCCCGAGCTCGGCTGGAAGCATTATTTTGAGGAAACCAAGGCGGATTACGACCTTGTGCAGAATGCCAAGGAATACGCCGAGTTCTCGATCGATACCTCAAAGGCTATCAAGGCGGTCGATCCCGAGGCGAAGGTCGTCGGTTTTGCGCTTGCGCATACACGCGCACCCTATTTCGTAAACACCGCCCTCCGCGCGGGAATGGGCGATTATATTGATTACATCTCCTTCCATCTCTATTCCGCCGCCGATTGGCAGAGAGAGGACATCATCCGCGCGCTCCGCTCGCTCGTTGATATGTATGATCCGAGCATCGGACTCATTCAAGGCGAGGGCGGTGCGCAATCGAGAAGCGACGGTAACGGCGCGGTCAAGGGATTCGCCTGGACGCCCGCAAAGCAGATGAAGATACTGCTCCGCACTCTCGTCACAGATCTCTGGTGCGGCGTTGAGTTCACGTCCTATTTCTCAACTATGGATATGATCGAAGCGCTTTACGGCGTTGTCGGCGATAAATCCACCTATCTCGATTTCGGATATTTCGGCGTTCTCGGCGCGGATTTCGACGAAAATGGCGTTGCGACGGGCGAATATAAGCCGAAGCCGTCGTATTATGCACTCTCCACCCTCGCAACCCTCTTCAAGGGCAACGTAAAGCGCGCGAATATCCCCTATTATCGCGCGTATAACCCCTCGCGCCGCATAAACGCGACCGAGGAGGACGAGCAGGCGAAGATCTACGGCTTCGAGCTCGATGACGGCAGCCACGCGCTCGTTTATTGGAACGCAACTCCCCTCCTGACCACCACCTACGAGGGTACGATCTCCTTCGCCCTCTGCGGACAGCGCCCCGAGGACATCCGCCTCTGCGACCTCCGCGACGGCACTCTCTACGCCCTCCGCGAGGATATGATCGAGGATGCGGGTGAGGATATCGTAAGGCTTAAAAACATCCCCCTCCTCGATTCGCCGCTTGCGATTTTAATGAAATAAAAATGCAAAATGCAAAAGGCAGAATGCAAAATGAAGGTAACTTTTTTCGCTTTGCTCAAAAAGTATTTTAATAAAATAATTTTCGAACGTAGTGAGAAAATTCACCATTAACTAGCAACTAGCAACTAGTTACTAGCCACTTGGCACAAATAAAAAACAGGAGCACAAATAATATGAAAATCACCTGGCTCGGACAAGCAGGCCTCCTCTTCGAACGCGGCGGAGTTTCCGTCATGATCGATCCCTACTTGTCGAACTACGTCGAAAAGGTTCAGCCCGCGAACTACCGCCGCTCGCCCATCAACGAGGCGTATTTCAATATCGATCCCGATATTATGATCTTCACCCACGACCACATCGACCACTACGACCCCGAGACCGCGCCCGTTTTCTTCAAGAAATCAAAAAAGCCGATGTCGGTCCTCGGACCGACTTCGGTTCGTGCAAAGGCGATGGGCGACCTCTGCGGTCAGAATTACATTCTTTTTGATAAATACACGAGCGTTTCGCTTGAGGGCTTCATCTTCACCGCCGTCCGCGCGGCGCACAGCGACCCCTACGCGATCGGTGTTGTGATAGAGGATACTGTCGAAAATAAGGTCTATTACGTCACGGGAGATACGCTCTATAACAGCAGAATCTTCGATAGCCTCCCCGACACGGGGCGCAATATCGATGTCCTTTTCCTGCCCATCAACGGCGTGGGCAACAATATGAATATGACGGATGCCGCGCGATTTGCGAAGAAAATGCACGCGATGACCGTCGTCCCCTATCATTTCGGTATGTTCGACTCGCTCGACCCGAATGATTTCCCCTGCAAAAATAAAGTAATTCCCACCATCTGGGAAGAGATCGAGGTATAAAAATGAAGGTTATTGACGTTAAAACTTTTGCGGTCGATTGCTTCCGCACAAACTGGATGTTCGTCAAGGTCTACACCGACGAGGGAATCGACGGCGTGGGCGAGGCGACGCTTGAATATAAGGAAAAGGCTCTCATCGGCGCGGTCGAGCATATCAAGGAGTACCTTGTAGGCAAGGATCCGCGCACGATCGAAAAGCACTTCCACGACATTTATCGCGACGCATACTGGCGCGGCGGCCCCGTGCTTATGAGCGCGCTTTCGGCAGTTGAGATGGCTCTTTGGGATATCCTCGGCAAGTCGCTCGGCGTGCCCGTTTATCAGCTCCTCGGCGGCAAGGTCAACGATAAGTGCCGCATCTACGTCAACGGCTGGTTCGCGGGTGCAAAAACGCCCGAGGAATTTGCCGAAAAGGCAAAGATCGCCGTTAAACGCGGCGTGACGGCAATGAAGTGGGATCCCTTCGGCAAGAGCTACCTTGAAATTTCCAATAAGGATCTCGACACCGCGCTCCGTAACATCGCGGCAGTTCGCGAGGCGGTTGGCGATTCGGTCGACCTTCTTATCGAGGGTCACGGACGATTCAACGTGCCGACGGGTATCAAGATCGCAAAGCTGATCGAGGAATTCAAGCCCATGTTCTTTGAGGAACCCACCCCGCCCGACAATCTCGAGGCGCTCAAGGCGGTTCGCGAGAAATCCCCCGTTGCGATCTCGGCGGGTGAGCGACTTTACTGCCTCAAGGACTTCAAGGATCTCTTCGAAATGCGCGCCGCCGACTATATTCAGCCCGACGTCAGCCACGCGGGCGGAATTATGGAACTCAAAAAGATCGCGGCAATGGCGGAGACCTATTATATCCCCTTCGCGCCGCATAACCCCTCGGGTCCCGTTGCAAACGCGGCGACTCTCCAGCTTGCGGCTTGCTGTCCCAATTTCTCGATTCTCGAAATTATGTATAGCGACGTTACTTGGAGAGCGGACGTGACAAACGAGTCGCTTGAATACGCCGACGGTTATATCACCATCCCCGATAAGCCCGGTCTCGGCATCGAGATCAACGAGGAGGAATGCCTGAAGCATCCCTATCAGCCGCACACCCTCCGCCACTACACCGGCGCGCTGACCGACATCCGCCCGCCCGAAACGGCGTTCTATTTCTAAGAGGTGCGCGATGAAAAGTGTACTCATCACAGGCGCGACGATCAATACGGGCGTCGCAATAG
>JAZTXK010000067.1:0-8640 GCA_045636385.1 Eubacteriales bacterium
GAACGGTAGCGAAGGCTGAATCCTTCTCATTAATTCGAGACGCTGTGCAGCTCTGATGTTTTTCCGCAGGAAAATGGAGGCGCAAGCCGACAAGGCAGAGTTGCAGCTTGCCGCAGGCAGGTGTTCGGACTCCGCTTAAGAAACTTTTTGAAAAAGTTTCTTAAGAATCTTCAAAAACTTTCAACTGGCGGACAGTGGGCGAATTATTTGATAACTACGTTCGAAAAGCTCGTGTCGCCGTAGCAGGTGACGAGGCCGAGCTGGAGGTCTTCACCGCAGTACGTCATCTTCGTCGATTTGGTACCGTCATAGAAGACCGTGCCTTCGTAATTGATCGTCATATAAACGCTGCCGTCCACAAAAAGCGTGATCGAATCAGGCGTAACCTCTATGCGAAGCTTGATCTTGTTCGAAAAGCTTCCCTTGTCGGTGCGAGACGCGCTGTCATCGTGGTCGGTACGGATATGATATTCCGCAGTAGCGGGATCGTTGTTCGAGATCTTTGCCGCCGTCGTGCGCAGATACAGGCGGTACATCTTTCCGTTTTCATCAATGAGCTGAAGTCCCGCGGTGGGATTCTTACTGCCGCAGTATTTATCTATCGAAACGTCAGCCTCGAATGTCCAGCTGTTGCCCGAAACGGGACGTCCCTCGAGAGTCGCAAAGCCGAAGAGGATTCCGTCGCCGCTCTTGTAGGTATAGCTTATCTTGGAATTATCCTCGCTTACGTTGAAAAATCCGCTCTTGCCGGATGCGGCAACACCCTCAAAGGAGTGCATACCGAAGCTGAGAGTGCCGAGCTCGGTGCTCTCCTTCTTCGGCTCCTCAACGAATTCGATCACAGCCTTCTCGGTCGGCGCAAAGGTCAGAAGCTCTGCCGCGGCAGTACGAAGAGTTGCGGCAAGCTCTGCGTCAAGACCGTGCGTATAATTGATATCCGCAGGGGATTCACCGAAAATAACGGTATAAAAATCTGCGGCAACAAGATAGCTTCCCGCGAGCGACGGATGAGAATTATCGGTATGGTAAAGTCCGAGCTTTGGGTCACTTGCAAGCAGGCTGTTGAAGGTCGCGCCCGTGTAGACCGTCTTGCTGCCCAGCATATCGGAAACAGCGGCGTTATATGCGGTTACAAGGTTTGTATGCTCAGCTCTCGACATCTTTTTGGTATATCCCGAGCGTGTGACAGATCCCTTGTTGACGCCGAAGCTCGAATACTGAAGCGGCAGTGCGCCGTTTGCCACGATAAGCTCAACAAGATCCTTCGCCGCGCTGTACTCCTTCCAAGGGTAATAGGGGAAGAACTCGGTCATAACGGGATTATTTCTGTTGGGCTGATAAACGATGATATCCCATTTATCGGAAGCGATCTTGTCGCTGACCGTCTTCCAGAGCGCGGGATCCTCACGAAGCATCGCGATGCCCGTTCCGCCCTTCGTTTGTCTGTCTGCGGTTACCTTTTTACCCGCCGCGTTGCAAAGACGCGCGAAGATCTGCGGCATTTCGTTATAATGCGTCAGGCTGTCGCCTATGAAAAGAATCTTTATTCCCTCTCCGTTTGCCTTTTCTCGAATGATATCCCACTCACTCGGCTGAGTCGGTACAAAAGTTTCCTCTGCGGTCGTTTCCATAACTTGCTCCTCGGTTTCACTCGGCGAAGTGTTACTTATTTCACTCTGAGCAGTAGTTTCGTCGGCACCGCCAACACATCCGACGAGCGGAAGCATCATAACAAAGGAAAGAAAAGCTGAAAATGCTCTGATGTATCTTTTCATATCGCACCTCGTTGTTTTTTCTTTATTATACCATACAATTTCCGCAAAGTAAATAAAAAAATCAAAAAAGACCGATCTCGCGAACGGTCTTTTCTTGATTATTTCTGCGAGGTAATTTCCTCGGGATATTTGATCTCTGCGAATCCCTTGCGGAGTATTGCCTTCGTCCAAGGGTAGCGGTCGATCGATTTCGCTCCCTTCGGGCAAGCGCGCACGCAAGCACCGCATCCGATACAGCGCTCGGTATCGACTCTGAACTTATCAAGCGTTATAGCCTCGGTCGGGCAAGCCTTCGCGCAGGTTCCGCAGAAAGCGCAGTCAGCACTGACCGTCTTCGGAAAGGAAAAGGCAAGTCGCTTGGTGAGATTATACGGAAGCTTTCCGATGATATCAAATCCGTGGGGCGTGATCGGAGCCTCTTCTCTGTCCTCATCAGCGGCAACCGAAAGAATGAATCTTCCGACATCACCAAGGCTCTCGGGAAGCACCTGCTTCTCTTCAACGCAATCCGCAAAGGTATGCGGACGAGGGCAGGTCATAATTCTGCAAAGCGGAACCTCGGCTTCGTCAAAAAGCCGTCTCGCCTCCTCGGGAGCGCAGCCGACGCCGCAAGAGCCGTAACCGAGAATGAGCGCAGCCTTTTCAACGAAAAGCTGTGAGCGTTCAATAAAGACTTCGACGGGAGGCGGCAGATGGCGCAGATACACGGGCGCGATCATAAGCATAAGATCAACGTGGATCTCAAGTCCGCAAGCCGCTTCTCTGTCCGCCGCATAGGTGATATCAAGGCATTCAACCTCATATCCCGCACGATCAAGGATGACAGTTGCCGCATCGGCAAGCTCAAGGCATCCTCCTCCGGGCGAAAAGGTTACGACGAGTATATTTTTATTCTTCATTATCAGTCAAGATAACCGAGTCTGTAAAGAAGCTCGGCGTTGAGCACCGATCCTCCCGCAGCACCGCGGAGGGTATTGTGCGAAAGTCCGACGAACTTGTAGTCGAACATGGTATCCTCGCGGAGTCTGCCCGCGGTGATGCCCATTCCGCCGTAGATATCGCGGTCGACAGCGCACTGAGGACGGTTGTCTTCTTCAAAATATGTGATAAACTGCTCGGGAGCGTTGGGAAGCTCGAGCTCCTGAGGAAGTCCCTTATACTCTGCCCAAGCGGCAAGGATCTCTTCCTTGGAGGGCTTATTCTCAAAGCTCATAAAGATAGCGGCGGTGTGACCGTTGGTTACGGGAACGCGGATGCACTGGGTGGTGATCAGGGGCGCGTCTGCATTGACAACAACTCCGTTTTCAACCTTACCCCAGATCTTGAGGGGCTCCTGCTCGCTCTTCTGCTCCTCGCCGCCGATGAAGGGGATGACGTTGTCGATCATCTCGGGCCACTCGGCAAAGGTCTTGCCCGCGCCGGAGATCGCCTGATAGGTGGTAGCAACTACCTTATTAAGACCGAACTTGAGAAGGGGGGTGAGCATGGGAACGTAGGACTGGATCGAGCAGTTGGGCTTAACCGCGATAAAGCCGCGCTTGGTGCCGAGACGCTTCTTCTGTGTTTCGATAACCGCAAGGTGATCGGAATTGATCTCGGGCATGAGCATGGGAACGTCCTCAATGCCGCGGCAAGCGGAGTTATTAGAAACTACGGGGAGCTCGTGGCGAGCGAAATTCTCTTCCATCTCGCGAACCTCAGCCTTGGGCATATCAACTGCGCAGAATACGAAGTCGCAAAGGGTTGCGATCTTCTCTACCTCTGCGGAATCAAGAACGGTCATATCCGCGAACTTTGCGGGCATCGGCTCGGTGAGCTTCCAACGGTTGCCGACAGCCTCGGCGTATGTCTTACCGGCACTTCTTGCCGAAGCAGCAAGGCAGGTAACTTCAAAATAAGGGTGATCGGCAAGCAGGGTAAGAAAGCGCTGACCAACCATACCGGTGGCGCCGACTACACAGCATTTTTTCTTTTCAGTAACAACAAAACTCATAATATATCTCCTTGTGAATTAATGTCGAAAAATAATAATTAATGATACCATATTTGAGCGCAAAAATCAAGAGGAAAATGAATATTTATTCATTATTTTTGAGAACTTCCGCATAAACCTTGTTCTTCGGAAGCCCCGTTTCCTTGACTATCGTTTTGATCGCATCCTTCTGCGACATTCCGCCCGCCATAAGAGCGGCGGCACGGGAGGCGATGTCAAGACTCTCCTCCTCTTCGGTTGCCTCAGGGGCGCCCTCGATGACGAGAACGTATTCGCCCCTCGGCTCGGTGCTTTCATAATATTCGATCGCGCCCGCAATTGTGAAACGCAAGATCTCCTCGTTGAGCTTTGTCAGCTCGCGGCAAAGCGAGATCCTTCTCTCCCCGCCGAAAAACTCCGAAAACTCGGAGAGCGTCTTTTTGAGGCGGTGCGGTGCTTCGTAAATGATCAGAGTTCTTTCCTCTTTCGCAATGTCGGTAAGACGTTTTTTACGCTCCTTACCCACGGCGGGAAGGAAGCCTTCAAAAGAAAATCTTCTCGTCGAAAGTCCCGAAAGAGCAAGTGCGGAAACCGCGGCACAGGCACCGGGGATTATCGACACCTTGATGCCCTCCTTTGCGCAAAGCGCGACAAGATCCTCACCCGGATCGGATATTGCAGGCATTCCCGCGTCGCTGATAAGCGCGCAGGATTCGCCGCCCTTAAGGCGCTCGACTATCTCGGGACCACGCTCGGCGCGGTTGTGGTCGTGATAGGATACCATCGGCTTTTTGAGACCGAGGCGGGAGAGCAAAAGTCCCGAATTTCTCGTATCCTCAGCTGCAATGAAATCGACCTCGGAGAGCACCTTGAGCGCGCGCTCGGTGATATCGGCGAGGTTTCCTATGGGTGTGGCAACGAGGTAGAGAACCGATTTTTCAACCTTATTTTTTTCTTCGGTAAAAGACATTTTATTTCCTTTCGTCACAAAAGTCCCGTCGCGGAATATACTGTAGCGAACAGATTTTTGTGAGGTACTTTATGGCTATCAAAATTTACATAGATCAGGGGCACAATCCCGTAAACCCGAACGCGGGCGCGGAAGGAAACGGTCTGCGCGAGCAGAATCTCGTTTACGCCATCGGTGTAGAGCTTGCCGAATTGCTCCGCGCAAACTCGAATTTTGAGGTCAGGCTTTCGCGCCCGACTCCCGAAACGCAGCTCGGAACAAGCAAAAATTCAAGCCTTGCGGCAAGAGTAAACGAGGCTAACCGCTGGGGTGCCGACTACTTCATCAGCCTGCACACCAACGCATCGACCTCGCCCGACGCGGGCGGCAGCGAGGCATTCGTTTTCAACCGTCCATCGTCCGCCGCATCGCTCGCGGCAGATATTCTGCGCGCGCTGAACGAAACAACGGGAATCCAAAACCGAGGCGTCAGCGTGCGAAGCGGACTTTACGTCCTCCGCAAAACTGCGATGCCTTCTGTGCTCGTCGAGCTTGCCTTTATCTCGAACCCCGAAGAAGCCGCGCTGATGCGCGACAGACCCGATCTTTTCGCACGCGGAGTTTACAACGGTATTCTCGACTTCACGGGCGTGTAATATCTATACAATATTATATCATATTAACAGAAATAGGTCAAGTATTTTTATCAGATACCGCAAAGGAAAATACTGAAAATGCGATTTTTTACGATCATTTTCAAGTTTTTTCGTCATTTTTAGTTCGATTGTTTTATGTGTTTTATTTCGATTTTTGTCTAATTATTGATATTTGTATCTAATTATCTGCGACGCTGTTTTGATTATTGTCTAACTAAAATACAATTATACAAAAAATCACGCTCGCAAGCTGTTTTTTGCATCGCGAGCGTAATTAATATTTACTTATAATTCTTTAAGCTTTCGGTTCAAGACCGCACATTTTGAGAAGCGTTGCTTCATCTATAACGGGGATTCCGAGTTCGTTCGCCTTTGTCAGCTTTGATCCCGCTTCTTCTCCCGCAACAACGTAGGAAGTCTTCTTCGAAACCGAGCCCGCGGTCTTTCCTCCGCGCTCCTTGATGAGTGCCGATGCCTCGCTTCTGCCCATCGTGGGAAGAGTTCCCGTCAGGACGAAGGTCAGCCCCGCAAGACTTTCGTCAAGTGCTTTTGCGGTCGATTCCGTGAGCAATCCCGCGTCGATAAAACGGCGGCAGAGCTCGATATTTGCATCGTGTGAGAAATAGTCGATAACGCATCTTGCGGTGATCTCACCGAAGTCCTCAATGGCGCAAAGCTCGTCAAATGAAGCACTCATACACCCCTCAAGGGTTCTGAATTTCTTGGCAAGCGCCGCCGCGGCGACCTCGCCGATATTGCGAATTCCGAGGGCGTAGATGAGCCTTTCAAGTCCCGCAGATTTCGATCTTTCGATAGCGTTTATAAGATTGTTTGCCGAAAGCTCGCCCATACGATCGAGCGAGGCAACGTCCTCGGCTTTCAGCGTATAGAGATCCGCGGCGTTCTTTATCAGACCCGCGCCGATAAGAAGATCGACAATCTGCGGACCGAGTCCGTCGATATCCATCGCACCGCGCGATGCGAAATGCTCGATCGAGCGCGAAAGCTGCGCGGGGCAAGCAGAATTGGTACAGCGAAGTGCTATTCCCTCCCCGCTCGATTCGTCGCGGCTGACGGGCTCACCGCACGAGGGGCAGGTCGTGGGCATTGCGAACGGAGTCTCGGTTCCGTCGCGCTTTTCGGGTACGGCAGAAACGATCTCGGGGATGATATCGCCCGCCTTTCTGACCTTTACGATATCGCCGAGCATAATGCCTCGCTCGGCAATAAACTCCGAATTATGAAGCGTTGCGCGCGACACGGTAGTACCCGCAAGGCGAACCGGTTCAAGCTCCGCGATGGGAGTCAGCACGCCCGTCCTTCCGACCTGGATCGAGATCGAATTGAGCTTCGTTTCCTTTACCTCGGGCGGGAATTTGTACGCTGCCGCCCACTTGGGAGTCTTTACGCCCTCGCCGAGAATCGCTCTGTCCGCCGTCGAATCAAGCTTGATAACAACGCCGTCGATGTCGTATTCAAGCGAATCGCGAAGTTCACCGAGTCGGTCGATATGATCGAAAATCTCCTTTTCGGACTTGACGCAAACGCGCTCGGATACAACGGGAAAACCGAGTGCCGCAAGACGGTCGAGCATCTCGGTGTGGCTCTCGGACACCCGTCCGTCAAGCCAGAGCGAACCCTCTTGAATATTGAAAATAAAGATATCAAGTCTGCGCTCAGCCGCGATCTTGGGATCGAGCTGGCGGAGCGATCCCGCCGCCGCATTTCGGGGATTTGCCATAAGCGGCTTGCCCTCAGCCTCTCGCCTTGCGTTGATCGCTTCGAGCACGCGCCGAGGCATATAGACCTCACCGCGAACCGTAAAGGAAAGCGGCTCGGGAAGCGTTAGCGGAAGCGAGAAAATGGTACGCAGATTCTGCGTTACGTCCTCGCCGACCTGACCGTCGCCGCGCGTCGCGCCCTGAATAAATATTCCTTTTTCGTATTTTAATGCAACCGAAAGACCGTCGATTTTCGGCTCGACTGACCACTTGGTCTCGCCGATAACCTTCTCAACACCCGCAAGGAATGTGGAAAGCTCATCAAATGAGAAAACGTCGGAGAGCGAATTCATCTGCACCGTATGCGTGACCTTTTCGAATTTATCAAGCGGCTTGCCGCCGACTCTCTGCGTGGGCGACGCGGGATCAAAGAATTCGGGATTCTCCGCCTCAAGCGCGAGAAGCTTGTGGTACATCACGTCGTAATCGTAGTCCGAGATCTCGGGCGCATCGTCAACGTAATATTTCCGCGCGTGATAGGAGACAAGCGCGCGGAGCTCTTCTATTTCTTTTTTAATTTCAAATTTATCTGCCATATTTCGACACCTCAATAAAGCCATACAATTATATTATACCACTAAAACGAGCAAAAGTCAATCGAAAATCGTCATCGGCATCCCATTTCGTTATTTTGCACAAATATACAAATTTAACAGAGAAATTTTCAAAAACCTATTTATTTTGCACAAAAAGTGTGCTATAATATAGATGTACCGAGGAGGTACATCTCCAAGGTGCAATGAACCAGTACAGGAGGAAGAAAACATGAAAATCACCGTTGTAGGCAGACACATGAGCGTTCCCGCCGATCTGCAGGAGCTCGCCGAAAAGAAGCTTGCCAAGCTTGACAAGTATTTCGCGACCGAGGAAAAGGCGACAGTGACCTTCAGCCGCAAGCGTAACCGTGAGAACATCGAGATCACGATCGCCGCGGCAAACACTCTGTTCCGCTGTGAAACCGATGATGAGACCTTCCGCAACGCAATCGACCGCGCAGTTGACACGATCGACCGCCAGATCCGTAAGAACAAGACCAAGCTCGAGAAGAGACTCCGCGCACAGGGTGCGGCAGTTGCAAAGGGCATAACGGAGATGGCAGACGAGCTTTCCGAGGCAACCGATTTTGTGGTACGCCGCAAGGAATTCACACTCAAGCCTATGTCCGTCGAGGAGGCGATACTCCAGATGAATCTGATCGGACATGAGTTCTTCGTATTTGTTGATGACGCGACGGGCGAGACCTGCGTTGTTTACGCAAGACGCGACGGAGACTACGGTCTTATCGTACCCGAGCACAAAGAATAAATAGATATTCGGGGCTGTCCTTGGACAGCCCCGAGGTTTTGTTTGTACTGTCGGCTGCGCCGAGTGATAATGTATTTGCCTTCGGCAAATGTCGACTCTGTCTCGGCGGCTAAACACCGCCGTTTTCCAAAGGAAAACCGACAGAGCCGCTCGCTTCGCGAGAGTGATAATCTGCCTTCGGCAGAATGATAATTTGCCTGCG
>JAZTXK010000068.1:0-95133 GCA_045636385.1 Eubacteriales bacterium
AGCAAAAAGCGCAACCCTCTTCGGTTGGGGGAGGGTTTCTCGCTTTGTTATTAAAAGATAGATTTAGTTGTGACTTGGTCTTAACACAACGAAAACTTAACCCTCGATATCGGGGCCGCAAGCCTGAGGCGACTTCTTTGCCTGAGTCAGCACGGAGGAGTTAAAGAGGTTGCCCGAGAAATAAACCTTCTTCGCACCCTCGCCTATTGAAACTGACGACTTGGAGGTGTCGGAGTAGGAATAGAGGTAGAGCTCGCCGCCCGTGACGTTAGCAAGCTTACCGTCGCATCTGATGGTTTTGCCGCCGATAACGAAAACCTTGCCTTCGCCCTTGAGGTTATAAACTGTGCTTGTAGTTCCCCAGGTAGCGGAGTTGAAAAGCTTAACGGTGCCTGTGAAGTCCTCGTTTGTGAGGATAATATCAAAATTGGTAGCCGTTCCCTGATCTCTGAGGTTAACGAGCTGGCTGTTGACGAATTCTGCCGTGCAATTTCCGTGCAGAGAAATCGCGATATCGCTGCTGTCAACGCCGAGACCGAGAACCTGAACGTTCTCTGCGCCGTCTGTAAGCTCGATGCCCTTCTTGATGCAAATGGTGAAGTTGTTATAAAGGATCTGATTCTTGCTCTCGCCGATGAGGAAGGTGGTCGAGCCGTCCATCATCTTATTGAATACTCTGTCCCAATAATTTTCTTCCGTTCTGCTGTACCAGCAGTTGGTTGTGAAATGGCAATCGCGGATGATTCCGTTTTCACTTCCCGCGCCGACGGCGATAGCGTTATTAAGGCCGACACCCCAGACAAACTCAATATAGTGATTGTCACAACGGTAGCTTGCAAAGTCAATGCCGTTATAGGATGTGGATGTGCTGACGTCGATGACGTAAATATCGCTTCCCTTACCTCTGATCGAATAAGAATAGGGAAGGAGGGAGTAGGTGGACTGCTTATCGTAAACTATTCCAAGTCCGAAAAGTCCCGAGCCCTCGTAAAGGTCGATGAGTGCCTCACCGTTCGGATCGTTCTTGCCGAAATCGGTGAAGAGCTTTGTTCCCGTCCCGGTAACGTGCGTGTATCCGGGAGCAATGACCGCGCCGCGAAGCTCAATGCCCGCGTGGACGTCGATGCCCGCGCTGAGATAGTAGATTCCCGAGGGAATGTAGACCGTACCACCCGTTGCCTTGAGGTCGTCAAGAGCCTTCTGAAGCACGGCGGTGATATCCTCGTTTGCCTTGGCGTTATAGGGGGCTTCGGTGATATTGATATAAGCGTTCGACTTCGGCTTGGTAACGACGTCGCGGGTGTAGTCGACTTTGGGGCGAGAGGGAAGGGTATCGTCCTTCAGAATAGTGCAGCCTTGTTTGCTGCCCCCGTTGAAGGTGCAGCCCAGAAGCTTCGGAACCGCGCCCGTCATATTTGCAATGATGCTGCCGCCGCTTGACGAGAGAGTGCAGGAGGTGTAGGAAAGAACCGCCGAGGAATGGTTTACTACCGCGCTCTTGCCCGAGCTTTCGATAACGCTGTCAACAAAGCAGATATCACCCGGCTGATTGCTTGCGGAGACGCCTCCGCAGGAGGAAAGGAATCTGACAGCCGCCGCGCCCTCGCCCCCAACTGCCTTAAAGGTGCATCCCGTCATGAGAAGCCAGGAAAGGTCCTCGACAAAAATGCAGGAATAGGAATCTGTGATATTTACGTTATAAGCCTGACCGTTGGTAACGCCGCTGGAACCGTCCGCGGAAATTGAGCGGTTTGCAACTATGCCCTTGCAGTATCCCTCGATATAAATATCGGTGATGTAGGTCCAGTCGATTCGCTCAATGAAGATTCCCGTGGCATTACGGATCATATAAGTTTTCAGAAGCTCTGCATCGGGAACACCGGGAAGTCCGCTTTCAAGCCAATAATCGGGCGAGAAATGGAAGTTTTCAAGCTTGCCGATATCAAGGCTTCGGTCGTTGCGGTAGCCGAGATTCAGAAACGTACCGTAGATATCTCTGGTGTACTGAAGCGCGTAGATACCCGTGCCGGTGTAGTCAAAGCCGTAATAGGAGTTAACGAAGGTTACGTTACGAACCGTAACGCCGTCGATCCATTCCTGCTTGATGGTTGCGGGATAGGGGATAGGCGCGCCGTTTACGAAGGTCTGCTCGGGATACCAGATCGCGAGATTCTGGATGGATGCGTTGGGACCCATAAGGAACGCGGATTTCTTGGGGTCGGTAGAGCCCTTGCCGCCGTAGATGCAGAGCACGGTACCTTCAGCAGTGCCGGGCTTGATCTCGCCGACGATGCTGACGTTATCACCGACGGTCAGCGATTCGGTCAGACAGTAATATCCCTTGGGGACGTAGATAACGCATCCGCCGCGCGCGTTAGCCTCGGCGAGTGCCGCCTTGAATGCCGCGGTGTCGTCGGTCTTGCCGTCGCCCTTCGCGCCGAAGGAGAGGACGTTTAGCTCGGCAACTATGTTGTAAAGGGTATCGTATTCCGAAACGATAAGTCCTGTTTTGATCTCACCCGTGGGCGCGGGGGTGTTAGTCGCGCCGACGAAGCTTACCTTGTAAGCCTCGGTGTAGTCGAAGCCTTCCTTGACGGTAAGAAGCTCCTCGGTCGCCGCGCTTACCTTGTCGTAACCCGCGGGTATCGCGGTTTCGGGCGAATACTGACCTATAACGGTCGCGTTCTCCTCACCGAGATACTGCTCTTCAAACTCGGAGACGGCGAGAGCCAGATTCATCTCGTCAAGCGCGGCAATAACAATCTTATTGCCGTCCTCTCGAATGATATATCCGCCCTTACCCGAAAGCTCCTCCATTGCGCGTTGGCTTTCAACGCGGTTGGTATCGCCGATAAGGATCTCAAGTCTTTGGGAGTTATCAACTTTATTGTCGAAGTCTGTGGCGATGGCAAATTTTGCGCCCGTTGCTTCGGTCATATCGACCTTTAGCTTGTTGGCAATGCTTGAAGCGTACTTCTCCGCCTTGACGGAGCAAACTATCACATAAAGCGGATTGCCGTTTTCGGTGAATTTTGCCATAAAATCGTAAGCGGGCTCGACCTGCTCAGCCGTAGTGTCGGCTACGGGCTCGGTTTCGTTGTCGCCCGACGGTTTATTGCAGGCGGCGAGCATGGGCAAGAGCATCGCTATTGCCAGGATAAATAATACAGCTTTGTACTTTCTCACAATATTGTCCTTCTTTCTTTATTTTGCGTTTAATAATCTGAAAACCTGATAAGCGGTTGCCGCGAGATTTTTATGCGCATTCAACTTATCAAGAGCCTCGTCAAGTGTCGTGATGCCTCTGAGGATCGGGAAAAAGGCGTCGATGCCGTGGAGATTGCACTCCTCCGCGTCCTCGGTAACGCATCCCGCGAAGGCGAGGGTGCGCTTTCCGTGCTTTTTGGCAAGCTTGGCAACTCCGATGGGAGCCTTGCCCATAGCGGTCTGAAAATCTATTCTACCCTCGCCCGTCACGACGACGTCAGCGTCGGCAATATGCTTTTCGAGCTCTGTTTCGTCCAGAATGATCGAGATTCCCGATTCGAGAACGCCGCCGAGGAAGGTCATAAAGGCAAATCCGAGACCGCCCGCCGCGCCCGCACCGGGGTAATCGGGATCGGCATCGGGGAAAACGCTTTTTGCAATTTCAGCGTATTCGGCAAGACAAACGTCCATAAATTTTATCGATTCCGGTGTCGCACCCTTCTGAGGAGCGTAAACAGCACTACATCCGCGCTCTCCGCAAAGGGGATTGTTGACGTCGCAAGCCACGCGGAAGCTGCACTCCCGAAGCTCGGGAATCGCATTTTCACCCGAAACAGACGAAAGATTTTCAAGTCCGCGTGCACCCTGTGCAATCGGTTCACCGTTTTCATCAAGAAAATTAAATCCGAGCGCCGAGAGCATACCCGTACCGCCGTCGTTGGTCGCGCTTCCGCCGATACCGACGATGAAGGAGCGGCATCCGCGGCGGATGGC
The DNA here is from genome assembly GCA_045636385.1 of Eubacteriales bacterium. Taxonomy (GTDB): domain Bacteria; phylum Bacillota; class Clostridia; order Oscillospirales; family CAG-272; genus CAG-390. Next base: position 3,982 of record JAZTXK010000068.1, read on the forward strand.
GTCGAGGATCAGCTCGCCTACGCCGTAGGTCGTCGTATTCATCGGATCGCGAAGCTCTGCGGGAACGAGCGGAAGCCCCGCCGCCTGAGCCATTTCAATAACCGCGGTCGAACCCTTGACTATGCAGTATTTTGCCGTAACGGGTGTACCGAGCGGTCCCGTGACCTTGCATTCGATCATATCGCCGCCGAGACCTATCGCAAGCGCCTCGACCGTGCCCTCACCGCCGTCGGCGAGAGGACGAATGACGACTTCCGCGTCGCGATCCGCCTTGAGCACGCCCTCGCGCACCGCCTCGCCAGCCTCAATAGAGGAAAGGCTTCCCTTAAAGGAATCTATTGCAATTACAACCTTCATTTCGTCACCATAACCGAAACGCCGTCGGGGATCGCCGCGATCTTTGCGCCGTCGCCTACCAAGCCTTTCGCCTTTTCTATTGCCTCCGCGATCGAATGCGCGGGAATCATATGCATATTTTCCACCACGTCATCGGGCATTTCCGAGACGTAGATCACGCGGGCGTGCGCGAGTATACGCAGAAGTATCTGCGTCTGCCATTGATCGGGAACCGTCTCATCGCGCCCGCGCGAGAGGAACTGCGCCATTGTCTTTGATATATCGGGCTCGTCGGCAAGCTGATGATAGAAATGATCGCCGCCGATTCCGTCGCCCGAGCGGGCAAGCATAATTATGACACCGCCCTGTCTGACGGTCGCCTCAGCCGCCGTCATACCCTTGACAGCCTGATACATATTCTGATCGAGCGGATAACCGCCGTTTGTGGTAATGACGATATCCGATTCGACCGCCTTCGCGCCGCATAGCGAAAGGAGAAAATCCGTGCCCTTTTTGTGCGCCGCCTCGCAGTCGCCCGCAACGGCGTAAATGACCTTCTTCTCGGAATCGAGAACGACGTTGACGATATATTCAAGCCTTGCCGTCTTTGCCGCCCAGAGCATATCCTCGTGGATCGGATTGCCCTCGAGAATGCCCGTCCGCGCGCGCGGATGGTCGATGAACTCGGAACAATGGTTTGCAAGAACCGTTTTTCTGCCCGCAACACCGGGGAGAACGCTCTTGCGTCCGCCCGAGAATCCCGCGAAGAAATGCGGCTCTATGAAGCCCTCGGAAACGAGCAGATCGGCTTCGTAGGCAAGACGGTTGATCTCGCACTGACCGCCCGAGGGGAGCGTTCCGATATTCACGAGCATATCGCGCTCGTCACAATCGTGTATGTAAATTTTCTCGTTCTTTACTATCTCCTCGCCGAATTTGGCGACAAGCTCGTCCTTCGTCGTGCCTCTGTGGCAGCCCGTCGCGATCAGGATCGTGATATCCGCATCGGGATTGCCCGCTCTGATCTCGGAAAGCATCGGCGGAATGATCAGTCTGCTCGGCACGGGACGGGTATGGTCGCTTGCGATGATGACCACCTTTTTCTTACCGCGCGCAAGCTCGCAAAGTCGCGGAGAAGATATGGGCTTCGCCATCGCGCGGCGCACAAGCTCCGCGCCATCGGCTTCGGGTATGTATTCGTTTATCTTTGGCTCGAGGATGGCACACAGCTCGTCACCGAAGCCGTAGCTTATTTTTTCTTTACCGTAGGGGAAAAGGATATTTTTCATATTATCTTACCTTTTATAAAATGCGTTTTCGTTTAGTCAAGGAATCAAATAGAAGCACTCGATAGCCGAGCTGATAGCCTCGGCGCTGTCGCCGCTGAAGGTCACGCAGGCGAGGTAGCCGTTGCATTTGATGGCTACGATCGTCTGGTACATCTTGAATTCTCCAAGCTCGGAGTTGACGTTAAGGCAGGTGAAATTCTCGGAACCGATCTTTACCTTTCCGATATTATGAGTAATATTCGTAAATCCCATATTGCCAAGGCCGAGCTTGATGGAGGGAACTGCATCCTCAAGGTAGGAGTCAATATTAAATGCGGTAAGCGCATTTATCTTCTCGAGATTGACGCCGATCGTGCTGACCTGATTTGAATGAGATGCGAACATATCGTAGATGACGGATGCGGTGAGCATCTGTTTTCTGTATTCCTCGCCGGCAAGATTTGCGGCGACGTTGTTCTGCTCCATTATCTGCTCGTCGGAGAAGTAAGTCCATTCATCTCCAAGATCGCAGCCGATGCCGATGAAGGTGTTTTCATAGACACTTCCGTTCACAGTTCCGAGCGAAAATTCGGGCTCGGGCTCTGATGAGCAAGCGGTGAACGACAGCAAAATCACAGCGGAAAGAATGATTGTTAATATACGTTTCATTGGTTTATCTCCTTATTTTTTATTGCGACATACCCGCTATTCTCGATCAGCCTCTGCCCCTCGTCCGAGAGTATCCAATCGATCAGCACGGGAATGTTGGGATTTGAGTTATCGGCGCGGTAGATGGCGTAAAATTTCGCAATGATCGGATAGGTTCCGTTTTGGATATTCTCCGCGCTCGGGTAGACGCCGTTCAGCGCGATCATCTTGACCGATTCGTTGCCGACGATGCCGTCCATATAATAGCGGAAGGAAAATCCGATCGACGCTCCGAAAATGGCAAGCGGCGACTTCGGCGCAGTCTTGCGGTCACCCATAAAGGAGTCCATCGCCGATTGGCTTCCGCTTCCCGCAAGACGGGTAACGGGATTTATGACTCGGTTCGCGCCGCCGACCTGCGACCAATTACGGTATTCGCCCGCGTAGATCGAGCGTATCTGCTCGACAGTCAGCGAATCGACGGGGTTCTTTTCATTGACGAAGAAAACGAACGCCTCGAGTCCGACGGGAACGTAAACGAGTTCCACACCATGCTCCTCGGCATATTGCTTCTGCTCTGCCGAAGGTTCGGCACAGAAAAGGATGTCGGTCTCGCCGTCAACGATAGCCTTGTAGCCGCGGACGGTGTTTTTATATTGCATTTTCGAATCGGGCGCAAAATTCTCGCCATAATAATTGTCATCCGAGAATTCTCCGCCCTCGTACGTCACCGAGCCCTCGGGATAGACCGCGTTGACGATAGCGGCATAGACCGGCACGAGCGCGGCGGCACCGTCGAGCACGGGAAGGTCGTCTGTCAGCTTCAGAGAAGAATCGATCCGCGCGAGGTCGGAATTTTCGTTAAAGGGAAGGAATTTTGCAACGTCGATCATCTTCGCCTGCGAAGCCGAGCTGAAATTGTTCGCGAGCCGAGCGGTCAGGAGCATATAGATGCTGAAATTAAAGAGCGCAAAGGCGAGAACTATCGCTGTCGGCACTAAAAAAGCACGCCTTTTCATCATCACCAAAGCTCCCTTCCGATAAAATAGATTATCGAGCAATGCCGGTACGCCCAAATTGCGTAAATAATATGCGCGACGGTCAGAAGAATACAGACCGCAAGCACCGCGATAAGTAATTTATTAAAGGTCGAGGTTTTCATTTTACATAAAAGCAACTGCCGTGTAAATCATAATGACGAGGGCGGCGATCGCCACAAGCATTGCGCCCGCTATGAAAGAAAATACCGCAAGCGCAAATCCTCTGTTTTTCATCGCGCTCTCAGAATAGCTTCCGGGGACACTTTTGTTTTTCTTTTTTGCGTGAATATACATAAAAAGGCTGACCAAAAATCCGACGAGTGCCGCTGTCGGTATCATCACCAAGAGAGTTTGGGTTAAATAGATCATAAGTCGTCCTCCGTTTTTTCTAAATTATATCACAGAATTTATTAAAATACAATAAGGAATATACTTATTTTTATATTAAGACCAAATAAAAAGCCGCCCGAGGGCGGCGTGTCGGTTTTATCTCGGTTTCAATTCCGTTTCAACCACGCTGCCGTTTTCAAAGCGGATAAAGCCGTTTTGCTTATAAACCTCGGGGCAGAACGGTGTCGTCTCGGCTTTTTCATCCCCTTGCCAAAAACGGGAATCAAAATCCTTTCCGATTGACCATATTCCGGTATAATCGACGGGAACCGCTCCGAAGTCATAGGAACAGCGATGCTTGTTGGGATAAGGACGGCAAGGCTCTGCACCCATAATTTTGCCCGCATTATGCAATAACGCAGGCTCGAATTCCAATCTGCACAAATAAAGCGAACCATCCCTGACCTCATAAACCAAGAAGTAATCGCTGTATTCAAGCTTCTTTATCTTAAGACCGTGCGCCTTTACGTCAAAAAGCAGCGGCGGCTCACAGCTGAAAACCACGGTATCGGCATCGTAATTGTTAATTTGATTTGAATATTTGTATCCGTACAAATCTTTTCCGTAATGAACGCTGTTTTCCATATCGTTGACCTCCGGGCTTTTTGTTTTAATTATATCGCATTTTTCATAAAAAGTCAATCAATTAAGCCCATATTTTGCGCCGAACAGCCAAAAGCAAAAATTTCCGCAAAAAAATCAAAAAAACTTTCAAAAAACTATTGACAAACGCCCGCCTTTGTGGTATAATATCACTCGTCCAATACGGAACGCCAAACGCTGGTGTGGCTCAATGGCAGAGCAGCTGATTTGTAATCAGCAGGTTGTTGGTTCGACTCCGATCACCAGCTCCAAAAAAGTCCGCAGCGTAAAAGCGGACTTCATATGGGGGATTTCCCGAGCGGCCAAAGGGGGCAGACTGTAAATCTGTTGTCACTGACTTCGGTGGTCCGAATCCACCATCCCCCACCAAAAATCCGAAGACTTTAGTCTTCGGATTTTTAATTTGTGTCCGCAGGACACAACATCATTTGCGTGCTTGCCACGCAACATCATTTTGAGCGAAGCGAAAACTTCATTGTCCGCCCGGCGGACACAAAATGAAGTTACGGCTTTGCCGTAAATGAAGTTATGCTTCGCATAAATGAAGTCGGCTTCGCCGAATGATGTTGCGCTGCGCGCAAACGGACATATAATTTTGTTGGGGTGATAGTGATGAAGGAAGATAAACTCGGTGAACTGTCAACTAAATTAGCCGTTGATGTTTTATCTCTTGTTAAAGAGCTTGAGGCTAAGAGAGAAAAGATCGTTTCAAATCAAATTGGCAGAAGTGCGACAAGTATTTGCGCGAATATTGCTGAAAGTAAATATGCTCACGGCAGAGCGGATTTTATTGCAAAGCTTGAAATCGCTTTGAAAGAAGCGAGTGAGACGGGCAAATGGTTGGAAATGCTTGTAAAATCGGATTATATCACAGAGGAGCGCTATAAACAGCTCAATAAAACTTGTTCCACAATAAGAATTTTGCTGATTGCATCATTAAAAACCGTAAAAGCCAACAGATAATATCATCTCAAACAAGTCCCATAACTCAAAAAATCCATCGCAAAGCGATGGATTTTTTTATCCAAGCCGCAGGCTTGGCATATCATCACGCGTAAGCGTGTATTTCCATAACAATCCCTTCGGAATTGATGATATCCAACGGCTTCCCCAATGTTAATATGCAAATTAAATTTCGCATTCGTAGCAAGCCGAATATTTCACTTACTTCCTCTTTCCCCTCTTGCAATTCCTCTCAATATATGCTATAATAATCAAAAATCAATTCGAGAGGAGCGCCGTCCACCGATGAAGAAATTTGCTTACGATCACGATTTTCATATCCATTCCCGCCTTTCCTCCTGCTCACACGATCCCGAGCAGAGCCCCGAGCAGATTCTGCGCTACGCGGAGAATGAAGGACTTAACACAATAGTCCTGACCGACCATTTCTGGGACGAGCGAGTCGAGGGCGCATCGAAATGGTATTCAAAGCAGGATTATCCCCATATTTCTCAATCCAAACCGCTCCCGCAGAGCGATGGGATACGTTTTCTCTTCGGCTGTGAGACCGATATGGACAAAAATCTGACTCTCGGTTGCTCACGCGAGCGTATGGAGGAGCTTGACTTTATCGTCGTTCCTACGACTCATTTTCATATGACTAACTTCACGATGACGGAGGAAATGCTTGCCTCGCCCGAGACACGCGCAGAGTGGTGGGTAAAGCGCATCGACGCGCTCCTCGCTATGGATCTGCCCTTCCACAAGATCGGTCTTGCGCACATGACCTGCGGACTTATCTGGCGAGGCGATCACGAAAAGCTGCTCGCAACAATCAACGCGATCCCCGATTACGAAATGCACCGCGTTTTTGAAAAAGCGGCGAAGGTCGGTATGGGCATCGAGCTCAACGTCTGGGATATGCATTACAGCGAGAATGATCGCGACACTCTGCTTCGCCCCTACCGCATCGCAAAGGCGGAGGGATGCAAGTTCTACTGCGGCACCGACGCGCATACGGGCAAGGAATTCGTCGACGTCCGCCGCTGGTTCGAGCGCGGAATCGAGGACCTCGAGCTGACCGAGGACGATAAGCTTATAATCAAATAATTCGATTTGCTGACATATCCGAGTGCTATCGGAGTTAATGAAATAACAGATGATTTAATGTGTTTCGGCGGATATGACCGTTCGTCTGCACGTGGAAAAAGGAGATTTTTATGAAAATAGGTGTTTGTGCCAATTACGACCGCTGGGGTATTATTGCCGCCGCGGGATATGATTACGTTGAAGGTAATTTCTCGAAGATCGCAACGGCGACGGATGAGGATTTTGAGAAAATGAAGCTTGCTCTTGATGCTTCGGGCATTAAGATGGAAGCGACGAACGGCTTCTTCCGCGGTGAGTTTCAGCTTTATTCAAAGGATGATTTTGAGACCGTAAGGAAAAACGTCCGCGAATACTGCGAGATAGGCTTTGCGCGCGGCGCGGAGCTCGGGCAGAAGGTTGCCGTCATCGGCTCCTCGGGCGCGAGAAATATCAGAGACGGGTATACAAAAGAGGAGGCGGAGGAGCAGTTCTGCGAGGTGCTTCGCATCTGCGGCGAGGTCGGCGCGAAATACGGCGTTGCAGTAACCGTCGAGCCTCTCAACACCAAGGAGACAAACTTTATCATCACCTTTGCCGACGGTCTTGACATCGTGAAAAAGACCAATCATCCGAATGTTCTGGCGATGATCGACCTTTACCACCACGCGCAGAACGGCGAGGAACTGTCAACACTCGACGGCACGGAGGGCGTGCTCGTCCATGCTCACCTTGCGCGCGCGGACAGAGAAACGCCCATCCCCGGCGACGAGGCGGAGATAGATCCGAAGATCGCGTACCTGAAGCAGGTCGGCTACGACAGCCGTATAAGCCTCGAATCGCGCCATACGCCTGACTTTGAGACTGCGATCAATAACGCATATCCGCTTATGGCGAAATACAGATGAAAGATATGATCTTCGACAATAAATTCGGAATGTTCATCCATTGGGGCATCTATGCGCAGACAGGCATTCAAGAGCAGGTCTACGCGCGCTTCGATTGGGACAGAGAAAGATATGAAGCACTTCAAAAGACCTTCAATCCCGTGAATTACGACCCCGAAAAGTGGGTTCTTCTTGCCAAGGAGGCGGGAATGAAGTATATCTGCTTCACGGCAAAGCATCACGACGGCTTTTGTATGTGGGATACCAAATATACCGATTACAACGTGATGAATACGCCTTACGGTAAGGACGTCCTCCGTATGCTTGCCGATGCCTGCGAAAAGCACGGAATGCAGCTTGGCCTCTACTATTCAAACCCCGATTGGAATCACCCGCTCGGCTATAATCCCTATTCCACGCACCAATGGAAGGCGGTGGATAAGGAAACGGTCGACACCGAGGGATATCGCGAATACGTAAAGAATCAGATTACCGAGCTGTTGACTAATTACGGCAGCATCTACACCCTCTTCTGGGATATTCCGCCGAAGATCGAGGATCCGTCGCTCAACGAGCTTGCAAGACGGCTTCAGCCGGGCATCCTTATCAACGACCGTGGCTTCGACAAGGGTGATTTTTCGACTCCCGAGCGCGAATACCGCGCGGCGGAGGGTGAAAGATTTACAAGAATGACCGAGGCTTGCAATTCGCTCGGCAGACAGAGCTGGGGTTACCGCGAGCAGGAGGATTTTTATTCCTACCGTCATCTCGTTTCCTCGATCGACCGCATTATGGCGATGGGAGGAAGCTATCTGCTCAACGTCGGACCGAACGGTCTCGGTGAGATCACCGATGAATATGCACGCCGCTTGCGCAGGATAGGCGGATGGTATAATAGGATGGAGAGCTGTCTTGAGTGCGCCGAGGGCGATTCCTTTGATTATTCCGTCAGACACGATGCCTGTATTGTCAACCGCAAGAACGGTAAGCTCTATTTCCATTTCTATAACGGCGTATCGTCTTCTGCGGTCGATATAAAGTTCTTTCCGCATAAGCCGACGCGCGTCCGCCTCTTGAACACGGGTGAGGATCTCGCCTTCTCCTTTGAGCGCCTGCCCGAGTTTTTCAACGGAAAAACGGGGGTGGCGGAGCATCCGTATCTTCATATCATCGGAATCCCAGTAGATGATCTTGCCGATGAGGCTATAGTATTGGAGATTGAAATAATATAAAAATGATCGACCGACAGCGTGCTGTCGGTCGATTTCGTGTTAAATTTCAATTTCAAATCCGTCGTAAGCCATAGTTACGCCGAATTCTGCGAGGATGCGTGCGGTCTCCTCGGCGGGAACGCCGTGGATGTGGGGACCCATATGGCTTGCGATGTATGTGCCGCCCTCGCGCATTACGCCGTTTTCGTTGAAGGCTGCAACGAGCAGGCGCACCATGGGGATCGTATTGTGCGTGCCGATGCGGAAGTTTCCGGGCTGTTCACCGCAGGTGGTGTCGAAAACCGCGCAGTCGATGGGCAGAGCGGTCCTATAAAGATAACTCCACTCCTTGCCCGTCAGCCAGCCGCCGTCAAGACCGTAGAAGAGCTTTTGTCCATTCTTTTCAAAAACGTAGTGAAGCGTCTGCTCCTCCTTGCCCGCGATGTGGTTTGAGGGGAGCGCGGTGACGGTCATACCCGCCGCCTCAAAGGTCTCCATAGCCTCAAAGGTGACTATATTGACGAGCGCCATTTCCTCCTCGGTGAGTCCGAGATACTGAAGCGCGCCCGTGTTGCAATAGAAATTAAGCTTTCTGCCGCCCGCCTTGGCATAGCGAAGGAAAGTATCCTTGCAAAAATGATCGTCGTGGCTGTGCGTCAGGAAGATATCCGTAACCTCTGCGGGCGAGATGCCGCGCTTTTCAAGGAAATCGTAGGTGTGAATGGGCACGTCGAGCTGTACTGTGCCGTCGATCAGCATCGACGAGCACCTTCTTGCGCCCTCGGGGATCTGATCCTCGTGGAGCTTTTTACATTTTGCCGATCCGGTGCCGAGAAATAATAGCTTCATGATTTTTCTCCTATAGGATTTTTATTAAATATTATCATATAATGTAAAAAAAGTCAAGGGAATATATTGACTTTGTTAAAAAAGTATTGTATAATGTATTCATATATTATTCATTGGAGGTAACCTATGAACAATTCCGAAATCAAAAAACGCGCCAAAGAGGCGATGAAGAACAAATGGGGGCTTGCTATCGGAGTCTTTATCGTTTACGGCTTGATAAATTCTGCGATCAGCGCAACGGGTATCGGAGCTTTGGCGGCAGGATTGCTTTCCGTCGGCTTTGCTGCATTTTTCCTTGATGCTCTCAGAAGCGAAAAGGTGAGCTTTGAAAGCTTTTTCAAGGGCTTTACCGAGTACATCGGCACCAAGTTCGTTTCCATGCTCCTCGTTCAGATCTATACTATGCTCTGGACTCTTCTTTTCTACATTCCCGGCATCGTAAAGACCTATTCCTACGCTATGACTCCCTACATCCTTCTCGATAAGCCCGAGCTCAGTGCTAACGAGGCTATCACCGACAGCCGCATGATGATGCGCGGTCATAAGATGGAGCTCTTCCTTCTCGACCTCTCCTTCATCGGTTGGATTCTTCTCTCCATTCTCACCTGCGGAATTCTCTTTATCTACGTAGTTCCCTATATGCAGGCAGCTCGCGCGGAATTCTACCGCACTCTCAAGGGCGAGCATGAAGCTCCCGCACAAGAAGAGCCCGTAATCGAGATACCGCACTGATTGAGTGCAGAGTGCAGAGTGCAGAGTGCAGAGTGCAGAGTGCAGAGTGCAGAGTTAAGGTAAATTTTCGCTGACGCGAAAATTATTCCAATGATAATTTTGTGCTGTGCTGATAAAACCCCGCAAATCAAAAACTAAAACAAGTAAATAAAAATCTCGGATATTTTGAAGCAACAACTTCTTAATATCCGAGATTTTTTATTTAGGTATTAAATTATCCCATTTAACAATGAAATATTAACACCGAATTAAATTATCGCAACATCCGATTTCCGAGCAACGCGAGGAAATCTTCCATCACTCTGCACTCTGCATTCTGCACTCTGCATTCAATTACAGCTCTTCCGCCAAATCGAGTATCAGCCTCTCGGTCTTCTCCCACCCCAGGCAGGGGTCGGTGATCGACTGACCGCAGACGTAGCTTGCTTCGTCGGTGACCTTCTGTGCTCCGTCGATGAGGTAGCTTTCGATCATAAGTCCCTTGACGAGGCGCTTGATATCCGCACTCTTGCGGCAGGAGTGGACGATGTCCTTGGCGATGCGGGGCTGTTCTGCCCACTTTTTGCCCGAGTTTGCGTGGTTGGTGTCAACGATAACGGCGGGATTTGCGAGATCGGTCTTTGAGTAGGTCTCGCAGAGATCGCGCAGGTCCTCGTAGTGGTAGTTGGGGTAGGATTTGCCCGAGCCGTCAACGTAACCGCGGAGGATGGCGTGCGCGAGGGGATTACCGTGGCTCTCGACTTCCCATCCGCGGTAGATGAAGGTGTGGGAGTGTTGCGCGGCGGTGATAGAGTTCATCATAATTGAAATATCACCGCTTGTGGGGTTCTTCATACCGACGGGAACGTCGATACCGCTTGCCGTGAGGCGGTGCTGTTGGTTTTCAACAGAACGCGCGCCGACCGCTGTGTAGGCAAGCAGATCGGAAAGGTAACGGTAGTTATCGGGGTAGAGAAGCTCGTCTGCCGAAGCCAGACCGTAATCGCGCAGAACACGGCTGTGAAGCTCTCTCGTTGCGATGATGCCGCCAAGAACGTCAACCTCCTCGGTGGGGTTGGGCTGATGAAGCATACCCTTGTAGCCGTCGCCCGTGGTTCTCGGCTTGTTGGTGTAGATTCGGGGGATTATGATTATTTTATCTTCAACCTTTTTCTGAATATCGGCGAGCTTTTCAACGTACTGAAGCACAGGCTCGGGGCGGTCGGCGGAGCAGGGACCGATGACGAGGATGAATTTGTCAAGCTCGCCCTTGAAGACCTTTGCGATCTCAACGTCGCGTGCTTCCTTGATTGCCTGCATTTCCTCGGTGATGGGGAACTGAGCTTTGATATCCATCGGGATGGGAAGCTTGCGCTTGAAATCCATATTTGACATATTACTCATTTGTTATGTTTCCTTTGATATTTGCGCCGAGCTCTTTGAGCTTTTCAAAGAAATCGGGCATACTTTTTCTGACTGCCTCAGCTCCTTGAATCTCTCCGCCGAATCGCGCGCAAAGAACCGAAAGGCTCATTGCGATGCGGTGGTCGTTGTGAGAGGAGAGGGGAAGGGTGGGCTCGTGAAGCTCGGTGGGGAGGATTTTTACAGTTCCGCCGTCAAGTCCGTCAAGGACTTCGATGCGCGCGCCGAACTTTTCAAGCTCCTCCTTCATCGCCGCAATACGGTCGCTTTCCTTGAAGCGAAGGCGGTCGGTGTGCGTGAACTTACCGCCGAAGATCGCCGCGCAGGTAAAGAGGATCGGCGCAAGATCGGGACAGTCGGAGAGGTTGATGTTTTGGTTTTTGTTGGCTTTAAGTGCATCAAAATGGCTATTAAAGACCATATCTCCCTGCAAGCTGCTCGGGTTGAGTCCTTCAACCGTAACCTCTCCGCCAACGAGATTCAACGCTTCAAAGAACGCGGCGTTCGAGGCGTCGCCCTCGATACGGAGCTCGGCGGGCGTGTATTTTTGATTGCCTTTTATATTAAAAGTTTTGTTTTCGCGGGTAATTTTTATGCCGAATTTTGCGAGCGTGTCGACGGTCAGATCAACGTAGGATGCGCTTTCGAAATTGCCCTCGACGATGATCTTGCTGTCGTTTTCGCAGAGGGGAAGGGCAAAGAGCAGACCCGTGATGAACTGACTGCTGACACCGCCGTCGATGCGGTATTCGCCCGATTCGATCGGTTTACCCGACGCGAGTGTCAAAGTATTGTTGCCCTGACGGCAATATCGCGCCGTGAAGATATCCGAATATACGCCGAGGGGGCGCGAGAGGAGCTTTTCTGTTCCCGAAAGCTTAAATTCTTCGGGTGAGAGCAGGCATATCGGAATCATAAATCGGAGTGTGCTTCCCGATTCGCGGCAATTAAGAGTATCAAGCGAACGCGGCTTTCCGCCGATGCCGATGACTTTGACGGTGCCCGTTCCAAGCTTTTCAAATTTCGCTCCGATGGCGGTCAACGCGTCGATCGTCGCGAGAATATCCTCGGAGAATGCGAGATTGGATATCACACTCTCGCCCTCCGCAAGCGCGGCGCAGATCAGCGCGCGGTGCGAGATGCTTTTCGAGGGCGGTGCAGTGACCTTGCCCGAAAGACGCGAGGGCGCGATTTTTACGTTATAGCGTTTCATTTTTCATTGACTTTTTATGCTCGATCAAAAGATCTATCGCTTCAAGATATCCGTCGGTTCCGTGACCAGAGATGGTTGCGATGCAAGCCTCGCGGACGTAGCTGATCTGTCTGTATTCCTCGCGCTGCGATACGTCCGAGATATGGACCTCGACCGTCGGAATGCCGACCGATTTAAGCGCGTCGAGAAGCGCTATCGAGGTGTGTGTATACGCGGCGGGGTTGATGACGATGCCGTCAAACTTTGTATAAGCCTCCTGAATGGCGTCAACGAGAACGCCTTCGTGGTTCGACTGGAGCGTTTTCAGCTTGATTCCGCGCTCGCTCGCGTGCTTCTGTATCTTTGCGAGAAGCGACGCGTAATTTTCCTTGCCGTAGATTTTAGGCTCGCGGATGCCGAGCATATTGATATTGGGGCCGTTGAGAACGAGAATTTTCATAATGTTATCTCCGAAAAGATCTTTAAAATTTCCGCCGCCTCTGTTTCGGGGGCGTTTTTGTGTGAAATGCTTACGACTGCGTCAGCCGCGAGAGTGTAGAGAAGATTCCGCGCGAGGTAGAGCTTTTCGATCGCCGCGCGGTTTGCCGAGAGAGGTCTGTCGGGTGTGACGGGAAGCTCGTCGGTCGGGCAATTGAGATAGAATATTCTGCCGTTTTGGCGGAGAAGAGCGACGTTGATGCTCCGTGTAACTGCACCGCCGCCCGTGGCGATAACTATACCGCTTTTCTTTGAGATCTCGCGGATAGCCTCGGTTTCGATCACACGGAAAGCGTCTTCGCCCGATTCGCGAATGATTTCGGACGGATGCTTGCCGGTTATCTCTCTGATAACTGTGTCGGTGTCAATGAAGTTTCTGCCCGTGATCTCTGCGATTATCTTGCCTATTGTAGATTTTCCGCAACCGGGCATACCGATGAGAACGATATTTTCCTTTGATTCAAAAATGCTTTTTGCAACTTCCTCGACGCTATTTTCGTCAAGCTTTTTGCCGAGGAAAATTTCGGATGCTCTTGCCGCCTGAAGAATCAGCATCATAAGTCCGCCGACGGCGGGGATTCCGCGCTTTTTCGCTTCAAGCACGAGATTTGTCCGCAGGGGATTGTAGATCGCGTCGATCACGCCCGTGAGATTCGGGAAGGAATAAAGGTCGATCGGGCACGCATCCGTGTTCGGATACATTCCGAGAGGGGTGGTGTTGACGATTATTTCGGCATCCGAATGATGTGTTACTGCTGTTTCGTAGGTCACGGTTTTGTCGCTTTCCTTGCGGGAAACTACGATTATTTCGCTTGCACCGAGGTCGGAAAGAACAGCCTTTGCGGTCTTCGACGTACCGCCCGTGCCGAGGATGAGAGTCTTTTTGCCCTCGATCTCAATACCTGCGCGGAGGATCATCTCGCGCATACCGTAAAAATCGGTGTTGTCGCCGATAAGCTTGCCGCCGACTTTTTTGACGGTATTTACCGCGCCGATCTTTCTCGCGGCATCGGTTATCTCGTCGAGATAGGGCATCACTTTTTCCTTGTAAGGAATCGTTACGTTGATGCCCTCGAACTCGCGAGCTTCAAGGAAGGGCGCGATCTCGTCGGGCGTAAGCTCGCGGATCTCGTAGGTGTAATCCGCAAGCGCTTCGTGTATTTCTTTAGAAAAGCTGTGCGAGAGCTTTTCGCCTATAAGTCCGTATTTCATTTTTGTGTGAGCGCGTCCGAGCCGTAGCGGACGGTGAGCATATCGGCAACGACGAGAGCGGCGACGCTGTCGAGGACTATTCTCGCGCGCGGAACGATGCAGGGATCGTGTCTGCCTTTGATATTCAGATCGGTTTCCTCGAGAGTTGCCATATTGACGGTCTTCTGAGTCTGCGCGATCGAGGGCGTGGGCTTTATCGTTGTGCGGAAGACGACGGGCATTCCGTTCGTGATACCGCCCTGAACTCCGCCCGAATTGTTTGTTTCGGTGACGATCTTGCCGTCCTTGATGACGAATTCGTCGTTTGCCTTGCTGCCGCGCATAACCGAAATTCTCTCCGCACCGAACGCAACCGCTTTTACTGCGGGAATGCCGAAAACTGCGCGTGCGATCTGCGACTCGACTCCGTCGAACCAAGGCTCGCCGAGACCTGTGGGGAGACCGACGATCGCTGTCTCAAGCACGCCTCCGACGCTGTCCGAGCGTTCTCTTGCATGCTCGATTACATCCTTCATCCAGTTGATCGAGTGCTGATCGGTCAGACCGTATTCGCTTTCGGCAATCGCAAGGAGCGATTCGGGAGTGTGCTCCTCGGCTCCGAGAATGATCTGGCCTATCTCCTTTATATACGTGCCGATATAGATGCCTTTTTCGCGCAGGGCGGGGATGACTATCGCACCCGCCGCAACGAGTGCCGCAGTCAGTCTGCCCGAAAAATGTCCGCCGCCGCGGTAGTCTTCAAAGCCGTGGTATTTCTCGCGCGCTGTGAAATCCGCGTGCGAGGGGCGGGGAAGATCGGGGGTATAGTCGCGGCTTCGCGTGTCGGTGTTGGGAATGAATATGCAAAGCGGCGCGCCCGTGGTGTAGCCGCCCAAAACTCCGCTTTGAATCACGTATTCGTCGGGCTCGCGGCGGGAGGTCGAGATGCTCTCGGAGGGACGGCGCAGGGTAAGCTGATGCGCGATGAAGTCCTCGTCGACCTTGATGCCGGGGGCGATACCGTCGATAAGAACGCCGACGCCCGCGCCGTGGCTTTCGCCGAAAAGAGAGATATTTATTGCATTTCCGAATGAATTTTTCATTTTTTAACCTAATCTTTCAATAAGCTCCTCGGGGGTGAGTTTGACGAATTCGAATTCCCCGATATCTTTGAGAATGACCGCGCTGATCTTGCCGCCCGACGATCCCTTTTTGTCGTGGCTCAAAGCTTCAAGAACGGCATTTTTATCCGAAATATATTTTTCAGCATCGGTGTCAAGACCGATGTTCGAGAGTGCTTTTTTAAGTCTTTCTTTTACCTTCCCCTCGCACATCGGCGGAATTCCGAGGGCGACGCACTCGCCGTGGAGAAGTGTAAGTCCGAGCGAGCTTTCGATGGCGTGTCCGAGGGTGTGACCGAAGTTGAGAACCTTGCGAAGTCCACCCTCACGCTCGTCGATCTCAACGACGTCGCGCTTTGCCGTGACCGCGCGGACGATGATCTCGTCGATCAGATCGGGAGAAGAAAGAACGTCGTTCTTTTCAAATATTTCAAAAAGCTCGGGATCGGACGTCGCGCCCATCTTCAGCGCCTCGCAAAGACCGTTTGAAATTTGGCGAGAGGAGAGTGTTTTGAGCAAATCGGGGTCAATGAAGACGGCTTTCGGCTGGTGGAAAGCACCGATCATATTCTTATAGCCGTCGAGATCGACCGCGGTCTTTCCGCCAACCGAGGAATCCACTTGCGCGAGAAGCGTTGTCGGGATATTATAAAAATCAATTCCTCGCATATAAGTTGCCGCCGCGAATCCCGCGAGATCGCCGACGACTCCGCCGCCGAGAGCGACAACCGCATCGGTGCGGGCAAATCCCGCCTCGAGCATCGCGCGGAGGGTGTTTTGCAGAGTGTCGAAATTCTTGTTTTCCTCGCCCGCGGGGATGACGTGCAGTATCGCGCCCTCGCCGAGGGAGGTGAGAAGTCTTTCCGAATATTCCTTCGGCACACCGCTGTCGGTGACAACGAGGATCTTTCTGTCCTTTTTAACTATCTTTTCAGCCGCGAGGTCAATTGCGCCTCGGCTGATCTCTATATCGTAGCTCGCCTCGCCGAGCCTTACGGGGATCGTTCCCGCACCGACGCGAATGAGGTCTTCCTGAAAACGGCGCGAGACAGCCATATTGTTTTTGAGAAATTCGATATAATACGGAAGGAGCTCTCCGTCTTCGATCAGCGCGGAATTTTGATCGATGACCTGCTTTTCGCGCTCGGAGTCGAGTACCTGCAAGCCGTGTGCGATCTTATATTCCGCAACCTTTCGGACGGCGTTCATTCTTTCCTCGAAAAGACGCGCCATCTCGCGGTCGACTCGGTTTATCGTTTCTCTTGCTTCCTCGAGCAGAGTTTTCTTTTCCATCGACATTTTCATACCTCAATAAATATGCCCGCAAAGACTCGCCGACGTGGCGAGAAAGTTGCGGGCTGTTATGCATTCAAATTAATGAACGGCAACAAAACCATATCGGTTATGCTGCGCACTCACGTCTTGCAAGGCAGCCCGTATGGCTGAAGAAATAGTAAAATCGAGTGTTCGTCAGAATTACCGCCACGTCAGAGTGCCCTTTAAATTTTGTTAATAATTATCAATTGATTATACACCTAAAATATGGTTTTTGTCAAGGGTTGCATGTAAAAGTCACAATTTGTTAACAATTGTCAATCTTGCGATTCCCACTCGTAAGGAAGGACGCTGTATTTGTATTCTGTTATATCGGCACTCACTTCCTTCGGAATTGAAACGAAGATTATCCAGGATTCCATATCGCAGGTGAGGGGAGGTTCAGTGGTCCTGACGATGATGTTACAGAGACCCGATTCGATCGAAATATCTTCAATGTCATATCTCTCGCTGCCCGATCCTGCCTCTATAAAGATCATCAAAAGATCGTTTCCCGCGAAAAAAACTTCATCGTAGCCATCAAGCAGTCGGTATTTATTTGCCATACGTGCCGCGTTTTCCTTAAATTGCTCGGTTTCTGATCCGGAGTTATTGATTATATTTACACGGAAATAATTATTCTCCAGTTGCATAAGCTCATCGCGGTCGGCGGCAAGAAGCATACCGTATCGCGCATCATCTTTGCCGGCGGTGAGTCCTTCCTCTTTGATTGCTTTGTCGGAATGTAAGTGATTCATTATCGCAACGCTGTAATTTTTACCGTTATATTCGCGCGGCTCGGCTTTGAGAGTCATAGAATGTACGTCTTTGATGTAACCGCGTGTGTAATTCTCGGGATAAACGGTACTTTCGGGCATTTTTCGATCTCGCCGCTGTAAACGACCTCCACGACAGTTCCTTCTGCCGGTCTTGGGCAAGGTTCACCGTCAGTAAAATTCGTCAGATAAATATAAGTCCACTTTTCGGTTTCTCTCGATCCTTCCTCCGGGCGCAGTATTACGTACCCTTGCTCATAAAGCACTTCATGTGCATAAAACGAATGCAGGACAGGTTTTTCGGGAGCTTTTTCGGTCGTTTCGGGAGAATATGTGGTTTCGGTAGTGCCATCAAAGCAGGAAACAAATGAAAACAGCATAAACGTTGCCAATATGAATGCGAGTAGCTTTTTCATCATTTCATTTTTCTCCTTTTGCTTTTCACTATATAAGATAGATTTTTTCGTCCGAAAGTTTCATTTTTCGGAAAAATTAATCAATTATTTTTCAACTTTATTATATCATAATAATATATAAGTGTCAACAAATTTTTTTGGACGTGGGTATCCCATTCGGGTGTCGGAAAAGTGTGACATTTTTAAGGATATTTAGACAATTTTTAACCATTTACGCCCTAAATATAAAATTTTGTTGAAAATAGGTTGACCGCGTGCGGGCTTTGTGGTATACTATCTCGGTTCGCAAATACAATCGCAAATACAATCGCAATTACAGGAGAATCATGAAACTTTCAGTCAAGATCGCCGCGCTTTTGATCGCGATCACTTTGATCGTTCCGATCTTTTTTGCTTGCAAAAACATCGGCGGCGATAAAAATAATACGGTAAATAACGATAAGGATGAAGTCACGACGGCTGCCGAGATTGCCGAGCAGTATCTGCCCGAATCCGAGAAGGGTGTCGTTACCGCGCCCGAGGCGGGAGCGAAGGTGTATAATATCATTTTCGCGCTTGCGACGGTGCCGCCCGTCCTTGCCGCGCTCGACGCAATTGAGAGCGGTCACGAGACCTACGCCTTGATCGAGAGGGGCAAGACCTACAACGGTATCTCCGAGGTAGCCGCGATCGAGAACGCGGGCTTCGATCCCTCGGATAATCTCAGCAACGGATTTACCTCGGAAGAGTTCGATCTTATGGTCGAGAAGGTAAAAGAGCTCCGCGAGGGGGAGGAAAACAGCTTTTTCTATTTCTACTCGCAGGACGCAACCGCGCTCAAGTGTGCGGCTATCGCGGCGAATGCGAATATTCCGCTTGAGGACTTCCACGTTTATATGTGCGAGGACGGAAGCGGTTCGTACAAGACCTTCCGCGAGACTTTCGTGGACGGCAAGTATGCAAACGATGAAAAGGACGAGCCATACGAGGCGTTTATGAACATCCTCGGCGGCGCGGGAATGAATTTCACGACAGTTATGTCGCGCAGAGATAACAAAAACTCGGACGAGGCGCTGAAATATAATATCGCGTCCGCGTTCGCGCTTTCCCTTCTTCCCAACTTCACCTATTGGCTCCAGAGCGCGGATCAGATCGAGAGCATTCTTCTCGACACCCGCGGCAGTGCGCTTCCCGCGCTTTTCGGTCTCGAAGGACACGAGGGCGACGGAGTTTATTCCGCGAACGTGAGATATCAGACGATTTCTGATAAGATCTCGACTCTTTCCGATAGCCAGAAGGCTGATTACCTCACCCTGATGTACGGCGATTACTACGAAAACACCTACGCCGCGCTTACGAGGGGTGAGCGTGCGGGCGAGCCCGCGCCCGAGGAAAAGCTCGTTTTCATCGGCGCGAGATACGGATATTACCCGAAATTCGCCTCGGAAGAGAAGTACGGCATCGGCGGCTTGAGAGACGGTGACGTATTCCCCGCGAGCTACGCGGAGCTTGATGAAAAGTACAAAAACGTACTTCTTTTCGCCACCGAATCCGATTACGATGCCTTCCTCTCGGTAATCAACGACAGCGCAAACTATCCCGAAAATGCGCCCGCTGACGTAGTCGATGAGATCCGCCGCGAGTGCTTCAATCTCTATATCGACTATATTTTCACGATGAAATTCACCTATTCGCTCTACGGCGGCGAGTACGATATCATCCTCAAGGGACATCCCCGCGAGGTGCTCGGAGCTTACGGCGAATGGGGCAAGCGGTATAACGTCGTTCGCACCGAGGTTGAGGGCGACGGACTCAAGGAAACGAAATTCTGCTTCGACAAGCTTCTTGATAATGCGCTCATCGCGTTCCACAACGAGGATTCGGTCGGTAAGCTCATAGGAATGGTGCCCTTCGGCACTGCGGCTGAAAATCTCGCTTATCTCGGCGTTGATATAACCGTTTGCGGTCTGCCCTCGTCGACTTACAGCGGACTTGACGTGGGAGTGGACGTGCTGTTCATTATGGCGGAGACCGACGAGTCGATCTGCGGCGACGATTCGCAGGTCAAGGATCGCTTCAACGCGGGCAATCTGACCTACGGCGATGGCGTTCCCACCGTATTTTATAACAACGGAAGCGTCTGCAAGTACACCGCAGAGATACTCGCCTCCGCGGGAGATAATTCATCCTCTGCGGACTTCGAGCGCCTTTTCTCCGCGTGGCTCGCGGCAAACCGCCCCGGCTCGGACGATATCGACGCGCAGGGATTTGGAAAATAATATAAAAGACCGATATGCCTGATCAAACGGTAATATCGGTCTGTTTTTTGTTTGGATATTATGTATAAAATCAAACTTCGAATTTGTACTAAATGATGAAAATGCATAAATTATGTTGTTTTCATTGACAAAAAATTGTTAATATGATATAATGGTTACAGCAAGATATATTTCTACAAGGATGATAAGCCGATGTTCCGTTTTATATAGCGGAATGCCCGGAAAATACTTAACCTATCCGGCAGATTCCGCATAGGGTGCACTATGCTAAAAACTAAAAATAATATTACAGAGAGGTAAATCATTATGAAAATGACTCGTCGAATTCTTGCATTTACGATGGCTGTGATTATCTGAGTTTCCTTCTGTATGACGCATATTGCAGCGACTCCGCACGAATCATACGAATGGATGGGTGATCCCATCGAAAGGCCTTTTATTGAAGGTCAGCCTTCAAGAATGAAGGTATATTGCACAAATTACGGCTGGAACGAAGAGGTCGATACAGATTTTTACGCGTTTACCATTGCCGATAGCGTATATTACGCCAATGATAGGCAGTATTATGCTCAGGCATCGGTCAGCGTAGGACTCTACTATGACGACGAGCAGTATTGGATAAACGAATCGGTTTCAGCGGATTGCGATGCTACAGTCCGGGGACTGACTGCAGAAGCCTATATCGCCGGCAATGATCTTATTGATATGGATCACGGTATTGAGCATTTTTCCACTAATCATAGGATTGATATTTGTATTAATGACGGCGGAGTGATGGTTCCCATAGATAATTACGGACCTTCTATAGGAGTTACGACATCTTACTAAACATTTTCGTAACCACGCGGTTTTCCGCGTGGTTACGATTTAGAAAAATGTTTTATTTATTATGGAGTTAATGATGAGTAAAATAACTTTTATTCTTACATTATTACTGCTCGTATCCGTTCTTTCCTCTTGTTCTTCGATATATGTAAGCTCGCCTGATATAACGCGGGATTATACTATGGAGGTTGATCCTAATGAAGAATATTTTACTTCGGGAGCAGTGGTAAACAGAAATGATGGCAAAGGTAGGATCTATAACGATTATTGGATATATCTTGAAACTCAAAGTTACCAGGAATATATTAAGACAAATTCCGACGGAAGTGAAAAGTGGGCGAATCGAAGCGTAAAACGATGGGTGAAGCTGAATACCAAAACAGGCGAAGTATCAAGCCTTTGCCTTATTCCCTCGTGTACTCACAGTCCGGGCTCGGACTGCCCAATGATAGTTACCGGCGGTACCGCACTGATACAAGGGTTGATAGATGATTGGTTCGTATTTTCATATTATCATAATCCCGGTATGAACGCGGATTCCTTGGGGTATATTCCGGAGTCATATATTTATAACCTGCAAACAGGTGAGCTTATTAAGCTTTTGGAATACGATTTGTCGGGAACTGTTATATCAAAAGCATCCACATGGTGCTTTTTTGAGGATGAAATGTATTTTGTTAAGGATGTGTTTGATTATTCGGATTCAGGATATATTCCGGGAAAAGATATGCCGGATTATTTTGTCCCCGAAACCAGATCGTATTTGTGTAGATTTGATATTGATATCAAAGAAATATCCGAAGTAATGGAAATTCCGACTGAGTATGAGATTTCTGCAATAACAAACAGACGTTTTTTCTTTATTGATGATAAAAAAGAAATATACTCTTGCGATAGAAATGTCAAAGCATTGACAAAAGAAAAGGTTTTGGACTTTTCCCCACAGGAGTTTTGCGGAATATATGCGTATAATTTTTCCAACATAGAAGGCGGAGAGCTTCTCGTATATAATATCAGAACCGATACCAAATCCGTTATTGATACCGAATATACCTACCGTCAGGCAATAGCCACGAACGACGGAATAATAATGACCACCTTCAGCGATTCGAACGAGGGGTATTCCGAGATCACCGAACGCAGGAGTGAGTTTAAGAACGACGCCGAAATGCTCAAGGCGAGGGATAAGTACAGATATGAGTCTACTGCCTTGGTATATATGCTGAGCTTCGACGGCAGTAGCCGCAGTCTTATATTTGAAAAGGACAGGATTATAATCACGGCTTATCTGAAATCCGATAAATACCTGTGTGGTATGCAGAACGGTATCGATCCCGATAACGACTATGAGTGGGTCGCTCTTCCGAACAGCGGCAGAGTTCTGATCGATATCGAAACCGGAGAAATAACCCCCGTGCCGTACCTCGAGCTCGTTTATTCCGAGGGTTACAGAGCGGTTGAATGAAAATAATAAAGACCGATTCATTGAGAACCGGTCTTTACTTTATGCTTTTTTTAAGATTTTTCTCAAAATGTCGAGCACGAACGAAACGATGATCAGCACAAGACCTGTTATCACGGCGGGCAGGGCGATATCTGCAAGTAGTGCTGCCACGAAACCGACCGTGAAGCGGACGAGCTCGGCGAGCATTTCGTTTTCTATCGTGATCATCGCAATCAGAGTTTGGGCGGCAAAGGCTGCGATGGTATAAAGTCCGCCGACGATGAAGGCAGGGAAGCCGCAGGCGCGGCAAAAGCTGCCGAGAAATTTTATATTGAGGAAGAGAAGAAGCAACGCAATGAATGCGACTGTGCCCCAGACGAGGAGGAGCGTGCTGTCGGAGAAGAAGAGCTGCGCTTTGCGCAAATATTCCGCCAGCTTTGCGCCCTCATTTGAGCTTTCGAGGAAGAATTCGGTGGAAATGCCTTCCTTGCCTATCGCGGATTCTATGACGGAGACGATCTTTTCTTTGTTTTCTTGGAGCAAAATCTCGCCTTCGTAGCCTGCCTCCCGGGCAAACTGCTCGACGGTGTCAATATTTTCCTCAATTATGGAATATATTTCTTCGGCAGTCAAATCGGGCAGATCTTTGCCTCCGGTCAGCGAAAAGCCGTATTGCTTGAGAAGATCCGTTATAAAATGCTTTGCAAAATCGTTTAAGAGAACCTGATTGATGAGCTCTTCCGTGATGAAATCAAGCTCCTCTACCTCTGCGGTGTAGTCAAGTATGAGCTCGCTGATGCTTTTGGAGCCGCTTTCCGTCCTGATCTCGATCTTTTCAAATTCGATCGAGTCGATAGCGTGATCGACTATGACCTCGATATTGTGATCGGTTAACAGGAAGCGGAAAAACGTTATCGGGATGGCAATCAATAGTGTCGCCGCCATAATCAGGGAAAGCAGAAGGGATATGATCGCTATCAGGATCGGACGGCGATGCTTCTTTTTTCCCTTTTTCTCGGGCTTTGGCGCATCCTCGGTGGTTTGAGTAAGAAATATCATTTATACCTCGAGCATTACCTTGTCAGCGATGAGCTTTTCTCTGAGTGCCTTGACGTCGAGCGTGCGGAGGTCAATGTCTCCGAGAACAGCCATGGCAACGGCAGTTCCCGCCGCCTGACCGATGCCCATACAGGGGGGCATTACGCGGATCGCGCCCGCCGCTTCGCAATCGGCGGAGATCGATCTGCCCGCAACGGCAAGGTTCGAGAATGCGGGCGGGATCATCGTGCCGTATGGAATGCCGTAGCACTTGCCCTCCTCGATGGTGATATATTCGTTGCTCTTGGGGCCGTATTTGCCGTGAACGTCAACAGAGTTCGCCGCGAGCATAATGGAATCCTCGGGCACCTCACAGCCGAGTATCTGATCGACGGTCAGCGTCTTGATACCCTTGATGTGACGAGTTTCGCGGATGCCGAGAGTCGAGCCTGAGAGAATAAGGCGCGAGTTTTCAAAGCCGGGAACGTACTTTTTGAGGAAATTGAAGATGATGCGGACCTGCTGACGTCCCGCGATCTCGCCCTCGGTGAGGCTTTCCGACTTCGTGCCGTCTATGTGCATAACGCGCGAGGTGTTGATGCTGAATTCATCCTCCTCAACGCCGCGGAAGAGACCGATCGAAACGCGGTCGAGCGGCCAATCGCCGTTCTCTCTTGCTTCCGAAACTCTCCAATGGAGCGAGCGGTAGTTGATGCCGTCCTTGCGGTAGAAGTTATCCCAGTTCTTTTCGATGTCCTCGTCGACACGCTTGGTGTCAACGCCGCCGACGGTGAAGAACATGGTCGCGGGCTGCATCTTGCCCTGCGCGTTGCCGACGGTGTAAGCCGCGCCCGCTTTTGCCGCAAGGTCGCCGTCGCCCGAGCAGTCGATGAAGGCTTTCGCGCGGATGGATGCGAGGCCTTCCTTCATCGCAACGATGATTCGGGTAACTTTGTCGCCTTCCGTCTCTGCGTCGACGAGCTGGGTGTGGTAAAGGATACGAACGCCCGCCTCGGTCAGCATTTCGTCGGCAACGATCTTAAGGCTTTCCGCCTTAAAGGGGGTGACGTGAACGTGACCCTTGTCTATGTAGGATGTGAAAGCGGTCTTGGATTCTACCTTCGAGGGATGGATAGCGCCGCCGACGGCGATGAGACGCTCGACGAGCTCCTCGAAAATACCGCGGATGAGCATCTTGTTGCCTCCGCTGTCATAGCAGGTCATAAAGGGAGCGACCATTCCCGCGGTTGCCATACCGCCGCAAAAAGCGTTCTTTTCAACGAGGATGACCTTCGCGCCGCCTCGTGCCGCCGCAACAGCCGCGCAAAGTCCCGCAGGACCGTCGCCGACAACGACAACGTCGCTTTCGAGTGTATCGGGGATATTATTGGTATAAATAAATTCGGACATTTTATGCCTCACTCATATATTTTTTTATCATTATACCATATTTTTTCTGTGAATGCAACCTGCTGGTGAAAATAATATACAATAAAACGGAACCGACTTATGTATAGATGCGCACACCGACGAAAATATTTTAACATTGTGTGAAATCTGTTGATTTTTTAAATAATATATATTATAATATATAATGGTTATATTCGGCTACATGAAATTTTTACCGGAGGCTAAAATGATCTGCGATCTGCAAAAGGCGAGTTTGCTCAAGCGAGCATCTGCATATATTCTCGATCTGATACTTCTGACGATCGTCATCACGGGCGCGGCGTTTGCGCTTTCGGCTATACTTGGTTACGACAGTTACTCGGAAACTCTCGACCGTATCTATAACGAATATGAGGCGGAATACGGCATTGATTTTGACATTTCCTCTGAGGAATTCAACGCTCTTACGGAGGAAGAACAAAAGAAATACGAGGACGTTAACCGTCTTATGAACGAAAATGAGGAAGCCATCGAGGCTTACAATATGACGGTCAATCTCGCGCTTGTTATAACCTCACTTTCAATTCTCATCGCATATCTCTCCCTTGAGTTCGCCGTGCCGATGATACTCAAAAACGGACAGACCGTAGGCAAGAAGGTCTTTGGAATCGGACTTGTGCGACAGGATTGCGTTCGCATCACGCCCTTTATGCTCTTCGTCCGCACTCTCCTCGGTAAGTGTACCGTCGAGACGATGATCCCCGCGTATATCCTCATTCTGATAATCTTCGGAAACCTCGGAATGACGGGCACGGTCATTCTGGTCGGCTTTGCCGTGCTTCAGCTTGCACTCGTCGCGACCTCGCGCACGAATGCGGCTATCCACGATATGATGGCGGCGACGGTCGCTGTCGATCTATCCTCCCAAATGATTTTTGAGAGCGAGGCAGATCTGCTCGCTTACAAGAATAAGCTCCACGCGGAAAACGCCGCGAGGGACAAATATATTTCGTAAATTTAAATATGCAAATAAAAAGGATGCTACAAGATCATGAAAATCGTTTTGCAGAATCTGACTAAGGTTTTCCCGAGTCGAAACAAGAAATCAAACGAAGAGGTCGTTGCGGTAAGCGATCTCACCTTCACAATTCCCGACGGTAAGCTCGTCGGTCTTCTCGGCCCCTCCGGTTGCGGAAAGAGTACCACTCTTTATATGATCAGCGGTCTTCAGAAGCCCACCGGCGGACAGATCTTCTTCGGTGAAGACGACGTTACCACCCTCTCCCCCGAGAACAGAGGCGTCGGTCTGGTATTTCAGAACTACGCGCTCTATCCTCATATGACCGTCAAGCAGAATATCCTCTTCCCGCTCCAGAATCTCAAGGGCGCGGACAAGCTTGACAAAAACACCATGCTCGAGCGCGCTCTCGAGGCGGCAAGACTTGTGCAGATCGACAATCTTATGGACCGCAAGCCGAGTGAGCTTTCGGGCGGTCAGCAGCAGAGAGTTGCTATTGCGCGCGCACTCGTAAAGATGCCCCGCGTGCTCCTTCTCGACGAGCCGCTTTCGAACCTCGATGCGCGTCTCCGTCTGCAGACGAGAGAGGAGATCCGCCGTATTCAGAACGAGACCGGCATCACCACAATCTTCGTAACCCACGACCAGGAGGAGGCAATGTCCATCTCCGACGTCATCGTCGTTATGAAGCTTGGCGTAGTTCAGCAGATCGGCAAGCCGCAGACGGTTTACGATAACCCCGTAAATCTCTTTGTCGCAAAGTTCCTCGGAACTCCCCCCATTAACGTTTTCAAGGCAAACGTCAAGGGCGGCAAGCTTTACATCAACGGCGAGGCTGTACTCGATGTTCAGGGTGTAGCTGACCGCGAGGTATTTGCCGCGATCCGTCCCGAGGGCTTCGTCCCCGCGGAAAACGGAGCGATGACCTGCGCGCTTTCCTCTATCGAGGTTATGGGCCGCGACGTAAGCATCGTATCGAAGAACGAGGCTATGCTCACTCCCACCATCCGCGCGATCGTTGACGCGGATTATAAGATCTCCGCGAGCGCGCAGACCGTCAAGTTCGACCTCAAGCCCCACAAGGTATTCATTTTCGATTCCGAGACCGAGGAAAGAATCTACTTTGGTGACCAAACTGCTCCCGAGACAGGTATCTGAGGTAGACAGATATGAAAAAATTCCTTCAAAAAATCAGGTTTGAGGAATGGAAGGCTTGGATATATCTCGCGCCCGCAGTCGCTCTTTTGCTCGTCTTTACCGTTTGGCCGATAATCAACACCCTTCGTATGGCTTTCTGGGAAGATTACAGCATTATGAAGGAGCTCGGCGGAACGCTCGGCAACGAATTCGGTCTTAAGAATTTCGAGAAGGTTATCAAGTACCGCGGATTTATCGATTGCCTTAAGAACACGATGCTTCTGACCGTCCTCACCGTACCGATCTCGACTATTCTCGCGCTTGTCATCGCGGTATGCCTGAACGCTATCAAGCCGCTTCAGAGATTCCTGCAGACTATCTTCTTCCTCCCCTACGTTACCAACTCGATCGCGATCGGAATGGTATTCGAGGCTATGTTCAATATCGTCGGCTTCGGAACCACCGCTCCCTCGTTCGGTATTATCAATAATATCCTCGGCGTCTTCGGCGCGGAGCCGATCAACTGGATCAACGCCGGCTCGGGATATTGGGCAAACATCGCCGTCCTCACGATCTACATCGTCTGGAACGCGCTCCCCTTCAAGATACTCATCCTTCTCGGCGGTCTGCAGAGCGTAAATAAGCAGTATTACGACGCCGCGAAGATCGACTCCACTCCCCGTCTCCGCGTATTCACCAAGATCACCGTTCCGCTTCTTTCCCCTATGATCGCCTACGTCGTTATCACCGGCTTTATCGGCGGCTTTAAGGAGTATTCGAGCATCGTCGGTATTTTTGGCGACGATATGCAGGCTGTCGGCGGAGAATCGCTCAACACTATGGTCGGTTATATCTACGATGCCCTCGGAAATCAGGAAGGCCGTGCATCTGCCGCCGCACTTATTCTTTTTGCTATCATATTCGTTGTTACGATGATAAATATGTACGTCAGCAAGAAGAAGACCCACTATTAATGGAGGTGCGATATGGCTGATAAAAAAATTATGACCACTATGCACGAAAAGGATATGCAGAAGGTAACGGTTGCACAGACCGTCAGCAAGATCGTCGTTCAGTTCCTTCTCTACGCATTCCTCTGCACCATGGCGCTTATCATCGTTTTCCCCTTCTACTGGATGATAATCTCGTCGCTCAAGAGCACGGTCGAGTACCGTCTGCCGATCCCCACCCTGTTCCCGAAGGAAATTTTGTGGGGCAACTACCTCGAGGCGTTCACCGCGGCAAATCTCGGCAAGCTCTTTATGAATACCGTTTACGTCGGTATCGTTTCGACAATCCTCTCGCTCGTCATCACCGTCCTCTCGGCTTTTGCCTTCGCAAGACTCGAGTTCAAGGGTAAGAACGCGCTCTTTGCAGGTCTGCTTGCAACGATGATGATCCCCGGCGAGCTTTTCACGATCACAAACTACGTCACCGTAACAAAGTTCGGATGGCTTGATTCATTCACGGTTCTTATCGTCCCCTTCCTCGTCAGCGTTTTCTATATTTATCTGCTTCGTCAGAACTTCCTTCAGATCCCGAATGAGCTCTACCTCGCCGCAAAGGTTGACGGCACGAGCGATCTCAAATATCTCTGGAAGGTTATGATCCCGCTCTCGCTTCCGAACCTCATATCGATCACCATTCTCAAAATGATGGGCGCGTGGAACTCCTACGTCTGGCCCCGTCTCGTTACCTCGACCGATGATTACCGACTTATCACAAACGGTCTTCGTGATGCCTTCACCGATATGTCGGGACAGGCTAACATCCCCGTTCAGATGGCGGCGGTAACTGTCGTTTCGATCCCCCTCTTCCTCGTATTCATCTTCCTTCGTAAGTATATTATGAAGGGTGTTTCGAGAAGCGGTATCAAGGGTTAATAGCAGAATTTCTGCTTAAAAAATAAATTTTACAACCGAAAGGAAATAAGAAAATGAAAAAGAGAATCATCTCGTTCCTTCTCGTTCTCACTATGCTTATGAGTGCAGTTGCTATGGCAAGCTGTTCGAATAGCGGCGAGGGCGGTAATGAAGGCGGCAACAACGGCGGCGAGCAGGGCAGCGCAAAGGTTCCCTACGACGTTCCCGCAGAGGGATACGACGGCAGCGCCGTAACCATCACCTTCTATCACTCTATGGGCGCAAAGCTTCAGGGAATACTCGACACCTATATTCCCGAGTTTAACAAGCTCTACCCCAACATCACCGTTGAGCACGCATCTCAGGGTGACTACGACGGTGTTCGCGATCAGATCAAGACCGCGCTCACCGCAGGCAACCAGCCCAACATCGCATACTGCTACCCCGACCACGTTGCTCTTTACAACGTTGCAAAGGCAGTAGTTCCGCTCGATAGCTTCATCGAGAGCACCATCACCGTTACCGACGCTACCGGTGCTACCTCCACTCTCGGTCTTACCGCAGAGCAGATCGCGGACTTCATCCCCGGCTACTACGCAGAGGGTACCGCGTTCGACGAGGCGGGTACTATGTATACCCTTCCTATGTCCAAGTCCACCGAGGCTCTCTACTACAACAAGACCTTCTTTGAGCAGAACGGCCTCAAGGTTCCCACCACTTGGGAGGAGATGGCTCAGGTCTGCGAGCAGATCAAGAAGATCGATCCCGACTGTGTGCCTCTCGGCTACGACTCCGAGGCTAACTGGTTCATCACCATGTGCGAGCAGTACGGCTCCGATTACACCTCTCTCAACGAGGACGAGCATTTCCTCTTCGATAACGAGACCAACCGTTCCTTCGTTAAGATGTTCCACGATTGGTACGTTAACGGTTGGGTAACCACCGAGGAGATCTACGGCTCCTACACCTCCGGTCTCTTTACCGCTACCGAGGGTCAGAAGTGCTATATGGTTATCGGTTCGACCGGCGGCGCAAGCTATCAGCAGCCTCCTCAGGTTGACGGCAAGGCTCTCTTCGAGACCGATATGGCAACTCCTCCCCAGGTAAATCCCGCAGCTCCCAAGGTAATCTCTCAGGGTCCCTCCCTCTGCATCTTCAAGGATTCCAATCCTCAGGAGGTTGTAGCATCCTGGCTCTTCGTTAAGTTCCTCACCACCAACGTAGAATTCCAGGCAGCATTCTCGATGGCATCGGGTTACGCTCCCGTTATCAAGTCTGTTCAGCAGAATCCCGTATATCAGCAGTGGCTTGATGCTGCAAACGGTATCAACAACCTTACCGCTCTTAGCGTTAAGCTCGCGCTTTCTCAGGCAGACGCATACTTCGTATCCCCCGCGTTCAACGGCTCCTCCGAGGCTCGTGACCAGGTTGGAACTCTTATGCAGGATGCTCTCGTATCCACCGATGCAAATATCGAATCTGCTATCAAGAAGCTCTTTGAAAAGGCAGTTTCCGAGTGCGAATACGCCGCAGACTGATAGTATATAATTAATGAAATTTTTATCAAGAATATTAATCCTCGCCCTTGCTCTCGCCGCTGTTTTTTCATGCTTTACCGCGTGTGACGGCGGAGAGGCAAGCGACGAAACGACCGTGCCCGCCGAGGGCGAGATCGGCGAATTCGTTGATCTTGCTGGAACTCTCAAGTTCGATCCGAGCTCGGGCAGAGTCTACACCGAAGCCACCGTCAAGACCTACGTTGACGGCGACACCACTCATTTTAACGTGCCCTCGTCGATGATCGACTCGGGCGTTCTCAAGGCGAGATACCTCGGTATCAACACTCCCGAATCGACGGGACAGATCGAGCCTTGGGGCAAAAAGGCTTCCAATTATACCAAGGAAGCGCTTATGAGCGCAACCTCCATCATCGTTGAGTCGGATACCGATAAGTGGAATCCCGACTCGACGGGCGACAGATACCTCGTTTGGGTATGGTACAAGACCGCAGAGATGGCGGATTACCGCTGCCTCAACCTTGAAATCCTCCAGAACGGACTTGCTGTTGCATCAAAATCCTCAGACACAGCCTATGCGGATATCTGCACGCAGATCCTCTATCAGGCGACCACCCACAAGCTCTACGTTCATTCCAAGGAAAAGGACCCCGATTTCTTCTACGGCGCGGCAATTCCGATCACACTCAAGGAGCTCAAGACGAATATCGAGTCCTACCGTGACAAGAGCGTCGGCTTTGAGGGCGTAGTCGTCAGAAATTCGGGCAACACCGCATACGTTGAGGAATACGACGAGGAGACCGGGCTTTACTTCGGTATTCAGGTCTACTACGGCTTCAATCTCGACTACTTCGGTCAGGAGATACTCACCGTCGGCAACAGAATTCTCGTTGTCGGATCGGTTCAGTATTACGAGACCGGCGGAACCTATCAGATTTCGGATATCAAATATAACGCTATGCGTCCCGACGACGAATCAAATATCAAGCTCATCAGCCAAGGCCACGAGGGCTCGTACGTCGAGGTTGGCGCAAAGGATTTGCTTACCGGAAAGGTAACGCTCAAGATCACTCAGGTTGAGGGCGAGGAGGAGACCGTAGTGGAGAAGACCTTCGATCAGGGCTTCCTCACGATGCACGGCACGGCTTCACTCACAAATCTCACAATCAAGAGCATTTACACCACACAAAACGAGGATAGCTCGAACTTTGGCGCACTTTCGATCACCTGCGTGGCAGAGGACGGCACCGAGTTCGTTATCCGCACCATCGTTCTCAAGGACAGCGCAGGCAAGACGATCACGGCAGACGCATTCCCCATCGGCAGTAAGATCAATGCCCGCGGCGTGGTAGACGTTTATAACGGTACCTACCAGCTTAAGGTGTTCTCGGCAAACGACATCACATTCGTAAATTAAAAAACATATAAAGGAGTTATCATGAAAAAGTTTTTAGCAATTCTTCTCATGCTCTCCATGCTTCTTACTGCTTTTGTAGCTTGTAAGGGCGGAGAGGGCGACGAGACCACGCTTGCTACTGAGGAAACTCAGGCTCCCGCAGGCGTATCCATTGACGATGCAGTAGAGTATCTTACCTCTATGTATAAGTCCGACGAGGGCAAGAAGACCCCCGCTGACTATCAGATCATCGCTCAGATCCCGATCGACGGCATCAAGTTCGAGGTAACCTGGACCGTTGACCTTGAGACCATCACTCTCACTCTTGAGAACGGTCTTTACACCGTAGACCTCCCCTCCAAGAACGAGGCAGAGGTTACCTACACCCTCACCGCAACCGTTAAGGATGAATCCGGCAACACTGTTGAGAAGTCCTTCACCCGCGTTCTTCCCGTTTACGACAACTCCGCAGCAGTTACCGAGCCCAAGGAAGGCGAGGCATACAAGCTCTTCATCGTTCAGGCTAACCTCGGTCAGACCCTTTTCCTCACCGGCGAGACCCAGAACAATGAGAACAAGTTCATTATGACCACCGAGACCCCCGCAGACGGTCTTGAGTTCATGATCGAAAAGGCAACCGGCGGCGTTAAGATCTACACCACTATAGGTGGCGTTAAGACCTACGTTTACGCTCACACCACCACCGCAGAGGACGGCAAGGTAAGCAAGTACGTTGGTTACAGCACCGAAAACTCCAGCATCTTCACCTACCACGCAGACGTTAACGCTTGGTTCACCAAGTGCGACAATATCGAATACGTATTCGGTACTTACAGCTCCTACGCAACCGCTTGTATCTCCGAGTCCACCTACATCAATGCCGAGAACACCGGTGTTTCGCAGTTCGTCGTTGCATTTATGTCGAAGGAAGCTGCAGATGCATTCGTTCCCTCCGAGACTCCCAAGGATCCCACCGAGCTTACCTCGATCAAGGACATCCTTGCTATCGGCGAGAAGCTTGAGCACAACGCTAATACCGTTGAGAAGTACCTCGTTACCGGTACTGTAACCGAGATCAAGAACGAGACCTACGGTAACCTCTACATCACCGACGCAGAGGGCAACACTCTCTACATCTACGGTCTCTACGACAAGGACGGCACCACCCGTTACGATGCTATGGCAAACAAGCCCGCTGTCGGCGACACCATCACCGTAATCAGTATCATCTCGAACTACAACGGTCCTCAGCTCAAGAACGCGGTTATCAAGTCCCACGTTAAGGCTCCCACCACCGCTGACGGCTCCACCCCCATCGCGGACATTATCGCTATCGGTAACGGTCTTGCACACAACACCGCAACCACCGAGCAGTACACCGTTAAGGGTACTGTAACCGAGGTTAAGAACACCACCTACGGTAACTTCTACATCGTTGACGAAGCCGGCAACAGCCTCTACGTTTACGGCCTCTACGATGAGGCGGGTGCTCGTTACGATGCACTTGCAAACAAGCCCGAGGTCGGCGACTTCGTAGTTCTTTATTCCATCGTATCCAACTACAACGGTCCTCAGCTCAAGAACGCTGTTCTCAAGGAGCTCACCAAGGGTCAGGGCGCTCCCGAGACCACCGAGCCCGCTCCTGCGGTAACTCTCGAGGCTATCAAGCCCATTCTCGGTAACGCATACGGCTTTGCATTCGTTCAGAAGAACGCAGGCAACAAGGTCCTCTACATCACCGGCGTGCTGGACGGCTACTATATGGCTACCACTACCGATGCGACCGCGGCTGCAAACGTTTTCGTTGAGGAGACCGCGGGCGGATACCACCTCTACTGCGTAGTCGGCGGTGTAAAGTTCTATATCAATATGGTAAAGAGCGGCACCTACGTAAACGCAAAGTTTGAGGAGACCGCATCCACCCTTTACACCTATGACGAGACTCTCAAGACCGTCAAGGCTGACGTTGAGGGCACCGCATACATCTTCGGCACCAAGGCAGACGGCACTTATGAGACCATCGGTCCCATGAAGGCTGATTCCGGCTGCTTCTACGCTCAGTTCGTAGCTCCCGACAAGAAGTAATTTCTATATTTATAGCGGCTCCGATATTTCGGAGCCGCATTTTTATATTGACAAAACCGCGAAACTGTGCTATACTTTATAAAAAACAAAAGGAAGAATTCCTATGAAAACCGAAAATATAACAATAAACTGCCTCGGCGCGTCGAACACTCGTATTCTGATCGACAACGAGGGCATAAAGACCAAGGAAATCAACTATCCCGTCCTGCTCGGACTTCGCTTGCGCTGTACTACACGCAATTACGGCGTAAGCGGCACGAATATCGCAAAGCAGGAGGGCAGAGAGGACAGCTACTTTGAGCGCGCACCGATGATGGAGCACGGCGCGGATATCATCATCGTCCAAGGCGGCGGCAACGACTGTAACCATTGCATTCCCCTCGGCGAGATTGATTCTACCGATCCTTATACCTATTGCGGCGCGCTTCGTTCGATTATCAGAATGATAAAGAGCGATTATCCCGAGTCGAAGCTCATCGTTTCTGATTCGATGCGTAAGAAGAAGGAGCCGCAGAAGCGCACGGATGATTTGAAGCATCTTGACTTCCATCTGGCTTTCGTTGAGGTCTGCCGAAGCGAGGGCATCGAGCCGCTGAATTTCCACGACGACCCCGAGCTTGATCCCTTCAACCCCGAGAGCATGCCCGACGGCACGCACATGTCGGAAAAGGCGTGCAACCACATGGCGGACGTGTTTGCGGATTATATCCGAAATCTGTAAAACACAAAAGACGGAAAGTTTTCGTCCACCTTTTTCAAAAGGTGGCGCCGTCAAGGGCGCGTAGCCCTTGACGCCCTCCACAGAGGGCGGAATTCTCCCCTGTGCTTCAAACAGACGGCGCCCCGCCGGCTGTTTGGAATTAGTAAAAGCTCCCCGATGGGGAGCTTTTACTAATTTACTTCTTAAATTTCCGCACTGTAATCACAATAAGTCTAACCGCCCCGCACACAGCGAAAATATACATAAATATTCCGAGGCACAAAAAGCCGATATTGGCATAATTGAGATCATCTTGAACCTCATCAAAATCAAGAATGCTCTCACCGTTAACTTCAAGCGATAGGATGGTATCAGAGTTCGGATGAATCAGCATATTCAGCTTCGTTCCCTTTTCAAGAGTGTCAAGATAATCGAGGATATCATAGGTAACGCAATGCGCGTCGATACTGTATATTTCACCATTGGAACAATGGATGCTTACTGCATGCGAATCGGGGCGGATAAGTCTTTGAGTGTGGTATGAGTATTCTGTTTGAACGCATATCGCTGAATCGCGGTTGATAGGTGCCTTCAAATATTGCTGTCCGAAGGTGAACACAGAGCCGAGTATTACTCCAACAATGAGGAATAAAATCGCCTGTTCAAGTGTCATTTTCTTTCTGAATAGTTTTTTGAATAATTTATTTCGCTTCATTTTCATTACCGTTTTTATTTTATTATAACATAAAAACTTGTTTTTTCAAGATGATTTTTTGTGCGGTGTTGCGCGCTCTGCGGAGCGCGCGGGGTGAAGGAGCGAAATCCTCCCGCTTGCGGGAGGATTTCGCTCCTTCCAAACGGTCGGCGGGGCGCCGCCCGCTTGAAGCACGGAGGGAGTTTCGCGCTCTGCGGAGCGCGACTTAAGGCTCTGCCTTAAGAATTCGCAACCTTTTAAAAAAGGTTGACCAAAACTTCCCGCTGCTGTTGACTTTTGTTAAAATGAAAATTTTCGAGCGCAGCGAGAAAGTATTTGCCTACGGCAAATTTCGACTTTGTCTCGGCGGCTAAACACCGCCGTTTTCCTTCGGAAAAACGCCAAAGCCGTTTTCACACCTCTGCCCTCTAACCTCTGCCCTCAAAAAACACGGCAATCATCAAGACTGCCGTGTTTTATCTTATTTAGTTCAGAACTACCTTCTTAAACGCCTTCTTGCCTCTGCGGACAACGATGCCGCCCTTGAGTGTTTCTGCTGTGTAGGTCGCCTTGATATCGGTGACCTTCTCGCCCTCAACGGTTACACCGCCCTGCTCAACTGCACGGCGTGCCTCGGACTTCGAGGGAACGAGTCCTGCCTTGAGGAGGATGGAGAGAATGTCGATCGCGCCGTCGATGAGATCGGTCTCTGCAAGCTCTGCGGTGGGAATGTCGGCGTCAGCGCCCGCGCCGAAGAGTGCCTTCGCGCTTGCCTGAGCCTTGTTTGCTTCCTCTTCGCCGTGAACAAGCTTGGTGAGCTCGTATGCGAGGATCTCCTTCGCTGTGTTGAGCTGGCTGCCCTCCCAAGAATCCATAGCCTCGATCTGCTCCATGGGAAGGAAGGTGAGCATACGGATGCACTTGAGAACGTCAGCGTCCTCAACGTTTCTCCAATACTGATAGAAATCGTAGGGAGTGGTCTTCGCGGGGTCAAGCCAAACTGCGCCCGAAGCGGTCTTACCCATCTTCTTGCCCTCGGAGTTGAGGAGAAGGGTGATGGTCATAGCGTGCGCGTCCTTGCCAAGCTTACGTCTGATAAGCTCGGTGCCGCCGAGCATATTCGACCACTGGTCGTTGCCGCCGAACTGCATATTGCAGCCGTACTTCTGATAGAGATAGTAGAAGTCGTAGGACTGCATGATCATATAGTTGAACTCAAGGAAGGAAAGTCCCTTTTCCATTCTCTGCTTGTAGCACTCTGCGCGGAGCATATTGTTTACAGAGAAGCATGCACCAACCTCGCGGAGGACTTCAACGTAGTTGAGGTCGAGAAGCCAATCTGCGTTGTTGACCATAATTGCCTTGCCTTCTCCGAACTCGATGAATCTTTCCATCTGCTTCTTGAAGCAATCGCAGTTGTGCTGAATGGTCTCGCGGGTCATCATGGAACGCATATCGGTACGTCCCGAGGGGTCGCCGATCATTGCGGTTCCGCCGCCGATGAGAACGACGGGCTTGTTGCCTGCCATCTGGAGTCTCTTCATAAGGCAGAGCGCCATGAAGTGACCGACGTGGAGTGAGTCTGCGGTGGGGTCAAAGCCGATGTAGAAGGTGGCTTTGCCGTTGTTGATCATATCGCTGATGTGCGCCTCGTCGGTAACCTGAGCTACAAGACCGCGCGCGATAAGTTCTTCATAAAGTGTCATTTTTCTTTATCCTTTGCGAAAATTAGATTTTGATATACCTAATTATTATAAACTAAAATGAAGCGTTTGTCAATCCTTTTTGCAAAATAACTTAAAAAGCAGACCCGAAGGTCTGCTTTTTGTTAAGTAAAATGCTATTAACCGAGCTGTTCGATAGCCTTATTGATATCGGTGAGCTTTCTGTTGAAGAGCTTGGAATTAGCCTTTTCGAGCGAACCCCAAGAGCCTGCCTGGTTGTTGTTCATTGCGCTACGGAAGAGGCTGTAGGAGAGGTTATCAAGACGGTTGGTGAGAAGTCTGCCAAGGTCGATGACAACGGTCTCGCGGATGAGGTCGAACATGAAGGAGTCGTCACTCTGGTCAGCGTATCTGAGCTTCATAGCTTCCTCGAAGAGTGCGGGAGTGATCTGGAGGTAGCTCTGGTATGCCATAAGCTCGAGGGTAGCAGCTGCTGCCTCGGGATGAGTGGAAGCGGTGGAGAGCACGTAGGTGGTGAAGGGGAATGCCATGCAGGTGTAATATTCTTCCTGCTCAGCATCGTACTTCGGAACGGGAAGGATACCGTAGGAGAAGGAGGTAGCGGTCAGCTTCTTGTTGGTGATCTGTGCACGGTTGATGTCAAAGAGAGCCTCGCCTGCTGCAAAGATATCCTGGTCAGCGCTAAGGAAGCAGTCACCCGAGTCATGAAGGAAGGGGCACAGCTTGGTGAGAAGGTTCTGAGTCTTCTCAGAGAAGAGGTCGTCGGAAAGCTTGACGGTTCCGTCTTCAGCGGGAATTACGGTGAAGAGGTTGGAGCTGGTATAGAAAGCGTCGAAGTGGATGTTGCTGGTAACGAAGCCGAAGCGGTCGCCCTGGTTGGGAGTAGCGTCGCCGTTCTGGTCAACGTAAACACCGCTTGCGAGCTCGATGAACTTATCTACAGTCCATTCGCCATTGTCAACTGCCTCGTAGAGGGTCTTGGATTCGAGCTGGGTGATGTCGGTGTAGAGGTCCTTGTTGAATACGCAGAGGTACATCATGTAAAGGAAGTTGGTCGAGATATCACCGGATGCGAAGTAAACGCCGTCCTTGATGGTTGCCTTACCGATAAGGGAAGCGGGCCACCAGGGCTTATCGAACTCGATGATCTCATACTGGGTGAGGTCCTGTGCGATACCCTGGCACATAAGGGTTGCGCCGGACATCGAGTAGCCTGCGAAGAAGTCGTGAGCGTCAGCGCCTGCCTGGGTGCTGTTTACACACTGGTTAACGAATGCAGACTGATTGTTGAAGTTACCGGGGGTGCCGGTGAACTCGAGGGTTACGCCGAACTGCTCCTCAACCTTTGCGTTACGGTTGTAGATAGCGTCGTTTACAGCCTCGCCGTTCTGGTCTTCAACGAAGAACTCGGGGTTCTCAACGTCTTCCCAGTAAAGGAACTTGATGGTCTCGCCGTCGAATTTAAGATCTGCGGGAATGTCGGAGAGAGCGAACATAGTCTCTTCTGCTTCGGTGGTGACATCGAGAGCGGGAGCCTCGGTGTTAGCCGCCTCGGTAGTCACGTCGGGACCGTTAGTCTCGGCGCAAGAGAGCACGGTGGGGAGCATCATTGCAATGATAAGAATCGCAACAAGGATGCGGGAAATGTGTTTCATGGGATTCCTCCAAATGTATTTTTCTATTTTTAATAGAGATAAATATATTATATAATAAATTTTTCCTTTTGTCAATCTTTTTTCTCGAATTTCAGCAAAAATTCGGCGGCTTTCCTTAGAAAACCGCCGAAAAAATTATTTGCTTTCGATCAGATCGACCCAATAATGTCCGATATCGGAAATGAGCTTGAGCGCGGAGGTATGCGCAGGCTTCGGATAAGCCGAGAAGATACGGAAGGTCTCGAATGCGAGGGTGCCCTCGAAGCCGATCTCCTTGATGCCCTCGACGAAGCGTGCCCAGTCGCAAACGTGGAACTTGCCGCTGGTGAGGTAGGAATAGGGGATCATATGCAGGTCGTCGTGCGCGTTGTTATCGTGGATGTGGAAGATGGTCAGACGCTTGCCCATGATCTTCATATAATTCTTGAGATCAAGGTGGCAGAGATTTGCGTGACCGATGTCAAAGCAGAAGCCGAAGTAGTCGCCGCCTGCCTCCTCGTTGAGAGTGTCGATCATTCTTGCGGCATCATAGGGGTTGGAAAGTCTCGCCTCGACGAAGTGAGAGCCGTATTTGCCGAAGATGTTTTCGGTGCAGATCTTAACGCCCTTGTATTTCTTGATGTAGGGGATGAGGCTGCGGTAGAATTTGAGGTTTTCCTCCCATTCGGCATCTCTTTCGGAAAGGATGGTGGGATGAACGACGACCGCGGGGCAATTTATGTATTCCGCAACTGCAAAGCACTTGTCAAGCGCCATAACGATATGCGCGTTGAGCTCGTCCTTGCCGGGATACCAGCACGGGAAGGGAGCGTGCATCTGCGATACCTCAACACCCGTAGCCTCGCTTGCGTCCTTGAGGGGCTTGACCCATTCGAGGATCTCCTCGATGGACTTGTCAAAGAGAGTGGGAGTGATAACTCCGTCCTTTGCCATAGGATCGGGTCTCATATAGATGTCAATATTGTAGTCAACGGCTTCAAAGCCGCAGGACTTGATGTATTCAAAAGATGCGAGGGCGTTGTCGTGATCGTACCAACCGCCTGTCTGTACGCCAATTTTAAGCATTTTTATTTCCTCCAAAGTTAAAATGTTTATAATTATAATAAATATAATAAAATTCGTTTTTTTGACGGCTTTGCCGGCGAAAAAACACCTTTAAGACGAGCTAAGCGAGTCCGCGCGCCGAGGGGAGCAGCAAAAATTGAAAATTTTTGCGTGCGGCGATAAGCGCGCGTTTCACTTGTAAAACGCAGTTTTACAAGTGCTTACTTGAGCATATCTTCGATGGGAGTTCCATCAACACCCGGCATCTCAACGCCGAGGATCTTTGCATAAGTGGGAGCTTCGTCAACGGTGGGTCTGCGCTCGATGAGAACGCCTTCCTTGATGTCCTTACCGAAGCCGAAGAAGATGGGCTGGGGACCCTTGTCGGGATTGTGACCGTGGGTTGCCTTGCCGTAACGGTAGTCGGAAAGGTCAAGCTGCTTTACCATCGGACGCTTCCAGTCCTCTGCGAATGAGGTGTAGCCGTCCGACTCTATAACGAAGGAGAATTCGCCCGAAAGGTGTTCCTTTTCGTTGATCTCCTCGGTGGTATAGACCTCGCTGATGCCGTAAATGCCCTCGTCGCGCATCCACTTGAGAAGGTCGTAGGTCTTCTGCCAGGTTTCCTTGTCGGTGGGATCTGCAAGTCTGATCTGCGCGGAGAGACCTGTGGAGTGGCAATATGCCTTCCAGGACTTGAGGCTTCCGTCCTCGTTCATCTCGATAAGACCGTTGTCTGCGAAAACGACGTTCGGCTTGAGGTTACGAACGATCTCGAGCTGACCGTGGTCGGAGATGAGGAAGAAGTTGGTTTCCTCGAATGTGCCCGCGCGCTTGGTTGCCTCAATGATCTCGAAGAACCAACGCTCGGTGTCGATTACACCGCTTGTTACCTTCTCGGTGAAGAGTCCGGTGCCGTGGCGGTAGCTGTCAACGTCGCCGGTGTGAAGCATAAGGAGATGGGGCTTGTATTTTTCGATCATATCGCAGGTGACGCGGACGAGAAGCTCGTCGGTGTCGGGGTGCGTTCTGATCTTAACCTTTTCGATGTGGGGCGCGATGCACTCGCGGTAGAGCTCGGGAGTGGTTCCCGCGCGGAGGAAAGCCTCCTCCTTGGTGTCCTCGGGCGACTGAGGCCAGTACTCGGGGAAGTTGTAGTCTATGTATTCGTGACCTGCGGTAACGGGCCAGAAAACGCAAGCGGTGGTGAGTCCTGCCTTCTTTGCGGCGGTGAAGATATCGGGGCACTTGATGTTATCGGCAAACCAGGTCCAGGGAACGTTCTTGGTCACGCCGGGCATGAAGATGTTGTTATTGGTAACGCCGTGCTTGTTGGGGTAACAGCCCGTTGACATCGAGGTGTGGCAGGGGTAGGTTACCGAGGGATAGATGGTGCGGGTGCGCTTGACCATCGAACCCTTACCGAAAAGCTCCGCGAAGCGAGGGCTGGTTTTCAGAAGATATTTGATATCCTCGTAGACCATAGCATCGCAGGAGAAAACGATTACTCTGCTTTGTGACATAAGTTATACCTCCGTTTATCGGAAAATTAATACTTCAGTAATTATAATATATTATTCAGGGTTTGTCAAGACAAATCGAGAGAAAAAGTATCCGAAAATTCGGGCGTGTATTCGGCTGATGCAGACGAGGGGGCTTGCATATAGCCGTCAAAGCCGAGGCGCAAAGCTTCGGCGCGTACGCTTTCGTATTCAAATGTGGTAAGACGACGGAGAAGGTTTTTATCCTCGCCCTTATAAAAATCCGGCGTGTATTGGCTCATGAGACTGAGGCGGATGCTTGCGACGGGCAGAATTTCGGCAAGTCGGCGCAGGCAGGCGATCGAGTCCTTTCGCTGTCCCGGCAGAACGAGATGGCGCACGATGATGCCTTTTTTCATCATTCCGTCACTGTCAAACTCCGCCGCACCGAGCATATCATACATAAAGAGGAGTGCTTCCTCGGCGCGCTCGCGGTAATCTGCGGCGCGGGAGTATTTTGCCGCGATCTCGGGCGAAAAATATTTGAAATCGGGCAGATAGACGTCGACGAGCCCGCGGAGTAATTCAAGCGAATGAACGCTTTCGTAGCCTCCCGAGTTCCAGACGACGGGGATGCCGAGCTTGTCCTTGACCGTCGAAAGAGCCGCCGCAACGGTGGGCGTAAAATGAGTCGGGGTGACGAGATCGAGCGAGGAAACACCGCTCTCCGCAACCGTCAGAAAAAGCCCCGCAAGTTCATTTTCGTCAAATTCCTTGCCGACACTTTTTCGGCTTATGATCGAATTCTGGCAGAATACGCATCCGAGATTGCAGCCCGAAAAGAAAACCGTTCCCGCGCCGCCCGCACCGCATATCGCGGGCTCTTCGTACTTGTGCCGCGAAACGCGTGATATTTTTGCTTTTGCGCCCGAACGGCAGATGCCGACGGTAGCCTCGCGGTTGATCCCGCATCCGCGTGGGCAGATATTGCAATTTTTATATGAAAGCTCCATAATTTCACCTCGGAAATATTATACATCCAAAAAAGCGAAAAATCAACTCGGTTCGGCAATTTTTTGACTAATTCGCTTTACTTTTATCTTGGTTTGTGCTATAATAATTGCATCAAATTAATATTGAAAGGAAACCTAATCAATGGAAAACTTCCTCAACTGGCTCATCGGCGTCGCACAGAACGTCGGCCTCAAGCTCCTCGGTGCTATCCTCGTCTGGATCATCGGCTCCCTCATAATCAAGCTCGTTCTCAAGATCTTCCCCAACGGCAAGAAATTCGATAAGATGGATGCGACCGTTAAGTCCTTCCTCAATTCGTTCGTTTCTATCGGTCTGTGGGTGATCCTCATCGTTTGCATCGTCGCTATCCTCGGCGTTCCGATGGCGAGCGTTATCGCGGCTATCGCATCCTGCGGTGTTGCTATCGGTCTTGCTATGCAGGGCTCGCTCTCGAACCTCGCAGGCGGCATTATGCTTCTCCTTTTCCGTCCCTTCAGCGTTGGCGAGTTCATCGAGACCTCGGGTGTTTCGGGTACCGTACACGAGATCGGCATCTTCTACACCCTCCTTATTACGGGTGACAACAAGCACGTGACCATTCCCAACGGTGCTATGATGAATAATACCGTTATCAACTACTCCCGCGAGGATCTTCGCCGTGTTGATATGGATTTCGGCATTACTTACGAATCCGATTCCGAAAAGGCTTGCGAGATCGCAAAGCGCGTCGCTGCCGCTCACGATCTTGTTATTACCGACAAGGACGTTTTCGCGCGCGTAACCAGCCTTGGCGATTCCGCCGTTATCGTTACCGTTCGCGTTTGGGCAGAAGCGGGCAACTATTGGGGCGTTAAGTTCGACCTTACCACCGAGATCCGCAAGGCACTCGAGGCAGAGGGCGTATCCTGCGCATATCCCCATATGGACGTTACAATTCTCAACAAATAATTCCGCCAATTGTAAAACTGCGTTTTACAATCAAATTAATTAATAACTAAATAACAAAGGAAGACTCGGCAATGAAAGATGTCAGAAGCGCAGAAATTTTATGTGTCGGCACGGAGCTTTTGCTTGGCGACATAATCAACACCAACGCCTCGTATATTTCGAGGAGACTCGCGGCTTTGGGCATTCCCGTCTACCGCCAAGCCGTTGTGGGTGACAACCCGGAGCGGATGCGGCAGGCTATTGCCGAGTCTTTTTCGCGCTCGGATTGCCTCATCCTCTCGGGCGGTCTCGGTCCGACCTGCGACGATATAACCAAGGAAATGGTCGCAGAGCATTTCGGGCTCGAGCTTGAGCTGAATCAAGAGGCACTCGACCGAATGATGGAGTATTTCTCCTCGATGGGCAGAAATATGACCAAGAATAACGAAAAGCAGGCGATGGCACCCATCGGCGCGCGCGTGCTTCAGAATAATTGGGGAACCGCGCCCGGATTTGTTATCGAGCAGGGCGACAAGACGGCGATTCTGCTCCCCGGCCCGCCCATCGAGCTTGAGCCGATGTGGCGCGAGAGGGTCGAGCCCTATCTTTTCGAGCGTTCAAATTCCGTTATCGTTTCAAAAAACATCTACATCCTCGGTATGGGCGAATCTGCGGTTGAGGAAAAGCTCCGCTATATGATGGAGGAGCTTGAAAACCCCACCGTCGCGCCCTACGCGGGAAACGGCGAGTGCCGCGTTCGCGTCAGCGCGAGAGCAAAGGATGCCGAAACCGCGTCAAAGATGTGCGACGATCTGATCGAAGAGATCAAGAAGACCGAGGTCGGCGAGTTTATCTACGGCATCGACGTTGACAGTATGGAAAATGCGCTCGTGATGCATCTGCGCGAGAGGGGAATGACCCTTGCCTGCGCCGAATCCTGCACGGGCGGACTTATCGCAAAGCGCATCACCGACGTTTCGGGATGCTCGGACGTTTTCCTTGGCGGATGCGTGACCTACGCGAACGAGGCAAAGGAAAAGCTGATCGGAGTAAAGCACGAAACGCTTGAAGCGTTCGGTGCGGTTTCCGAGCAGACGGCTCGCGAGATGGCAAGAGGCGTGCGCCTTGCTCTCGGAGCAGACGTCGGCATAGCGACAACGGGTATCGCGGGCCCCGGCGGCGGTACTCCCGAAAAGCCGGTCGGTACGGTCTATATCGCCGTTTCGACCGCGGAGGGTGAGACTGTGAAGCTTCTCAACCTCTCGCCGAAGCGCTCGCGCGAGTTTATCCGCATCTGCGCGGCGACAAATGCTATGTCTTTGGCATTAAAAGCCTGTACTTTCGACAAAAATTAACAAAAATCACAAAATACCTCTTGATTTTCGGGAAATAATATATTACAATATAAGAGTTAATAATATTAGTCGAATTTTTCGACGGGAAGCGAGAAAACTATGAAAAAATTCAACACCATCGGAGTTCTCACATCGGGCGGCGATGCTCCCGGAATGAACTGCGCTATCCGCGCTATCACTCGCCGCGCGCTTGCAAACGGCCTTAAGGTAAAGGGTATCATCGGCGGTTACAGCGGACTTATCAAGGGCGAGATCATTGACCTTGACGCGCGCGCCGTATCCAACATCGAAAACCTTGGCGGTACCGTTCTTCTTACCGACCGCTGTGACGAGTTCAAGACCGAAGAGGGTATGCAGAAGGCTGTCAAGACCTGTAAGGATAATAATATCGACGCTATCGTTGCTATCGGCGGCGACGGCACCTTCCGCGGCG
This sequence comes from Eubacteriales bacterium, assembly GCA_045636385.1. Classification (GTDB taxonomy): domain Bacteria; phylum Bacillota; class Clostridia; order Oscillospirales; family CAG-272; genus CAG-390. Next base: position 48,840 of record JAZTXK010000068.1, read on the forward strand.
CGACCGATCTTTCCCTCCGCGGCATTCCCACCATCGGCGTTACCGGTTCTATCGACAACGATATCACCGCTACCGACTACACCGTCGGCTTTGACACCGCTATGAACACCGCTATGGAAGCTATCGATAAGCTCCGCGACACCTGCCAGTCTCACGCACGCTGCAACGTAGTTGAGGTTATGGGACGTGACTGCGGCGAGATCGCACTCAAGTCGGGTATCGCATCGGGCGCGGTTGCTATTGCAATCCCCGAGGTTCCCTTCGATGAGGATGCAGCTATCGAGCGTATTCTCAAGGCAAAGAACGCGGGCAAGAGAAGCATGCTCGTTGTTGTTTCCGAGGGCGTATTCAATAAGGAAGGCAAGCCCTACGGCGAGGATCTCCGCAAGGTGATTCAGGACAAGACCGGCATCGAGACCAAGTTTGCACGTCTTGCACACGTTGTTCGCGGCGGCGCACCCACACTTCGCGACAGACTCACCGCTACCGAGATGGGCAGCTATGCAGTTGACCTTCTCCTTGACGGCAAGAGCGACTGCATCGTAGCAGAGGTTGACGGACGTATCGTATCCTTCGATATCAAGTTCGCGCTCACCGTTGACAAGATGTATAAGAAGAAGCTCAAGGAAGGCGCACTCGAAGGCTTCACCCCCGAGCAGATCGGCACTATGGAAGAGATCTGCGACTTCCGCGCATCCGAGATCAAGAGACTTTACGAGATCCACCTCTCTCTTTGCGAATAATTTAATTTGCTTGAGAAACTGCCTCATTTGATATGGGGCAGTTTTTTCTATTGACCCCGCGTCAAAAATGTGCTATAATAACAAAAAACGCGGAGGTATATGTTAATGAACAAATATTTTGCCTACGATGAAAATAACAGAAAAATTGAATTCAAGTCCGAGGAAAAGGATGGAATCATAAAGTTGAAGCTTCCGCTTGCGGAATTTAAGGGAGCGAAGAGTCTTCGTCTTCTTCCCGAGCTCGGTGAGGCGCAGGCGGGCGGGGAAGGATTTTATCTCCTTCCCAGAAACATTTCGATGCGCGGTGATATCAAGGTCGATTTCAAGGAGCGAGAGGATGCTTTGCTTTCCTATGCGAAGCCCGTAATGGCTCTTTACGCGATCGTAAAAGAGGATTTCCGTGCGCTCGTTCGCTTTGAGCGAAACTATAAATTTGCCATCAACGCGGAATTGAAGGACGGCGTTTACAGCGTTTATCTTACCACGGAATTCGGCGGCAAGAAGGATCTGCCCTATGACGATATTCGAATCGAGATAATTCCTCTGCCCGAGGGTGCAACTCTCGGTACTATTGCAAGATGCGAGCGCGAGCTTCGTCTTTCCCGCGGCGAGATCGTGTCACTCGCCGAAAAATGCCGTGAGAGAGCAGTCGTTGATTACGCGAGCCGTTCGCCGCTTATCAGAATCCGAATGGCTTGGAAGCAGAGTCCGTCGCCCGTCAAGCATCAGACTCCCGAAAATCAACCGCCCGTTCACGTTGCCTGCGATTTTGCCCGTGTGCGCGATATTGCCGACGCGCTCTATGCGAGAGGCGTAAAGGAATGCGAGATTCAGCTTGTCGGCTGGAATCTCGGCGGTCATGACGGCGCGTTTCCGCAGATTTTCCCCGTTGAGCCGACGCTCGGCGGAGAAGAGGAGATGAAGAAGACTTTTACGCACGTCAAGAGCCTCGGCTACCGCATTTCAACGCACACAAACCTCATCGACGCCTACGAGCTCGCCGATTGCTTCTCGTGGGATGATATTGCTATGACCGAGGACGGTGAATATCTTCAGATCGGAGATTACGGCGGAGGCTATGCATACCACGTTTGCCCCGAGCGGCAGATGTATACCGCTATGAACACCATCCCCGAGTTGGTAAAATACGGCGAAAACGGTCTGCATTTCAATGACGTTATCTCAATCGTCGAGCCCGACACCTGCCATTCGCCGAAGCATCCCTGCACCACGGCGGACGGCATCAATTGCGTCAACACTATTATGAACACGCAGATGGGCATGTTCGGCGGTTTCTCCTCCGAGGGTTGTTTTGATTTTGCGCTCGGCAATCTCGATTACGGACTTTATGTTTCCTTCGGCGACGGCTTCGGACGCAAGGAATATCCGCTTGCCGATGAATACATTCCATTCTTTGAGCTGACTTACCACGGCATTCTGCTCTACAACCCGACAAGCCCCACGGTCAATTATCCGATCAAGAATCCCGAGGACAAGCTTGCCTTCATCCTCCGCGGCGGAAGACCCTCCTTCTATTTCCATTCGAAGTTCCGCACGGGCGCGACGAACTGGATGGGCGAGATCGATTTCCTGACCGATACCGACGAGGATCTTGCTTTCGCCTGCGACCGCATCGCAGAGGCGCAGCGAGAATACGAGTCCCTCGCGCATATGCAAAAGGTTTATATGTCGGAATACAAACTTGAAGACGGTATTGAGATCGCAGCCTATGAAAACGGAACCGAGATAGTCGGAAACTTCTCCGACGCGAACAAAGCCTACCGTGGCAAAAACCTTGCTCCGGGTGAGTATAAGATATTCGATTAAAGTTCGGGAAGGTCGGCGTTTGCCGACCTTCTTTCTTCAAACTTTTTCTTTAAATATTGATAAAATTTTTCATTTTCCTATTGTGTTTTTCCTTCAATTAAGGTATAATATATACTGACTATATGTAATTAAATTTTCATAATGAGAGTATAAAATGGCAAACAACAAGAATATCAGAAACTTTTCGATAATTGCGCATATCGACCACGGTAAGTCTACTCTTGCAGACCGTCTGCTTGAGGAAACGGGTGCGGTTGCAAAGCGCGATATGGAGGAGCAGGTCCTTGACAATATGGACCTCGAGCGCGAGCGCGGTATCACCATCAAGGCGCGCGCCGTAAGACTTGACTATAAGGCAGACAACGGTGAGGACTATATCTTCAACCTCATCGACACCCCCGGCCACGTTGACTTTAACTATGAGGTATCCCGTTCGCTCAACGCTTGCGAGGGCGCGCTTCTCGTTGTTGACGCAACGCAGGGCATCGAGGCGCAGACTCTTGCGAACGCGTATCTCGCGGTCGATGCGGAGCTTGAGATCGTTCCCGTTATCAATAAGATCGACCTTCCCAGCGCGGACGTTGAGCGTTGCCGCAATGAGATCGAGGATATCATCGGCATCCCCGCCGAGGATTGCCCCGCGGTTTCGGCAAAGGTAGGACTCAATATCCACGACGTGCTTGAGGCGGTCGTCCGCGACATTCCCGCGCCCGTGGGCAACGCTGATGCTCCCCTCCGCGCGCTTATTTTCGATTCATACTACGATTCCTATCTCGGAGTCGTCGTTTATATCCGTATCATCGACGGTACTCTCCGCACCGGCGATAAGATCAAGCTGATGAGCACGGGCGCGATCTTTGAGGTCACCGCCGTCGGCTCGATGGAGGCGTTCGGTCTGAAGCCCCGCGGTGAGCTTTCTGTCGGCGAGGTTGGATATCTGACCGCTTCGATCAAGAATATTTCCGATACCCGCGTCGGTGATACAGTTACCCTTGCCGATGAGCCCGCAGAAGAGGCACTCCCCGGCTTCAAGACGGTTCAGCCGATGGTTTTCGCAGGTATTTATCCCGAGGACGGCTCTCGCTACGAGGACCTTCGCGAGGCTCTTCTCAAGCTTCAGCTCAACGACGCGGCGCTCACCTTTGAGCCCGAAACGTCGACAGCACTCGGATTCGGCTTCCGCTGCGGCTTCCTTGGACTTCTCCACATGGAGATCATCGAGGAGCGACTTGAGCGCGAGTTCAATCTCGACCTCATCACCACCGCACCGAGCGTTATTTACGAGGTAAAGACCAAGGACGGCGAGATGCGCCGTATAGACAACCCCACCGATTATCCCCAGCCCGACGAGATCGACGTGGCGTACGAGCCGATCGTCAAGGCGAGCATTATCACGCCTCAGGAATACGTCGGTACGCTGATGGATCTCTGTCAGGATCGCCGAGGTGTGTTCAAGGATATGAAGTACCTCGACAATATCCGCGTCGAGCTCCACTACGAGCTCCCGCTCAACGAGATCATTTATAACTTCTTCGACGCGCTCAAGTCGCGCTCGAGAGGATATGCGTCGCTCGATTACGAAATGTACGAGTACCGCGCCTCCAAGCTTTGCAGACTTGATATCCTTCTCAACGGCGATCAGGTCGACGCGCTTTCCTTCATCGTTCACGAGGAAAAGGCTTATGCCCGTGCGCGTAAGATTGCGGAAAGACTTAAGGAAAACATCCCGCGTCAGCTCTTCGAGATCCCGATTCAGGCAGCTATCGGCGCGAGAATTATCGCGCGAGAGACTGTAAAGGCAATGCGCAAGGACGTTCTTGCGAAGTGCTACGGCGGTGACATTACCCGTAAGAAGAAGCTGCTTGAAAAGCAGAAGGAAGGTAAAAAGAAGATGCGCAAGCTCGGCTCGGTTCAGGTTTCCCCCGAAGCCTTTATGTCGGTGCTTAAGCTTGGCGACGACAATTAAGCCACTTGTAAAACTGCGTTTTACAAATTTACGTTCGGCTGACAGGACAAATAACAAAGGAGAGTTTATATGTTCGGAAAGAAAAAGCGCAAGCCACTCGGGCTTTATATACACATTCCGTTTTGCAAGAGCAAGTGCGATTATTGCGATTTCTGCTCGCTTGTGCCCAATAACAAGGGCATCGTAGAGCATTACGCCGATGCACTGATCCTGCAGATGGAGGACTGGAGCTCTCGCTGCCGCAATTATTCGATTGATTCGATATACATCGGCGGCGGAACGCCCACTTATCTTGATATTCGCCGTATCTCGCGCATTATCGACGCGATATATGCAAATTTCAAGGTCGAAAAGTTCGCGGAATTCACTGTTGAGTGCAATCCCGCGACAGCCGATCTTGAATATTTCCTCAAGCTCCGCCGCGCGGGCGTCAACCGACTTTCGATCGGCTGTCAGAGCGCGCACGCGGACGAGCTCAAGGCTCTCGGAAGAATACATACCTACGAGCAGTTCGTTGCTTGCTATAACGACGCGCGCAAGGCGGGATTCGACAATATCAGCGTTGACTTGATGTACGGTATCCCGAATCAGAGCGAGCAGAGCTTTATCGAGTCGCTCACGGCGGTCACCTCGCTCGGCCCCGACCACATTTCTATCTACGCGCTCAAGATCGAGGAGGGCACCCCCTTCCACGCTATGCGCGACAAGCTCGTGCTTCCCGACGAGGAGACCGAGTATTCGATGTATAGCCACGCCGTCGACTACCTCGCGGCGCAGGGATACGAAAGATACGAGATCTCGAACTTCTGTCGCAGAGGCGCGGCGTCGCTCCACAATCTCAAATATTGGCATTGTGACGAGTATCTCGGTCTCGGCGCAAGTGCACATTCATATTTCGAGGACGAGCGCTTTGCTACAACCTGCGTAGTACGCGACTATATCGACGGTCTTGAGATCATCGGCACCGACATCAATATCGTTGCAAGCTCTGAAAAGATCGATTCGGTCAAGTGTATGGAGGAATACGTTATGCTCGGTATGCGTCTGACGGACGGCATTCTTATCGAGGATTTCGAGGCGCGATTCAATACCTCCTTCTATGAAAAGTACGGCAAGCGCCTTGATGAGTACGTTGAGGCGGGATTCGTAGAGAAGGACGAGCGCGGATACAGATTTACGACCAATGGTATGTTCGTGTCGAATTACATCCTCTCCGCAGTTCTTGATCTTGAATAAAAAATTGAAAAATCTAAAATTTCCCATTGACAAAACGGAGATTTTCGTATACAATATATATAGTAACATAAGGACAGGTGATAAGCCATGACAGATAAGAATATTCCCATCGGTGTAGATGAAAACGAAGAGGTTGAGATCGTAACCCTTCTTGATGAAAACGACAACGAGGTTCGCTTCGAGCTTATCGGCGGCTACGTTGACAAGGGCGTGCAGTATTTCGCGCTCATTCCCGAAGGCTCTGCCGATGACGACGGCGGCTTCGAGGAGTACATCATTCTCAAGAGCGTTAAGGACGCCGAGGGCAACGAGGAGCTCGTTGACATTGAGGACGACGCTGAGTTTGAGCGTATCGCAGGCATTTTTGACGATGCCTTCAGCGCGGAGTACGACTACGACGCTGAATAATTAATAAGCACTATTATCCTGCTTAGTTTGTGCTTAACCGTATATGTGGAACCGACATGATATTAAAGGGAGCTGAATAGTTCGGCGGCTGTTTTGCAGACCTCCCCGCGCATTCTTTCGATTGACTTGTCTCGACGAATGCACGGGACGTTGGGAGCAGTGAGGCCAAAGATAGGCACCCACCTTGCTCGGCAGGGTTTCCGACTGCGGTTACACGGCTCGGCGGGAGCAGCCCAACTTCCTATTAGGAAGTTGGGCAGTTTTATTCGCCTGTGGCGAGTTATATTGCTTCGCAGTGATATTCGGCTTGCGCCGAGTGGTATTCGCTGCGCGAGTTTTATGGCGAATAAAATATCACTAAAGCCGCAGGCTTTAATACCACTCTGTTGCGAAGCAACAAGAATATCACTCCGACGAAGTCGGAATATAACTTGATACATATTCAATTGCATACAAAACAAAAAACTTTTCCGATAGACTGAAAAACCTGTCGGAAAAGTTTTTTATTTTTTATTTCTTCTTTTTCAATATTGATAGGATGGCTACCCCTACTCCGATCACCACAGCCGCCGCGGCTATAGCAATCGGCAGAAGTGAAGACGTTTTTTCCTCCATGCCGTTATCGGATGGTTCTGTTTGATCCGCGATCTGTTCGCTCGTAGTTTCGGCGGGAGCTTCGGTTTCCGTGACTTCGGCGATCGTTGTTTCTGTTGCCGTTACTTCGGACTCAGGGAATATCGGCTCGCCCATTTCGGCGTTTTGTGCACTTGAGTCACAGAACACCGTGTATACGCGCCCTTCGCCGCCGGATGTGTAAAGACGAATGAGCACGGGGAGCTTCGACGGGTCAATCTCGCCCTCGTATTTCAGATATAAATAACCGCTTTTGCGCGCGCCGAGCAGGTTGCTCTTTTTAAACGTGACGTTCGAGCCGCTCGAGGATACTGTGACCGTTGCGTTCTCGGCGATACCGGCGCCGATTGCGGCATCTGTTAATTTGATCCCGCTCTTGGCTTCTATGCGCACTTGAGTGTAAGCGGCAGAGCCCAGCGTATTATCGAGCTTTACGGTAATAGTTTTGCTTTCCGCATCGTAGGTTGCCTTCGCGTATTCATAGGTTCCCGAACGGAAAAATACCGTTCCGAGCATTCCGTCGCCGTATTTGGTGTCCTTCATAAGAGCGCGGATATTTTCCATTTCGGTCATAATGCGCGAAGAAGTTACGGAGTCAAAGACCTGAATGCCCATAACTACCTTGTTGCCCTTGTCGATGGAGTTCTTGGCGAGGGTGACTACCCAGTTGTCCGCTTTGCCGTAATTGGTGGAATATGCCATCGGGCAGATATAATCGTAAAGTTCTGCGGCAATATCGTAATTCTGACCGTAATGAAGGTCGGCGTAGGACGCTTCGTATGCGCCCTCGGGCATGGTTGCGGCACTGAATACGAGATTAGGATTTACCGATTTTGCGGAATTGATTATATGAGCGGCGAGCTCCTTGATATTATTTCTGCGGTACTGCGCGATGATGAGGGCGTCGGGATCGTTATTCTTATAGGCGCTGAAAATATAATTCGAATTAGCTGTTCTGCCGTGATATCCCCAGGTGGTCTCGACAAGCTCCTTTACGCGATCGATATTCGCACCCATAGCGGCAAGGTTTTCGAAATCCTGCTCGCTCCAGCCGTTTGCGTTGTGGTTGTATCGGATGTAGTCGAGGTGGATGCCGTCAATATCGTACTGCGCAAGCTCCTTTGCAACGTTGCCGATATACTCGCGGTAGCCCGCGTCATAAGGAGTGATGAAATTGTTATCCCGAGCGCGGATGTAATGCCACATTCCCGCCTCCGGGTGATTGCTTTTGTAGGTCTCGTCCTCAACAACGCAGATCCAGGCGTGAACGCGGATCCCGCGTTTATGTGCGGCATCGATAGTTTCCTGCAAAACGTCTCGGCTTGCTCGCGTGAGAAGATTTTTATATTGAGTTTTGAGGTAACCGAGCCTTCCGCCCGTGCCCTTGACGAGAAGATAAACGTCGGTTATGCCCTCCGCGGCGCATCGCGACATCATTATCTCCGCACCGTCCGCACCGAGATCGGCTACGGTGCTTCCCCAAAGCCATTTTCCGACTATTGCGGAGCCTTCGCCGCTCTCTGCGGCTACGGGCATTGATGAGAACAGCGGAATGAGCATTATCGGACAGATCAAAGCAGATAATATTTTTTTCAACATAGGATATTCCTCCCGAATAATGTTTTATAAGTTATTATAACCTTTTTCTGCAGAATTGTCAAGAGATTAAAAGCAATGAATTACATTATTGATCAAACGACCTCTTTTAATGCAAAATTTACACCAAACTATTGAAAATTCGTGTGAAATATGGTATCATATAATACGTTATTATTTAAATGAAGAAAGGTAATACTAATGAAAAAGATACTCACGATTATTATAGCCGCGGCGATGATCGCCGCACTTGTGATCTCTCCCGCTTGGGCGGCGGAGAATAAGTATGAATTCATGCTCGCTCTCGGCGATTCGATCACCACTGGCTACGGACTTGACGGCGAAGCGCCCTATGATTGCGAGTCCTACGCGAATATCGCTGCAGAAGCTCTCGGACTTGATGCAAAGAGCACTTACGTAAACCGCGCCGTTGACGGTGCAACGAGTAAGGATCTTCTCACCCTCCTTCCCGAGCTTGAAAACTATCTCGGATATTCCGATCTCGTTGTCGTAACGATTGGCGGAAACGACCTTCTCGAGTCGATTTCGATCGTAGCGTCCGCCATTGCGGGCAAGAGCGTGACCGGACTTTCCGCGTCGATCGACGTTCTCACCGCGGCAAGCCCCGATAAGTTTGCGGCACTTTCAAGCAACACGAGCTTCCAGACCAAGATAGGCGCGGTCCTCGCCTCTTACGCATCTAATCTTGCGGCGTCGGCAAAGATCATCAAGGAAAATGCTCCCACCGCGCGCGTGATCTTCCTCAAGCAGTATAATCCCCTCAAGAACGTCCCCGGCTTTGAAAGCTTCGGCGACTTCGCGGACACCCTCTTTATGAGCATCAACTCCTCGATCGACACCGTTTGCGCGGCGTACGGCTTCGAGGCTCTCGACGTTCCCTCTGTCATTGACGTAAATGCGGCAACGCTCACCAATATGCTCAACTACGATATCCACCCCAACGCTGACGGTCACAAGGCTATCGCAGGTCTTCTGACCGAGCACCTGAGCACAGTTCCCTTTACTCCCGAAACCGAGCCCGAAACCGAGCCTGAGACCGAACCCGAAACAGAGCCCGTCACCGAGCCTGTCACCGAGGCGGAGACCACTACCGCACCCGAGACCGACGGTCAGCTTGAGGCTCCCGGATGCTTTTCGTCCGTAAGCTCTGCGGCGGTTATCCTCGCGGCGGTCGGCGCGTTTACAGTACTTAAAAAGAAAGAAAATTAATCAGATATAGGAGAAATGACAATGGCTATTCTTTACGGAAACGCTGTCGTAGGTCAGTCCGGCGGACCTACTGCGGCTATCAATGCAACACTTGCCGGTGTAATCAGAGGTTATCTCGACAAGGACTCCCACGGCGGCGCGATCGGCACTCTTTACGGTATGCGCAACGGCGTTGAGGGACTTCTCCGCGAGGATCTCGTCGATCTCGGCGCGATTTTCGCAAAGGACGAGGACATCACCCGTCTCGAGCACACCCCCGCTGCTGCTCTCGGCTCTTGCCGTAAAAAGCTCCCCAAGAAGGGTGAAGAGGGCGGAGAAGAGGTTTACGCCCGCCTGCTTGAGATCTTCAAGAAGTACAACATCCGCTATTTCTTCTATATCGGCGGCAACGATTCTATGGATACCGTAGCAAAGCTTTCCGAGTACACCAAGGGTCACGAATACGAGATGCGCATCATCGGCGTTCCGAAGACCATCGACAACGACCTCGTCGGCACAGACCACACCCCCGGATTCCCCTCCGCGGCCAAGTACATCGCCGTAACCATGCAGGAGATCATCCGCGACTGCGCGGTTTACACCACCAAGGCTGTCACCATCGTTGAGATCATGGGACGTGACTCGGGCTGGCTGACCACCGCTTCCGCTATCGGAAGAGTTGTAAACGGCGTTGCGCCCGATTACGTTTATCTCCCCGAGCGCACCTTCAGCATGGAGCAGTTCTTTGCCGACGTTCGCGCGGCACTTGAGAAGCACCCCAACGTAGTTATCGCGGTTTCCGAGGGTGTTCGCTTCGCTGACGGCAGATACGTCTGCGAGGGCATCGGCGTTGAATCCACCGACGCTTTCGGTCACAAGCAGCTTTCGGGTACCGGTAAGGCACTTGAGCTTGCGGTTAAGGCAGAGATCGGATGCAAGGTACGTTCGATCGAGCTCAACCTCCCCCAGAGATGTGCCGCACACATCGCGTCCGTTCAGGACCTCACCGAGTCTGTTTCGGTAGGTCGTGAAGCGGTTAAGGCAGCGGCAGAGGGACTTTCACGCGAGATGATGCTCATCCTTCGCGGCGAGGGCGAGGAATATTCCTACACCATCGGTCACTCCGACGTTTCCGAGATCGCAAACAAGATCAAGGTCGTTGACGATAAATTCATCAACGAGGCGGGCAACGACGTCACCGACGAGTGCTGCCGTTATCTCCTCCCCCTCATCAAGGGCGAGGCAAGCCCCAAGTTTATCCAGGGCATTCCCGATTACGTAATTATCTGAGGTAATCTGATATGAAAATACTTTTTATTGCTAACAGCTTCGGCGAGGATACTACCCGCTACCTTCACGGCATCGCGCGTGCCGACGGCAAGAATTGGAAGGTCGCAAACCTTTATATCGGCGGTTGCTCGCTCTATCGCCACTACCGCAATATGCTTTCGGGCGAGGCGGCTTACGAATACCAGATCAACGGCCACAAGACCGGCATTATGGTATCGCTCCAGCAGGCTCTTCTCTCCGACGAATGGGATGTAGTCGCAACACAGCAGTGCAGTCCCGAAAGCGGCGAGGAAAAGAGCTACGAGCCCTTTGCAACCGAGCTTGCAGCTTTCGTGCGCACCTACGCACCCAAGGCGAAGTTCTACGTTCACCAAACCTGGACCTTCGAGACCGACGCTCCCCGCTTCAAGCTCACTTCTTACACCAACCCCGCCGATATGATCGAGGCGATCAAGGATTGCTATGTTAAGATGGCAAAGAACACCTGCGCTTGGGGAATCATTCCCAACGGCGAGGTTATGTATAAGCTCTGGCAGGAAAAAGCAAACTACGGTATTGAGGCTGTTCACCGCGACGGCTTCCACGCTCATAAGGGCGTTGGCAGATACCTCCTTGCGCTCAACGTATACGCAACCATTTCGGGCAGAGATATCAGCGAAAACAGCTTCTCTGATTTCGATGAGGAAGTAACTCCCGAGGCGGCTGCTGCCGCTCGCGCGATCGTCTCCGAGATCAGCGCAAAGTACCGCGAGCTCAATAAGGAATACGCTAAAGAGGCATACTGATGGATAAGAAGAAAATTGCCGTTATAACCGGCGCGTCGTCTGGAATGGGCAGAGAGTTTGCCCTCCGCATCGACGGCGAGGAAAAGTTTGACGAAATATGGCTCATCGCGCGCCGCGCCGAAAGACTTGAGGAGATCGCAAAGTCCTGTAAGAACAAGGCAAGAGCAATTTCGATGGATCTTACGAAATCCGAGGCGTGGGATGAATACAAGTCGATGCTCGAATCCGAGTGTGTGGACGTTGCAGTTCTTGTAAACGCGGCTGGTTTTGGTCATTTCAAGGGATTCCTTGATATGGACCTCGAGCGTCAGCTTGCAATGATCGACCTCAACGATAAGGCTCTCGTCGCTATGACCTACCACACTTTCGCGCATATGTCCGAGGGCGGCAGAATCTATCAGCTCGGCTCGCTTTCATCCTTCCAGCCCGTTCCGTTCATCAACGTTTACGGTGCTACAAAGGCGTTCGTGCTCTCCTTCAGCCGTGCGCTGAACCGTGAGCTGGGGAGCGCGGGCAGAGGCATCCGCGTAATGGCGGTTTGCCCCGGCTGGGTACTCACCGAGTTCTTTGATACCGCCGTGCACGACGATACGATCAGCTATTATAACAGATATTACACCTCCGAGCAGGTCATCACCCGTGCTCTGCGCGATATGAAGAAGGGAAAAGACGTTTCCGTCTGCGGGTTCCCCGTACGCGCACAGGTCTTCGGAGTCAAGCTCCTGCCGCACAAAGCGGTTATGAATATCTGGTGCAAACAGCAGAAGAAAAAGTAAATATAAAAATGAGATGTCCGCGGACATCTCATTTTTGTTTATGAATAATTACGCCCCTTTTCCAAATACTAAATAAAAAAGGAGTGTAAGTTAATGATACAAAATAAACCGATAATCGAAAAAGTAATGGGGCGCGAGGTGATCGATTCGCGCGGAAATCCGACGGTCGAGGCGACGGTGCTTTGCCGCGACGGAAGCGTTGGGCGCGCAAGCGTGCCGTCGGGTGCATCGACGGGCATCTACGAGGCGCACGAGAAGCGCGACGGAGATATGGGGCGTTACGGTGGTAAAGGCGTGAAAGATGCAGTCGAGATGATAAGGGAAGAGATCTCGCCCGCGCTTGCCGGTGTTAACGCGACCAAGCAGTTTGAGGTCGACAGAATAATGCGCGGCATCGACGGTACGGACGAGAAAAAGAGGCTCGGCGCGAACGCGATTCTTGCCGTGTCGCTTGCCACTATGCGTGCTGCGGCTTCGTCCTTCTCGCAATGCCCTTGGCAATATCTCGGCGGCGCAAAGGCAAACCGTCTGCCCGTGCCGATGTTCAACATCCTCAACGGCGGCGCACACGCGTCGAATAACGTCGATATTCAGGAATTTATGATAATGCCCGTCGGCGCACCGAGCTTTGCCGAGGCTTTGCGCGCGGGGTGCGAGATATATCATACTCTCGGCTCGATTCTCAAAAAGGAAGGACTTTCAACCGCCGTCGGTGACGAGGGCGGATACGCGCCGAACCTCGAGAGTGATACGGCGGCGCTCGATCTCATCTGCCGTGCCGTGACCGATGCGGGATACAGCCTTGACGAGGTCAAGATAGCGCTCGACGTGGCGGCAAGCGAGTGGTATTCCGAATCCGAGGGACTTTACAGATGCCCGAAGAGCGGAAAAAGCTACGACACCGAGTCGCTCATCGCGCTTTGGGAGTCGCTTTCGGCGCGTTATCCGATCTATTCGATCGAGGACGGACTCGATCAGCGCGATTTTGTAGGATGGTCAAAGATGACGGAACGCCTCGGCTCGAAGATAATGCTCGTCGGCGACGACTTTTTCGTCACAAATCCCGAAAGAGTCAAGCGCGGAATCGAAGAAGGTGCGGCAAACGCGGTGCTCGTCAAGCCGAATCAGATCGGCACACTTTCGGAAACCATCCGCGTCTGCGAAATGGCGGCGGCATCGGGATATATGACGATAATGTCCCACCGTTCGGGCGAAACCGAGGATTCGACCCTCGCCGACCTCGCCGTCGCGCTCGCCGCACCCTTCATCAAATCCGGCGCGCCCTGCCGAAGCGAAAGACTTGCGAAATATAACCGCCTGCTCACCATCGAATCCTGCCTCGGAGCGGCGGCGAAGTACGGCACGGCGAGGGTGAAGATGAATCCTAAGGGAGCGGTGAAGGCGTGAGTGCAGAGTTCAGAGTTCAGAGTGCAGAGTTAAGGTAAATTTCCGTCGCTGCGCTCGGAAATTGAATTAATAAAAAATCCGAAGATTTCGAATTGAAGTCTTCGGATTTATTATTCTACTATAAATTTCGCCTTTGCTTTGCCGTCGCTGCATTCGAAAAGAATACCTGTTTGTCCGGTTTCGGCTATTCCTACAACAATATTGATTACGGAGGCAAAATCTACATTTTTAAAAGCGGCTTTGCAATCGTTCAGCGTTATCGGATCTAAACCTTTTTCAACTGCTTTCCGTACCGCAGACATACGAAGATTCATCTTCGAATATTCAACACCGTCATATTCAAAGAGAATGGTGAATGTTTTGACGTCAAGTCCCGAGAAATCGCAAGTATCGGAATAATATCTTTTACCTCTTATAATTTCGTCAATACTGACATCGAGGTTATCCGAGAGCGCTGGCAGAAGTGAAATGTCGGGACATGAGAGGTCATTTTCCCATTTGCTTACCGCTTGCGGGGAAACGCCGAGCATTTCGGCAAGCTCGTCCTGCTTGAGGTTTTTCTTCTTGCGGTATTCCGAAATTCTTTTTCCGATAGTGTTCATTCGTCTGAACTCCTTTCTTTTTCTGCCACAATTATATCATTTGCGAGGCGAAAAATGAAGATATCAAAGGTTGTTTTGTGCCAAAATCGAACAACCGTAAGTGGATTTTTGCTCAACTTACGGTTGTTTGGGTAAAAATGTACTGTTTTATGCTCGATAGGAGCACAAATTTAATTATCAACTGTGGGGGACATATACAATACTTCCCTACATTCCGGAAGTATTGTATATGCCCAAAATCACGAAGCGGAGCTTCGTGATTTTGAAGCGGGATTGGCGAAGGCTGAAGCCTTCGCATTGAAATGAGGCGCCGCCTCAAACTCCGCCACCTTTTGAAAAAGGTGGACGAAAACTTTCCGCTTTTTTATTTTTCCGGATCCAAATAACTCCAATATGCCGCAAGATAATTGACGCCCGACCAGACGGTGAAGACGGTCATGAGCGCACAGAGGATAACTGTCGCGGGGGGATAGGTATTGAAAAAGTCGGGAAGGTCGGTTCCGCTTTTTTCGATGGTGGAATAGATCACGGGCTCGAGAAGAAGCACGATGATTGCGGACATCTGCGTTACCGTTTTGACCTTGCCGAGCCAGTTTGCCGCGATGACTACGCCCGAGGACGAGCTTACGACAAGTCTGATCGAGGTCACGGCGAATTCGCGGAAGATGACCACGAGGACTGCCCAGAAGAGCCAGGTCTTCATCTGCTCGTAGCGGTAAAGGATGGCAAGCAGGCTTCCGAGAACGAGGAATTTGTCGGCAAGAGGATCCATAAACTTACCGAAATCGGTGATCAGATTATATTTCCTTGCAAGCTTGCCGTCGATCGCGTCGGTGATCGACGCGGCGGCGAAGATGACGAGAGCGATTATGGCGGTCAGGTTAGGGTCGAGCCACGTCTCGGGGATGAGGATGGCGGCGATGCAGACGGGAACCATAAACATTCGCATAACTGTCAGCTTATTCGGAAGATTCATCTTTGATTTTGCCATTTTTCGCCTCACGCTTCGGGGAAAAGCAGAGCCTTTCCGCAGAGATCGTAATCAAGCACGTCCTCGATCTTAACGCTGACGATGCTGCCGGGCGCGATGCGGCGGCGTGCGGAGAAGTATACCTTGCCGTCGATCTCGGGGGCATCCGCATCGCCGCGTCCGAAGTGCATCTCGGAAACGGGATCGAAGTCCTCAACGAGAACGCGGACGGTCTTGCCGATCATCGCCTCGTTCTTCTTTTCCATAATCGAATACTGGGTCTGCATAATGATATCGGCACGGTCGATCTTGACCTGCTCGTCGATCTGACCCTCGAATGTCGCCGCGGGAGTGCCCTCCTCGGGAGAGTAGGGGAATGCGCCGAGGCGATCGAATTCGGTTTCCTTGATGAACTCGCAAAGCTCCTCGAACGCCTCCTCGGTCTCGCCGGGGAAGCCGACGATGACGGTTGAGCGCAGAGTGATGCCGGGAATGCGCTCGCGAAGCTTCTTTACAGCCGAGCGAACGGCTTCCTCACCGCCGTGGCGATTCATTCTGCGGAGAATGTCATTGTTGACGTGCTGAACGGGAATGTCGATATACTTGATAATGCGATCGTTATTTGCGATAACGTCGCAGAGCTCGTCTGTGATCTTGTCGGGATAGCAATAAAGCAGACGGTAGCGCGCTGTTTTGGTCGCCTTCAGAAGCTCTTCAAGGAGCTTCGAGAGCGAGTATTCGCCGTAGAGGTCAAGTCCGTAGCGGGTGGTGTCCTGTGCGATGACGATGATCTCCTTTGCTCCGAGCTCTTCGAGTCCGACGGCTTCCTTGACGATATCCTCCATCGGGCGGCTTCTGAACTTGCCGCGGATATCGGGGATAGCGCAGTAGGTGCAACGGTTGTCGCATCCCTCTGCGATCTTGAGGTAGGTCCAATGCGCGGGAGTGGTCAGCACGCGGTCGCCGCCGAGCTCGACTTCGTCCTTGTCGAGGAAGGAGGAATATCCGCGGCCCTTTTCTTCAACGTATTTAACAGCCTCAACGATCTTGTGGATCGAGCCGACGCCGAGTATGGCATCGACCTCGGGGAATTCCTCGAGAACCGCCTCGCGATAACGCTCGGTCATACAGCCGGTTACGATGATGCCCTTGAGCGACTTGTTTTCCTTGAACCACGCAATATCGAGGATATTGTCGATGGCTTCCTTTTTTGCCGCCTCGATGAAGGCGCAGGTGTTGATGACGATGATATCAGCCTCTGTCTCGTCGGGAGTTATCTCGTATCCCGCCTCGAGAAGATGGTGAAGCATAACCTCGGTGTCAAGCTGATTTTTCGGACAGCCGAGTGAAACAAATCCTATTTTCATAAGTTAACGAACCCCAATTTTCTGCGGACCTTCGAGAGCGTCTTGCGTGCGTAGTAAGAAGCCTCGTCCGCGCCTTTTTTCATAACCTCTTCAAGATATGCCTTGTCTGCGAGAATGCGGCGGTATTCCTCCTGAACGGGAATGAGCTTGTCACAGCAAACCTGACCGACGGCGGTCTTGAAGTCGCCGTATCCCTTGCCGTCAAACTCGCGCTCGGCTTCCTCGATCGACTTGCCCGAGAAGCAGGAGTAGATGGTGAGAAGATTTGAAACGCCGGGCTTGTTTTCGGGATCGAAGCGAACTGCGCTGTCCGAGTCGGTGACGGCTCTCTTGAACTTGCGCATGATGGCGTCGGGAGTGTCGAGAATGCGAACAACGGCGTTCTCGTTTTCGTCGGATTTACTCATTTTCTGTGTCGGCTCTGCAAGCGACATGATCTTTGCGCCCGATTTTGCGATGATGGGCTCGGGCATAGCGAAGGTGTCGGGGTAGAGCTGGTTGAATCGGTCGGCGATGTTGCGGGCGAGCTCAAGATGCTGCTTCTGATCCGCACCGATCGGAACGACGTTGGTCTGATAAAGGAGAATATCTGCCGCCATAAGTACGGGATAGGTGAAAAGTCCCGCGTTGATGTTGTCGGCGTGCTTCTGGCTCTTGTCCTTGAACTGCGTCATGCGCGAAAGCTCGCCGAACATGGTGAAGCAGTTGAGCATCCAAGCCATTTCGGTGTGCGCGGGGACGTGGGACTGAACGTAGAGGGTGTTCTTTTCGGGGTCAAGACCGCAGGCGATGTAGAGCGCGAGGGTCTCATATGTGCGGCGGCGAAGCTCGGCGGGCACCTGACGAACGGTGATCGCGTGCTGGTCGACGACGCAGTAGAAGCATTTATACTGCTCGGAGTAGATGGGGAAGTTCTTGATCGCTCCGAGGTAGTTTCCGATTGTAAGGTTTCCGCTCGGCTGAACGCCCGAGAAGGAAACGGGTCTGTTATCTGTCATTTTTCTTTACCTCTGTTTGTTTTATCTCTGTATATTTTAATAAAATCAGTTTTTTCGGGGGCTTTGCCTCCGAAAAAACACCGCTTAGGCGAGCTGTGCGAGCCCGCGCGCCGAGGGGAGGGGTCAAAATCTGCGATTTTGACGGCGGCGATAAGCGCGCGTTTTCAATTGTAAAACGTAGTTTTACAATTGGGTATTCTCGAGCATTTCTCTTGCGACCTCGCCGAGGATCACGCACCCGCGCTCGATCTGCTCGTCGGAGGGAGTGGAATAGTTGAAGCGTACCGAATTTGAAGTGCCGTTTTCATCGGGGCAGAATGCCGTGCCGGGAACGATCGCGAGCTTGTTTTTAAGGCAACGTGCAACGAATTCGGTCATGTCGATACCCTCGGGGAGAGTGCACCAGACGAAGAGTCCGCCCTCGGGACGGGTGAACTTGAAGGACTTGGGGAGATTCTCGTCGAGACCCTTCATCATGATCGCGCACTTGCGGCGGTAGATCGCGCGGATCATCTCGATGTGACCGTCAAGGTCGCGCTCGGTGACGAAGCGGTGGCAGAGCATCTGGAAGAGCTGGTTGGTGTGAACGTCCTCAACCTGCTTTGCGACGACCATCTTCTGCATCAGCTTCTCGGGACCCGTGATGAATCCGATTCGCATACCTGCCGAGAGGATCTTCGAGAAGGAAGAGCAGTAGAGAACGAGTCCTTCGGTGTCCATGCTCTTGATGGTGGGGATCTCCTCGCCCGCGAAGCGAAGCTCACCGTAGGGGTTGTCCTCGAGGATGACGAGTTCGTATTTTACCGCGATCTCGTATACCTTCTTGCGGACATCGAGGGAGGTGGTGATTCCCGCGGGGTTGTGGAAGGTGGGGATGAGATAGAGCATCTTGATCTTGTTCTCACCCGCGCGGTCTGCAGCAAGTGTCGCCTCAAGAATCTCGGTGTCGATGCCGTCGTCGCGGAGCGGAATGCCCTTGGTGATCGCGCCGTTTGAGCGGAAGGCGTTGAGTGCGCCGATGAAGGAGGGATCCTCGCAGAGGACGATGTCGCCCTCGTTGCAAAGTACCTTGCAGGAAAGCTCGATGCCCTGGTTGCCTCCGCTGACGATGAGGGTGGTGTCGTTATATTTGTCGCCCTTCTCGACCGATGCGCCGATTGAGAACTTTTCGGCAAGTCTCTTGTTCACAGCTTCGCGCAGAGGGGGATAGCCCTCGGTCTGACCGTACTGCAGAGCCTTTACGGGCTCGTTTGCGAAAATGTCAGCCGTGATCTCGGCGAGAGCCTCGACGGGGAAGGATTCAGCCGCGGGGTTGCCCGCCGCGAAAGCGATGATCGAAGGGTCGGAAAGCGATTTGAATATTTCTCTGATAGCCGACGGCTTGAGCGCCGCGAGCTTGTTTGAAATGCGGTATTCCATTGTTTTGCTCCTATTATGGGTAAATATAAATATACATAATATATGATACTACAAAATCGGGGAAAAGTCAAGAGTTTTTATAAAGTTGCTAGTTGTTAGACGCTAGTTGCTGGTTGAAGGTGAATTTCCGTCGCTGCGCGCGGAAATTTTCGATTTTTTGTATTTCGCCCTTGATTTCGTTCCGGCTGAAAAATCCCGCGCGCCGCTGACTGCCCACCCCACCCCCTCCCGCAAGCGGGAGGGGCTTGATTTATAGTGCGAACATAGTCACATTGATAAAAAGAGCAGGACTCCGAAGAATCCTGCTGTTTAATATTAATCTGTTCCCTCTGCTTCGGGAGATTTCTTGCGTATCAATCCGAGAAGTCCACATAATTCGCACCATGCAAAGCTGATCGTGCCAATAACCAAAACAAACATTGGGCTGCTGCCGATGGAAAATAAAAGCGTTGATAAAGCGAGAAGAAAAGAGTTGTAAAGGGTAAAAAGAAATTTGTTTTCGCTATCGTGCAGACAAATTTTTGAATACACAACCGATAAAACCGGTATTGCAACAGCAAAGCAGAATATCAAGCCGATTGAACCAATTACTAAACCACCGTACCCGCTGTCGTGTGAGTAAGGTTCTGCGGCAGCATAGATCAATAAAATGATAATCGAGGTAATAACCGACGAGATTACGGGAAATAGCCATTTTTTAAGTTTCATAATCAGTCCTCCGGTATTTTGATTTCGGGAGGCAGTACGATTTCGGGTTGTTTGTTGGCTTTTTTACCTATCAATCCGATAACCCCCCAGAAAAGACACCATACGAATCCGATGCATCCCACAAGAAAAAGATCACCGATTTCTGTGGTAATCGCCAGAAAGATAAGAAAAGCAACTACGGGTAAATACACGAGAATGGCGTTATAAACGATGAAAAAATATTTTTGCGCCAATTATCAAGAAAGAATATCGAATAGCAACAGTTCGGAATCGGCAGTACGAATATGCACCATCCGAATATCCATTTTGAAAAAAACGCCAATACAACGTATAACGAAGCTGCGGACAAAACAAGAAAAATCAAAGGTGCGAGCCATTTTTTTAATTTCATAATTGTTCCTCCATACTTACCCCATCAAACTGCGCGGTATATTCCGGCTGCTTTTCGGATTTTTTGCTTATGAAAATTCCGATTGCTCCCGAAATAATGCAAATCATAAAAAGTATCGGTGAGAGAATGAGCGCGAAAGCATTGTGAGTCGGGAATACCAATGATGCTACCGCAGCGGCGAACCAAAATGAGTTATAGAGGATAAATAGGAATTTTCGATTTGCGTCTTTTAAATACTTGAAGCTATAGAAAAATGAGAAAACAGCGGGAAGAACAAACAGGCAAAGATTAGAGAGTATAACCGTAATAATCACAATGGCGGTGATACTGTCGGTGAGTGAAAGTATCAAGCCGAACAACAAAAACAACACGATGCCGAATATGATCGCCGCGGGCGGCAAGAGCCATCTTTTGAGTTTCATACTTCCTCCTTTTGGCTGAAAAGGGCGAAAAGTTCCTACAACACTAATATACCATATTTTTAGCGGGATGTCAAGTTTTTTTGTTTAATTATAGTTATATACTGTAGGGACCGACGTCCTCGGCGGTCCGAGCCCAATATAATTATAGCTGTGCAATTAATTAAGAAAATTTATTTACAGTTTCTGAATGTCACCAAATATATAATTTAATGCCCACGGACCGCCGAGGACGTCGGTCCCTACAATCTCGAAATAAAAATAGATATATAACCGTATTTAACTGCCGACCATTAAAATCATTTTTATCAATTTTTCAAAATCATTGACAAATATACTGCAATGTGATACAATAAATATATATCACCTAAAATTCGGAGGTCAAAAAATGATCAGACATATAGTAATGTGGAAATTCCTCCCCGAGGCGGGCGGAAAGACTAAAGACGAAAATCTTGAGGACGTAAAGGGTCGCCTTATGGCTCTTTACGAGAGCGGAAAGATCGATGGTCTGCGCCGAATGGAGATCGGGCGCGACGTTTCGGGCACCGATATGTCCTACGATATGGTGCTCCTGACCGAATTCGATTCGCTCGAGGCGCTTCATAATTACAAGGTCCACCCCGATCACGTCGTTATTTCGAATTTTGTAAAAACAGTCCGCTCGGCTCGCGCGGTTGTTGATCACGAAATTTAAGGAGAATTACGATGAGCTACGCAGATAAAGTTTATATAGAAAACTGCCGTGACATTCTTGAAAACGGCTTTTACGACACCGATCTTGACGTTCGTCCCCGTTGGGAGGACGGCACGCCCGCGCACACCGTCAAGAAATTCTGCATCACCAACCGCTACGATCTGCGCGAGGAATTCCCCATTATGACCCTCCGCAAGACGGGCGTTAAGAACTGCATCGACGAGATCCTTTGGATCTGGCAGAAGAAGTCGAACAAGATCTCCGAGCTCGGTTCCCATATCTGGGACGCTTGGGCGGGCGAGGACGGCACCATCGGCAAGGCGTACGGCTATCAGCTCGGCATCAAGCATCAGTACCGCGAGGGCGAGTTCGATCAGGTCGACCGCGTGCTTTACGATCTCAAGCACAATCCCGCATCGCGCCGTATTATGACCAATATTTATAATCACGCAGACCTCAACGAGATGAATCTCTACCCCTGCGCTTACTCGATGACCTTCAACGTCACGGGCAAATATCTCAACGGTATTCTCAATCAGCGTTCACAGGATATGCTGACGGCGAACAACTGGAACGTCGTGCAGTATGCGACTCTCCTTTGCATGTTCGCGCAGGTTTCGGGCCTCATCCCCGGCGAGTTCGTCCACGTTATTGCCGATGCGCATATTTATGACAGACATATTCCGCTCGTCAAGGAAATGATCGAGCGCGAGCAGTTCGAGGCACCGAAATTCAGCCTTAATCCCGAGATCAAGGATTTCTACGATTTTAAGGTTGAGGATGTAATTTTCGAAAACTATCAGGCAAATCCCACGGGATTCAAGATCCCCGTTGCGGTTTAAGGAGCAAAAATGAATCTTATCGTAGCCGCAGACAAGAATTGGGCGATCGGCAAGGGCGGCGATCTTATCTACTCGATTCCCGAGGATATGAAATTCTTCCGCCGTATGACGCAGGGCAAGACCGTCGTTATGGGCAGAAAGACCCTCGAATCGCTCCCCGGAATGAAGCCGCTGCCAAAGAGAGTGAACGTCGTTCTTTCCTCGAACCGCGATTTCGCGCCCGAGGGAGTTGTTATGGTACATAATTACTCGGAGCTTTTCGCAGAGCTTGCGAAATATCCCGAGGATGACGTTATGCTGATGGGCGGCGGACGCCTTTATACCGACCTCGCTAAATACTGCCGCCGTGCGTATATCACCCTCATCGACGCCGAGACCGAGGGAGTGGATACCTTCATTCCCAACTTCGACGAGCTTGAAGGCTGGACGCTTGAGTCGGTTTCCGAGCCTCTCGAGGACGGCGGACATACCTTCAGATTTGCGACGTATCTTAATTCAAATCCGATTGTATATTCATAACAGAAAAACTCCCCTCGCGGGAGTTTTTTCTTTAATAATTCTTGACCTCGGCTCTTAATTATGATATACTAAATAAAAATGCCCCAAAGGAGCAAATTCAATGAAGAAAAGACTTTCGATTATAGCGCTTTTGCTCGTTTTCTCGCTTCTTTTTCCATCCTGTTCGGGGGATGCGGTTGAGGATACGACAGTCAATGAAGAGATTACCGCAGTGCCGACCGAACCGGTTACCGAGGCGGAAACAACGGCTGCTCCCGAGCCCGAGGTAGAGCTGCGACTTATGCCACAGCCCTATATTGATATCGAATTTACCGCAGACGGCGGATTTTATGATGAGATGCAGCACGTTGATTGCTCCCTTGACGATGCGACTAAAGGTAAGATAGTCAACGAGGCGGTCGGCATCGGCGGTGTTAAATATCAGATCCCGCATCTTTACGTCAGGGCGAAGGGCGGTGTCGGAAGGCTTACTTACAATGAGATCGGCGAGCAGAGCGGGCTCTATAATCTTCTCTCGGACGGATTTACGCTTGAAATGCTCGTTCTCAACGATAATCCCTTCAATTCGTCGTCAGCCGAGCAATGCTTGGCGGCCTCGACACAGAGCGGAGGTTATAATTTTACTGTTTACAAGGGTAAGTATACCTTTTCGGTCCACACGGGCGGATCATATCGCAATCCCGCGCTTCAGATTGCTCACGACAGAGAGAATCTGAGTCACCTGATCGGTGTTTACGATCCGAACAGCAAGACCGCCGCGCTTTACGTCAACGGCGAGAAGGTTGACGAGGTTGCGGCAGAGGGCGTTTTTGCTCTTGCTTCTGGAAGCGGATGGACGAATATCATTCTCGGCGGCGATACTACGGGAGATTGTTCAACGCATATCCTTGCCGACAAGACGAGAATAGCCGATTATAAGCTCTATCCCTCGGTTATGGGCGATTGGCAGGCCAAGACCGCGTACGAGCTGATGCTCGCGAAGTTTACGGGTGCGAACGTCGACTATGACGTCAGATACTACGAGAACGAGGAAACCGCTTACGGACTCAAACTTTTTTCCTCGCTTGCCGAGAGCTATGCCTCGGTTTACGAGCCGAAAACCTCGATCGTTAACTCTCCCACGATTATTACCTACGCCGACGGCAAGAATCATAAGATAACCGATACCGAAGGTCCGAGCCCTGCGACGGTTGTTTTCAAGGTCAGAGTCAAGGACGGCGTGCTTTACGCGTATACAGAGAGCGGGGAAGAGATCGCCTCACTTGTCGACGCCGTTGAATCCCTCCGCGCGCGGATAATCCCCGCGTTTTCGGTTGAGGACTCGGATACGGCATTGATGCTGATCGATTTTATCAATTACCACAATATCGGCGACTGCTTTGTCTTCTCATCGGATGCCGAAATCCTTAAAAAGCTGCGCTCGTCGACACGCTCGGCGCGTCCGATACTCGATCTCTCGGATGCTGAGAGCGTTGATCTTTCAAAGGTTAAGCTTGACACCTCCGCGGCGTTGGCGAAGGGAGTTGTTATCAACTCAAAGCTTCTTTCGACCGAGGACGTGACCGCGCTTCGTTCATATGCGCTCTCCGTCTTCCTTGAAACGGACGGCAACACCGCCGCGATCCACGACGCGATATTCAAGGGCGCGATGGGAATCATCACCCCCGATGCGCTGACGGCGATAGAGTATCTCGAAGGCTTTGAAAAGAATACCCTCTGCTTCCCGACGATGATCGTCGCGCACAGAGGCGATATGCAGAATTGCCCCGAAAATACGCTTCCGTCCTTTATTTCTGCGGCAAAGTCGGGCGCGGACGTTATCGAGCTTGACGTCTTTCTGACAAAGGACGGCTACCTCGCGATTAATCACGATGCTACGACCTCAAAATGGGATAAAAAGCTGACCGTCACCGAAAGCACGCGCGCACAGCTGAAGGCGCTGAAAAATGCCGAAGCCGACGCGACCGCCGATGATGAATTCGCATTCTACGAGGAGGTAGTCGACTATTTCTCGAAGAATTATACCGATATTATTTTCCTTGTTGAGATCAAGGATAAGCGCAACGAGGTCATCGACAAGGTTTATGAAGTGACGAAGGCGGCGGGAATGCTCGACCGCATACTGATAATCTGCACCAACCACGACATTATTCGCTATGCTTATCAGACCTACGGCGTTGCGGTGCAGATGAATCGCTCCTATATTTTGGACCCGAATGATCTTCGCGCGACTCTTGCCTATGCCTGCGAGGAGGTCGCGGGACTTAACAGCTCGTATTTTACCGTCTGGAAGGATTGCATCTACGATCTCAATCGTGCTCTGCGCCACAGAGGTATTAAGTATTCACCTTGGACGACCACGACCGCGGCGGCAACCGATTCGGATTTTGCCCTCGGATATCCCGAATTTACGACCAACACGCCCCACCGCGTTGACTCCTATGCAAGATACCTCCGCGCCGAGCTTGCGGCTGACGGAAGCGCTCGGGTATACCGCGTCAATTACGACGGAAGCGAAAAGCTCGTCACCGCCGATGCGAAGCTGATCGTGCTTGAAGGAAACGTCAGCTTCAAGGGCGGAAAGATCACGGGAAGCGGTACTTTTGCTTTCTCATACAGCACCAAGGTCGGTGATTATACTTATGAGATCTGCTCAATGTCAATTAAAAAATAAAAGGAAGGAATATAAAAATGAAGCTTGAACTGATAAACAAGATCCTCGCCGACACCGCGTACGTTCGCATGGGCGGCAGAGAAGAGGAAAGACGTGCTGCCGAATATCTCGTCGGCGTTTGCAATGAATTTACAACCGGCGCGTATATCGAGGAATTCCCCGTCGATCTGGCGGATATCAAGCGCGCGAAGCTCTATGCCGACGGCAGAGAGATCGCCTGCAAGGGATATTTCCTCTGCGGTTCGGGAATTGCCGAGGGTGAGCTTTACTATCTCCGCTCGACGGATAAATATTCGCTCTCGCAGTGCCGCGGCAAGATCGTTATGATCGACACCTATCTCGGCTATTGGAGATACCGCGACCTCGTTGACAACGGCGCGATCGCGTTCATTACCTTCGACGGAAATGTCAACTATGCCGACCGCGACATCGACCAGCGCGAGCTCCGCAGCTATATCAGCAAGGGGGAAAAGCTCCTTGGCGTCAATATCAACGCAAAGGATGCCGTCAAGATGATCGAGGAGGGCGTCAAGGACATCCGCATCGAGGTCGAGCAGGATGAATACGAGGGCAACTCGCAGAACGTAGTCCTTGAAATGAAGGGCGAGCGCGAGGAATTCATCGTCTTTACCGCGCATTACGATTCGACTTCGCTTTCAACGGGTGCATACGACAATATGTCGGGCTGCCTCGGACTTCTTCATATGATCGAGTATTTCTCGAAGAATCCGCATTCCTATTCGCTCCGCTTCGTTTTCTGCGGAAGCGAGGAGAGGGGTCTTCTCGGCTCGAAGGCTTACTGCGAAACACACGGCGAGGAGCTTGACAAGTGCGTGCTCTGTATCAACCTTGATATGATTGGTTGTATAATGGGTAAATTCGCATCCTGCTGTACCTCGGAGAAGGAGCTTGTGAGCTATATTACCTATATGGGCCTCGAGTGCGGCTTCCCCGTAGGCGTTTATCAGGGCGTTTATTCGAGCGATTCCACGCCTTTCTCGGACAAGGGCGTGCCTTCGGTTTCCTTTGCCCGCCACGCGCCCGGCAATACGGGAACCATCCACAACAGCTACGATACCAAGGCTCTTCTCACGGCAGAGCAGATCGAAAAGGACAGCGAGTTTATCACAAAGTTCGCTGACAGAATGGCAAACGCGGTTTATTGCCCCGTTGCGCGTAAGATTCCCGACAATATGAAGCAGAAGCTTGACGAATATCTGCTTCGCAAAAAGCCGGACTAAAACATAAGGCGAAATATTAAAGGAGCATAAAAATGACCTCTAAAGAAATTATTAAACGCATTATCGCTCACGATGCGCCGCCTCGGTTTGGCTATGATTTTTTGAACCATTCGGATATCAAACACGTCCGCACACGCCGGCTGATAAATCTGCCGGATAATCCTTACAATGATTGGGGCACCTACCCCGAGCTTAAGAAGCTGACGGGATTCCACGGCGAAACCCGCCGCGACCATTACGGCAATATATATGGCAGATTCCACGGCAAGACCAAGGGTGAGTGCATTCGCGGTGTAATTCAGGATTGGGACGATTACGAGTTTTCGTTCCCCGATTTTGATCCGAATTACCGCGAAATGCTTCTCGAGATGGAGCTTGACAAGGACGAGAAATTTATTATCACCACGGGCACTGCGATCTTCTCCACACTTCGTGATGCGCGCTTGATCTCGAATGCGCTGATGGATACCATCGAGTGTCCCGAAACCGTTGCCGAATTTATCGATTCGATCGTTGAGCACGAGAAAAAGGTTATAAGCAATATCGCGGGATGCGGGGTTGACGGTTGGATGATTTATGACGATCTCGGCACGCAGATCTCGACTTTCTTCTCGCCCGAGACCTTCCGCGAGATATTCAAACCCGCATACAAAAAGCTTGCCGATGCTGTTCACGAGGCGGGTATGGCAATGTTCCTCCACTCCTGCGGCTACAATTACGGATTTATGGAGGATATGATCGACGCGGGCATAGATGCTTTCCAGTTCGATCAGCCCGATGCATACCCCACAGAGGTGCTTGCGAGCAAATTTGCGCACCGCGCGGTATTCTACTCTCCTGTCGACATTCAAAAGGTGCTTCCTACGGGCGACCGCGAGCTGATCGAGAAGCGTGCCGCCGAAATGTGCGAGCTTTTCCGCGCCGCGGGCGGCGGATGGATCGCAAAGGATTATCCATCTTACAGAGATATCGGAATCGAGCTCGAATGGGCGGGCTGGGCGCAGGCTGTGATAGAGAAGAACAGCGCGATCTGACGGAAAAATGAGTAAGGATTTAAACCGTACATATAAGAAGGAAGATTTTATCCGTCAGCTTTCCGCGATGGATTTGCCGCGCGATGGCGTGGTGCTGGTGCATTCCTCTTTGCGCCTCATCGGCAATATCGAGGGCGGCGGGGAGACTCTCCTTGACGCGCTGATTGAATATTGCACCGCCGAGGGTGGACTTCTCTGTGTGCCGACGCACACTTGGGGATTTTTGCGCCGCGAGATCACCCTTGATATGACGGCGCGAGAGACCTGCCTCGGTGCATTTTCAAGTATTGCACTCTCCGACAGCCGAGGAATCCGCACCGAAAATCCGACTCATTCGATGGTGGTTTTCGGTGAACGCGCCTCGGAGTTCGTCCGTGGAGAGCTGTGCGTATCGTCGGGTACTTCGCCCGAGAGCTGTTACGGCAAGATCTTCCGCGAGGGCGGTCACATTCTCCTCGTCGGTGTGTCGCACAGCAGAAATACCTATCTGCATTGTGCTGAAGAAATGATAGATATGCCGAACAGACTTACCGCCGAGCCGAGGGACGTGAAAGTCAAGCTCGCTTCGGGTGAGATTGTTACGCGCAAGATCAGAACCCACCGCACCGATTACACCTCCGACGTTTCTCTGCGCTTTACGAAATACGAAACCCCCTTCCGCTATCACGGCGCGATCCGCGACGGATTTGTCGGCAACGCGCCCACGCAGGTTTGCGACGCGAGGATAATGAAGGAAACGCTCGAGCTGATATTCAAAAACAGCGGCGGCGCAGATCCTTTGGTTGACGAAAAGCCGATTCCGCCGATGCTTTACCGTTGAGCCTTTTTCCTCAAAAGCCTTGACATTACTGCCAAAATATAGTATCATTATATCAACATTTAAGAAAGGCAAGGTCAATAAAATGACTAAACGCATTCTAAGCTTCATCATGGCTCTCACCTTTGTGATTTGCCTGATCCCCGCGAGTGCTTTCTCGGCTTTTGCCGAGGCGACCGTTATTGAAACCAAATGGTCGAACGGCGCTGTGGGCGGTCCTACCAACTCCAATAAGTACAAGTTCATCTCGAACGCCAACTACCGCACATCCGATATCATCACTATCGAAAAAGCGGGCACCAAGGTTTATTACACCGCTCCCACCAAGGCGGGTATAGGTCACACTCTGTTCGCTGTTTCCGTTTGGGTACAGGAAAACGGCGAGTGGGTGGTCGACAAGGCGGCTGCTAACGTCGACGGTACCTTCGCTTACGGCAAGAGCATCGGTCAGACCGTTGTCTCGGGCGGTATCAGATACGAGTTCATCACCGACAAGGATAACCAGTCGATCCGCTTCTCCTACGCCGCTGACGGTGACGGAAGCACTCCCGTTATCTATGCAGAGCCCACAACCGAACCCTCGACTCTCGATCAGCTGAACGCGCGCAACTTTACCGCTACCTTTGATGCCAACGGCACCATCGGCAACCTTCAGTGGTTCTGCGGATATGCTTCCTCCGCGTCGAACACCAACGGTTCGGCAAAGGAAGTCCGTCACGCTTCGAATGCGTACGCCTTCTCGGGTCTTATTCTCGTTCCCAAGGCGGGTACGAAGATCACCTACACCTCCGCATCCAATAACAATGCGTTCAACGCCTTCACCCGCTACAAGCTTGAGGGCGGCAGATACGTTTACGACGTCGGCTACGACGCTACGAACAGCCTCGTAAAGAGCGGTACTACCTATACTTATATCACTCAGTACGATAACGAGGTCATCCGCCTTTGCGTTAAGTCGGATAAAGGCTACACCGATATCGCGGTTGCCGCTCCCGTTACCGTTAAGTGGGAGCAGACCAACGAGAAGGGAACAGCCTCCGGTGAGGTCGTTCTCAAGACCGAATGGCCCGATCCTGAGCTTCTCAGCCTCGTGACGGGTGCCCCCCTCATTGCTACCTCCGAGATCAAGGGGCTCGTATGGCACGACGGCTACATCGGCTCGCAGTACCACGACACCCAGGCATTCAATATCACCTCTCCCTCAAACGCGGATTACGAGTACACCGACGTTTTCACCGTTCCGAAGGCGGGCACTACCGTTTATTTCTTTGACCAGACCTTCACCGATTTTGATTCGGGCGCGTACGCTTCGACGAGCGTTATGACCGTTTCTCATTGGAAGAAGGAGGGCAACAATTGGGTATTCGATAAGACCAAGGAATACCTCAACGGCTGTGACGTTTATAACGTCCTTATGACCAAGAACTACCGTCTCTACGCTTACACCACCACCGAGGATAACGAAAATCTTCGTCTTTGTATGCGTTACGCTCCCGTTTACTCGACCGAGGAGGAGCTTATTCCTCCCGTATATCTCGTAGAGCCCACCGATTTTGCCGTAATTGACAAGACCGGCGCGCTTACCGATGCATCCTACACCGATCCCTCGGGCACAAAGGTTGACTACAAGATCTACCTCCCCGCAGGCTACACCGCAGATAAGCAGTACACCCTCGTTTTCGATAATTCCGCAGATTCCGCGATCGCAAACGTGCTTGTCGGTAAGAATTATAATGGTATCGTCCTCGCATATTCGGGCGAGTTTGCGCTTTCTCTCCGTCTCTTCGACGAGGTAGTCAAGAACTATCCCGTTAAGGTTTCCGATCTTCTTGCAGTAGGTGACGAGAATCTCGCAAAGCATTTCGCAGATTTTGAGCTCATCAGACTTTGTCAGGCTATGGTAGTTACCTCGAATAACGTACCCTCTACCAAGTACGCAGAACTCAAATCCCTTTCCTCCTTCGCGTCCGCAGAGGAAGCGGCACTCTGGCTCATCGGAGAGACCGAGGATTACTACGACGTTCTTGAGGGCGTCAAGATGTACGCCATCGGCGACAGCTACTTCGGCGGATCGAGCCTCGGTCAGCATCAGACTTGGGTAAACCTCCTCGGCTACAAGTACGGCATGACCTTCCATAACTACGGTATCGGCGGCAACACCGTCGCAACCGCGCGCGGTCAGTCGGGCAACCAGCCTCCTATGCACAGCCGTTACGATCAGATGCCCACGGATGGCGACATCTACATCATCGAGGGCGGACGTAACGACCGCCATTACAGCGTTCCTTTCGGCAAGAACGACAGCACCGCTGTCAACTCCTTCAAGGGCGCGCTCAACGTTATCATCAAGGGCATTCAGGCGAAGAATCCCGATGCCTTCATCGTTCTCGTAACTCCTTGGAGCTATGCTACCGAAACAGGCTATCTCGGCACCAACAACGACTATGCTGACGCTATGAAGGAGCTTGCTGAGTACTATAACGATCCTCACATCGTTTGCATGTACGCGGCAGACGCGGAGTACACGGGCGTTGATATGGCAGACGCAAGATTCCGCGCGCAGTATTGCCAGACCGCAAGCGACGTCAGCCACCTCAATGCGGACGGTATGTACCTCGTAGCACCCAAGTTTGATCAGTGGCTCGCAGAGGCTTACGCGAAGTTCAAGGGCGCAACCCTTACCAACTCCGCAGAGGCAGAGCAGTTCCTCAAGATCGAGGAGCCCGAAACCAACGTAACTCCCGAAACCGAAGCACCCACCGCAACCGATGCTCCCGCTACCGAACCCGCACCCGAAAAGAAGGGTTGTGGCTCTATGATCGCAGGCGGTGTAACTATCGTAGCTATTCTCGCAACAGCTATCGTCTTCAAGAAGGAAGACTAAATATAACTATAAGCCCCTCCGTCAAGCGGAGGGGCTTAGTGTTTAGGATATTTGGAATTTTTTATTTAAAAATTTAATATATGCATTCCAATCCTCGCGTGAGAGGTAGTGGAGGTTGTCGCGAAGGTGGTAGCCGACGTTGCCGTCGGTGAAGTGGTCGCCGGGGGCGGGCATCCTGTCGGGGCAGACAAGTCCGCGCTCGCCGAGCATCTCCCACGCGGACGAGGCGTGGAGCGTCGTGAGGAATTCGGCGCGGTAGTCGGCAAATACGTCCTTCAGCGCCGAGCCGACGCAGAGGAAGCGCGGAGCAACGAGAGCGAGAAGAAAGCTTTGATCGTAGGGCTTCGAGTCCTCGCGGTCGATAAAGGTCTTGAAATTCTCGCAGAACCAATCGTCGCTACCCACCTCAATGAAATCGGTGATAAACTCGCCGCATCCGCCCTTCGATGAGCCCGCTCCGCCGTAGCCCGAATCGTTCGATATGACGGCGGCGAATCTTTCGTCCTGCGCGCCGCACCAGAGCGCGGTCTTGCCGAGACGGGAGTGACCGATAACGGCAACGCGCGAGGTGTCGACGTCCGAGCGGTACTCGATCATATAGTCAAGCACACGGGAGGCACCGTATGCCCACATGCCGATTTTTCCCCATTCCTCGGGGGATCGGTCTTTCGTCGTGCCGAAATGACGGGCAATACCGTCCGAGAAATCGCCGAAATGCGCGTCGTTGACCATATCGGTGTAAACGACGACGGCGAGAGCGTAGCCCGCGTCGGTGATCTCCTCGACGGGTATGAAGCGGTCGGGGACGGGACGGAATGCGAGGTGGAGAAAAACGGGCGGTTTTTCGACGTTCTTGGGAATGAAGAATTCAACGGGATAGCTCATCACGCCGTGGTCGGTCTCAAAGGAAAGCGTGACCTTTTCGTTACGCACCTTGCCCGCGCACGATTTTTCGTTGACATCAAGGGTCTCGCCCAAAACCTTTACGGGGCATTTTGGCGTGTGGCCGTATGAATATTTTTCAAGCAGAGCGAGCATTTCCTCTCGCCGCTCGCGCCAATTTTCGCGCGTTACGTCTCTCCCATCCTCCATTTTGAGAACGGGGAGGTAGTCTCTTTCGTTAAGTTTTTCTTTCAGTATCGTCATCCTAAATTAACCCTTGCCTCACCCTCTGTATATTCGATGCGGTCGCCCGTGCAGTTGAGGCTGTCTACGTAGTCAAGATAATCTTTCGCGGTGGGGAAGAGGGGTTTGAATTCTTCAACTATTTTCTTTGCGCGCTCTGCACCGTCCGAGAGAAGGAGCGAGAGCATTGAGAGCTGGAGCTTGGCGCAGGCAACGCAGGCGGCTTCGGGGTCGGCGATATAATAATCGTTGCCGTGCGAGGTGCCCTTTGCTCCGCCCGAATAGGGGTGGATGACGGGCATGATGCAGGAAAGGTCGCCCATATCCGTGCTTCCCGAGCCGAAGCCCTGTCCCTCGGTCATCGGATATTCGGGAATGGCTTTTGCCGCCTCGATGGTGAGCGCGATCATATTCTTATCGTTATTGAGGGGAGAATATCCGGGGATGTCGGTGATATCGATATTCGTTCCGAGCGAGAGAGCGCCGCCGATGAGCGCGCGGTTGACCTTTTTGTTTGCGCTTACGATAGCGTCGAAGGTTTTGCCGCGGACATAGCTTTCGAGCGTTGCGGTCTCGGGGATGGCGTTAACCATCGCGCCGCCGCTCGTTATGATGGGGTGGACGCGGATGATATCGGATTCCTTAAAGGTCTCGCGGATGGCATTTACCGCATTCAGACCGCAATTTGCGGCGTAAAGCGCGTTTCTGCCCGCCCACGGTGAACCGCCCGCGTGCGCCGCCTTGCCCTTATATGTGATCTTCTTCGCCATACAACCGACCGAGCCGAGCGAGGTGTGGAAGCTGCCCGAGGTGTGGATCATAAAAGCGATATCCACGCCGTCGAAAAGTCCGCGCGAGAGAAATTCGCTCTTGCCGCCCATATATTTGATGACTCCCTGCTCGCGGAGAGCCGAGCGGTATTCGATCTCAAGAAGCTCCTCGGCGGGAACTGCGCAGAGGCGTATTCTGCCCGAAAGACCGTCAAGCGCGCCTTCCTCCTTGAGCGCGGCTGCAACACCGATCAGCGCGGCGCACTGCGCGTTGTGACCGCAGGAGTGAACTGCACCCGTCTCTTTATCGGATTCGGGATGCGCGGGGCAGATGATCGAATCAAGCTCACCGAGGATGAGAACCTCGGGACCGGGTCTGCCCGTGTCAAGAACGGTGACGAATCCCGTGATTCCCTCGGCGGGAGTCAGCTCGTAGCCGAGATCCTCGAAGACCTTCTTCATATAGGCATCGGTCTTGAACTCTTTGTATCCCGTTTCGGGATTCTGCCAGATGTATCTTTCGGACGCGAGTATCAGCTCGCGGTGTTTATCAACAGCGGAATTAAAGTTAAACATAATTATATACCTCGCTTTCTTTGATTTATTATAGCACAAAATATATGAAAATGCAAGTGCGAACATAGCTTTCTGAATATTCTCATAAAAGGTCACCGTCTGTGGGTGGCGGGGTGACAGAGCGCAATCCTTCCCTACAGTCGGGAAGGATTGACTCTGTCCAAAATCGAGAAGCGGAGCTTCACGATTTTGAAGCGCGGTGGCGCGAGCTGAAGCTCGCGCATTAAAATGAGGCTCCGCCTCAAACTCCGCGAACTTTTGAAAAAGTTCGATCAAAACTTTGATCTTTTTAGTTGGGGGAGAAAAAGGGGGATTCTTGCGAATCAGCCTTTATGTTATTTTTGTCCTGCCGAGAGGAATGCTTTGAGCTTTTCGCTCTTGGGGTTGCCGAACAATTCGTCGGGTGTGCCTTCTTCCTCGATGACTCCGTCCGAGATGAAGATCACGCGGTCGGAGACGTGGCGGGCGAATTCCATTTCGTGCGTGACTATGATCATCGTGCGCTCCGAGTCCTTGAGGGAACGGATAACGCGAAGCACCTCACCCGTCAGTTCGGGGTCGAGGGATGACGTCGGTTCGTCGAAGCAGAGAATGTCGGGGGAGAGCATAAGTGCTCTTGCGATCGCGACTCTTTGCTGCTGACCGCCCGAAAGACGGCAGGGGTATTCGTTTGCCTTTTCGGTAAGTCCGACGGTGGCGAGCAGCTTTTTCGCTCTTTCTTCGATTTCATCAATCTTTTCGCCCGTGTCCATACGCTTTGCGCGGAGCTTGGGGGCAAGCATCAGGTTTTCGATGACGCTGTACTGCGGAAAAAGATTGAACTGCTGGAATACAAGACCGAAGGAAAGCTGTGCCTCGGGGGTTACTACGGGCTTTTCGCCTTCGGTGGCGGAAAATACGGTTTTGTCGGCTACGGATATCTCGCCGCTGTTGGCGATCTCAAGGAAGTTGAGACAACGCAGAAGCGTGGTCTTACCGCCTCCCGACGAACCGATTATAGACAGAACCTCGCCCTTTTTCAGCGAAAGATCGATGCCCTTGAGAACCTCGTTGTCTCCGAAACGCTTGCGGAGATCTTTAACTTCAAGAATATTCATTTTCAGATCTCCTTAATTGAAATAGTTGAGCTTCTTTTCAAGCTTTCCAAATAGGAAGGTCAGAAGCGCGGTGAATACGAGATAATAAACGGCGGTGTAGAAGAGCGGCCAGAGAAGTCCCGCATTCTTGATGTATCTCTGCGCGAAGTAGATGAGTTCGTAGTAGGTTACGACACGCGCAAGCGAGGTGTCCTTGACGAGTGTGATGATCTCGTTCGACATCGGCGGGATGATGCGCTTGACTACCTGCAGAAGCACGACCTTGAAGAAGGTCTCGCGCTTGGTCATACCGAGAACCTGTCCCGCCTCGTACTGCCCCTTCGAGATCGATTCGATTCCGCCGCGGTAAATCTCGGAGAAGTAGCAGGCGTAGTTGATCGAGAAGGTTATGTATACGGCGGAAACCGAGGTCAGAAGCACCTGACCGAAGATCAGACCGGGGCCGTAATAGACCGCGATAAGCTGGAGCATAAGCGGAGTTCCGCGGATAACCCATACGAAACCTCTTGTCAGCGCGGAAAGCGGCTTGAATTTTGACATCGAGCCGAATGCGATGATGAGTCCGAGGGGAAGGGAGAAGGCGAGCGTGACGAAGAAGATCTTCAGCGTTTCTCCGAATCCGACCAAAAGGTCGAGAGTAATATTAATGAACTGTTCCATAGCCTTAAATATTGCCCGGGTTGCCAATAGGCTCGCCGGGCAATTTTACTTTCTTTAGTTTTTGATCAGAGCCTTTGCAAGGGTAAGGTCAACGATTGCCGCCTCGGAAGCACCCGAGAGAACCTCGAGAAGCGCGTCGGTCTGTGCGGTTACGCCCTTGAGTCCGCCTGCGAGAGAGTCGATGGAGAGGATAACGCCCTCGCCTGCAGAGCCTGCCTCAGCCGCGATGCTTACGCCCTGAAGATCGGAGAGGGTCTTGTACTTATCAGCGTTAGCCTTCTTGATAACGGCTACCTGAGTGTTATACATATAGGGAGCGGTGCAGTCAGCGGCAGCCTCGATAGCGTCGGTGATGGTCATACCGTTCCAGATGCAGTCGATATCCTTGGATTCGAGAGCCATAAGCTTGTAGTCCCAGTCGATCTCCTTGAATTCAGCCTCAACGCCAAGCTTTGCACAAACTGCGCGCGCGTAATCTGCGTCAAATCCGATCCATTCACCGCTCTCGTCCTTATAGTCCATAGGCTTATAGTCGGTGATACCGATCACAAGCTTGCCGTTAGCCTTAACGTAATCGTAGTCGCCGCTTCCCGTGCAGGGATCAGCCTTGGGGGTGTAATCGTCCTTGCCGACAGCGCCGACCTCATATTTGGTCGAAAGCTCAGCGAGAGTGCCGTCGTTGATAAGTTCAAGTGTGATATCCTCAACCATTCTGGTGAGGTCGGAGCCTGTGCGGAACGCGATACCGAAATATTCGCGCTCAAGACCGAGGTCAAGGATCATAAGATCATCGTAGCTTCCGCCGCCGGCACAGGATGCAAACGCGGTGGTGAGCATTGTGAGAGCCATAAGTACAGCAATAAGTTTTTTCATGGAAAAAGTCCTTCTTTCTTGATTTTGGTGGTTTACTACTTTACCTTGTTAAAGTGATAAAATTATACCACTTTTTTCTCAGTTTGTCAAGTGTTTTTACAAAAAAAGTTGAAAAAGTGCCCGCCCTCGGAAGAACCTGAGGGCGGGCGGGGAAAAAGAAAGAGGCAAATTGTTATTGACGTTAAAAATTACGTTTATATTTTTTTATTTTTTCTGTCGATAAGATACCACGGCAGATAGGCGAGAAAGTAGAGTGCGGTTATCACAGACGCCATGATGAGAGTTCTGAGGAAGAAGTTGGGAGGGAGGATATCGAGTACCGAGGGGGCTGCTTCGGGGCGCGCAAGGAAGAGGTAGTTTGCTCCGTCGCCCACTATGACGTTCGTAATATAGGCAATGACCGCGAGAATCGCAAGCCAGATATACGAGCGGCGCATAGATTTGAAATTCGGTCGCATCTTATGGACGAAGATCAGATAAAAGATTCCGACGTAGCCGATCAGATGCTCTGTCCAGAACTGATAAAAGCGGAAGCGCGTAGGGCCTGCGTAGGTGAGAACTGTCGGTGTTGCCAGCGCAAAGGTCGTTCCGCAGAGTGCCCAGAAATAGCAGATATCGAAAAGATACTGATTTTTGCCGACTACCATAAAGCAGCCGAGGATTACGAGCCATCCGCAAACGGCTATGGGAAGATTCGCCTGGGGGCTCTTTTCGAGCTCGGGGATGCCGACAAGGCGCCAATAGTACGCCATTTCCGAGATTATCATCGTAAAGGCGATGGCGTATCTGAAGCGGTGCTCGTTTTCGGAGGCCGCGAGCCTATCGCGATTGAAATAGATCAAGAGAATGATACCGATACCGACGAGTATCGGAGCGAGGTGGGCAAAGGTGAAGAGGGAAAATTCAACCTCCGTTCCTTCGCCGAAAAAATAATGGAAAAATTCTTTCATAACAAAGCCGTCCGTATTAAATATTTATGCTGTAAGTGTCAGAAACTGCGTTTTTTGCTTTTTGTGAAAATGGGGATACAGAGAATGATGAGAGCGATTGACGCCGCGGAGATGCTACCGCCGCAACCCGATTTTTCAACGGTCGCTTCGGTATCGGTTGACTCAGCGGGCGGGACAGTTACGGGCGCGGAGGACGTTTCGGGTGCTGTGGTTTCTTCGGGCTCATCCTCGCCGAATGTCAATTTGATCGTTTTGTTAGATTCGCAGAAGTATTTTTCAAAGACTGTGGAATAGTACTCAACCTTTGCGTGCTTACCGTCGGCGGTGAAGTACATCATACCGATCGCACCGAGGCCGCCGAGCATTTTACAGGATGTCTGCGGATCCATAAGGATCTGATAAACCGTATTGCCCGCGTCGCCCTCGCGGGGAGTTACGACGATGGTGTCGTGGTGCATATGACCGCTGACGATCATAGCGATGTTTTCGTGCTTGCTGACGAGCTTTTCCCAGATATCCTCGCCGCTGTTTAGGGTACTGACGTATTCGTCGGGGGATGCGTAATCGTTTGAGTCGAGGGTGGTGCCGTCGGCGTTGAGATAGCCGTGAGTCGTGATGATCGCGCGGTGTTCGGGATGCGAGTCAAGAAGCTCGCTTGCCCACGCAAGGATATCGTCGGTCGCGCCGAAGTCAAGAACTATAACGAGGTAATCTACTTCTCCGACGGTAAAGGTATGGTAGGTGTTTCGGACGGAATCTTTGTCGAAGAAGCCGCCGTTCAAGTCAACGAGCTGATAGTAGTAGCCGGTCTTTTTTGCGTAAGCTTTATCAAGTGCCTCCTTGCTTCCGCTGTTGATGCCGTCATGGTTACCGGGGGTGAGGGCGTAGGGGATATAGCCGTTGAGGCGGTTGGTCTGACGGAGGATGGTAGACCATTCCTTTTCGCTGTTCGAATTGGTGATGTCACCGAGACCGATGATGTACTGAATATTTTTGGTCTTTCCGTTATTTACGAGATAATCTATCATTATCTTAAGCGAACCGGGGTAGCTTTGTGTCATATACTGAATGTCGGGAAGAAAGGCGATGGCATACTCGTATTCATACTCGTCCTCATCGCGG
This sequence comes from Eubacteriales bacterium, assembly GCA_045636385.1. Taxonomy (GTDB): domain Bacteria; phylum Bacillota; class Clostridia; order Oscillospirales; family CAG-272; genus CAG-390. The sequence continues at coordinate 87,471 of JAZTXK010000068.1, forward strand.
ATCGCTTTCATTTCTTCCTCGGTCAGAAAGTATCGGGAATAGGTCATATCGTAGCCGTTACCGCTTGCGTCGGGAACGTCGGATTTCGATTGTGCCTTTGAGAGCTCGTAGAACATCATAAGCTCGCTGTCATTGAGATCGGGGCCGTTTTGGTAATCGGAGCGTATCTCTTCGTTAGTGCGGACGTCGGAATAAACCCAAACGTCACCGAGAGTGCCGCGGAAGCCCTGCTCGTTGAGCGCACGGTAGTCGCCCGCGAGGCAGATCATATTGTCGAGCGCCTCAATAGGAGCCGCGTACCATTCCTGGACGGCGGTTTTCTGCTTGAGCTGACCGTTGATGTAGCATGAAATCTGCTTGTTGTCGGTTCCCGTACCGTAAACTATGGTAACGTGAGTCCACTTGTCCGCGGGGACGGGGGCGCGGGAGAATTTAAAATCGTGCATCGTTCCGCTCGGGTCGCAGAAGAGAAGACGCGGAACACCGTTCGTATGTATCTCAAAATTGACGAAATCGTCCTTCGAGAAGCTTTGGTAGTTGCCGAGGATAACGCCTCCGCGTGCGGAATAGACGCTCTTTGGAATGTAAACCCACGCCTCGAAGGTGATGGGCATCTTTTCGTAGCGCTTTTCTGTGTTATAGTATCCAACGGGATGATCCACACCGTTGCTCTTCATTCTCTCGAGCGTGATACCATTTTTCGTATCTGCGGACGATACGGAGAGGGAAAGTAACGAAAGTACGGTGATCAGACAAAGGATGGCGGATATGACTCTTTTCATTTATTCATCTCCTTTTTGAGTTTTCTTTATTGTACCATATCGGAGAGCGGATGGCAATAGTTTTTTTGAAAAATTATTGATTTTCGGGCTGATTTATGCTATAATGGAAACGGAAATTTTTCAGGAGGGCAAAAATGAAAATGAAAAGGATAATATCTGTTTTATTGGCACTCGTCGCGCTGACCGCTTTACTTAGCGCTTGCGGCAGAGTGGATGAGATTGATTACGAATATAAGGGCTTCGTTATAGATGTGTATGAAAATGCGAAAGGAGAAACCGCGATCGTTACGATCTATGGCGACGTGGAATCAAATTTCGTCATAAAGGGCAATACGAAAATGATTGCCCCTGCCCAGAGACCGATAGCGGTCGGTGATTGCATCATGCTGAATACGAGGCGCGCCGGCGACGAGGACGTCAAGGAATGCAAGGTGGTTCCCGGACAGGTAAAAGAGGGCAGACTCGTTTACGTTGAAGGCGACGACACCCCCTTCCTTCTTACGGCATTGTCAGACGGCCGCAGACTGATAGTCAAGCTTATTGACGAAGAGCAAAATCTTCAGCCCGGCACGTCGGGAATGGGCGACGTCATAAGAGTGTACCACCAAGATGTGGTAGACCTCACAGATCCGAGTGTTTTGGTGGAAGGACTTATCTACGTTGAAAACGGCAGCCCCGCAGACCTGACCGACGAGGACGTCAACTTCATCATTTCTCAGGGATATACACCGAGAGCGGAATAAAATAAATCAAACGCCCCGATTTTTCGTCGGGGCGTTTTTTGATTAAAACAGCATCAGAATTCCGCTGATTATCATTCCTATGTAAATAACGTATTTCATCTTTTGCGCATCGAGCTTATCGAATATCTTTCTGCCGAGGAGGTCGCCCGCAATGCAGCCGATGATTCCGACGGCGCCGTAGATGAGCAGATCGGCGGTTATGAGACCGTTTATCGCGCGGTTTGCCGTCGCGTAGAGATTCGTCAGGCAGAAATAAAACTGGATCGTGGCAAAATAGGTGACGTTGTCGGGCGTTGCATTGGTCAGATAGAGGACCGCGGGAGGTCCACCCGTTGAGAAAAGACCGTTGAGCGCACCGCCGAGAGTTCCCGCAACGATGCCGTTCGGGACTGTCGGCTTGATCTTTATCTTCTTATTGAAGAAAAGGAAATAAACGCTGAGGATAACGAGCACCGAGCCGAGCAAGATCTCGAAGATCTTTGCCGAGACCTTCGCGGCGAAATAGACCGCCACGGGAATCGAGATCAGAGCCGCCGCGAGCATAGGGATCGCGGTCTTATAAGCAACGTTTTTGCGGTATCTGATCGAATTGAAGGTGGTCGTGTAGCAGGAAAAAATGCAGGATATCGTTGCCGCCGCCGTGTGCGAGGGCAGAAAATGCGGCAGGAACATCATCGCGAAGATGCCGAGTCCGAATCCGCTGACTCGCTGAACGAAAGCCGCGCCGAAGCCGACGAGAATGACGTATAAAAAGTGCAGAGGTTCCATATTTTCTCCTAAAATTCGATCTCACATCCGTCGTAGGATACGAAATAACCGTATTCCGAGGCGCGCTCGCAGAGGTGGGAGTGCAGAGGATTTCCGTTGTGCGAGAAGTGGTTTACGCAAATAGCGGTATTGGCATCGACAGCACCGAGCGTGCGAAGTCTTTCAACTGCGCGCTCAATATTGGGGAAGCCCATGTGCGAGCCCGTGTCGGGGATGGGAATATCGACGTTGGTGCAGTCCATACTGATCATATCGAAGCAAATTGTGCTCTTGGCGATAAAATCGAAGACCTCGTCGAAGAAGTATCCCGTATCGTGCGCGTAAAGCAGAGCCTTGCCGCCGCATTCGATGATGTAATTAAAGGGCTCGCCGCCCGGCATATGGCGCGCGGGGAGGGGAGTTACGCGGTAATCGCCGAATTCGACGGTTTCGTACGCCTTTATGATATTGACGTGCACGTTTGGTATATCGCCACCAAGGGTGGAGGCGGCGTAGGAGGAGCAATAGAGCTCAAGCACGGGCGCGCGCATATCGTGAGCGTAACAGCCGTAGTGCCTGAAAAGATCGCGCGAATAAAGATGGTCCGAGTGCGCGTGGGTGATCAGCAGATATTTGATCTTGTCGCCCTCGATGCCGTGGGTGAGAAAATGGTGGTATGTGTCGGCGGGAAAGTCGATCAGAAGATCGTCGTTGATAAGCGATTGCGAACGCGTGCGGATATTCTTGCCGCCAAGCTCGCGTGCCTCATTGCAGTATTTGCAGTTACAGAATAAAGCGGGAAAGCCTTCGGCTGCCGCAGTTCCGAGATATTTGAGTTTCATTGTCTCGCTCCTTTCGGATGATGTGTTAATTATACCATATATTACCCCCGCAAGCAATAGACTTGAGAAAAAAAGCGAAATTTTTGCGTTTTTCTATTGTAATCGGAACGATTTTATTGTATAATGAAGAAAATTTACCCTAAGGAGATATAAAAATGTATAACGAATGGTCACTTGACGTGTTTTATAAGGGCGCGGATGATCCCGCGCTGGAGCTTGATATGAAGCGGCTTGAGGAGTGCGTTGAAGAGTACAAGTCGGCGGTTGCCGCGCTCGATGCGTCCGCTCCCGCAAAAAGCCTTCGCCGTGTTGTAGACGCGAAGGAGCAGATGGGCGTTCTCGTGCGCCGTCTTATGGGCTTTTTCAGTCTTCGCCGCTCGGCGAACGCATCCGACACCGCGGGCGCGGTCTATATGACCAAGATCCAGGGAATGATGGCGTCGCTTGCCAAAGTGAACGTGGCTTACAACAAGTTCGTAGGCTCGATCGAGGATATCGACGCCGTTATCGTGGACGACGAAGTTCTTTCGCAGTACGGATTTTACTTCGCGGAGATCAAGCAGTCGATCTCGCACACTCTCTCGGACGAAGCAGAGGAGGTTTTCGCAAAGCTCAATATCAGCGGCGGCAGAGCGTGGGGCGATCTTTTCTCCTATCTCACCGCAAACGTTGAGGTCGATTACAAGGGCGAGAAGACTACTCTTTCCGCTATCCGCGGACTTGCCGAGAGCGACGATGCAAGCGTCCGTAAGGAAGCATACGAGGCAGAGCTTGACTGCTACAAGAAGATCCGCGATCCGATCGCGTTCGCGCTCAACAGCATCAAGTCGCAGGTAAATACCGAAGCGGAGCTTCGCGGATATGCCGATCCGCTTGCGATGACTCTCGAGGATTCGCGCATGGAAAAGGCAACGCTCGACGCTATGCTCGAGGCGATGCGCGAGTATATGCCCAAATTCCGCGAATATCTGCGCCACAAGGCAAAGCTTCTCGGATATGAAAACGGTCTGCCCTGGTATGAGCTTTACGCGCAGATGGGCGACGCGAGCGCGCAGACCTTTACGGTCGAGGAGGCGCACAAATACCTCGTTGAGCATTTCGAAAGCTTCGCGCCCGACCTCGCAGAGATGGTTGACCGCGCGTTCAAGGAGGATTGGATCGACTTTTATCCTCGCGCGGGCAAGGTCGGCGGCGCGTTCTGCTCGAACCTGCCCTTCTTCGGTCAGAGTAGAATCCTTACCAATTTCTCGGGCAGCTTTGGCTCGGTCGTAACTCTCGCGCACGAGCTCGGTCACGCATACCACGGTCAGCAGATCGAGAGCCACCGCCCGCTCAATACCGGTTACACGATGCCCGTCGCCGAGACCGCATCGAATTTCAACGAGCTTATCATTGTAAACGATGCGATAAAGAAGGCGGAGGGCGGCGAGAAGATCGCGCTCATCGAAAGCCAGATCCAGGACTGCGCACAGATCATCGTTGATATTTATTCAAGATTCCTCTTCGAGGACGAGGTCATCCGCCGCAGAAAGAATAAGTTTATGTTTGCCGACGAGCTTGAAGCGATCATGCTCGATGCACAGAAGCAGGCTTACGGCGAGGGTCTTGATCCCGATTATCTGCACCCCTATATGTGGTGCTGCAAGAGCCACTATTACAGCGCGGGACTCAGCTATTATAACTTCCCCTACGCCTTCGGCGGACTCTTCTCGCGCGGACTTTACGCAAAGTATCTTGAGGAAGGAGACGCATTCCTGCCCAAATACCGCGCACTTCTCAAGGCGACCACCGTCGAGAGCGTCGAAAACGTCGCAAAGATCGCGGATATCGACCTGACAAAGCCCGAATTCTGGCGCACGAGTTTGCAGGTGATTGCTGATCGTATCGACGAGTTTATTGCCGAAACCACCAAATAAAATCAGCGATAAGTTTTTTGAAGATTCTTAAGGAACTTTTTTTCAAAAAAGTTCCTTAAGTCGCGCTCCGCAGAGCGCGAAACTTCCCCTTGTGCTTCAAGCGGGCGGCGCCCCGCCGACCGATTGGAATTAAACGCACCTCCCCTCGCGGGAGGTGCGTTTAATTCACCCTTTTATATTATGAATAATATGTGGAACGAAATACAAAGACCTACCCGCGAGGGGTAGGTCTTTCTATTTCCAAAACGTCGGCGGGGCGCCGCCGTTTTGAAGCGCATTAGGGGTGTTTCGCCCTCTGCGGAGGGCGACAAGGGCTCCGCGCCCTTGACGGCGCCACCTTTTGAAAAAGGTGGACGAAAACTTTCCCGCTGCTGTTGTCGTTTGTTTTGATTAGAGGGTGGATCCGAAATCGGTAACGATAGTCTGACCCGTGATGGCTCTCGATTCGTCGGAGGCGAAGAAGAGTAGCATGTTTGCTACGTCCTCGGGCATGCAGGGCTGAACCTTGAGGTCGTTGTGCTTCATCATCTGACCGAAGATGTTCATATCCATATTCGCGGGATTCATTCCTGCGACCATGGGGGTGACGATAGTGCCGGGGCAGATTGCGTTGCAACGTACGTTAGTGCCTGCAAAACGGAGTGCGGTGTGTCTTGTCAGACCGATAACAGCAGCCTTCGACGCAACGTAAGCCGCGCCGCCGCATCCCATAACGCCCGCTACGGACGCTACGTTTACGATCGAGCCGTAGCCCGTTTTTGCCATTTCGATAGTAGCTTCGCGGGTCATACAGATGGTGCCCTTGGTGTTGATGTCGATAACGCGGTTGATATCGTCATCGTCAACGCTGTCGATAGCCTTCAGGCCGTTGTCGAGAACTCCCGCGTTGTTGATGAGAATATCGACCTTGCCGAATTTTGCCATAGTCTCGGCAACGACTCTCTTGGCATCCTCTGCCTTGGATATATCGCTGACGACGGGAAGAACCTCGCCGCCCGCTTCGCGGATCTTTGCGGCAACCTCTTCGAGCTGTGCTTCGCGGCGCGCTGTGATGACGACTTTTGCGCCCTCAGCGGCAAATTTCTGTGCGGTAGCGGCTCCTACGCCCGAGTTACCGCCCGTGATAATGGCAACTTTTCCTTCCAAACGGTTCATTGAAAGATCCTCCTTGATTTATAAAATTTTTATTTTAGTATATCACAGTTTTTCTGATGTGTCAAGTGCTTTTTTTGCGATTTCGAATAAGTCCGATGATCGCCGAAGCCAATACCGCGCTCTCGTAAACCACGCCGCCGATCGAGAGGACGAAGGCGTTATAGATGAGGCAGAGGGGCGCTTTGACGAGCATTACCTTGCGCGTGTTCTGCGGGTCGGAGAGCGAGAGACCTACTGCGGTGCCGTAAAGACCGAGCATCAGGATGATGGAGTACCACGCCTCCCAGGTCAGGATGGTCGTCACGGTGACCATAACGACGTAGAAGATCGGCTCGAACCAGCCCTTGCCGCCGCGTTTTGCGCGGAAGAAGTAGAGGATATTGTTGACCGCTGCCAAGAGATTGAGTGCCGCCGCGCCGGGTGCGCCGATGAAGAGATAGTGCAACGCGAATATGAACGCGATGGTGATTTGAAAAGCCAGTATGCCTTTCGGCGTTTTCATCTGAAATGAGATGAACCCGAGAACTACGGCGATTATGCCGAGTGCCTGACCGATGTAGTAAAATATCGTTTCCATAATACCTTAATGCCTTTTTTAATTTTATGCGCAATCCCAGTTATACATAACGTCGGAGAAGTCGCGTGCGCGGAGCTTGTCGCGCGGGATGAAGAATTGGCATCCGCCCTCGTCGCCGAACATTATGAGTACTTCTTCCTTGCCCGAAGCGTCGGGCATTGTGTGGCTGACGATCTGGAGCAGAAGCGTGTCATATTTGCGGAGGTTTTCGCCTACGTCACGCGGATCGTCCTGCATAAAGCAGGGATAACCGCCGATGCGGTGTCCGCCGTAGCTGTTTTCTTCATAGATGAGATCGAATTCCTCGTCCTCAAGATCATCCGAGCCGTTTTCAAATCCCGCCTTTTTCAGCGCGGAATCGACAACCTCTTCAAAGCGGTAGTCGCTCGAGAGCATACTTCCCATCGCGGGGGTAAGACGGACGGGGAAGGCGTGGCGGATGGGGAAATCGTCGGGAAGTTCGGGATCGTCGCGGAGGGTGGGATCGAATTTGTCCTCGTCCTCGTCGTAAAGAACGCGGAAATCCTTCTGAGCTGCGGGCTCGTCGAGGTCGAGTCCGTAGTAATCGTTGCCCGAAATATAGAAGCGCAGAACGCCTTTTTCGGGAAAATCGGGCACTCCGCGAACCTCGGAACACCAGATCGCGGCAAGCAGGAACATGCGCTTGCCTTCACGGTCGAGTGGAACGTCAACGTCGATCGGCGCACCGCCGAGGCGGGTTTTGTTGCCGTCATCGGGCGCGGGAAGGCGGACTTCAACCATCGGGATCGCTGTATCGCGCTTGATAAATCCGATCGCGCGGGTGACCTCATCGCGGATTTCTCCGCCCTCGCCGAAGGGATTGATACCCTTCGAGATGCTGTCAAGCACGTGCATCAGGTTTTCTGCTTTGGCACCAAGT